>CAWKCG010000048.1:0-205049 GCA_963847965.1 uncultured Actinomycetes bacterium
TGCCGCGTTGCGGGCTTGGACGGGTGGTCGGCCCGGGTCTACTTCCTGGCCTTCTTGAACCCCTCGCGGGGACAACCGGAGCCGACCCTTATCGCCAGGTTGGCCTGTCTGTGTCACCGTAGATGAACCAGCGATGGAACTCGATTGATTTACCGTCATGCCGCTAGGCGGCCCGTTGGAGGTCGTTACGACGCTTCGGCAAGTACGAGGGTATGGCCGCTGTCTCCTTCTGGGATGTAGCGGTTCCACACCGGCATCAGCCGCGCTGCCCGCAGCCAGGGCAGGTAGGTGGCGGTGTCGGCGTGGTCCCAGAACATGTCGGCACCGAGGTATGTCTCGGTGCCGGTCCACCGCCCGGCTCCGACGATCGCCAGGAAGTAGCCGCCCGGACGAAGCCAGCCGCGGATGCGCGGGAACAAGGCTTGCTGGTCGGTGACCGGCACGTGGATCAGGGAGTAGAAGGCCACCACGGCGTCTGCGCTGGCCGGCCTCAGCTGCAACGCGGCCATATCGGCCTGCACCAGCTGGGCCGCGGGGACAAGCCGCCGGGCCCGGCGGAGCTGGACCGCGGAGAAATCGACACCGAGCACCTGCAGTCCGTAGCTGGCCAGCTCACGTGTGGCCGGTATCCCTGCCCCGCAGCCCAGGTCCACCACCCGGGCGCCGGGCCGCAGCCGCCCAGCCAGTTCCGCGGCCCAGCCGGCGTAACGGGTGACGTCCTCAGCAGAGGAGGCGGCCGCCTCGCCGTCATCTCTGCGGTATACCAGCGAAATCGCGTCATATCCGCGGCGCACAAGGTCACGCTGCCGTGCCCGCTCAGCCGCACCATCAGAATCCATCACGGCCATCTTCCCGGCCGCCCAACACCATTGCCACCCCATAAACCGTGGTGCACTCATCTGCGGCCGACAGGGCGCTGTGCTACGGCAATGGCAGCGGCCACCGCGTCCACCGCGTTTCCGCGGAGACGCCTTGTGCGGAAATTCACAAGCCGCTTCCGCGGAAACGCGCTCTCTTGGTTGAGAGAGGGCCGGGCGACGGGTACGGCGCGAGACCTCGCCGGGGCCGGGCTGACCGGGGCAGATCTTGCTGATCGCCGGCCGGCTTATCGCCAGCCGAGCGCGGGCGCCACGTGGGTGAGGATGCTGTCGATGACGTGGGCGTTGTAGTCGACGCCGAGCTGGTTGGGCACGGTGAGCAGCAGCGTGTCGGCGGCCGCGATCGCCTCGTCCTCCTTGAGCTGCTGGATCAGCACATCCGGTTCGGCCGCGTACGTACGGCCGAAGATCGCCTGGGTTTCCGCGTCGATGAACCCGATCTCGTCGGTGTCCTGATTCCGGCGGCCGAAGTACGCCCGGTCGCGGTCATCGACGAGGGCGAAGATGCTCCGGCTGACCGAAACCCGCGGCTCCCGCTCGTGGCCAGCCTTCTGCCATGCGTCACGGAAGGCCTGGATCTGCTCAGCCTGCTGCCGGTGAAACGGCTTGTCCGACTCGTTCGTGATCAGCGTGGAGCTCTGCAGGTTCATGCCCAGCTCGGCCGCCCACGTAGCGGTCCGCTGTGACGCGGCACCCCACCAGATGCGCTCCCGCAGCCCCGCCGAGTACGGCTCGGGGCGCAGCAGGCCGGGCGGGTTCGCGAACATCGGGCGCGGATTGGGCTGCGCGAAGCCCTCGCCGCGCAGCACCTCGAGCAGCACCTGGGCGTGCCCGCGGGCCATGTCGGCGTCCGTCTGACCTTCTGGCGGCTCGTAGCCGAAGTATCGCCAGCCGTCGATCACCTGCTCCGGCGAGCCGCGGCTGATCCCCAGCTGGAGGCGGCCGCCCGAGATCAGGTCGGCCGCGCCGGCGTCCTCGGCCATGTACAGCGGGTTCTCGTAGCGCATGTCGATGACCGCCGTGCCGATCTCGATCCGGCTGGTGCGCGCGCCGATCGCCGCCAGCAGCGGGAACGGAGATCCCAGCTGCCTGGCGAAGTGGTGCACCCGGAAGTACGCACCGTCGGCGCCCAGCTCTTCGGCGGCCACAGCCAGCTCGATCGACTGCAGCAATGCGTCCGACGCCGACCGCGTCTGCGAGCCCGGTGAGGATGACCAGTGCCCGAACGACAAGAAGCCAATCTTCTTCACCAGCGCGTCAACGCGAGCCGCCCGGGCGGCATTCCTCGAGCGCCTGTGATACACCGGGGAGTATGACCGGGAAGCGGAATTGAAGGCGTTCTGGCGGGCCCGGGCCGCCGCCCCGGATGAGGCCGCCCTGGCCGCGCCTGACCCGGCGGCCGCCTTCAGTCTGGGCACCGCTCTGGCCGAGCAGGGCGACGTCGAAGGAGCGCGGTCGGCGTTTGAGCAGGCGATGGCTTCCCGGGACCCCGAGTACGCTCCAGCGGCCGCGTTCCGCCTGGGCCTGGTGCTCGGCCAGCACGGCGACATCGAGGGCGCCAAGGAGGCCTACCGGCAGGCGGTCAACTCCGGTCATCGCGAGCACTCGCCCGTCGCGGCGCGGAACCTCGGGCACCTGTACAAGCGGCAGGCCCGGTACCGGCAGGCGATCTCGGCCTACCAGATCGCCATCGATTCCGGTCACCCGGATGTGGCCCCCTGGGCCATGGTCTACCTCGGGAACCTGCTCAGCAGCCACGCGAACCCAGGGCCCGCGCGGGCCAGCTACCAGATGGCCGTGGATTCCGGGCATCCCGAAGCCGCCCGGCAGGCGGCCAAGCGGCTGGCCACCCTCGCTTAAGTAGCCGCCGGCCGGGCCGCTGCGGGTCACGCTACCGGCTCGGCCTTGGTGCCTGCTGGGGTCGCGGTGACGGCCTTGGCGTGGTTGCGGGTACCTCGGAAGCGTTGCTGAGCGCCTTGCTTGGTCAGTCCGTAGCACGCGCCGATCTCGATCCACGTGACTCCGGCCTTGCGGGCGGCCTGAACCTGAGCGGCCTCAAGCTCCTCTGCCGCTTCTCGCAGGCGGCGCACGGCCTGGAGCCGGCTGATCGGCCCTTCGGCGGCGTCGAGAGCGCCGAGCGCAACAAGGATCCGCTTGGCGGGGCTCTTGGAGGCCACCATCCAAGCGTATTCGACATCCGGTCCCGGTCAATGATACGTTGACGGCTTGGTCAACATTTCGTTGACGTACCCGGACCGGGAAGCGGGGGTGATCCACGTGGCCAAGAAGAGCAAGAAGGGCAAGAAGGGCAAGAAAGGGAAGTAGGAGTTCCAAACCCGGACGGCAGCGGTCCGGCGACGTGCCGCTGCCGTCCGCAGGGAATCACGTGTCGATGTCGAGCAGGTCTCGCTCACCCGGACGCGGGAGCGCCTATGGCTCGCGCAGCGATTCGCTCCAGCGCAGCGCGGTCTGTTCAAGCGCTTGCAGGTACCGATTCTTGGCCTGCGAGTAAGCCAGCCGGCGGCCCGCAGCCAGGCGGGCAGCGTCCCGCTTCACATCTGCGTACGTGCGCGCTTCGTCAGGATGCGCGCGAAGGTAGTCACGGACCGCGACATGGCGGCGGTGCTGGGCGCTGCCGCGCTCGCAGACATGGACGTGCACGCGGCCGCTGCCATCGGCTGGGACAAACAGCCGAAGACCGGCGGCCGCCAGGTCGGGCGGCTGAAGTCCTGCCGCCAGTCATCGCGATGGCCGACGATCCGGTGCAGATCGACACCGTCCTCCGGACCCGGCGACCCGGCTCGCGGCTCCTCGCGTGACTCCATCGTCATTTTTAGTCCGTGTTCCCCGGCTCCGTCACGGTCTTAGGCGGCGCAGATCCCGGGGGAAGAGGGCGACCTCCCTGATGTTTTCCGACTGGGTCAGGCGGGCGGTCCACCGTTCCAGCCCGATCGCGAACCCGCCGTGCGGTGGCATGCCGTGCGCGAAGGCTTCCAGGTAGTCCGAGTACGCCGCGGGATCTTCGCCCTGCGCCTGGATAGCCGCCAGGTAATCGGAGTACCGGTGCAGGCGCTGCCCGCCTGTCACCAGCTCAAGGCCGCGGAACACCAGGTCGAAGCTGTTGGACCACCGCGCGTCGCCGGGCTGCGGGTGGGTGTAGAACGGCCGCTTTCGCATGGGGTAGCCCTCGACCGCGATGAACTCGCTGCCGTAGGTTTCGGCCGCCCACAATCCCAGCGCCCGCTCGTGGGCAGGCGCCAGGTCAGGTTCGTCCTCGGGCGCGCCGACCAGTTTCAGCGCGTCGCTGAAGTGGATCACCGGGATCTGCTCGGGGACCTCAGGGACGCTGACGCCCAGCAGCTCGGCAGCGGGCCCGGCCTGGGCCCGGACGGCCGAGGCCATGCCAGCCACCGCGTGCCTGAGCACGGCCAGCACATCGCGGTGGTCACTGATGAAGCCGACCTCGGCATCCAGCGACACGTATTCGGCCAGGTGCCGGGCGGTGTCATGCGGCTCGGCCCGGAATACGGGCCCGGTCTCGTAGACGCGCTCGAAGACGCCGACCATGACCTGCTTGTAGAACTGCGGTGACTGGGCCAGGTAGGCCGGCCGCCCGAAGTAGTCGACCTCGAAGACGTTGGCGCCGGACTCGGTGGCCGACGACACGAACTTGGGGGTCTGGATCTCGGTGAACCCCCAGCCGTCCATGGCGGCCCGGAAGCCGCGAAGTGACGCGGCGGCCAGTTCCCATCTCGCGCGGCGGGCCGGGTGCCGCCAGGTCACCGCCGCGTGGTCCAGCACCGTCGGCAGCCCGGCGTCCAGGGCAGGCCGCCACAAATCGACCGGCGGCGCCTGCGCGGGCTCGCTCAGCAGCGTGATCTGCGGTTCGGTCACCTCGACGCCGCCTGGTGCGGCCTGGTTACGGGTCACCACGCCGGTGACCGCGACCACCGTCTCCTCACCGAAGCCGCGCACCGCCTCCAGGACACGCGGGTCACGGATGACCACCTGCGCCAGGCCTGAACGGTCCCGCACGATGAGGAACGTCACCGTGGCCAGCACCCGGCGGCGGTGCACCCAGCCCTCGACCCGGACCCTGCTGCCCGGAGCCGCCTGCGGCAGCTGAGCCGCCAGAGTGCGGGAAACGCCCGCCGGTACGGAAACCATGATCATCACCTCCAGTACGGGTCAGCGCAGGGTCAGGACCTGCGGGCCGTCCGGGGTGATGGCGACCGTGTGCTCGGCGTGGGCGGCGCGGCTGCCGTCGGCGCTGCGGATGGTCCACCCGTCGCCGTCGATGCGGTAGCTGTCCCGGCCGCCGGCCAGGAACCACGGCTCGATCGCGATGACCAGGCCGGGGACGAGCCTGCGGCCGCGGCCTGGCGGTCCCTCGTTGGCGATGTGCGGGTCCTCGTGCATCGCGCGGCCGACGCCGTGGCCGCCGAAGTCGGTGCAGATCCCGTAGCCCGCCGCGCGCCCGGCGGCGCCGATCGCGGCCGAGATGTCCCCGACGCGCCCGCCGGGGACCGCCGCGGCGATGCCGGCCCGCAGCGCTAGTTCGGTGGTCCTGATCAGGCGCGCGTCGGCCGGGCGCGGCGGCCCGATGGTGAAGGAGATCGCGGCGTCGGCCGCCCACCCGTCCAGCACCGCGCCGCAGTCCACGCTGAGCAGGTCGCCGTCGGCGAGCTGGTACCGGCTCGGGATGCCGTGCAGCGCGGCGTCGTTGACGGACGTGCAGATGACGGCCGGGAACGGGACGGGGGCGAACGACGGCTGGTAGCCGAGGAACGGGGAGGTGGCCGCGGCCTGCGAGAGCACGGTGCGGGCCGCCTCGTCCAGTTCGGTCAGCCGCGTCCCCGCCTTCGCCTCGGCGCGGACGGTGGCCAGGATGTGGGCGACGACCTGGCCCGCGGCGCGCATGGCCTGGATCTCCGCCGGCGTCTTGAGCTCGACCACGTGGCACGCACCTCCCTTTGCGGTATAACTATACCGGTATTACTATCACGGTATGGTCCGACCGCCACTGAGCCATCACGAGCACGCACGCGGGCAGCGGCTCGGCATGCTGCTCCGGGAGGCGCGCGGGGCACGGAGCATGGCCGAGATCGCGGCGGTGTCCGGCGTTCCCGCGGAGACGCTGCGGAAGATCGAGACCGGCCGCATCGCCACCCCCGCCTTCTTCACCATCGCCGCGCTGGCCGCGGCCCTCGGCCTGTCGCTGGAAGCGATCGCGCGAGGCTGCGCGGAACCGGCTGCGGCGCTCGACGCCCGGGCCGGGTAGCCGGCGGGCCCGCCGGTTCGCCCCGCGGCGCGGGAATGGGCGTTGGGGCACCGGCACCCGATAGATGGGAGTAAGGGCACCCAACGCCCATCACTTCCCCGCGCCGGGAGCCGGCAGAGGCGACCCGGAGCGGACAGAGGCGAATTGTCAGCGGCAGGGGCGATGATGGTGACAGGGTAACCCCGCACAGTGAAGGGAGCGGGCTCGTGAGCGAGGATTCCGACCGCGCCGGGTGGCTGCGGCAGGCGCGGGCCCACCTCCGCGGCGCCGACCCCGTGCTGGCGCGGCTCATCGACGGGCGGCCGGACTTCGACCCGAGGGCGTGGCTCGCTCAGCTGCCGGCGATGGACCTGTACGGTGCCCTGCTGTTCCAGGTCGCCGGGCAGCAGCTTTCCGTCGCCGCGACCCGCCGGATCCTGGGCCGCATCGAGGATCTGTTCGGCGGGCATCTCCCCTCCCCCACCGAACTGCTGGCCATCGATCCCGGCCGGATCCGCGAGGCCGGCCTGTCCTGGCGGAAGGTGGGGACGCTCCGCGACCTGGCGGCGCGGTTTTCTGACGGCCGGCTGGACGAGGACGTCCTCGCCGGGCTGCCCGACGACGAGGTCATGGCCCAGCTCACCGCGGTTCCTGGGATCGGTCCGTGGACCGCCCAGGGCGCTCTCCTGGTCGCGCTGGGGCGAGAAGACGTCGTCCTGCCGGGCGACCTGGCGCTCAGGAAGGCGGTCCGGGCCGCCTACCAGCTCGACCACCTGCCGACCCAGCAGGAGGTCCTGGCGACCGCCGAGAGGTGGCGGCCTTATCGCAGCCTGGCGACCAGCTACCTGTATTCCGCCGCCTTCGAGCGCCCCGAGGAACCGCCCGTCCCGGCAGGCCAGGTGTAACCCGGCACCGGGTATCGCAAGCGGAAAACAGGGGCGCCGCCTGGCGAATGCGCCGGCGTCTTCACAGCGGCGGGAGGCCGAGGCAGGTCCGCAGGGTGTTTTCCAGCGCGTCGACCCGGGCGAAGTCCCCGACGCTGCCGTCCGCCGGGGACGACATGATCGCCGGCCTGCAGTTCGCGGGGGCCGACCGCACAGTGACCCGGCGGCGCTAGCCAAGTCGACGGTATCCGGGCTGGGCTGGTGTGGGACGCTGGGTGTCGTGACGGTGAAGGCGCGGGTGGAGCACGTCGGAAGCCTGCTCCGCCCGGGTTACCTGCGCGAGGCCCGCGATGCGTACGCCCGGGGCGAGCTGACCCCGGCCGGGTTGAAGGCGGCCGAGGACCGGGCCGTGCGCGAGGTCGTCGCGATGCAGGAGGACGTCGGCCTGCCGGTCGTGAACGACGGCGAGATGCGGCGCGAGTCGTTCCAGAGCGAGCTCACCGCGGCGTGCGACGGGTTTACCGGCGTGGATGTCAACGCCTGGCTGTGGGGAGCCTGGTACTCGGCCGAGGTGGGTGACGTCACGGTCGCGCGGCCCGCGGAGCTGGCGGTTATCGCTCCGCTGCGCAAGCGGCGCAACCTGGCGGCGGAGGAGTTCGCGTTCCTGCGCGGCTGTACGCACCGGCAGGCGAAGGTCACGCTGCCCAGCCCGTCGCTGTTCGCCAACCTCTGGTCGCCGCAGCGCTCCACCGCCGCCTACCCCACGCTGGACGCGTTCCTGGCCGACGTGGTGCAGGTGCTGTGCGACGAGGTCAAGGGAACTGGTCCGGCTGGGCTGCACCTATATTCAGCTGGATGCGCCGCACTACCCGCTGCTGATCGAACCGGGCTGGCGGGCGTTCTATGAGGAGCGCGGCTGGCCGGCCGAACGCTGGCTGGGATACGGCATCGAGCTTGACAACGCGGTCATCGACGCAGGCCGCCCGGCCACGTTCGGCTTCCACCTGTGCCGCGGCAACCAGCTCAGCCGCTGGCTGGTCTCCGGCGGGTACGACGCGATCGCCGCCCCGGTGTTCGGCGGCGTCCACGCCGACCGGCTGCTGCTGGAGTACGACGACGAGCGCTCGGGCACCTTTGACCCGCTGAACCTGGTACCCGCAGACAAGGTTGTGGTGCTGGGCCTGGTCACCACGAAGCGGTCGCAGGTCGAGCCGCTGGAGCAGATCGGGGCCCGCGTGGGTGAGGCGCGCGCCCTGATCGACGCCGAACGCCTGGCCCTCAGCCCCCAGTGCGGCTTCGCCACCTCGGTGGCCGGCAACGCCATCACCGCCGAGGCACAGCGCGCCAAGCTCGCGCTCCTGGTCCGCGCGGCGCACGAGTTCCTGCCATGACCACGACGGATGCTCCCGCCCTGCGGTACTCCACGGGGCCCGGGCGCTGGGTGTTGGCGGTGACGGTGCTGGGCTCGGGGATCGCCGCCCTCGACGCGACGGTGGTCAACATCGCCCTGCCGACCATCGGCCGCCAGTTCCACACCGGAGTCAGCGCGCTGCAATGGGTGATGACCGGATACACCCTGACCCTGGCGGCGTTCCTGCTGATCGGCGGGTCCCTCGGCGATCGGTACGGCAGGAAGCGGGTGTACCTGATCGGCGTCGTGTGGTTCGCACTGGCCTCCGCCGCGTGCGGGTTCGCCCCGAGCGCGGTGTTCCTGATCATCATGCGGGCGCTGCAGGGCGTGGGCGGGGCCCTGCTCACGCCGGGCAGCCTGGCCATCCTCGAAGCGTCGTTCGTGCCCGCCGACCGCGGCCGGGCGATCGGGGCCTGGTCTGGGCTGGGCGGGGTAGCCACTGCCGCCGGCCCGCTGCTCGGCGGCTACCTGATCACGGCCGCGTCGTGGCGGTGGATCTTCTTCATCAACCTGCCCATCGCCGTCGCGGTCATCGCGCTGGGCCTACGGCACGTGCCCGAGTCACGGGATCCCACCGCCACCGGCCGGATCGACGAGGCCGGGGCGCTGGCCGCGGTGGTGTTCCTCACCGGCATCACGTTCGCCTTCATCGAGGCTCCCACGCTCGGCTGGTCATCGCCCGCGGTGCTGGCCATGACCCTGGTGGGGGTGCTGGGGCTGGCCGCCTTCCTGGCGAGGGAGCGCACCGCCGCCTCGCCGATGCTGCCACTTTCGATCTTCCGGTCGCGCCAGTTCTCCGCGACGAACGCGGTCACGTTCATCGTGTACGCGGCGCTGACCGGGGCGACCTTCCTGGTGCCGGTGGAACTGCAGATCGTGGACGGCTACTCGCCGCTGGAATCGGGGCTCGCGTTCCTCCCGCTGACCTTCATCATGCTGCTGCTCTCCGCCCGCTCCGGCCGGCTCGCGAGCCGGATCGGGCCGCGCCTGCAGATGAGCGTCGGCCCGATCGTGTGCGGCGCGGGCTTCGCGCTGCTCACGTTCGCCACCCACGGGTCCAATTACGTCGTCTACGTCCTGCCGGCCGTCCTCGTCTTCGGGCTCGGGCTCGCGATCACGGTGGCACCGCTGACCTCAACCGCCATGAGCTCCGCACCCTCGGAGCAGTCGGGAATCGCCTCCGCGGTCAACAACGACGTAGCCCGGTTCGGCGGCCTGCTGGCCGTCGCCGTGCTGCCGGCGCTGGCCGGCATCACCGGCACCAGCTACCTGCACCCGCACGCGCTCGCGGCCGGATTCCGGACCGCGGTGCTGATCGCCGCCGCGCTGTGCGTCGCAGGCGGGCTGCTGGCGGCGGTGACCATCTCCGATCCGGCGCGCCAGGCGGCGGTCCCCGCGCCCGAGCCGGCGGAATGCCTGCACTGCGGCCTCGAGGCGCCGCCGCTGACCACCAGGGCCGGAACCAGCTAGTCACACCGCGCTGTGGCGTCGCCACCCGCCGCTTTGCGGGTACCGGGCCGTGCACCACCGCTCGTTCGGCAGATTGAGATTTTTGCCGAACGACGGTGGCGCACCCCTCAGGCTCGCCCGCGCGCCCCGCAGCTTGATCGCCGAGCCTCGGCACGGTACCGTCCGGAGCCATGTCAGCCGCCGTGGCCAGCCGGCCGCTGCCGACGACCTGGCTCGGTTTCTGGCGCGAGCTGGCCGCCCGCGCGGCGGGCTGGACGCGCGCTCACCGGCCGGGCGCCGGGGACCAGCCGGCGTGGGCCGGGCCGTTGCTGCTGCTGATCGCCGCGGCGTCGGCGTGCTCGTACGCGTGGCGGTCCACCCGCCCGGTGAACATCGAGATCTACTACGCGGCCGCCGCCCGCAGCATGACGACGGGCCTGTCCAACTTCTTCTTCGGGGCGTTCGATCCGGCGGGCACGGTCACGACCGACAAGCTCCCCGGCGCGCTGTGGCTGCAGGCCATCTCGGCCGGGCTATTCGGAGCGCGCAACGGGGCCCTGGTGCTGCCGCAGATCATCGAGGGCACGCTGACCGTACTCGTGCTCTACCATGCGGTGCGCCGCCTGGCGGGATCGGCGGCCGGGCTCCTGGCGGCCGGCATCCTGGCGATCTCGCCCGCGACGACCGCGCTGAACCGCGGCAACATCTCCGACACGCTGATGATCTTGCTCGCGGTGCTGGCGGCCGACTCGGTCGTTTCCGCGGTCATCACCGGCCGCCTGGCGCCGCTGCTGCTGGCCGACGTCTGGATCGGCCTGGCCTTCCAGGCCAAGATGCTCGAGGCGTGGCTGGTGCTGCCCGCGCTGGCGGCCTGCTACCTGGTCGCCGCGCCGGGCGGCTGGCTGCGGCGGGCGCGGCGGTGCGGCGCGATGCTGCTGCTGGCCGCGGCCGTATCGCTGAGCTGGATGAGCGTGGTCACCCTCTGGCCATCCGGGTCGCGGCCCTACGTCGACGGCAGTAGCCATGATTCGGTCTTCGCGCAGGTCTTCGTCTACAACGGATTCGGCCGGCTTGACCAGGCCACGCCCGACCAGCTCGTGAACCGGACCATCAGGCTCGGGCTGCCCATCTCGCCCCCGCCGTCCTGGGACCGGCTGCTCACCGGCGAACTGGGCCGCGACTCCGGCTGGCTGCTGGCGGCGGCGCTGGTCGCCCTGCTGGCGGGCCTGGCCGCGCGGCGCCGCGAGCCGCGCGGCGACCCCGTGCGGGCCGGGCTGCTGCTGTGGGGGATCTGGCTGGTGGTGCTGTTCGCGATCTTCTCGGCGGCCACGACGATCAACACCTACTACCTGGCCGCGCTGTCGCCCGCCATCGCGAGCCTGACCGCCATCGGGATCGTGCTCGCCTGGCGGCACCGCCAGGCGCGCTGGACCTGGCTGGCCGTCGCCGCCGCGCTGGCCGCTACCGCCGCGTACGGGGCCTGGTTGCTGCCCGCCAGCGGGACCGGCCTGCCCGGCTGGCTGCGGGCCGCGCTCATCGGCCTGGCCGTGGCCGCCTTCTGCTCGCTCGCGGCCGCGGCGTGGCGCCGGCGAGCCGCCGGGCTGGCCGTGGCCGGCCTCACGCTGGCCGCGGCGGCCGCGCTGATCGTGCCCGCCGTGGCCGCCGCGTCGGTGGTGACGAGCGGGCTCGGGCCGTTCCAGACGCCGTTCGAGTCGGCTCGCGAGACCGCTGACATCACGCGGTTCCTGGCGGCAGGCTTCGACATCAGGCCGGCGCTGGCCGCGCTGGAGAAGGCCAACGCGGCCGAGCCGTACCTGATGGCGACCCAGACGGCCGTGCTGGCCGCCCCGTTCATCTACGCCAGCGGCCTGGAGGTGCTGCCGATCGGCGGCTTCACCGGCACCATTCCCGAGCCGACCCTGGCCACGGTCCAGCACCTGGTCCAGACCGGCGCGGTCGCCACCTTCCTGCAGTCACCGACGACGACCGATCCGCGGCTGCTCTGGGTCGACCGCCATTGCTTCGACGTCACGGCGCGGGCCGCGGGCCAGGCCGCGGTGCTGCCGCTCGCCGTCTACTTCTGCACCGGATGACGCCTGCCACGGGCCGCCTGGCTCGTTGATCACAGAACGCCATCAGCAACCGCGCACGTAAGGTACGCGAACCGGCGATGGGCTACGGTGATCAGCAGCCTGCCGCGGCAAGGGCGCCGTAGTCATGGGGAGGTTGGCGTGCACATCAATGCTGGTGATACCGCCTGGATGCTGACCTCGACGGCGCTGGTGTTCTTCATGATGCCGGGGCTCGCGCTGTTCTACGGCGGGCTGGTCGGCGCGAAGAACGTGATCGCGACGATGGTCCAGTCCTTCGTGGCCATCGGCGTCATCAGCCTGCTGTGGGTGATTATCGGATACTCGCTGGCGTTCGGCAGCAATCACTGGGGCGGGGTGATCGGCAGCCTGCAATGGGTGATGCTGCGTGGCGTCAACGGCACGCCGAACAGCTACGCCCCCACGATCCCTTCGCTGGTGTACATGGCCTTCCAGATGAAGTTCGCCGTGATCACCCCGGCGCTCATCGCGGGGGCGTTCAGTGAGCGGATGCGCTTCCGCGGCTACCTGGTCTTTATCGGGCTGTGGTCGCTGCTGGTCTACAGCCCGTTCGCGCATTGGGAGTGGGGCGGCGGGTTTCTCGGCTCAGGCGGACTGCACGCGATCGACTTCGCCGGCGGCTCGGTGGTCCACGAGCTGGCCGGCGCCGCGGCGCTGGCCACCGCGATGTACCTGAAGCGGCGGCACCAGCTCGAACGGCCGCACAGCGTGCCGCTGGTGCTGCTCGGCGCGGGGATCTTGTGGTTCGGCTGGTTCGGCTTCAACGCGGGCAGCGCGGTGTCCGCGGGGCAGGTCGCCGGCTACGCGCTGGTGAACACGCAACTGGGGGCGTGCACCGCGATGCTCGCCTGGATGGGGATCGAGTGGTGGCGCCGCCGCAAGCCATCAGGCACGGGCATCGCCGCCGGTGCCGTGGCCGGGCTGGCGGCGATCACCCCGGCGTCGGGTTACGTGCAGCCGTGGGCGGCGATCATCATCGGCGCCGCGGCCGGATTGCTGTGCTACGGCGCCGTTCACCTGAAGGACATCTTCCATTACGACGACTCCCTGGACGTGGTCGGCGTGCACATGGTGGGCGGCGCGATCGGGGTTCTGCTCACCGGCGTCTTCGCCAGCCTCGCGGTGAACGCCGCCGGCGAGGCCGGCGGCTGGACTCAGCTTGGCCGGCAGGCGGTGCTGGCTGTCGCCGGAATCGTCTACCCGTTCGTCATGACCTGGATCATCCTCTGGGTCACCGATCACCTGGTCGGCCTGCAGGTGAGTGCGGAGGATGAGGGTGCTGGCCTTGATCTCAGCGAGCACTCCGAGCCGGCCTACCAGCCGGCGGCCGTCGACATGACCAGCGAAAGCTAGTTGCCGCTCCGGTGCAGCTCACGATTATCGGCGCCGGTGCCATCGGCGGCACCATCGGCGCCCACCTGATCCGTGACGGTCATGACGTCCTGCTCTGCGACGCCGATCCCGCGCACGTGGAGGCGATCAACCGGCGGGGCCTGTCGATCTGCGGCCCCGTCGAGAACTTCACGGTGCAGGCCAGGGCCGTGCTGCCGGACGACCTTCCCGCCGTGCTGCCGCGGGTGGCCGTGGCGGTGAAGAGCCGCCACACCGCGGCCGCGGCCGAGCTTGTTCGCGGGCGTCTCGCGCCTGCCGGGTACGTCGTCAGCTTCCAGAACGGCCTGACGACCGGAACCCTGGCCGCCGTGGTCGGGCCCGAACGCGTGCTGGCCAGCTTCGTGAACTTCGGTGCGGACTGGCTGGAACCGGGGCTGATCATGCAGGGTAACGTCGGGACCTTCCGGGTCGGGGAACCCGGGGGCGGCATCAGCGAGCGGGCGCGCGAACTGGCCGCGGCCCTGCCGTACGCGGCGCCGACCGGCAACATCATGGGCTACCTGTGGGGCAAGGAGGCCTACGGGGCCATGCTCTACGCCGGGGCGGTTTCGGATCTGTCGATCGCCGACTCCCTGGAGGACCCGAGGTGGCGGCCGCTCATGCTCGCGATAGCCAGCGAAGTGCTCGCCCAGGCGCCGGTGCGCCCGGAGGCCTTCGACGGCTTCGACCCGGGCGACCTCGAAGGCTCGCTGGCCCGCCTGGTCGCCTTCAACCGCGCAAGCGCGAAGTCGCACAGCGGCATCTACCGCGACCTGATGGTCCGCAAGCGGAAGACCGAGGTCGACGACCTGCTCCGCGACCTGGACGGCCCCCTGACCACGTTGACCGGGCGGCTGATCCAGGCCATCGAGCGGGGCGAGCGGACCTGTGAGGTCGCCAACCTCGAGCTCCTGGCCGCCTGCGAGCGGACGCTGCGCCTCGGCGGGGCGCTGAACGCGGTGGTCAGCGTGTTCGCCGCGCCCGCCCGCCGGGCGGAGGGCCCCCTGCACGGGGTTCCCGTCGCGGTGAAGGACATGATCGACATCGCCGGGGACCCGGCTCTGGTCCTGCCCTGCGGGTGGTCTGACGGGCTCCCCGTCGGGATCCAGCTGTCCGCCCCACGCGGCGCCGACATGGCGTTGCTCGCCGCCGCGAGCCTGATCGAGAAGGCGCTGGCCTTCGAGCGGCGTTTTGGCATGGTGCGGTAACACCCAGATCGACTGCAGGGTCCGGTAGATGTTGCCGCCGAGGACGGCGCGGATTTCGGTGTCGTCGTACCCGTGCTGGACCAGCCAGCCGGTGATGTTGGCGAAGTTCTCCGTGGGGTTCTCCAGGCCGTCGACGTAGGCGACCGGGTCGAAGGACGGCCCTCGCATGGCGCTGATGCTGAGCAGGTGGGCGAAAATCCGGTGCAGGGCCACGTGGTCGCCGTACAGCGTGTCCGGGCCGAACGCGACGTGGTCGATCCCGGCCAGGTCGACGCAGTAGCGGAAGTGGTCCATGACCGACTCGATCGAGTGCCGGGGGTGCGCGGCGGACAGCGTCGTGTGCGGGGCCGCCGACATCCCGATGACGCCGCCGGTCCCGGCGACGGCGCGCAGCACGTCGTCGGGCTTCATGCGCGGGGTAGCCCAGACCGCACGGGCCCCGGCGTGGGTGATGAAGACCGGGCGCTCGCTCTGCTCGCAGGTGTCCAGGGCGGTACGGTCGCCCGCGTGGGACAGGTCGATGGCCAGCCCGAGCTTGTTCATCCGCGTCACCGCCCGCCGGCCGAACGCGGTGAGGCCGGCGTCGCTGCGCTCAGCCAGGCCCGCGCCGAGCGCGTTGGCGTCTGAGTAGGCGATGCCGATCTGCCGCAGGCCGAGGCCGTACAGCACGTCGAGCCGGTCCAATTCGTTCTCGATCGGCGTGGCTGACTCCAGCCCGAACACGAGCCCGACCCGGCCGGAGCGGTGCGCCTCGCCGATGTCGGCCACGGTGCGGACCACCGTGACGCGGTCCTGGTGGGCCAGGTCCGCCTGGCGCATCCCCAGGTCGGTGATGATGTCGTCCCACCGCCACGGGGCGTTCCCGGTGACGCACGCCGTGCCGTCCATCATGTTGTCGAACACGACGGTCATCCCCGACGCTGCCAGGCCCGCGTAGGCGGCGTGCTGGCGCCCGGTGCGGTTGTACTCGGGGGTCTCCTCCATCCGCAGCGGGAACCTGACCGGATGATCGTGCAGGCTGATCACGAGGCTGTCGCGCAGCAGCCGCTGCGCTCGCTCGTGCTGCTCGGCGGTCAGGCCGTCCGCGTACGGGGGTACCCGGCCGAACTCGGGGGCCAGCTCGAAGCTGCGGTAGTCCTGGCCTGCGGCCAGATAGGAGTACGCCGCGTAGCCGTCAGTCATGCTGGCCGCCCCCGGCGGCGGCCAGCCGGTGCGGGCCGTCCGCGAGCAGGCGCCACAGTTGTTCCCAAGCGCGCATTCCCTCCCTCAGCCTGCGGATGCGCAGGTACTCGTTCGGCGCGTGGAGCTTCTCGTCGGCCGTGGAGAACGAGAAGAACAGTGTCTTGACCCCGAGCAACTGCTCGAACAGCGCCGCGGCGGGAAGCGTCCCGGGGATGGCTGTCTGCAGGACCTTTTGACCGGGATAGACCGCTTCGAGTGCGGCGGTGGCCGCCTGGATGGCCGGGTGGTCGGCCGGGATGGTGTAAGCCGGCACCCGGGCTTGGTCGGCGCGCACCTCGACGCGCACGCCTGGGGCCGGCCGGGCGGCGACGTGAGCGGTGATGGCCTCGATCACGGCGTCCGGATCCTGGCCGGGCACCAGGCGGCAGGACACGTTGGCCACCGCTACATGGGGGATCACGGTGTACTTCCCGCCGCCGCGCAGGCCGTTGACCTCCAGCGTCGGCCGCTCCCAGAGGCGCTCCAGGGTGGTGTACCCGGGCTCGCCGTGCGGTTCGGTCAAGCCCAGGTCGGCCAGGTAGCGCGCAGCGTCGAAGGAGATATCGGCCAGCTCGCGGCGGCGCTGCGGGGTCAGTTCGGGAATGCCGTCGTAGAAGCCTGCGACGGCGACCTTCCCGTCCGGGCGGTGCAGGCTGGCCAGGATGCTGGCCAGGACGTGCAGCGGATTGGCGACAGTTCCTCCGTACCGTCCGGAGTGCAGGTCCGTGCTGGCGCCCTCGACGACGATGTCCATCGAGACGAGGCCCTTCGACATCGCCGCGACCGAGGGCTCGTCCGGCCGCCACATCGCCCCGTCGGCGGAGATGACGACGTTGGCGGCCAGTTCCGTAGCGTGCGCGGCGACGAAGTCCGCCAGGTGCGGGCTGCCGATCTCCTCCTCGCCCTCGAGGAGGAACTTCACGTTGAGCGGCAGCCGGCCCTCCTGGGCGATGAACGCCTGTGCGGTCTTGAGCACGATGTACACGGGCCCCTTGTCGTCGCTCGCGCCCCTGCCCCGGACGACATCGCCGTCCACGGTCAGCTCGAACGGCGGCGTTACCCACTCGGCCTCCGACCCCGTCGGCTGCACGTCGTAGTGCCCGTAGACCAGGACGGTGGGCGCGCCGGCGGCCTCCCGCCATTCACCGAGAACGACCGGATGGCCGTCGGCCTGCACCACCCGGCCGCCCGCGAACGCCAACTGCCCGGCCAGCCACTGCGCCGCGGCGTGCATCGTGCCGCTATCGGCGTCCCGGCTGATGCTGGGCACGGCGACGAACTCGGCCAGCTCGGCCAGGTAGGCGGAATCGGCGGGGTCAAAGGAGAGCATGACCGCCGTCGATCGAGATCGTCTGCCCGGTCACCCAGGACGATCGGTCGGCGACGAAGAACTGCACGCCGTTGGCGATGTCCGCGGGTGTCCCCAGGCGCCGCATGGCGATGCCTCGCACCAGCGCCTCCTGTCCCGCCTCCCCGTAGCTCTCCCACTGTCGTTGCGTGGTCGGGTTGGACAGGATGAACCCCGGGGCGATGCAGTTGACCGTGATGCCGAACGGCCCGAGCTCGTGCGCCATCTGCCGGGTGAACCCGATCTGGGCCGCCTTGGCGCTGGCGTAGGCCTGGATCCCGGTCAGGCTGACGGTGCGGCCGGCGCCCGAGGAGATGTTCACGATCCGGCCCCAGCGACGCGCCTTCATCGCCGGCACCACCGCCCTCGTGCACAGGAAGGTGCTGGTCAGGTTGGCGTCCACCACCTGCCGCCAGTCCTCGTCGGTCACCTCTTCCAGCGGCCGGCCGACCTGGCCGCAGACGCCGCCGGCGTTGTTGACGAGGATGTCCACCGGGCCGACCGCGGCGAAGAACTCCCGGACGGCATCGGGGCTGGTCAGGTCGGCGACGTCCTTGTCGACGCCGTGGACGTTTGCGCCCTGGTCGCTTAGCGCCTGGGCGATCGCAGCCCCTATTCCGTGCCCTGCGCCGGTTACCGCCGCGGTCCGGCCAGTCAGGCCCTGCGTCACTTAACGAAGTACCAGTCCTCCGGGGTGATGCTGAGCGTCGGGCTCTGCGGCAGGACTCCCTTCAGGTTGTCGGCGACCTCGGTCAGGGTGTAGGCGGCGTTCGGCTGGTACTCCACCGGCAGCTGCGGGGCCAGGAAGTCCTGCCACTGGTAGAAGAGCTGCAGGTTGGAGCTGGTGAGCGTCTGATCGATCATCGAGTCGTCGGTGGTGTTGCAGTAGCCGCCGGAGTTCGAGACCGCGCCGCACATGAACAGCTCTTCCCCGGTCGGCAGGTAGTCGGGCGAGAACGACCAGCCGAAGCCCCAGTTCGCCAGGTCCCAGTTGCACGGCGACTTGGTGACCACGCAGTTGCCGCCGGCCACCGCGATCACCTGTGCGAACGGCTTGGGCTGCAGGTTCAGCTTGATCCCGACCTGCGCGGCGTTGGACTGCAGGCTGATCATCTCCTCCTGGACCCAGGTAACGCCGCTCTCGTACGCGAAGTTGAAGTCCAGCGTGGTTCCCTTGCTGATACCCGGGCCGCAGAGGGCCGCGTTGGTGCAGGTGGTGACCCCGTTCGGGACCACGGTCCAGCCGTGGCTGGTCAGCAGGCTCTTGGCCTTGCCGGGGTTGTACGGGAACGGGTCACCCTGCCGGCCCTGGGTTGATAGCCACGAGGTCGCCGGTGTCGCGGCCACCGGGCCCACGGTGACCGCGCCGTACCCGCGTAGCGGGCCCTTGATGATCGCCTCCTGGTCCATCAGGTAGGCCATCGCCTGCCGGAAGTACAGCTGCTTGAAGATGGCCGCGTGGTCGGAGACGGTCGACTGGAAGTTCATCGCGTAGTAGTCGATGCCCCACGGGTAGATCGGCGCCAGCGTGTAGCCGGGCAGCGGGTTGGCGCCCACGGCCTGGCCGGACTGGACCGGCGGCGCGTCCTGGTTGGGCAGGTAGCCGACGTCGATCTTGCTGCCGGAGCTAGACGAGCGCAGCACGTTGTACTCCGCTGAGTCGGTGGTGAACGGCAACTCCTCGAACGCGGCCAGCTTCGGCTTCACCGGCCCGGAGTAGGACTTGTTCGGCACGAAGACGACGTACCCGCTGGCGTTGAACTGGCTCAGCCGCCACGGCCCGTCCACGACGCCCCACAGCGGCGAGGTCGCGTAGCCAGACAGGTCCTTGGCCTGGCCGGTCAGGTAGCTCCAGACCGCCGTGCAGTCCTTGACCGTGGTGTCGCAGCTGCTCGGCCCGGAGGCGGTCCGGTCCCACGCCGCGGGCATGGGAGTGACCTGGCTCAGCTCGTTGTAGAGGAACCAGTTCGAGTTGTAGGCCTTGTCCATCGTCATCGTCAGCTCGGTCGGGCTGACCACCTTGATGTTCGAGACGTTCTGCGGGAACCCGGTATAGCCGAAGAAGTTGGTCGACTCGGCCGTCTCCATGTTCAGCCAGAACACCACGTCCTGCGCGGTCACCGGGGTGCCGTCGGACCACATGTAGTTCTTGAGCGTGATCGTCACGTTCCTGCCGCTGACCACCGGAAGGTTCGCCAGGCTCAGCGAGGTGTTCACAGTCGGCTGGTCGCCGGTGCCGAACCAGTACAGCGGCCGGTACATCAGGTACTGGAAGTCGAACAGGTTGACGTTGCTGACGTTGGCGCTGTTCTCGAACGGGAAGATGTAGGTCGGCGGGTACTGCGGCGCCTCCGCCATGATCGCGGTGCCGCCCGTGATCGGGGTAGCCGCCGCTGACGGGGTACTGCTCGTGCTGCTGCTGCAGCCGGCCGAAGCCAGCGCCAGCGCCGCCGCGCCGGCCGCCAGCACGTAGATGCGGGCTCGCCGGCCTCGGGATCGCGACACACCTTGCTGTGGCGGGAAAACTGACTTCATCGCGTGACTTTCCTCCCGAGCGCCTGGACCGGACTGGTGAACCACGAATCGTGTCCCGAGCCGGTACCGCCCTCGGAACGCGGATGTCCTCTACAACATGGTGCGAGCCGTGTGGCCCAAGCGCCAGATGGGACATCCCAGATAGACGCTACTGTGACGCTTGCGTGACCGTTGACCGGCCGTTCACACCAGGGCGCAGCCGACCGTGCCCGCCGGGTAGCGAATCCTTAGGTTTGCGAAGATTGTGGCTACCTCGCGGCCAGGCCGAGCAGCAGCCCGTTCGCGGCCACGGCTGGCGAACTGGTGATGAACATGAGCACGCCGTCGGCCGGCGCGAGGATGGTCTCGAGGGTCTGCGTGCCGTCGATGCTGCTGACGATGCCGATGGCCTGCCCCGCGGTGACCGCATCGCCGACCCACGCCGACGGCTCCCACCAGCCCTCGTCCTGGCAGTACAGCCACAGGAACCGCTGCAGGTAGGTGGTCGGAGCTGCCTCCTCCTGCAGCCCGGCGGCGTCGTCAGACATGCCGAGCGACACCAGCACCCGGTTCAGGCCGCGGACGTGCGCCTCGACGGCCGACCGCTCCACCAGGCCGCATCCGCCCGCCTCGGCGATGATGGCCGGGATCCCGATCTCTGCGGCGGAGGCGCTGGTGGTGCCGGCGACGGCGCGGTCGGGCCCCGGTTCCTGGCGGATGACGTACCCGAGGCCGTACGCGCTGGCCAGGTCCCGGGCGCGCGCCTCGGCCGGGCCGGCGTCGTACAGCGCGAACGGCTGGAGCGCCTCGACCATATCCCCGGCGTGCATGTCGATCAGGGCGTCGGAGCCCTCGATGATCGTGGTGAAGGCGTCGAAGGCGAGCCGCTCGGCGAGGGTGCCGGACGGGTTACCGGGGAAGCAGCGGTTGAGGTTCTTGCCGTCGTCGGGAACCACGAACGGCGTCCGGGCCCGGAACGCGGGCAGGTTCAGCACCGGCACGGCCAGGACGCGGCCGTTAAGCTCCCGGTCGGCCAGGCTGTTGGTCCATTTCCGTAGCGCCGCCATCGAGGCGTATTCGCATCCGTGCACGCCCGCGATCAGCGTCAGCAGCGGCCCGTCTCCGGCCCCCCTGATGTCCAGCGCCGGAACGTCCAGGCCGGCCAGCGAGAAGCTGCGGGGGGTCACGGTGGTCGATGGCATGCTCGCTCCCCTTTGTCTGCCGGCCGCCGCGGCCGAGAGGGTCCGGGCGGAGCTCAGCTTGACCTCGGAGCCATGGTAGACGGCACGGCTGGCCAGTCCCGGGCCGTACCCGGTGATGAAGGGACGGGTGTTCCTAGCCCGCGGACTTCTCTGACGCCGGGTTCGTGGCGGCCTCCGTCGCGTCGAGCTCGGCGGTCAGTTCGGCGGCCTCGGCTGCGCCGATCCGCTGGAAGATCTCCAGGGCCTGGCGTAGGAGGGCCTCGGCCTGGGTGGCGTGGCCCGCGGACATAGCGCAGCGGCCCAGGCCGGCCAGTGCGTGAGCCTCGTCCCAGGAGCTGGCGACAGCGCGGGCCAGTTCCAGGGCCTGCTGGTGACAATCCTCAGCCTGCGCGAAGTCGCCGCTGACCCGGTGCAACGTCCCTTTGTCGTTGAGCACTTCGGCCTCGCTACCCCGGTGGCCGAGGTCGCGCAAGATGCCCAGCGCCTGGGATCTGCGCCGCGGGGACCCCGAGGGTCAGCAGCAGGCTGGCTAGCGCGTCGGCCGGGTCGACCGGGGCCTGGCCGGGCGTGTGCCCGTGGAGCGGCAGGAAGATCTGCCCGCGGGGGAACCGGTCCCTCAGATGCTGGACCAGGGCCCGCCTCGCCCGCGACAGTGGATGGATCGAGAGGAGCGCTACATGATCAGCTTCCGCCATGCCACGGTCCTGGCGTGCACCGGCGCGGACCCGGTCTACGACGCGACCGTGATGGTCGAAGGCGCTGTCATCAAGGACGTCCTGACCGGCGGGCGTTCGGCCGCCGGCGTCGGCGGCGAGGTAATCGACTGCGGCGGGCGTACGGTGATGCCCGGGTTGATCGATGCCCACGTGCACGTATGCGCGCTTGAGGTGGACTTGGCCGCTCAGCGCCGGACCTATCCGACCAGCCTGCTGGCCTACGCAGCCGGGACGATGATCAGGCAGGCACTGGATCAGGGCTTCACCACCATCCGTGATGCCGGGGGCGCTGACTGGGGCATGAAGGAGGCGGTCGACCGCGGCCTGATCCCCGGGCCGCGGATGTTCGTCAGCGGCCATCCGCTGAGCCAGAGCGGCGGCCACGGTGACCCCAGGAGCAGGGCCGAGAACTATGCGGGCTGCGGCTGCGGCGCGGAGATCGGCATGGTCGCGAATATCGCCAACGGCGTCGACGAGGTGCGCCGCGCCGTGCGGACCCAGCTGCGCCGGGGCGCCGACGCGATCAAGGTCATGGCGAGCGGCGGCGTCGCCTCGCCGACCGACCCGCTCGAGTCCACCCAGTACCAGCCCGACGAGCTGAGGGCCGCCGTCGCTGAGGCCGAGGCGGCGGGCACCTACGTGCTGGCGCACGCCTACACGCCCGCGGCCATCCGCAACGCCGTCGAGGCGGGCGTCCGGTCAATCGAGCACGGAAACTTCCTCGATGAGGCAACCGCGGCGCTCATGGCCGCGAAAGGGACCTTCCTCGTGCCGACGTTTGTCACGTACGAGAAGCTGTACGAGGAGGGCCGGGAGCGCGGCCTGACGGCCGCGCAGCTGGCCAAACTCGACCTGGTGCTCGGCAGCGGCCTGGACGGGCTGCGCCGGGCTCGCGAGGCAGGCGTGCGGATCGCATCCGGCTCTGACCTGCTCGGGCCGCTGGCCCGGCACAAGGCCCGCGAGCTGGCCATCAAGGCATCAGTGCTCGGAGCACACGAGACCCTGATCGCCACCACGAAGACCAACGCCGAGCTCCTCGGTATCGCAGCCGAGACCGGAACCATCGAACCTGGAAAACGGGCCGACCTGCTCGTCGTCGACGGCGATCCGCTGGCCGACATCGCCTTGCTGCAGCATCCGGACAACCTGATGGCCATCGTCAAAGCAGGCCAGTTCCACAAGCGCCAGATATAAGGCGCGCGGCGCGCTAGCCACCACGCCGGTAGGTACCGCCCGTGGCGGAGTGCAGGCCGAGCGACAGGGCGGGACCCGCTCGTATCGGTAGTCACGGAGTGAGGCGGGCACCACCGTCGTTCGGCTATTTCAGGGTTGTCGTCGTTCCCCGCTTGAGCAGCGGCCGGGACACGATGCCGGGCGCCGGTGGGCCTCAGACGTCCAGGCCTGCCGCGCGGGCCTGAGGCCGAAAGCCGTCAAGTACGCCGGCCTGGTCCAGGCGGGTCGCCTGCTCGGCGAGGAACTCGCTCGCCTTGCGGCGCAGTGCGTCGCGCAGGACGAGCCCCGTGACGTCCTCGGCCAGCGCGCTCAGCTGGCTCAGTGACTGGGTAAGCCGCGCTATCTGTTCGGATGGCATGCCCGCCTGGACGAAGTCGTGCCACATGTGCCGCTCGAAGACGCGGGTGAAGCGCTCGGCGATCGTGTTGGCCGCCGCCTCGAGGGCCTGAAGTTCATCGAGGGCTTCGGCGGCAGGGATGCCCTGGCGGGCGAGTTCGGAGCCGATGCGGAGGAACTCGGGGTTCTGTACTACGACGCTGGCGCCGTCGAGGGAGATCAGGCCCATCCGGATCGCGCGCGTGATGATGGCCGGGGTGATCTTCTGGCCGGGGAACCGCTCCCTGAACTCGCGCAGTCCGACCCGGACCGGCTCCTCGTGCGCCCAGACGGAGGCGACCTGGGTCTCCAGCCCGAGCACGTCGTCCAGGCTCCGGCCGGCCTCCCACGCGTCGGTGAGCCGCTTGATGCTCGCCAGGGAGAAGCCCTGCTCCTGCAGGTCCGCGATCAAGCGCAGGCGCGATAGGTGACCCTGCCCGTAGTAGCCGATGCGGCCCCGGCGCACCGGCGGGGGCAGCAGGCCCCTGGTCTGGTACATGCGGACAGTCGACGTGGCCGTGTCGGCCTGGCTGGCCAGCTGCTCGATCGTCATCAGGCCTTCGTCTTCCATGCCCGCAAGCGTACTATTGCGAAGTAAACACTCTACGAGTATATACTCTTAGAGTTATAGCTTCATTCTTCTGCCGAGGCGTCAGGGAGGCCGTTATGAGCGGAGCGAGGCGCCGGGCCATCCGGGCCGTGATGGAACGCAGGCTCCTGGTCAGCTACCGGATCGAGCCGGGTGTTCTCCGTACCGTCCTGCCCGCGCCGTTCCGGCCGGCCCTGGCGGGTGGCTACGGGGTGGGCAGCATCTGCCTGATCCGGCCGGACTGCGGGCTGAGAACGCCGCGCACCGGATCGCGGTGCTCGTGGACACGGCCGGCGGGCCGGTGCCCGGCGTGTACATACCGTGCCGCTACACCTCGTCCCGGCTCGCCGCGCTCACCCGCGGCCTGGTGTTCCCCGGGCTGCGGATGGCCCGGTTCCGCGTCGAGGAACGGGACGGCAGGTACCTGATCACGGCGCAGAGCCCGGACGGGAACATGCGTATCGCGGTCGGCGCCCGGGTAGCCGCCAGGCTGCCGGCGGATTCGGTGTTTGCCTCCGTGGACGAGGCGTCGGAGTTCTTCCGGCTCGCCCCCGCCGGCTACTCGGCCACGCCGGTTCCCGGCGTGTTCGACGGCGTCACGCTCGAGACCAGCTACCGGGAGAAGCGCCCGCTGCGCGTGGATTCGGTCACGTCGAGCTACTTCGACGATCCCCGACTGTTCCCGCCGGGCACCGCCACCGTGGACAGCGCGTTCGTCGCCACCGGGCTCGCGACCTGGCGTCCCCTCGCCCCGCTCGTTACCTCGCCAGGAAATGCCCTCCTCCGGGCAGGCCAGCCGTGACCGGGGCAAGCAGCGCAGAGCACCCCGCTAAGCGGGTCATCGCGACATGGACAAGGTCCGGCCTGTTCGCCGGGCTGGCCATCGGCGGGGCTTACGGCACGGTCCTCCTCCCCGCCTTCGGCACGATCATCGGCGCGTTCATCGGCCTGATAGCAGGGCTCGTGGTCGGCCTTCTCGACGGCCTGGTGCTGGCCTGGATCCGTCCCTCACCTGGTGACGCCCCGCTCGTCGCGGAGGCTGTCACCGAGCTGATCTTGCTGCCGCTCCAGATCTGGCTATGGTTCGTGATTCACTCGGTGAGCTTCCTGCCCCTGGTCGTCGCGCCCTCCGTGGTTACCGTCGGCGTGGCCGCGGCGCTCGGCCGGCGACTGCCTCCCGGTCCGGGCCGCCGCACAGCCTGAGCACGCGCACGCGGCAGCCACCGGGCCCTGTGGCGGAGGGGTCAGCTCCGGCTGGGTAGGTCCTAGGGGGCCTGGCGGCCGGTGCGGGGAGCGCCGTGTTCCTTGCGGCGGTAGTGATTGAGCGGGTAAGCGAACGCCGCTATGGCCACCGCTATCACCCAGAGGATGGCGATGACGAAAAGAGCCTGTGTCTCATCCTTGGCAAGGACGCCGCCGCCGCTGGCCGCGATCATCACGGAAGGCACAGCGGTGACGAAAATGCCGATCGCCGCGCCGGTCAGCAGCGTGCGGCGGCCATTCGACCGTGCAGGCTCCGCGGGCTGCTCGCGGGGCGCAGTTCCGAGGCGTGCGTCGACGCGTGCGGCGATTTCCCGATCGACTCGCTCCAAGAAGGACTCGACCACCGCGTCGCTGTATTCGGGGCCAAGCTCCTGGTGCGCCGCGGCTGCGGCGCGGATGTCCTGCGGAGAAAGCGGCGATGTGCCCATGGATGAGAGTCCTCCCGTATAGCCAAGGCCCGGAAGACAAGATACATCTCGGCACAGAGCCGTGTCAGCATGGGGAGGTAGGCTCTGCCAATGTCGTCGGCGGCTCACGGCAAGTTCGACCGGCTGTTCGCTGAGGGACGGCAGGCATTGCTGAGCGGTACGCACGCCTTGGAGTCTGCTGCCGCCGATGGCGTGCCGCGCTGGGGAATTGGCGTGGTGCTACGGCCTGATCCGGCGGCGGCGCAGGCCATTGAACGGGTCGCTCGTGCGGCGGCGGGCGTTGTCGGTCGGCATCACTGGCTGGCCGGGGCGGTGCGTAGCTCGCATCTGACGCTCAGGGCTGGATTGGAGCCCTACCGGTCGGCGGTCCCGGTCGGGGATCCGCACGTCGCCAGGTACGCGGCCGCCATGCGCGCCGCGGTCAGCGGTGCCGGCCCGCTGCGGTTTGCCGTAACCGGCCTGACCTTGACCCCCAGATCGGTGATGGCGTGTGCCGCCCCGGCCGACCTGGCCCCCATTGATCTGGACCGGGATTTCAGCGCCGCACTGAGCGCTGAGGGGTGCGGCCAAGCCGGGCGCGCACCCGATATCTGGTACGTCAACCTGGTCTACTTCACCGGCCCTGTCCGCGATGCGCAGGCCCTGGTCGAATGGGTAGCGGAGCGGCGCGAAGCGAAGGTGACCGACGTTGTGGCTGCGGACGTGCAGCTCGTCCGATGGCGGCACACCAGCACCGGCATGGTTCCTATCGTGCTCGCCTCGGTTACGCGGCAATAACGTGCTCGCCGCCTGCCACGGCCTTAGGGTGGCGGCCAGCTGCCGAGGGGGCGGCCGATCTCCGGGGAGCGGGTGGCGGCGGCAGGCTGGCCCGGGGCGGGCAGCAGCAGGCGCTGGACGCTGTCGGCAAACCAGCCCCCGAACCGGGCCGCGGTCCAGCCCCGGTCGCCGGTGAGCCGGCAGAACACGGCCGGGTCCATCAGGACCCCGACGGTGTCGATCGAGGCGGCGCGATCGACGTCATCGCGCAGCGGTGCCCGCGCGAGCAGGCCGTCCACGACCCAGGCCGCCATGACCTGGCGCTGCGCGATCATCTGCGCGGCCACGGCCGCGATGTCCTGGTCGGCCCGGGCGGCTTCCAGCGCCACCAGCGTCAGGCCCGCGGCGCGGCGGGCGGACTCGGCGAGCTGCCCGGCGACCACCGCGGCGAACTCCGCCGGTCCGGCCGCGGACTCCGCCCTCGCGGCCCACGCCCGGGCCAGCATGGGTACTACCATAGCGGAATTTGAGGAGGAAACCGGCGATGACCGATCAGCCCAGCCCTGCGCCCGCCGACGTGGAAGGCACCGTGGCCCGGCCTGGCGGCGTGTCCTATCTGCGCATCCCCGCCCGTGACGTCGCGGAGTCCGCGGAGTTCTACCGCGCGGTGTTCGGCTGGCGGCTGCGCGGCGACCCGGACCAGCCGAGCTTCAGCGACGGCACCGGCCACGTCATCGGACACTGGCGCACCGACCTGCCCGCGGTCGGCCAGGCCGGCGTGCTGCCCTACGTCTACGTCACCAGCGTCGACGGCACGCTGCGCGCGGCGGCCGAGCACGGCGCCGAGGTCGTCACCCCGCCCTACCCGGAAGGAGACCTCTGGGTGGCCACCATCCGCGACCCCGCGGGCAACGTCATCGGCCTGTGGCAGGCCGGATCACGCTGACCCGCCGGCCACCGGCCCTCACCCGTCGTCGCTCGCATGCCATGCTCGTCGCGCCGTGTCGCACGCGAGGCGCATGATCGCCCACGGGGCCGAAATCGGCTGGGATCAACCCGGCCCCCCGCCCTACGATCGGACCCATGCCGAGCTATGAGCCAGTAGACCTGTCCGCTGCCTGCAACGCCGGTGTGGAGGTTCTTAGCGGTGAGCCGGGTGATGTTCCGTTCGGGAGGGTGGACCTGCGCGGCCTGCCGTTCCTGATCGGGCCCGAGCCGCCCTCTGCGGAGCGGTGCTTGCTGCTGCCCGACACCCCGACGTCGGTCGAGATCGGCCGGCTGGCGCGGCGGGTGATCGTCGCACACCGGCTGCTCGAGCCGGGCGCGCCAGCCGGTCACGCCGTCGGGCAGACCGTGGCAGAGTATGCGTTTCACCTGGCCGGAGGCGAGGTCGTGGTCGCGCCCATCCGGGAGCGGTTCGAGATCCAGGTGGTGCCGCCGGGATGGGGCCGTCTGCCGTTCCTCGCCGTCACCGACACCAACGACCGCAACCTGCCGCGTTTTCAGGGCAGCTGGGGCGAAGCCGGGATGCGCCTGGTGGAGCACGAAATGGGATGGCCCGCTGGATATTACCTGTGGTGCTGGGAAAATCCTCATCCGGAACGACCAGTCGAACGGATCGAGTTCATCCCGCACGGCGCGCGATTCGTCGTGGCCGGCATCACGACCAGCGACGTTGATGAGCACCCGTTCGTCCGCGCGCCTGCGCGTCCGGTGCGGCTCGTGGCGAAGGACGGGCGGAACGGCGTCCTCGATATCGAGGTGG
The DNA here is from genome assembly GCA_963847965.1 of uncultured Actinomycetes bacterium. GTDB lineage: Bacteria > Actinomycetota > Actinomycetes > Streptosporangiales > Streptosporangiaceae > Palsa-504. Next base: position 27,983 of record CAWKCG010000048.1, read on the forward strand.
ACCGAGGTGTCGCGACCTATCCGCAGCCGCTTTCCGGCGAGGACGACCGGGCCGGCTGGGGCGCGACCGAAGGAAAGGCCGCGTATACGTCGATCGCCGCGCTGCCGTCGGCCACCGTCGCCGTCCGGCAGGGCGGCAACGAACTCGGCCGGGTGCGCTGGGGAGACGTGGAACGTGACGGGCGGGCGGATGCCGGCCAGGTCACCCTTGAACTGCTGGAAAGCGGCCGCAACTGGGTGCATGTCAGCGTCGTCGACGACGCGACCGGGCGGCCGGTGCCGTGCCGGGTCCATTTCCGTTCGGCCGAGGGAATTCCCTACCAGCCGCACGGCCACCACAATCACGTGACGCAGAATCTCGGCAGCTGGCACTACGACGTTGGCGGTGACGTCCGGCTGGGTCAGCGCAGCTACGCATATATCGACGGCACCTGCCAGGGATGGCTGCCACGAGGCGACGTCATCGTGGACGTCGCGCGCGGGTTCGAATACGAGCCGCTCCGGCAGACTGTGCGCATCGAGCCGGGTCAGCGAGAGCTGACGTTGCGGATCGGGCGCGTCGCTGACATGGCCTCGGAGGGATGGTGGTCTGGCGACTCGCACGTGCATTTCCTGTCGACCCCGGGCGCTCAGCTCGAACAGCGGGGCGAGGATTTGCGCGTCGTCAACTTGCTGCAAACGCAGTGGGGCGTGCTGTTCACCAATACCGAGGATTTCTCAGGCCGGCCCAGCGTCGTTGACGGCGGCGGCTACGTGACGTATGTCGGCCAGGAAAACCGGCAGCACGCGCTCGGCCACATGGTCCTGTGGGACCTGAAGGAACCGGTCATGCCGTGGTGCAGCGATGGTCCCGACGAAGCCGAGCTCGGCGGCGCGCTCGACGCCACGTTGAGCGACTGGGCCGACCGGACGCACGCGCAGGGCGGCACCGTCGTCGCCGCGCATTTCCCGAATCCGAACGGTGAGCCCGGCCGTCCTCGTCGCGACCGGCCGAGCCAACGCTGTCGAGATGCTGGCCGAGTCGGCCGACGCGATGCTCGAATACTATCGGTATCTGAACAGTGGCTATCGGCTACCACTCGTCGGCGGCACGGACAAGATGTCAAGTGCCGTCCCGGTGGGTCTTTATCGCACGTATGCGCGGCTGGACGAGGAGTTCAGCTATGAGGCCTGGTGTCGGGCGGTGCGGTCGGGTCGTACGTTCCTTTCCGGCGGCCCGCTGGTGGCGCTCTCGGTCGACGGGTGCGAGCCGGGCGGTACCGTCGAGCTAGCCGGGCCGGGAACGGTCAGCGTCCACGCCGCGGTGCGCAGCATCTTCCCGCTCCGTTCGCTCGAAGTCGTGCGTAACGGCGAGGTCGTCGCGAGGGCAGACGCCAACGGCGGACGGCAGGCCGAAATCAACGAGGAATTGCGGATCGACGGCAACTCGTGGATAGCCTGCCGAGCATTCGGTGTCGATTACCACCTCGACGAATGGGGTCGCCGGGTATTCGCCCACACCTCGCCGGTCTACGTCGCCTGCGGCGGCGACTGGACGATGACCGACCCCGAAGGCATCCGCTATATCCGAACGCTGGTCGAGGGCGCCCGCGACTACGTGCGGCACACTGCGGTCCGGAGGTCCGACCAGCTCACAACGCACCATCACGGCGAAGCTGACCACCTAGCCTGGCTGGAGCGGCCGTTCGCCGAGGCCCTGCGCGCGCTGGAAGACCGCGGCGATAGGCCATGATCCATGACGGATCAGGAACCGAGCGGCCGCTGGCTCGCCTGGACGTCCTGGCCAGTCTGCCCTGGCCGGCATGCTGCGGGACGTGGCCGCGACGCGGAACTCAACCGCTGCCCAGGTGGCGCTCGGCTGGCTGCTGAAGCGAGACGATCACGTGATCCCGATCCCGGGAGCGACGAGGCCCGAACACGTCCGTGAGAACTCAGGTGCCCGCTCGCTGGAACTCACCGATGACGAGTCCGCTGCCATCGACCGGGTGTCGGCGCCGGCATCGGCCAGGTAGCTGCCGGCCGTGTGACGGCCGCTGCAGTCAGAAGGACCGGCCTGGGTTGAGGATGCCGGCCGGGTCGAGCGCCGTCTTGATCGCCTGGTGCACGGCCAGCGACGCAGGTCCGAGCTGCTGCCGCAGCCAGGCCTGCTTGAGCACCCCGACGCCATGCTCACCCGTGATGGTCCCGCCGAGCCGGCGCGCATGATCGCAGAGCCGTTCACCCGCCGCCATGGCCCGGGCCACAGTCTCGGCGCCCAGGTCGGGCAGCATCAGCACCGGATGCAGGTTGCCATCGCCGGCGTGCGCGACGGTCGCGATCGGGATGCCGCTGCCCGCGCTCACCTCCTGGACGGCCGCGAGCATCTCCGCCAGCTGCCCGGGCCGGACGCCGACGTCTTCGATGACCGTCGGTCCCGCGGCCATGACGGCCGTGCCTGCCAGCCGGCGCGCCTCAAGGAGCAGGTCCGATTCCTCGGCCGTCGTCGCCTGGACCACGAGGTCGGCGCCGGCCTCCTCGCAGCACCTCGTCATCAGCCGGACCTCATCATCGGCGGCGGCACCGTCGGCCTGGCCGATGAGCAGCCCGGCGGCGCTGCGGTCCAGGTCCATCCGGCGGTAGTCCTCGATCGCGTTGACCGTGGCCTGATCGATGAGCTCGAGCATGCTGGGCACGACCCCGCTGGCCTGGATGGCGTCCACCGCGTGGCCGATCGCGTCCAGCACGGGAAACGACGCGACGAACGTAACCGGGTCGCGTGGCGGGCGCGGGCGGATCCGCAAAGTGGCCGACGTGATCACGCCGAGGGTCCCTTCCGACCCGATGAACAGTGAGGTGAGGTCGTATCCGGCGACGTCCTTGCGGGCGCCGCTGCCGGTGCGCAGCACGGTGCCGTCGGCCAGGACGACTTCGAGGCCGAGCGCGGAATCCCGGGTCACGCCGTACTTGACGCACCGCATGCCGCCCGCGTTGGTGGCGAGGTTCCCGCCGATCGTGCAGATCTCGAAGCTGCCGGGATCGGGCGGGTAGAACATCCCGGCGGCCGCGGCCGCCCGGCCCAGGTCGGCGTTGAGGACCCCGGCCTCGACGACGGCGTACTGATGCCTTGCGTTGACTTCGCGGATGGCGGTGAACCGCTCCAGGCTGAGCATGAGACATCCGTCGATCGCGTTCGCGCCGCCGGAAAGCCCGGTACCCGCGCCCCTCGGCACCACGGCAACCGCGTTCTCGGCCGCCCACCGCAGCGTGCTGCTCACCTCGGCGACAGTGCCCGGCCGGACGACAGCCCGCGGCCGGCCCGCGGGAACGGTGGCCGCACGGTCACGCCGGTAACCCTCGATGACCCCGTCATCGGTCACCACGGCGCCGGGAGAAAGCCGCCGCGCCAGATGCGCCAGGTCCTCGCTCAACGTCCCACCACCCCGCTCACGGTCATTGGTAGTCAGGGGCGCGGTGCCCGCAGGCCCGTTTCCCCATCCCCCTTTCAATTCCGTACGTGCGGTTTTCCCGCATACGGCTTACCGATGATCTTCTTGACATGGTTACGCTGCCCTCGGATAGCGGATGGTGCCGCGAAGCCGGTGCAGGCCGTGCCCGTTGAACCAGTCTTCTGTCCAGGCGTCGATCTGCCCGGCGTGCAGGTTCCGGCCCCGCTTCTTGACCATGAGTCCGCGGAGCCGGTGCACGACGTAGTCGTCGGCCTGCCTGAACTTGACGGCAGCGTTCCCGGTGCGGAAGTAGTTCCCCCAGCCGCGCAGGACCGGGTTGAGGTCCGCGATCACCTCGCGGATGTCCTGCCCTGCGCGGTTTCGGCCGGTGCGGTCCCGGACCTTCTCCCGGAGCCGCTTCATGGCCCGCTGGGACGGCCACCTGTGCAGGTAGTAGCGCCTGACGCGCCGCTCCTGCCAGATCCGCCCCGACATGCGGGCATGAAAGTGGCACCCGAGGAAGTCCAGCCCCTCCCGGCCCTCCCTGAGGTCTACTGTCCGTGTCTTGTCCGGGTGCAACCGGAGGCCCAGCGAGCCGAGGATCTCTCCCACGGCTGCCAGGGCCACCCTGGCCTGCGCCGCGCTGCGGCACAGCACCACGCCGTCATCGGCGTAGCGCACCAGCTCGCCCACCCCGCGGGCGGCAAGCTCGCGATCCAGGACATGCAGGTAGATATTGGCCAAAAGCGGAGAAATGACCCCGCCCTGGGGAGTCCCGGCGACCGTCCGCTCAAGGCTCCCCTCGACCATCACGCCTGCCTCCAGCCACAGGCGGACCAGCTTCAGCACCCTCCGGTCCGACACCCGCCGCTCCACCTCAGCGAGCAGCCGGTCATGGCTGATCTCGCCGAAGAAGTTCCGGATGCCGGACTCCGCGACGAACTGGCAGCCCCCGATGAACGCGACCCTCAGCCGCTCCATCGCCTGCGTGGCGCTCCGCTTCGGCCGGAACCCGAACGAGCACGGAAGGAAATCCGCCTCGAACACCGGCTCCAGCACCAGCTTGGCCGCCTGCTGGGCCACCCTGTCACGGACCGCCGGAATGCCGGGCGGCCGCTTGCTGCCATCTGGCTTCGGTATCTCCACGCGCCTGGCTGGCGCGGGACGGTACGTGCCCTCGCGCAGGTCATGCTGAAGCTCAGCCAGGAGCCGGGCAACCCCGTACTCCTCCTGCACGAACGCCAGGGTGATGCGATCCACCCCGGCGGCCCCGCGATTCTTCCGGACCCGCTCCCACGCCTCCCACAGGACGTCACCCCGGTGGATACGGTCATACAGGGCGTGGAAGCGCCGCTCCGGGGACTGCTTGGCCGCAGCCCATAGCTTCCTTTGCAGTTGCCGCACGTTCACTGAGTCCGCCCGCCCGATACCGGGAGCCGGCGGCGGCACGAGACCCGCTACGGCAGCCTGAGGACTGCCGGGGGAATTGGACCGGGCTGTCCCGGCCATGCCCTGGCGCTTACCTCCGCTGGAAGCATGATCAAAGTGAGGGCCCTTCCCTCCCGGCGCGTTATGCTGCACGCCGATCAGCGGTACTACGACCCCCTCGGACTCCCGCTGCCCTCCGCTAGATTTCACCATCGGCTTATACCAGCGGTCTTTGCCCGACGAAGGCCAGGCAGACGGGCCTCTCCTGTTCCGGCCCAGACTGTGCGCGCGTGCCATCCTCCATACCCCGGAGGGACCCGCCAGGCTGACCCCGGAACAGGGCCCGGCAGACATGGCCTTCGCCGTGACATGAGCGGCTCGGCTCCCTCATTGTTCCTGTGTCGAGGCTGCAAGGTTCGCTTGATGCTACGGCCCGCGCGCTTGCTCCCTCCAAAGAGGCTCTTGACACCCCGCTCAGCCCGCCGCCTCTCAACGACGAACCGGGGCCTGCTACCGGGCGCTCCGGTGCCTACCCGGACAGGACTCTCACCTGTAAGCCTGGACCAGCTTTCAGGACGCAACACGGTCCCAGGCTAACCATCCCGTCGCGCCGGCCTAGGCGGCATCCCGCCACAACGACGGCGTTATCCCAGCTGGTCGCGGCGGCGTGTCAGGTAGGCGGCCTCTGCCGCGTTGCCCGCCAGCTCAATGGCTTTGTCGTAGGCCGCGCGCGAGTCCTGGCTGCGGCCGAGCCGGCGCAGCAGGTCGGCGCGGGTCGCGTGGTAGAGGTGATAGCCGGCCAACCTGTCTTCAAGGCGGTCGATGGCCGCCAGTGCCACCTGCGGGCCGTCAAGCTCGGCGACCGCGATGGCCCGGTTGAGGGCGACGATCGGCGAGGGGTCGAGGCGGACGAGCTGGTCGTAGAGGGCGACGATCTGCGGCCAGTCGGTGTCGCGTATGCCGCGGGCGGAGGTGTGCACGGCGCTGATCGCGGCGAGGATCTGGTAGCGCCCCGGAGCCGTCCGGGCGGCCAGGCGCTCGCGCACCAGCTGGTGGCCCTCGGCGATCAGTGCCGCGTCCCAGGTCCGCCGGTCCTGCTCGGCGAGGGTGACCAGTTCGCCGCTCGCCGAGACCCGGGCGGTGCGGCGGGCCTGGGTGAGGAGCATCAGCGCGAGCAGCCCGGCTACCTCACCATCGTCTGGCATGAGGGCACGGATCAGGCGAGTGAGCCGGATCGCCTCGGCGGTCAGGTCGTGACGCACGGGATCGGTGCCGGGGCCGGTCGCCAGGTAGCCCTCGTTGAAGACGAGGAACAAGACGGCCAGGACGCCGGAGACCCGGGCCGGGAGATCTTCCGCGGACGGCACCCGGTACGGGATGCGTGCCGCCTTGATCTTGGCCTTGGCGCGGGTGATCCGCTGCCCCATGGTGGTCTCCTGGACCAGGAAGGCACGGGCGATCTCGGGCACGGTCAGGCCAGCGACCATGCGCAGCGTCAGCGCCACGCGGGTCTCCATCGCGAGCGCCGGGTGGCAGCAAGTGAAGATCAGCCGGAGCCGCTGGTCGTCGATGGCGCCGGGCGGGGCGGGCGGGTCGTCGTCGGACAGCAGCTGAGCCTCCTTGTGCTTGCCGGCGCGTTTGTTCTCGCGGCGGATCCGGTCGATGGCCGTGCGGTTGGCGGTGGTGGTCAGCCAGGCGCCCGGGTTGGGGGGTACGCCATCGGCCGGCCAGCGCTCGACGGCGGTCGCGAACGCCTCGGCCGCCGCCTCCTCGGCGATGTCGAGGTCACCGAACCGCCTGGTCAGGGAGGCGACCACCCGCGCCCACTCCTCGTGGTGTGCCCGGGTGATCGTCTCCCGCACGTCGACCCTGTTCACAGGAACGGCCGCACCTCGACCTTACGGTTGCAGGCCTTTGACCCCTCGGCGGCGAGCTTGAGCGCCACGTCGAGGTCGGCGGCCTCGATGACCCAGAAGCCGGCCAGGTACTCCTTGGACTCCAGGTAGGGCCCGTCGGTGAACAAGGCCACCTCGCCTCGGTTGTCGATGACGGTGGCCGAGCTAGGCGCCGCGAGGCCGCCGGCGAAGACCCAGCGACCCTCCGCCTGGAGCCGATCGTTGAACACGTCGATGGCCGCCATCTCATCCGGGGTAGCCAGGCCGGCCGTATCGTCGATCACGGAAACCAGGTACTGCATCTTTTGATCATCTCCTGTGGTTCGGGGCGCCCTCGTGGGCGGCCGCTCACCCCTGCTACGAACACCTCTGCCCCGATCCGACACCGCCTCGCGGATTTCTTTCCAGGACTTTGTGGCCGGTCAGGTTGAGGGCGACGTAATACGGCGGCACTTTTGGCGGCGCCGTCGACGAAGGCGCGTCAGTCGTGGTCGCGGATCCGGCCGAGGGTCTGCACGGGGGTCGCGCCGGGGCGGGTCCACTGCGGCACGGGCCGGCTGGTCGGGCCCCAGGTGGCGGTCCCGTCAGCGTCCGAGCGCCAGTACCAGGAGATCGGCGAGCCGTGCCCGCCGACCGGCGAGCCGGCCTCAGGGGCCTCGGGCCAGCCCGCGGGGTTGTCCTCCCACGCCTCGCGGCGGCCGTAGGGCGTCATGTCGAGCAGGCCCAGGGACCCGTTGACGGGCTCGTTGCCCCGGCCCGTCGTGGAGTAGGTGAGGAACACGCGGTCGCCGTCGCGCAGGAAACAGGCGATGTGCCCCATTTCCCCGCCGACCGGCGCCGCCACGCCCCGTACCGAGTACCAGGGCTGGGTGTACCCCATGAACTCGACGTAGGCCGCCACTTCGTCCCACGGGCCCGAGGTCAGGACGGCGAACGAGACGCCGCGGGCGTTGAGGTAGACGGCGTCGTTCACGTGCCAGGCCGTAGTGGTGCAGCCCTCGCACTGCCCCTGGTGCGGCGCGCCGTCGTACCACATGTGCTGGTAGACCACGAGCTCGTCGCGACCTTGGAACAGGTCGAAGAACGGGACCGGCCCGTCGGGTCCGGTGACCTCGACCGTGCCGTCGAGCTCGACCATCGGCAGCCGACGGCGGGCCGCCGCGATGGCGTCACCCTCCCGGGTGTTGGCCTTCTCGCGGACCAGGAGCTCGTCACGGGCGGCCTGCCAGGTGGCTAGGTCGACGACGGGCGGGCGGCCGGGCCGGGCGGTAGCCCGATCACTCGGCGTGGTCGTCATGGTGTCCTCCGTGGTGTCTCGTGCCGGGCAGCGTCATGCTGGCTGACGGCTCGCCTTTCAGGCCATGAATGGCATGAGTTCGGCGGGCATGGTGACGAAGGGGCGCATCATGTCGCGGTCTTCGTGTTCGAGGATGTGGCAGTGGTGCATGTAGCGGCCGCTGTAGGTGGTGAAGCGGACGGCGATTTCGGCGATCTCGTTGGGGTTGACGCGGATGGTGTCCTTGAGGCCGCGTTCGTTGTCGTCGACGGTGTGGTCGAGTTTGTCGTCGGGGTCGCGTTCACCGCGCTCGTGTGACGCATGCTAACCCCGCCCGGGGATGCATGCGCTCACTTAGGGCTCGGGCCGTCGGCATTCGACGCCCTGGCCGGCTTGGAGGCGCCTGTCCTGCTCCGCGACGGGTGGGACATGTGCGTGCCTGATCCTGCGGAGGACCAAGAGCGGACCGCGAAGCTGCTCGCCCCGTTCTCGCGGTCCTTTCCCGGCCTGGCGCCTGCCGCCAGTGGCCTGGCCAGCCCGCCGGGCTGAAAGAGGCGGTCGCGTCGTTGACCGAACCGATGCGCATCGGCCTGGTGGTGGCTAGCCGTCCCGCCGACGCCCTGGTGAGCATCGGCTGGCAGGGCGCGGGGAACTACCACGACACGGCGGCTCCCCTGACGGCGGTGCTGCGGTCCTGGGAGGAACGGTTCGGGGCGACGGTGATGCACGTCGGCCTCGACACGGTGGACCTTCTCGTGGAACGGCCAGCCCCCTCCCAGCAGGCGGCGCTCGCGGTCGCGGCTGAGCACTTCGCCTTCTGCCCGGACAACATCTACCAGGGTGCCGGCTCGGTCGCGGAGTACGCCAGAGCGCTCACCGGGGCCACCCGGTGGTCCTTCTGGTGGGACTAGGCGATGTGCTGCCAGCGGCCGGGCCGGGTCGCTTCGAAGGGTTGCACCTGCGTCGTCCGCGCCAGGACAACCAGGTGGAGTAGTTCGGCGTCACGGGGATATGAGCAGACTTTTGCCGGTCACCGCCACGACGCTCGTAGCGCTCGTCGCGCTTGCAGGCTGCGGGTCGTCCAAGCCCGGCTCTGTGCAGTCGCCGACCTCCCCGGCGGCCCCGGTTACCGCGAGCCATTCCGCCACCACAGCCACTAGCCCGCCGACCTCGGCGTCCCCGAGCACGCGGGCCGCCGGTCCGATCGACGTGCAGGACGTCAGCTTCGTCTCCGCCAGTCAAGGCTGGGCGCTCGGCAGTGGCGAGCTGGTCACCACGACCGACGGCGGCGCCAGCTGGACCCGGCTAACCGCCCCGCCCGCCGGCGCGGCGCACATCCGGTTCGCCTCCCCGCAGGTCGGATACGCCTGGACCACCACCGGGTCGCTCTGGATCACCACCGACGGCGCCGCCTCCTGGCAACCGGGCGGGCTGACCCAGGTGCTCTCGCTCGAAACCGCCGCCGGCTGGGTGTGGTCAATCGCCGGCGTGCAGCCCTACCCGACCATCTGGCGCGCGCCGGTTGGCGGCACCGCCTGGACGAACCTCGGCCTGACCCCGGACCGCACCGCGACCCTCACCGTGCACGGCGGCGTCGCCTACGTCGTCGGCCAGCAGGGCGCTGGGCCGATCGCCCCGTCCCTGGATGTGTTCGCCGGCATCCAACCGGTGCGCCACGAATCACTGCCGTGCGTACAGGGTCAGACCTACGTGCCGTTCGCCCCGCTCGGGGTGTCCACCGACGGCCTGGTCTACCTGGTGTGCGACGTCATGAACAACCAGCCCAGCCCGCCGACGCAGACCCAGCTGGCCTACGAGTCCGCTAACGAGGGCAGCAGCTGGAGTGCCGACAACCCGGCGCCACCGCAGCCGCCGCAGGGCGTGACCGCGGTCATCGGCGAACGGTTCGCCTGGAACTCCGGGCCGGACCTGTACATGCTCACCGGGCACGGCTGGCAAGTCTCGCTGATCGACCGTGGGCACGGTTTCTCCCTGGTCGGGTTCGAAACGAACACGCAGGGCGTGGCTCTCGGCACCAACGGCTATCTGTGGATAACCCGCAACGGAGGCACCAGCTGGAGTCGGATCACCGTCTAAAGGACCCACGCCTTGCCCCTTGCCGACTCACCCGAGCAGCGCCCGTCAGAGCTGCAGGCATGCTGGGAGCCTGCAGACGCCGGCGGCTCCGTGAGTCAGCCCATGGACTTGGCGCCGTCCAGGGATTCGCGGATGATGTCGGCGTGGCCGGAGTGCTGTGCGGTTTCGGCGATGATGTGCAGGAGTACCCGGCGAGCCGACCATCGTTCGCCGGGCTGGAACCAGGGGGCCTTCGGCAGCGGGTGCCCGGCGTCCAGGCTGAGCAGGCTGGCGACCATCGCGTCGGTCCGGCGGGCCACCTCAGCGTAGTCGGCCAGCACGCCGGTCAGCGTCTCGCCGGGCAGCAGCCGGAACTCGTCAGCCCGCTGGGCCCAGTCGTCCCCAGTCATAGATGTGAAATCACCCATCGCCGATGGGCCTTCCAGGATGAAATTCACCCAGCCCTGCTCGACGGCCGTGACGTGCTTGATCAGGCCGCCCAGGGATAGCTCGCTCACAGTGGTCCGCTGCCTAGCCTGCTCATCGGTAAGGCCGCGGGTGGTGAAGCACAGGAAGTGCCGGTGCTTGGCCAGCATCGCCAGCAGGTCGGCGCGCTCGCCACCGACGGTGGATGGGTCAGCCTGGCCGCTAGCAAGGTCGCCGGTGATCGGGGTGCTCGTCGTCATGGTCTGGGCCTTCCGTGTTGCGAGGCGGGGTTCCGGTCCTGCTCTAAGCCCACGCTAACGGCAATAGCGGTCGTTTTCTGACCTGAATTGTATGAGGATGGAAACATGGCGAACACCAGCGCGCGAACGCTGCGTCTGCTGTCCCTGCTGCAAACACGCCGGTACTGGCCGGGCGTAGAACTGGCCAGACGGCTGCAGACTTCGCCGCGCACCCTGCGCCGGGACATCGACCGGCTGCGTGAGCTGGGTTACCCAATCCAGGCCCAGCGCGGTGTGGACGGCGGCTACCAACTGGCAGCGGGCACAGCGCTGCCACCGCTGATGGTCGAGGACGAGGAGGCCGTCGCCCTGGCAATTGGCCTGCAGGCAGCCGCCCAAGGAGCAGTCGAGGGCATCGCGGAGTCCTCGGTGCGGGCGCTGGCCAAAGTGGTACAGGTCATGCCGGCCCGGCTGCGGCGACGGGTCGAGGCGCTGGGCGCGATGACGGTGCCCGCAAGCTGGGGGAACGCGGCCCAGGCGAGCGTGGACCCGGGCATCCTCACCAGCGTCGCACTTGCCTGCCGGGACAGCGAACGGCTCCGCTTCTCCTACACCGCAGCCGACGGCCAGCGCACCGGCCGACACGTCGAACCACACCGCTTGGTCCTGCTCGGCCACCGCTGGTACCTAGTCGGCTACGACCTCACCCGCCACGACTGGCGCAGCTTCCGCCTCGACCGCCTCACCGCGCCATGCGGCACCGGGACACGATTCCGGCCTCGCCAGCTGCCCGCCACCGACGCCGCCGCTTTCGTCCGGGCCGGCATTGACACCGTAAGCACCGCATACGACGTTGAGGTTCTCGTCCAGGCTCCGGCCGCGGCCGTGCACCAGCGGATCGGCCGATGGGCTGTGGTCGAGGACATCGACGCCACACGCTGCCGGGTACGCATGACCGCCGACTCACTGGACTGGCCCACCATGGCGCTGGGCGCGGTCGGCGCTGATTTCCACGTGGTCTCCCCGCCTGAACTGCTCGACCAGGTCCACGACTGGGGCCGCCGGTTCAGCCGAGCCAACGGCACAAGGCGCGATGACTGACTGCCGGTTCTTGGAGTCGTCGCTGACTCGCAAGGGTGGCTACGACCAGATGTTTACGGCGCGGGCAGGAACACATGCGTCCGGATCATGGCGACGCCGCCGCGAACCCTCATGACGACGAGCCGGGGGCATCTAGGGGGCGCGTCAGCACCGCATAGTCCAAGCGCGCAGCCTGCCGACGGCGATGATGAGGCCATGATTGACCCGTCGCGGGACGCTTTCGGGGCTGCCCTGCTCGACTACCTGGAAGGCCGGGAGGTACCCGGCCTTGTTCTTGAATGTGAGGACGGCCAGTCCGGGCCTGCTATGCATCCAGAGTGGTTCTTCCGCAGCTTCGGGCAGTGCGACTGGTGGGACCGGGAACGGGTCAGGATTCCGGGGTGTCGCCATGTCGGGAAGATGCCCGCAGCGCATCGGTCAGCAGCGCGGCCAGCGCATCGAGCTGCACGTCGGCCGTCGGGGAGACGTCCTGGTCGGATCCGTCCAGGGCCCGTGCGGCAAGCCCGGCCTTGCTGCCGATCAGTTCGGCGATCCGGGCGTCGATGGTCTGCGCGGCGATGATGCGCCATGCGGTGACCGGTTCGGCCTGCCCGATGCGGTGGCTGCGGTCGATGGCCTGGGTCTGCTCTGCGTCGGTCCAGGACAGCTCGGCCAGCACGATGTTCGAGGCGACCTGCAGATTCAAGCCCACCCCGGCCGCGGTCAGCGAGCACACCGCGACCGCGACGTCCGGGTCGTTCACGAAAGCGTCAATGTTCGCCTGCCGGGCTGTGGGCGTCTGGTCGCCGCGGATCGAGGAGAAGCGCACCCCCTTGCGGGCGAAGGTCTGTTCGGCGGCGTCCATCACGTTGATGTGCTTGGCGAAGAAGACGACCTTGCCGGCGCTGCGGGCCAGCTGCGCCGCGTAGTCCGCGGCCAGTTCGGCCTTGGCCTGGCCGATGCGTCGCATCATGGTGAACACGTTCTCGCCGGACTGCGCGGCCGTGGCGTCCTTCAGCTCGGCCCGGGCCACCAGGCGGATGAGGTCGTGGTCGATGCTTCCGGGCTCGGCGTCGGACCGGTTGGCGAGCGCGGTCTGGTACCGGGCCACCATCCGGTCGGCGAGGTCCCGCTCTGCCGCCCGGATCGACCGGCCGGACGGCCCGTCCAGCTCGACGGGGAGGTCGGCGATGCGGCGGGCAGGTATGTCGGCGGCCACGTCGAGCTTGCGGCGGCGCACGATGCCGAGGTCGATCACGCATTGCCGCGCCGCGGCGTAAAAGCCCCGGTCGGCGGGCGTCAGGCCGATGTCCTCGAGCGCGTCCATCAGCTCGGGCAGGGGCTTGCTGTCGTCGATCCAGCCGAGGAACTGCCAGATCGCCCGGAAGTCCTCGATGTCGTTGATCAGCGGGGTGCCGGTCAACGCCATCAGCAGGGGCCGCGCCGTACGGGATCGAATGCGCCCGGACAGCGCGAGGACGTGCTGCGAACGCTGGGAGGTCTTGTTCTTGATGAAGTGAGCCTCGTCCACGACCATGCCGCGGAAGCCGAAGTCGCCGAGCCAGCCGATATGACGGTCGAGCACCTCGTAGTTGAGCACGACGATGTCGGCGAAGCCGTCGATAGTCCCGCCGTCGCCCTGCACCACGGTGGCCGTGCGGCGGGGTGTCCAGCGGGCCGCCTCACGGGCCCAGTTGGTCTTGACGACGCTCGGCACGACGACCAGCAGCGGGTAGGCCTTCGCCGCTTCCGCGGCGATCAGCGCCTGGGCCGTTTTGCCCAGACCTGGCTCATCGGCGAGCAGGAACGCCCGGTGACCAGCCGCGGCCGCGGCGACCAGCTGCCCCTGGTGCGGCATCAGCTCAAGGCCCGCCGGGGTGAACCGTGCCGTCGGCGCCGGGAGCGCCATGCACGCCGGGGCTCCCCCGTCGGCGCGCTCGAAGGAACTCAGCAGTGGGCCGAGCAGCTCCCAGCCGGCCAGGCGGCGCAGACGGGAGGTGCGCTGCGGAACGGCGGTGAAGTCGGGGGACAGGAAGGGGTTCGCCAGTTGCCGGGAGATCACCGACTGCGGCGTGACCCGCAGCTCCGTGTCGGCGGGAGCGGCGGGTGTCTCCGCGGGCGCGATCTGTTCGGGAGCCGGCTCGATGCCGAGGTCCCGCATCATCTCCAGCTTGAGCGACCGGGCCGCGTCGGACACGCCGGAGTCCTCGGCGAGCAGCGCTAGTAGCCCAGCGTCCCGCACGGCGGTCTCCGCGAGGATGGTGGCGATGCCGTCCAGGCGCTTGAGCTGCTCGGCCCGGCGGCTGCCGGTTCCGGCCGCAGCCCGGACGCGGGCACGCTCGTCCCGAAGCAGCAAGGCGACGGCGTGGAACTTCGTACGCACGGCAGGCGTCACGCGGCCGCGCCGGGCAGCCGCTTCGACCTCACGGGCGGTCCGGGACAGCACGGAGGCGACGTCGCCGCGGTCCCGGACGCGCCTCTGCTTCCGCGGGGCGGTACGGCGGGCACCCGCCTGGCGCTGGCCCGGTCGAGCCACAGACTCCTCCTCTGCAATGCCGGGGCACCGCGGCCGCGGCAGCATGCCGCGCCGTCCTGCGGACGGGACGAAGAACGTCCCGGGCCCAGGGCCTGGTGCTCCGAAAGCCGAGCCGACTTGCGGATCCCCAAGGATCAACGCAGTGGGCCCGGCAAGCGTCTCACGCGGACCCGGAACCGCCGACGGGCGAGCCAACGATCACGACATAGAGAAAGTCGTCGCCGGATGATCGGTCCGGTTCTCGGGTACCGCTCATGTTAACGCGTGCCAGAGCACATAATTCCCGGCGGGCTCGGGTTTTGGCTGCGCGGCGGGCGCGCCGTCGTCATGTGTTAGCCAGGTGATCGGCGAGGATCTTGTCGATGACGCCGGTGGTGAACGCGGCGTCCTCTGGGTCATGGTCCAGCGTGCCGACGAGGACTTTCATGGCTTTCCAGATCGCCCAGCCGCGTCCCCGGGTCCAGGTTGCCTGGTCGACAGGCAGCCGTTCGGTGAAGACGCGGTTGCTTTCGCCGGACAGGAATGTCCAGGCGATAGTGGTGTCGCAGGCCGGATCGCCGACGCCGCACGTGCCGAAGTCGATGACCGCGCATAGCCGCCCGTCTTTGGTCAGCAGGTTGCCCGGCTGGGCGTCGCCGTGGAACCAGACCGGGCGGCCCGGCCCGGGGGCCGCCAACGCCGCCTGCCAGACCTCGGCGGCCAGCGCCGTGTCAATTTGCCCGGTCAGCGCGGCGAGCGCTTCCTGAGTCTCGCTGTCATAGACCGTCAGCGGGCCGCCGCGGAAAAAGTTGTGCGGCCCGGGCGGCGGCCCACCGACCGGGTCGATCCGGTACAACGCGCCCAGGAATCCGGCCAGATCGGCCGCCAGCCACGGCAAGTCACCGGCCATCTGGTCGGTGAGCGGAGCGCCGTCGATCCACCGGTACACCGACCATGGCCAGGGGAACCCGCAGCCCGGCTCGCCGGCCGCCACCAGCTCGGGTATCGGCAGCAGCAGCTGGCCAGCCAGGATTGGCAGCCAGCGCTGCTCCTTAACCACGCTCGGAACATACTCCGGGCCGCTGGGCAGCCGGACTGCCAACTCCTCCCCTAGGCGGAACGTCACGTTGTCCACGCCCCCGGGTTGGACCGGCCGGACCGGCAAGCCCGCCCACTGCGGGAACTGCGCCCCGACCAGCCCGGACACCAGGCCAGTGGTGATATCACCTCTCCGCATCAGCCGATTGTTGCAACCACCACGGCCGGCAGCCACAGGTTTTGCCGCCTGCCCGGGCGGCATTACCGGATCGATCTGCGCTTGCCGTCCCACCCTCCCAGCAGCGGCTGGAGCGCCCCGATCACGCTTGACGATCGCGGCATGCGCGGCGACTTATGCGACGTCCTCCATCTTGGCATTGTGTCGCACACCGATCGCTAGCCGGGCGTCCCGTCGCGCTCGCTTCTTCGGGTGAGGCGCTGGATTTGCCGTGCGCGCACGCCAGGCAGCCAATCCTTGCCGTACGTGGCCGATGGGCCGACCCGCGGGTCGCTGGGAACATGGGCGTCACGCAAGGCGTACACGTACGCGCGATCCTGGCCGATCCGTGACCGCCGTGACCGTCACCGACCTGGGCCCGGGGGTGACGGCCACGCGAATAGACATCGCATTCCCGTAACGTCGCTGAATGGAGCGCGGTATAGCCTGACGTGCCGTTCAGCCGCAGCGATAATGGCTGGATGCGGCCTGGTATGGCCCGGTGCCTGTGGTCGTTGGCTCCCAGAAATTTTGTTGGCAACGCTAATTTTTGAATACTCAGGACGACGCTGAGCCGACTGGATCCTGCGCCTGCTTACGGGTCACGATCGGGGAGGCCGCGATACTGCGGCGAATACCGGGAGGGTGAACCATCGGGGGACGGCCCGGCGGAAATTCTCGGGTCCCTGGAGCGTGATCGCCCCGGAGCGCAGTGCGTCTGGCCAGCTCAGGTCGCCGCGCCAGACCTCGATCATGCGCCGCAGGCTGGTGGTCATGGTGACGGCGACGGGATAGCCAGGATCTGCGTCACAGACGTCAGCATCGTCCGGTGTGATCACGAGCCACCAGTCCCGGCTGCGCGCGGGAGCCTCAGGGAACCGGAACTGCACGACCGTCCTGCCGTCCGGGACGGCGTCATGGTCGATGTTGCGGTGCATGTCCCACAGCAGCAGCTTGGGGTCGAGGTCCTCGTCGCCGATTTCCCCGATCCAGCGGATACCCCAGACCCCCAGCGCTTCGACCACCGGCTGCAGTTCGCGGCCCGCCGGAGTCAGCACGTACCGGACGTCGCTTCCGTCATCGTGGCGATCCACGATTCCGGCGCGCACCAGCTGGCTCAGCCTCTTGGACAGCAGCGAGGGGGACATCCGTGGCACTCCGCGGCGAAGCTCGTCGAAGTGCTGGCTGCCGGTCACCAGCTCACGGACAATCAGCAGCGTCCAGCGCTCGTCTAGCAACTCCATCGCTTTGGCTACCGGGCAGAACTGGCGGTAGGAAGACCCCATGGTCCGCAGGCTAGGTCCTGATCGTCAGCCGGGCCAGTGCTAGTACAGATCTTGTACTAGCCGAAGGCCCGGTCTGTTCCTAGCGTCAGTTCCATGGCGGCGTCAATCCGATAGCCGCTTGGACATGCGGGAGGAGAATGGCGATGACCGCACCGGCGACGGAGGCCGACAGGACCCTGAAGGCAAACCACCGTGCCATGTGGGCGCTTGGTGATTACCCCGTCCTGGCCGCTGACGTCATCTCGGACCCGGGCCAGATCATGGTCGGCGCGTGCGGAATGCGGCCCGGTGATCGGGTGCTGGACGTGGCTGCGGGGTCGGGAAACGCGGCTATCCCCGCCGCCCGGGCCGGTGCGAGCGTGGTGGCCTGCGACCTGACGCCCGAACTGCTCACCGCCGGCCAGCAGCAGGCCGAGCGACAGGGCATCGAGCTGGAATGGCGGGAGGCCGACGCCGAGGCACTCCCGTTCGACGACGGCGAGTTCGACGTCGTGATGTCCTGCCTGGGAGTCATGTTCGCCCCCCACCACCGGGTCAGCGCCGACGAACTGGTCCGGGTATGTCGTCCCGGCGGGACCATCGGGCTGCTCAGCTGGACTCCCGAGGGCTTAATCGGCCAGATGTTCGCCGCCATGAAGCCTTATGCCCCGCCGCCCCCGCCCGGCGCCCAGCCGCCGCCGCTGTGGGGCCGTGAAGACCACGTCCGCGCGCTGCTCGGTGACCGGGTCACCAATCTCACCGCACAACGCAAGACAGTTCGGGTTGACAAGTTCACCAGCCCTGAGGACTTCCGCGACTACTTCAAGGCGCGCTACGGCCCGACCATCGCCGCCTACCGGGGCATCGCCAATGACCCGCAGCGAACCGCCGCCCTCGACCGCGACCTCGCCGGCCTGGCCAGCCGCCACGATAACGGCTCAGTGACCACGATCATGGAATGGGAATACCTGCTCATCACCGCCAGCAAAACGCTGACCGCGTGAGCGGATCATCGAGCGCTTCTGTTGTGACTAAACGATCGCCAATCGCATCTTGCGCCGGCGCCGGGCAATGCGCCGCGGGACGCGCCGGATCTGGTTGGCCGGTGCCGGCCGGCAGGCGCATTGGCTGGATGAGCGGCATCAGGATCTGATCCGCGATCTCGGTGAGCGGCTCATCGGGAGGCGGTGAGCGCGGCTGGCGGTGACACCCCGGTTGGCGTGCCAGTCAGGCCTGTTCCGGCGGCTCGGCCGGACTAGAGCCACCGGACGCCTTGGGGGCCGGGGCGATCTTGTTCAGCCAGCACAGCGGGCACAGCACGTGCGGCCGTCCGTGCCGGCCCTTCTCGTGCTCCGACGCGAAGTACGCCGCGCCAGCAACTAGCACCAAGTTGAGGCCTCCGCCGAAGGGAAGGCCCGGGACTCTCGGTATGGGGCGAGGCATCGCGGTTCACCTGTCCATCGATAAGGGCGGCGCGATCGGGGCCGATCGCAGGGAGCCGGCCCAGGCCGGGCCCTTCCAGTGTGACACCATCAGGCCGAATCGACGGCAAGGCCTGGCGGCGCTCTGTCCGGCTGCCCGCGTGGCGGGCGCGGCAGCGAAGGCAGCGCAACGGCGGCACGCCACCGGACGCGCCGCTTCGGGCGACCGGGGCGGGCGGTGCTCCGTCGGCTCCCGGCGCCTGCCCGCCAATGGCGAAGAGCCGGTGACGGCCGACATCCGGCACCACGGTGCCGGCACCGCCGGCGAGCTGGCTGGCCTGCCGGGACGTGATCATGGTCTTGTCCTGTCTGCTTGGACCTGGGGTTCTGGCTGTCATCCGGGCGATCCGCCGTGTGCTGGTGGCCTGGTACCTGGACGGCGCGCGAGGAGGTGTGCCCGCGGGCCTGGCCGCCGTCTGGCAGGCCAGGCCCGTGTCGGACGCGTGGCTGGGGTCCGGGCTCAGGGCTGGTGTGGCGCACGAGCCGCGCGAGCGGATCAGGCGGCGGGCGGTGGGCGGCCCGTGCCCGGACCAGCACGATGGTTACGGCGGCCGCGATCAGGGCAGCGCCGAGGGCGATCAGGGCGATCTGCCAGCCCGCCACGCCGCCCGCGGTGACCGCGTGGACGGTGGGGCCCAGGACCGGCGCGGGGTAGGCGGGCGGGTATTG
The DNA here is from genome assembly GCA_963847965.1 of uncultured Actinomycetes bacterium. Taxonomy (GTDB): domain Bacteria; phylum Actinomycetota; class Actinomycetes; order Streptosporangiales; family Streptosporangiaceae; genus Palsa-504. Next base: position 47,012 of record CAWKCG010000048.1, read on the forward strand.
CCCGCCCGGGAGCGGGTCCGGGATGTCCCTGGCGAAGGCGGCCGGGATGGCGGCGGCCGAGGCCAGCAGGCCAGCGGTGACCGCGGCCAGGGCCGCAGCGGCCCGCCGCAGGCGGGTGCCCGCCTTGGACGCTGGCATGGACGGATGAGTGCCCTGGCGGTGAAGGTGTGCGAACATGGTCTTCTCCTGTCCGCTTGGACTGGTGATCGTTAACCCGCGCACGCCGCCGGATTCGCCGACAGCGCGCACCTGATACGGACCGCTGTCCGGATGAACGGCTTCACGCCGACGAAGATGCCGTTCGGCATGTGGCTGACGAACTGCCGCTGACTATGGCGCTCCCCGCGATCCGGCAATGGTGCCTAGCGGGAAGTCCTTGATGCGCTATTCATGCGATCTACTGGGAAGGCGCTATGAAAACGACACTACGGTGCCGCTGTGCGCTAATCCATGCCCTGGCTACCTGGCAAGATTTGGAACCCCTTTAAAGCCTTCATGTTGATAGCCCCAATACACCTCCGGCGTGAAGGTCGCGAAAGACAGAACCTGCTGATATGCGTTTACACGCCGCCGTGCGGACTCTGTCTTTCAATTACTCCGAATCGGCAGAGAGCTTGTCTGCTCAGGCCATGCTGAACCGCCGTTCTGAGCGGTGGCAGGATTCGCGCTGACGACCGCCTGGAGCACGCAGAATAGGTGGTTCTGTGTTCTCCCCGGCACATAGGCGATCGGTGCGGAGCGTGCGGCTAGCGCTCGAGCAGTTTGCTGGCGATCGTTTCGAGGCCGCCACTGGTGTCCCACAGCAAGGGCTGCGCCTTGCCGTTCACGGTGATCGCGACGGTGCCGCAGAGTGCCGAGACGGTCACGGCGGGACCGTGCTTGTCCCGCGCGGTGAACCGAAGCGAGTAGCTGACGCCTGGAGCGCACGACAGCCCGTCCACCAGTGACCGGGGTCGTCCGATGTCGCGCCGAACTGGCGTTTCTGTCACTGCCGCCTTCGAGCATGCAGACGGGCTCGGCCAGTCCGTCGCTGACGGGGCAACAGGAGGACGGCCGTCTGGCCACTGCGCCGATCAGCTTGCGAACTTATGCGGCGTTTCCCTATAAATGGAAGCTCATTGCTTGATGAGATCAGGGGGGCCCATGGTCGGGGGATTGCAGCCTGGGGATCCACAGTGGGCCGGACCGTACCGGCTCCTCGGACGGCTGGGCAACGGCGGCATGGGGCAGGTGTTCCTCGGGCGGTCGGTCGGCGGCCGGCCGGTTGCGGTGAAGGTCATTCGCGCCGACCTGGCCGGAGACGCGAACTTCCGTGCACGGTTCCGGCAGGAGGTCGCAGCGGCGCGGAAGGTGAGCGGCCTGTACACCGCGCTGGTGGTTGACGCGGACCTAGATGGTCAGATGCCGTGGCTGGCCACCGCTTATGTTGCCGGGCCGTCCCTGGCCGAGGCGGTGACCAGCCACGGAGAACTGCCGGCCCAGACGGTGCTGGCGCTGGCGGCGGGCCTGGCAGAAGGGCTGCATACCATCCATGCCGCGGGCGTGGTCCACCGGGACCTGAAGCCCTCGAACGTGCTGCTGGCGGATGACGGCCCGCGGGTCATCGACTTCGGGATCTCCCGCGCCGCCGAGGCGAGCGCACTGACCCATACCGGGCAGGTGGTGGGCTCGCCCGGATTCATGTCACCGGAGCAGGCCGAAGGACGGGAGGTCGGACCACCAAGCGATATCTTCAACCTGGGCGCGGTGCTCACCTTTGCCGCCACGGGAGAGGGCCCGTTCGGCACCGGGCCGACCCACGCGCTGATCTACCGTGTCGTCCACGGGCAGCCGAGCCTTGATCACCTGCCGACCCTGGTGCGGCCCCTGGTCGAGCGCTGCCTGGCCAAGAATCCCGCAGACCGGCCAACCGCCGGCGAACTCCTGGCCCATCTGAGCAGGACGGACCTGACAGCCGACTGGCTTCCCGAGCGGATCGTCCGGGACCTGCCCCGGTACGCCCTGAGTGATTACTCAGATTCGGGCGGAGCCGCGGCTACGGGAGGTTCACTGGGGCAGGGCGCAAGCGGGAACAGCCCGGTACGCGATGTCCCCTACGCACCGCGGACGGTTACCGCGGGCGCCGCATCGCCCGCGCCCGGGCAGACCTCGGGCCCGCCGTTGCCAGGCGGTGCGAAACAGGACCGGCAACGTGGTGGCCGCAGGCGCCTGGCCCTGGCATCGGTCGCAGTCGTCCTGGCGGCATCCGCCGGGGCCGCCTACGCCCTGGTCGGCAGCCCGGCGGCCGGGCACGCCGCCGCATCGCAGGCGGCAACATCGCGAGGCGTTAGCACATCTCCCGACCAGTCGCCATCCGTGCCGGTGCCCAGGCCGGTAGGGGCCACGACGGGCGACCCGGCGTCGCAGGGCGGCACGCCGTCGCAGGGCGGCACGCCGTCGCAGGGCGACCCGGCGTCGCGGGGCGATCCGGGCGATGGCCCAACTACCCAGGGCATCCCCACCCCGGCAGTCCTGGCCAGCGTTTCCTCCGCCTATGCGGCGCTGGGCGGCTACGTGTTCGTGACCTACGAGGACGGCACGGACGCCAACGCTGCGGTGAGCGGCCAGGTCACCAACGCGGTCAGTGGCGAGGTGGCCAGGCTGTACGCTCAGCAGTTTCCCTTCACTAGCCCGTCGGCTCCAGCCGACTCGGCCGCTCTGGACCCATCGGGCACGACCGCCCAGTATTCGTTCCAGGTGACGCCGACGCTAGCCACCCGCTACACGGTCAAGGTGTTCCGCAACAGCATCGCGACGACGCCGCTCGCGACCTCGGCCATCAGCACCGTCTACGTGGCCCAGAACAAGGGCAACACCAAGACAACGCACTGCTCAGGCTCGCAATGCCAGGTCATAGACACAGCGACTGTTCTGGTCCCGGCCTCTGCGCTGAGCACTCAGATGGCCGAGCACGTGTACCCGTACTTCGGCATCAGCTACGCGGCATCTGGGACGGCCTCGCTGCCCGCGACGCTGCAACTGGGAGCCGGTGACCCCGTCGTCGGCAGTCCGCAGCAGGTCTCCGCCGACGAATACCAGTTCACCCTGACTTTCTCGTTCTCGACGAATAATGAGTCCTGGGCAGCTTCCTGGCACAACTGCACGGTGAGCGTGGAGGCACAGGACGGGATCGGGCTTCCCGGCGGCGGCGATTACGGCTGCGGCAGCCCGACCATTCCGGAGACAGAGGCCTATATCGGCTAGGCCCTTGACGTGATGGACTTGGTCGGCCCTCGAGCCCGTGCTCGCCCCCGGTGAGCTGATGCTTACCTTCCAGGGTTCGCCCAACGAGCGCCTCGCATGCTGCTCGAGCGGCAGGTCCCCGCGGCGGCCGTATGGGGATGCCGCTCTACTAGGCACGCCACCCTGCATGCCGCCCTGACCAGATGCGGACGATCGTGATGGCCCGGAGCCATCGCTAACCAGGTTGGCACACGTGCGCCGCCTGGGCGACAATGCCGGGATGGCTGGTGATGGCAGCGGGGACCGGTTGCTGATGCGGGTGGTCTTGATGTCCGTTCTGGACGGGGTCAGGCCCTCGGGGATACCCGGATGGGTGTCCCCTGTCGTCCCTGTTGTTACCCAGGCTGCTGTCGGGGCCGGGCACTGGGCTGCCGGCCGCCGGCGGCGGGCCCTGGCCGCGTGGGCAGGCGCTGCTGGCTTCGGGCTGGTGGCGTGGGTTATGAGCGAATTATGACCAATTGTTCGCAGGCTATTCGTTGCGTTCTGCTAGCACCGACATCAAGCAGATCAGCGTAGGGCAGGGCCGCCAACTCGCACCGGAGTTCCGTGCGGCAGGGAAGCCCGCGGGAGAACCCGACGATCGGTCCCTGCCACCGTCTCATGGTCCCCGCCGCGGATCCTCTCTGTCGTCAGTCCTTGGCTGGCGCGGACGGCGCGTGATCGTCATGAGCCTGAACCGGCATTCTGCGCTAGTTCGGCGAAACGGGATCCCCTGGCTTCGGCGGCTCGCTGATGGACGATCCCCGAATCTCAGCGAGATCCTCAGGCGACGCCTCCCGGAGGGTGGGCCAGCCAAACCCGTTGGAGCCGCAGACGAACTCCCGCTCCTCGCCCTCCTTTAGGGACATCCGCATCTCCTTGGACCTGCGCAGAAGGACGAACCGCATACGCAGGCGGTGTTCCCCTGGATCCACATTGAAGACCCTCACCTGCTCGTTCCCGATCTTGCCCGCGGAGTGCTGGTCGAGAACCACCGTGTAGTTCCAATGAAGCCTAAAGAGGCGAACAAGCAAGGCGGTAGGGAGCACAGTCGCGAGCGAAACCGACCAGTCTCGCTTCGGCCTCGAGATCCTGATTACTGACATGACGCAAGTTCCTTTTCGTAGTGGAGGGCGTTGGCCACCGCGACCGAATTTCTTCGTCCGCAATCGCCGCTGCTCAGTTAGGAGTGCGGCTACTCCAGTTATGGAATCCCCAGTGCTCTTGCGCCTTGGGGGGGATCAAGAGCATAATCAGTATCCCCACGAGCGAAGTGATGAAGACTCCTAGAATTGCGCCTAGGAGAGGTCTGCCTTTGCGTATGCCGAGCCAGACGCATATCGCCACGTTAATAAGCCAGAGAACGCTAAGTCCTAGATATGTCATGGTCCTCGCCTTTCCTTGCGCCAGTGCTCGGTAGTTGTAGATCCGGCACTGCTCAGGTGTTGCGGCCGCTTCGCCCCCGTGTCCTGCGCTCGGCTGGCGTGGCCTGGCTCTTCACCCGGGACATTTGTCCTCACATCTTCATCTTCAGGCATGTGTTTCTGCTTCAGCAGGGACACACGTCCCGATTAACCAGCCGAACGACCTAGTTGAGGCTCGTCCACCGCACAGTCCACCTCGTCGACCTCGCGTTCACCCTGGTCGAGGTCCACCTGGTCTACGGCGAAGTGCAACCACCGCGACCCAACCGCGCTTGAGTCCAGCTGACCCTCCTGCACGCCGCACTGCACGACGGTCGTAGGTCGCGAACATCAGGCACCAGCCTGGCAGGATTCGCCTTATCCAGCGGCCGGTATCGCAAGCTCATACTTACGGCACGCCACGGCACGCCATCGGCCCCGTGAGTGCCCACACTATGCAGAGGTGGCCGTTACCCTGGCCAGGCTCGCTGCCTGGCCCTTGGTTTCCGGCCAGAGTGCTTCCGGAGGCTCAAATGTCAAGGGTGGCCGAAGGTCATTTCCGGAGGAAACTCGAATCGCCCTTGATATCGGGGGAGCACGTCACAATTCAGGGCCATGCCCGGGCCTGATCCTGGGCGCCGCTTATGCACCTTCCTCCTGTGCGGCCTCGGTACCGGACCTTTTGATTCGTAGCGATGGGCGGCCCGTCCGGAGTCGTCCGGAGTCGCCTGCACCTGGGTCTAGTGCATTGCCGTCCGGTAGACGCGATAGGCCCACACGCTGTTCGCCACCGCGCCCGCGAGCGTCAGCAGCGCCCAGCCCCAGTAGCTGTCGGCCAGCAGGATGCCGGTCGCCACGAGAAGCCAGACCGTGACTAGCACACGGATGAGTATCACGCTACGCGGATGCCTACGGTCGAAACCCGTTACCATGTTCATGATGGTTTCCTCTATCACAGGGGTACGCAAGGACCGTCCGTACGTACGCCAGAGGACCAAGGTCCCTGAACGCTTTCCGTCGACCGAGGGTGGATTGGGTCCTGCGTGGGCCTGGCCGGGTTCAGGACGGGTAGTGAAGCGGTAGCCGGCGCCGTGCACGGTTTGCAGGCCTACGGCACGGTCACCGAGTGTATGGCGGAGGGTGCCGGCCCTGCAGCGGTACGCCAACTGGCCGGCGACGCCGACTTCAGCCGGTTCCGGCAGGTCACCCAGACCCCCGTGAACGTCGTCCTCGAGCTCCGGCCATAGCTGGGCACCGGCCTGGCCCGGGGTTTCCTGCGCGCCTGTCCAGGCATTCGCTGAGGGGCGCGGCCCTGCGCCCGGGGCTGCGCCGCGCTCGCGATCGCCGCCGCGATCGCCGGGCTGCTCGCACCCGCCCCGCCCCAGCCAGGCGCTGCGGCTTGCCCTGTCGGCGGGGCGCACCCGGAGCCTTCGCCCAGCACGCTAAGAGACGCATCAGGGGCGAGCGCTGGCCGTCAGCCAGGCACCGCCGGTACGGTCTCGTGACTGACCGAGCGGGGCGGCCAGGCGACAAGAGCAGCCACGATGCACTGGCTTCACCGCATGCCGTTGGCTCCTCGTTTGGCTCCCAATGGCAGCCCATCCCTTGGGTAGACATCCGGGACCATCATTTTGCCTGATGAACGCGTTCTGACACCCATCTGCGAGGCTATAAATCAACTTAAGAGTGATTGCCTGCGAGCAGTAGATCGTTAGCAGTATCAGCACCAGACAGGGACAACTCCGTCAAGACGTCACACGATATGGCAGACCGCCTGCGGCGGAGAGACAATGGTTCGGTCCCTTCGGGTCGCAGACCAGGCATGAGAGGGAATGGTCGAGATGAGCCGACGAACGTTCTGGCGGTGGCTGCTGCTGAATGAGGGGCTGCCGTGGACAAGCCGACGACCCCTTTGGCAATACGTGCTCCTTGACTTCGCTGTCTGGCTACTTGCAGGGCTTGCTGTATGCGCCATCGCCGCAGCGGTCACGCGCCACTTCCCCCTCTGGTGGCTCATCGGGTGGATAGGGGGAGGCATCTTGATCCGCCCCGCCCTTGCGCGCCGTCGGTGGCGACGCATCCAGGCACCAGTGCCTCCCGCCAGCGTTAGCATCCAGAACTGAGCACACCAAGCTCGATCTGGAGTGGGACTCAAGTCTGCACTGCGTCTCGGTGGCGCCGCTGACCGTCACGAAGTGTTAGCTCAGTCTGCTCCAGTCCTCCAGATAGGTGCCCGAATGCGAGGTTCGCCGCGCGCGTTTCGGGCCTGGCCTCTGGCCTGGCCCTCGCCGTCAGGCCCGCTGGGTCGGCTCCGGCGCTCAAGGGTGGGTCCCGAAGATCGTTTCTGCGAAACGGTTAGAAACGATCTTCGGGTGCCCTTGACGCTGGAGGGGCGTCGGCGCGGGGCAGCGGCCCGCGACGGTGCGCTATCGCGCAAGAGGAGTGGGCCAGGCTGCCCCGCCACCTGCGGCGAGAGTCCCGACATCCCTGGGTCGCTATGGCGCGGCATTGCCCCGCCCTTCACGCTCTCCGCGCTCGCCCTGCACATCCTCGGGAGTCTCGGCCTTGCCCGGTTGGCCACCTAGCACGCCGAAGGTGCGCCCTTGAAGCCGTAGAGAAACTTGTCACAGCTCTGGCGGGCGCTCGTCGAGCGTCTGCCGTAGATGAGCGCGCACAGGTTCGTAGATCGTGCCGCCCATGAGTTCGTCTGCCTGGTCGGGACTGACCCAGCGGACTTCGGCCAGCTCCTCCGGGTCTCCGACGAAGACGTCGGTGCCGTGGGTTGGGCGTGCCGCCATGTAGACCATGGTCCGTCCGGTTCGGGGGTGGACCCGGCGGCCGATGAGCCGCCTGCCCGGATGCGGAGTCCGGTCTCTTCCTTGACTTCGCGGATGGCGGCGTCGGCGGGGCTTTCCCCGGGTTCGATCTTGCCTGCGATGAAGGTCCACGGTGGTGTGCCGTCGTTGCGCCGGGCGATCAGCACGCCCGCGTGACTGGTGACGATGGCTGCCACTACCGGTTCGGGCTCCGGGATGGTGGACGGTTCGGTCACGGTGCCCTCTTCCTCATCGATGGGTGCCTTGTCCCGTGCCCGGACGATCTGGTGAGCAAGGGTCTTGCTGATCCCGAAACGGGCCGCGAGCTGGCCGGATGCCATGACTGGCTCGTCGCCAATGCCCCTGACCAGGGTTCTTGATGAGCGCCCCGACCGCGACTCGAACGCGGGACCTACTGCTTAGGAGGCATTACCGAAGCGCCGGTGAATGTGGCCCGATGTAGCCTGACGTGCCGTGTGGCCGAGCGATAATGGCTGGATGTGGCCTAGTGTGGCCCGGTGCCTGTGGTCGTTGGCTCCCAGTTTGGCTCTCAGAACTCCCGTTAGCAACGCTAATGTTTAAATACTCAGGACCACACCGAGCCAACTGGATCCTGCCCGCGCGCTTACGGCGGCGGTACCGCTCGGACCGGGCGCCTCTATCCAGGGGCGGTCAGGATCATGCAGCGTTCGGGATCGTCTGCCCTGTAATCTGACCAAGCGTGAGCGGCAGGATACCGCGCTTGTACGCCTTCGAGCTCGAACCCGAGGTCCGTGACTGGCTGGAAAGCCTCAGCGACAGCGACTTCAAACGGGTCGACGAGGTATGCGGCCTGCTCGCCGAGAAAGGGACCGAACTGGGCGGCCCGTGGTCGGATCACCTGGAGGGAGCGGTCTGGGAGCTGCGGATCCGGCTGCGTGAGGTTGCGGCCAGGATCACGTACTGGTGTACTGCTGAAAGGACGATCGTGCTGCTGACCGTGTTCCAGAAAACTCGGCAGCACGACCAAAAGCAGATCGACCGGGCAGTCCGGGCACAGAAGCTATGCGAACGTGACCACCGCGGGCCCGCGGCTGGAACCTACGAAAGGCGGGTGTGATGACCGGCTACCACACCCGCTGGGTCCGTCCGCCCGAGCAGGCTGAGGATCCCGAGCGAGTGGCCATCCGCGAGGCCCTGGCCTTCGGTAAGGCCGTTTACGACCAGCGCTGCGCCCTGGGTCTCAGCGTCGCCGAACTGGCCGCCCGAGCTGATATGCCCGCCGATGAGATCGAGTGCATCGAAGAAGGCGGCACCGAGCCCACCATCGCTCTACTACGGCGTCTGGCCGCCGCCCTGGACTCCGACGTGCGCCTGACCCCAGGACACGACCTCGGCTCCGTATGGTTCGAACCCCACGCAGCCTGATCCGCCAGCGGTGGCCTTCCCCATCGTGCAGCAGTCACTCTCACAGAGCGTGACGTCCACTGTAGCTAAGGTGTTCAATATCCGCCTTACCTGCATCGCCCGGTGACCGCAAGCGTTCATTTCCGGGGTTTCACGGCCATTGTCACCGTGGTCTGGGGATGGCTGAGTCTGCTCCCTGTCCCTGATAGCTGCCGGGGTTCTGCGAGCGGGCGGGCGGGTCAGGGGGCGCGTAGCGCCCGCGCAGCGGCGCCGTAGGCGCCCGTGACGCGTCGGCCCGGGAGCGGATCATTGCCGGCGGCAGGGCAGGGAGCCTGGTGGGTGGGGGTGTCAGCGGTCCGGGGTGGGGGGCCTTTGTGTGCGGGTGACGTCGAGCGGTGACGGCCGTGGGGCCGGGGCCGGGGGGCAGCCAGCCTTACCGTGGCCCGCGGGGCTTGGGCTGCCCCGGTGACATGATGATTGATCGGGTGTCCCCGCCTGCGGGGATGCGGCCGCTCAGTCTGATCAGGCCGCCCGCGCGGCCCGTGCGGGCCGGCGGCGGCAGGCAGCGGATTGGCGGGAGCTGGCCGCGGTGGTCCCCATCGGGTGAGTTCGGCTGCGGCGGGCCGGTGGGCGGCGGTCACGTGCTGGTCGCCATGGCGGGTGGGTCAGGCGGCGGCGAGCGCGTCGTCGCCGGGTTCGGCCCGGATGTGGTGGGCCTGGCGGAGGATCTTGCGGGCCTGGGACAGGCAGGCGCGCTTGCTGTTCTTGCGGTCCTTGACCGGGGCGTAGTGGCGGTGGTCGGGGGCGGAGGTGCGGGCGTGGGCCTTGGCGGCCTCGTAGACGGCCCAGCGCGGCACCGGCGGTCCCTGCCGGGACAGCTTGCCGGGCGGGCCCGGGCGGTCGGAGGAGGACACGGTGATGCCCCGGCCCGGCGAACCGGACGGCCTGGCGGGAGGAGGAGAACCGGCCCGCCCCGGCCAGCCAGCAGGTGATCGCCAGGGCGGTGACCGGGCCGGCCCCGTACAGCCGGGCGGCCGGCACCTTGGCGCCGGCCAGGTGCCGGGCCGCGACTGGCAGCTGGTGCCGGACCACGTGCAGCCGGGCCTCCAGCGCGCCCGGTCACCTCCAGGGCGGTGGCGACCTGCAGCTGCCCGGCCGGGGACAGGTGCGCGGCTGCGGCGGCCCGCAGCCCGGCCACGCCCTGCCCGGTGCGCAGCACGCCCTCGCCGAGGGCCGGGGCGCCCTGGTGGAACAGCACCGCGTGGATCCGCTGCCACCAGGCGGTGCGCTCGCGGCGCAGGTCGTTGTACAGCTCCAGCAGCGCCCGGCACTCCAGGATGCGGGCGGGCGGGATCCAGCACTCCGGCAGCCGGCCCTCGGCCAGCAGCATCCGCAGGTGCCGCGCGCCGGTCTTGGCGTGCCGCTTGCGGCCGCGCACGAAGGCGGTATCGGCCGGCTCGGCCAGATGCGCCGCGATCCCGGCTCCGGCCAGCTCCTCGGCCACATACCGCCACCCCGCGCACCCCTCCACCGCGAACGCGACGTCCTCCTGGCCGGCGAACCGGGCCAGCCAGGCCCGCAGGTGCACCCGGTCGGCCGGGACGATCTGGCCGCGGCACACCTGCCCGGTCACGGTGCCGAGGTAGTCGAAGGTGATCTGCTTCCGGTTTACCTTCAGCCCTGCGGCTGGTGTCCATGACGTGCGCGACGAGGCGCCGGGGGCCAGACGATCACGTCGTGGATGCGGTTACCTTGCGCTGTCCATCACGGAAAGCGGGAGGTGCGATGCGCGTGCAACGGGTGCTGATGCCGGGCTCGGAAGCCGAGTCGTGGACGCTGCTCGGCGATGACCAGGTTCGGGTCGAGCCGGCGGAACAGTTCCTGGGCTACCTGTCGGCGGTCGAGCGGTCGCCGAACACGGTGAAGGCCTACGCCCACGACCTGAAAGACTGGTTCGCCTACCTGGCCGGGCGCGGCCTTGACTGGCGGGCGGTGACGGCGGAAGACGTAGCCGGCTTCGTGGCGTGGCTGCGGCTGCCGCCCGCGGCCCGCTGCGGGACGGTGGCGGTGCTGCCCATGGTGGCACACCACTGCGCCGCCTCCAGCGTGAACCGCAAGCTGGCGGCGCTGGCCTCCTTCTGCGAGTTCCACGCCCGGCGAGGGGTGCCGCTGGCGGGCCTGCTGGCAGTCATGCAGCCAGCCGGCCGCGGCCGGCCAGCGGCGACGTCTTACAAGCCGTTCTTGCAGCACGTGGCCAAGGGCAGGCCGCAGCGACGGCGCACGGTCAAGCTGGCGGCCCCGGCGCGCGCGCCGCAGGTCCTGACCGCTCGCCAGGCGCAGGCGATCCTGGACGCCTGCGGGCACTTGCGGGACCGGCTGCTGTTCGCGCTGCTGCTGGATTGCGGCGTTCGCATCGGCGAGGCTCTGGGCACGCGGCACGAGGACATGATGATCGCCGAGCGGCAAATAGCGGTGGCGCCGCGGGACAATGACAACCGGGCCCGCGTCAAGGCGGGCAGGTCCAGGATCATCCCGGCCAGCGCAGGGTTGTTCCGGCTGTATGCCGACTACCTGGCTCGCGAGTACGGTGCCCTGGATTCGGATTACGTGTTCGTGAACCTGTGGGCGGCACCGTATGGGCATCCGCTGGCCTACCCGGCTGTCTATGACCTGGTGGCGCGGCTGCGCAAGATCACCGGGATCGCGTTTTCGCCGCATCTTTTCCGGCACACCTACGCGACCTGGCTGCTGCGCAACGGCGCCGGGATGGAGAGCGTGAAAGAGCTCCTCGGCCACGCCTCGATCACCACGACGATCGACACCTACGGCCACCTGACCGTCGAAGACGCCCGCAAGACGCTGGAGGCCGCGGGCTGGTTCACCGGCCGGGAGGTACGGCTGTGACCGCCAGCGGGATCAGCCAGGGTGACCGGGCGCGCTGGCAGCGCCGCGCCGCCGCCGAGCTCGGCAGGATCCTGGCCGCCCACCCGGACCTGCCGTGTATCAGCTGGACGGTCGGCCCGGCCGGGTCGGTCGTCGCCGGGCACATCAGCGGCCTGGCCCCGGTGGGCCAGGCACGCCAGATATTCGAGGCGTGGCGGCTGGCGCTGGAGCTGGAGGAGTACCGCGACCAGGAGATGAGCGGCGGGACGGCGTGGCTGCACGCGGCGGTCCGCCGCCACCAGGTCAGGGTCCGGCTGTCGGCGACCGTGTTTCCCGGCTACGACGCGGAGGACTGATGGACTCGCGTAACCGTCAGGCGCCGCCTCAGCCGGCCGCTGGCCGGGCCCGCCTGCTGGAGAAGCTGATGGCAGCGGTCAGGCCGGAGTTCCGCGCCAGCATCTACCTTCCCGGCCCCGGCGACCCGGTGCTGGGCGCCGGGCCGTGCACGGTGCCCGGCTGTGACCTTCCGGGCAAGGAGCATGGGCTCTGCTCGGCTCACATGCTGCGGTGGTACCGGCGCGGCCGGCCCGGCATGGGCGAGTTCCTGGCCGATCCCGGACCAGCCCTGCGCGGACACCGGCCGCCGCGGGCCTGCCTGATCGGCGGGTGCCGTTACGGCACCTACTCCCGTGGGCTGTGCGCCCGGCACCGCAGGCAGTGGGACCAGGCCGACCAGCCCAGCCTGGCCGCCTGGGCGTCGGCCCTGGCCTCGCCGGCCTCCGGGCCGCCGGGAGATTGCGGGCTGCCGTGGTGCTCGCTGTGGCCTGAAAGCGGCAACGGCATCTTCTGCCGGGCACACACCGCCCGCTGGCGCAGGTCCGGTATCGGCGATCCCGCGGAGTTCATCACCGCCAGCCAGCGAGCAGGCAGAAGACGCATCGACTACCAGCAGCTCCCCCCGCAGCTCACGCTGGAGTTCCAGTACGCGGTCCAGTGCAGATCCGGCGAGCGGACGCACCCCGCGCCGCCATGGATCATCCAGCCGGCGATCCGGCTGGCACGGCACGCGGGCGTGACATCGCTGCTGGACCAGCCTGAGCAGCAGTGGCGTGACATCGCCGCGGCCAGCGGCCTGGTGAGCAGCTCCGGCCAGGCGCTGGGTTTCCTCTTCTACGCCCGCAACGCCGTCGACCTGCTCCAGGACGGGCCGGGATGGGAGGCGGAGTACCCGCGTGACATCTGGCGGGCGTCCCGGCTCCCCGGCATCACGACCGCCTCCGCCGCGAACCCCGGCCAGCGGCGACTGCGTTTCGACCGGATAGGCCAGCCGTGGCTGAAAGACCTCGCCAAACAATGGATCCGGCTGCGGCTGACCTGCGGCCTTGCCCTGAGCACGGCCGAGGGTGACCTCATCAGGCTCACCCGGTTCAGCAGCTTCCTCGCCCAGAGCGCCGCCAGCGCCGACCTGCCCGACGTCGACCGGGAGCTCGTGGAACGCTACCTGGCCTGGCTCCCCGGCGCCCGCGGCGCCGGGCAGTCACGCGGGCGCATCATCGGGACGCTCGCGACGTTCCTGCAGGCGGTCCGCCGGCACGGCTGGGACGACGGGCTGCTCCCGGCAGGCGCGATGATCTTCCCTGAAGACTATCCCCGGCCCGGGCGGCAGCGGCGGCTCCCGCGGGCACTGGCCGAACACGTCATGGCGCAGGTCGAGAACCCCGCCAGCCTCGGCCGCTGGCCCCACCCCGAAGGGCAGCTGCTCACCCTGATCCTGATCCGGTGCGGGCTGCGGATCACCTCGGCGTGCGCGCTGCCGTTCGACTGCCTGATCCGCGACGGCCAGGGCGCCCCCTACCTGCGCTACGTCAACACCAAGATGAACCGCGAAGCCGCCGTCCCTGTCGATGACGAACTGGAAGCCGCCATCGGCGCCCAGCAGCAGCGGGTGCTGCGGCGCTGGCCAGACGGCAGCCCGCACCTGTTCCCCAAGCTGCACGCCAACATCAGCGGGCAGCGCAGCTGGCCAGCCGGCACCTACCGGGATCAGCTCTACCGGTGGCTGGATGCCTGCGACATCCGCGACGAGCACGGCCGGCCCGCCCATCTCACCCCGCACCAGTGGCGGCACACCTTCGGCACGCGGCTGGTGAACCGGGACGTCCCCCTGGAAGTCATCCGGATCCTGCTGGATCATGAATCAACGGAAATGACCGCCTACTACGCCAAGATCAGCGAGGAGACGGTCCGCCGGCACTGGGAGAACGGCACCAGGGTCAACATCAACGGCGACCGGGTCACGATCGGCCCCGACGGACCGCTCGCCCAGGCCCAGTGGGCGAAGACCCGCTATGGCATGGCCACCCAGACCCTGCCCAACGGGTGGTGCGGGCTGCCGATCCAGAAACGCTGCCCGCACGCCAACGCCTGCCTGACCTGCCCGGTCTTCCTCACCGGACCCGAGTTCCTGCCCGAGCTGCGCGAACAGCGCCGCCGCACGCTCACCCTGATCGACGTCTCGCAGAACAACGGCCAGGCCCGGCTCGCCGAAATGAACGCCCGGGTCCTCGCCAACCTTGACCGCATGATCGGCGAGATCGGCAAAGACACCAGCGCCGGGGCAGCCGATGCGAGCTGACAACACCCGCCACATCATCACGGCCGCCAGACGGCGAACCGAGCAGACCCGCCAGCGCGCCGTCACCACACTGCGGCGGATGGACGCCGCCGGCCAGCCCATCACCCTGGCCAGCCTCGCAAGCCAGGCCCGCGTCTCCAGATCCTGGCTCTACCGCCAGGACGATCTCCTCGGCGAGATCGAGCGTCTCCGCGACCGCCGCCCGCCCCCCGGGCGCACCGCGGTTCCGAGCCGGCAGCGCGCATCCAACACCTCGCTGCTGCAACGGCTGGAAGCCGCCACCGATCGCATCCGCCGCCTGGAATCCGAAAACCAGCAGCTCCGCGACGCCCTGGCCCGCGCCCTCGGCGAACGCCGGGCCGCCGAAATCCTCGGGCAGACCCACAGCCGCGACACGCCGAACAGAAAAACCCCGGAGATCATCTGACCGCGCCCAGACAGCATCCCCGGCTTGCGTCGGGAACACCGTCCTCATCGTATCCGCGCAGGTCAAGACCATGATCAAAGTCAGGGCTCAAGATAAACCGGTGGATATCCAGCCCGCCTACGATGGGCATCGGGACCTCCTCATGACTCCTGCGGGCGCCCAGGCGCCCCGCACGCGAATGGCTCACGAATCAATCGTGACGCCTCTGAGCTGGGGAGGTCTCGCCGTGCAAACAGCAACCGCGCCAGCTCACACACTGACAGCCAGGCAGCCGATGCATGTCATCTAATTGCTCGGCCCCAAGTTCGATGGTCGGGGCTGACGGCGCCGCACCTAACTGATCGATCTGCGCCAAGGTTCCTGCTAAATGAAAATAGATCGCGAGGTGGCCATTTCATACTCCACTCCTCCGGACGCGACCTGACCCCGGGCCACTGGCCGATGTGATCAGCGTATTTCGATGCCTCGTTAGGAAGAAGCGGCGCGGTCCCACCCTGGACACATCACCGCGAAGCACATCGGTGACGGCAGTTAGCTGGCTGATCTCCAGGACGCGTTCGATCTGGACGGCCGGTGCGCCGAGGCGATGGCTTATGGTGCGGATGGCGGGCCGGTGAGGGCGTCTAGCTCGGCGAGCAGGTCTGTGGCCTCGGCTGCCCCGATCCGCTGGAATATCTCCAGTGCCTGCCGCAGGAGGGCCTCGGCCTGCGTGGCATGGCTGGAGGCCAGGGTGCAGCGTCCCAGTTCGGCCAGTGCGTGCGCTTCGTCCCAGGAGCTGGCGATCGCGCGGGCCAGTTCCAGGGCCCGCTGGTGATACTCCTCAGCCTGCGTGACGTCACCGCTGACCCGGTGCAGCGTCCCTTTCTCGTTGAGCGCCGCGGCCTCGCCATTCCGGTTGCCGAGGTCACGATAGATACCTAACGGGGTTGCACCCCAGCCCGCCAAGCCGTGGGTGGTGGCGGGTGAGTGAAAAGGGCTCCGGCCGGAGCGAGACGGTGGCACTGTGTGCTCCGTTATATGACCGCCTGTGGCGGTAGGTGGCCTGCTGGCCTGTGCCCGACCGGAGCCTGAGATGACGCTACCTCGCAGCGTGGCCGATGTCCTGTCGGATCACGTGGTCTTCGAACTGGAATCGATTGATCGTCTGTACTGCAACTTGTATGTGCCGCAGTTGCAGCGGGCGGAGGGGATCGTCGGGTTCATCCGCGGCCACCTGGGGCAGCCGATCGCCTCGACCGCGGTGATCGCCCCGATGAGCCGGGACTTCGTGACCCGGCTGCGGGCTTTCGCCGACCAGCATGCGATCCCCCGCGTCGACTTCGCCCGGGGGCAGCGCAAGGACGATGTGATGCACGAGTACCTGGCCGCGTTCGAGGCGGCCGGGCGCAGCGAGGGGGTGCTGTTCATCGGGCGGGCGCAGGAGAAGAACACGGTGTTCCGGACCGAGAAGCGCCGCGCTGCCGGCGGCACTTGCTATCCGTGGATCGTGCGGACCACCTCGGTGGTCAACCAGTTCTACGTGCACTGCGTCGATGAGGATTTCGGCGCGTTCTTCCTCAAGTTCTCCTCCTACTTCCCCTACGGTGCCCGGCTGCTGGTCAACGGGCATCACTTCGCCCAGGCCCAGGCCGCGAAGGCCGGGATCGCCTTCACCGCGCTGGACAACGGGTTCGCCGCGGTGGACGACCCGACCGCGGTGCAGGCCATCTGCGACTCGCTGGATGAGGACAAGATCGAGGCGCTGGCCCGCAAGTGGCTGGACATCTTGCCCAGCCCGTATTCGCCGGCGGACCAGGCCGCCGGGTACCGCTATGACATCTCGGTGCTGCAGGCCGAGTTCTCCCTCACCCAGGTCCTGGACAAGCCGCTGTCCGGGCGGATCTTCTTCGATCAGGTCATCCATGACAACCTGGACATCGGCCGCCCTGACCAGGTCGGCCTGATCTTCGGCCGCAAGATCGTCCGCAGGGGCCCGCGGGCCACCCCGGGCCGGTTCCGGACCCGGGTCATCACCAGCGGGGTCACCCCGAGCCTGCACGTGGACTACAAGAACTCGAAAATAAAGCAGTACCACAAGCTGGGCACGGCGATCCGGACGGAAACGACGGTCAATGACACCCGCGACTTCGGGATCGGCAAACGGCTGACCAACCTGCCCGCGCTGCGGCAGGTCGGCTTCACCGCCAACCGGCGCCTGCTCGGCGCCCAGAAACTCAGCCACGACCCGATCACCGGAGCCGCCGCCCTGGCCCAGATCACCAGCCCGGTCATCACCCCGTCCGGGACCCGCGTGGCCGGGCTGCGCCTGACCGATCCGCGCTCGCTGGCCCTCCTGCACGTCCTGTGCGTGTTCCGCCTGCTGCCGGACGGCTTCACCAACGCCGTCCTGCGCCGCCACCTGGCGCCCCTGCTCGGGACCGACCCCGACCTCATGACCAGCGGGCAGATCACCTACGACCTGAGAAGGCTGCGCCTGCACGGGCTGATCGAGCGCATCCCGCACACCTTCCGCTACCAGGTCACCGCCGCCGGCATGGGCTCGGCCCAGTTCCTGACCCGCGTTCACGACCGGGTCCTGCGCGCCGGGCTGGCCCAGATCACCGATCCCAGGCCGCCCGCACCTACCGCGCTGCGCGCCGCCGACCGCGCCTACCAGGCCGCCATCGACGACCTCGCCAGGCAAGCCGGCCTCGCCGCCTGACCATTGCGGGCATCCAGCCCACAAAGCCGACCAGGAAACACGAGACTTGACTCAATATTCATCACTAACGTCACCCAAGCTTCCCTAGCGCCTGTTCGTGGGCCTGGGCCGCCGCCGGGTAATCACCGGTCAGCCGCCGTATGGTCCCGAGGTCGTTGAGGGCGTTGGCCTGGCCGAGCCGGTTGCCGAGGTCGCGGTAGATGTCCAGGGCTTGTCCCAGCGCCTGGGCCGCGGCCGGGTAATCACCCGTCGCCCGCTGCATCTGCCCGAGAGAGAAGAGGGCGTTGGCCTGGCCGAGCCGACTGCCAAGGTCGCGGTAGATGTCCAGGGCTTGTCCCAGCGCCTGGGCCGCGGCCGGGTAATCACCCGTCATCAGCCGGACGGCCCCGAGGGAGAAGAGGGCGTTGGCCTGGCCGAGCCGGTCACCGAGGTCGCCGCAGATGTCCAGTGCCTGCTCCAGGGCCTGGGCCGCGGCCGGGTAATCACCCGTCATCCGCCGTATGTCGCCGAGGGAGAAGAGGGCGTTGGCCTGGCCGAGCCGGTCACCGAGGTCGCCGCAAATGTCCAGTGCCTGCTCCAGGGCCTGGGCCGCGGCCGGGTAATCGCTCGTCATCCGCCGCACGGCTCCGAGCTCGTGGAGGGCACCGGCTTGGCCGAGCCGGTCATCGAGGTCGCGGTAGATGCCCAGTGCCTGCTCCAGGGCCTGGGCCGCGGCCGGGTAGTCACCCGTCAGCCGCCGCACGACCCCGAGGTCGCTAAGGGCACCGGCCTGGCCGAGCCGGTCATCGAGGTGCTGTGCGGCCTGGACCGCGGCCGTGTGCCGGATGATGGCCTCGGCCCAGGGGCCGTCGCGCCGCAGCAGCCCGGCGAGGCCGGCGGTCAGGGCGATCACCCTTGCCTGCTGGCCGGTCCCTGTGCCGTGGTCCAGGCAGGCGAGCAGGCTGGTCCGCTCGGACCGGGCCCAGGCCAGCGCCTGCTCCCGGTCGGCCAGGTCGGGAACCGTGGCAGGTCTAGGACAGTTCGCGGGCGCGGGGCTGGGGCGGGCCTGGCGGGCGATGAGGGCGTCGGCGCGGGCCGCGGCGTGCTGGTAGTAATCCAGCAGCCGGGCGGTGGCGCTGTCTCGGTCATGATCCGGATCCAGGCGCTCGGCCAGGGCGCGGGCGTGCTCGCGGATCAGGTCGTGCAGCCGGTACCGGCCCGCAGTCGGCTCGGTCAGCAGGTACTGGTCATACAGCTCCTCCAGCCTGCGGCGGGCAGCCGCGAGGCCGGTGCCGTCCAGCGCGGCGGCCGCGTAGGCGTCGATGTCGGTGCCGGGGTGCAGCCCCAGCCGCCGGAACAGCCGCTGCTGGCCCTCTGTGAGTTCGGCATACGACAGGTCGAACGCAGCGGCCACCGAAAGGTTCTCCGTCGCCATCAGCTCCAGCCGGTCCCGCGCGGCGGCCATCTCAGCGGCCCGGCCGGCAGCGGTCCAGGCCGGGTGATGGTGCAGCTGGCGGGCCACCATCCCGATCGCTAGCGGCAAGAACCCGCACAGCCGGGTGATCTCCCCGACCGCCGTGTCTGACGGGCTGAGCCCGGGCCGGTTCGTGAGCCGGACCAGCAGCGCGGCTGCCTCGTCGGGCGGCAGGGTGTCCAGGCTGACCGCCGTGGCATCGTCCAGCGCGGTCAGGTGGCGCCGGCTGGTGACCAGCACCAGACTGCCGCCAATACCGGGCAGCAGCGGGAGCACCTGCTCGCTGTTGGCTGCGTCGTCGAGCACCAGCAGCAGCTGGTGCTCCGCGAGCCGATCCCGCCACAACGCCATCCGCGCCTCCAGGCCCGGCGGGACCTGCGCCGCGGAGACTCCAATGCTCAGCAGCAGGCTGGCCAGCGCGTCGGCCGGGTCCACCGGTTGCTGCCCGGGTGTGTGCCCGTGCAGCGGCAGGAAGATCTGCCCGCCGGGGAACCGGTCCGCCAGCCGGTGCGCGGCGTGCACCGCGAACGTGGTCTTGCCCACCCCGGCCATCCCCCCGATCGCGTGAATGCCCACAACCCCGCCCGATCCCGCCGCAGCAGCCACCAACTCCTGCAGTTCGTGCTGCCGCCCGATGAATGAGGCGATATCGCGGGGCAGCGTCCGTACGGCCGCCGCCCCGCCGGTTGCCGACACCGCAGGCACGGATCGGCCCCGCGCGACCGCCTCGAACTCCGCCCGGGCCAGGCCAGCCAAAGCCCAGCGCGTCGGCCAGCAGCCGGACCGTATCCCGGCGCGGTGTGGTGGCAATGCCCCGCTCCAGATCGCTGACCGACCGCGGGCTCACTCCCGCTGCCTCGGCCAGCTCCTCCTGCGTCAGCCGGGTCCGGGTGCGCAGTTCCCGCAGTAAAGCGGCGAAGGTAACCGGCGGCTCGGCCACAGCATCTCCCCTCGCCTGCACACGGACCATCTACATCGAGCATACGCCGCCAGGAAAAGGGTCCTATCCGGCTAATCCCGAGAAGCCCGGAGCGACTTCCCAGGCCCCGGCGGGAGTCGGGAAAATGAGTCATGGAATCGGTCCTTTATGGGTTACCCCATAGATTCTGGTGAGGGCGGCGTCTGCCCGTCAGCAATGTGATCTGCTCTCTCGTCCTCTTGGGAGCAAGCGCGCAGGAATGCCAGAAATTCATCGGTCGCTCCCGGCTTCCGCAGTGCCGAGCACGATAGTTGCCAGGTGCCGTACGACAGTTCCAGCACATAACACCATATCTGTATTCATCGCATGATCTCCCATAGCACACCCAGGAATGCAAATATTCGGCACGGTTCGCTCACATTCTGGAATACTAATCGCACAGCGTGATGATCGCTGGTCACGGCCGTCGCGCGACATCCGCCGTTCGGTGCGGCTGCTCTCACCTTCTGCCAACGGCGATGCCCGGTACATAAGCGCACGTTCTGCGCGTTGTCACCCGGGCGAAGGCGTCTCGCGCGCTGGTCGGCCGGGTCCCGGCCGCTGGTAACCCCGGGTCAGCGTCGCCGCCGCCCGGCCCCATTCGTCGCGGGGCCGGCTGGGGCCGCCGCGGCCTCGGCGTCGGTGGTCACGGTCAGGCGGTGGGGCCGCTGCCCATCCAGCCGCGCCGCCTGAACATCATCACCAGCAAGGTGATCGCGACCAGTTCGGAGCCGATGCCCAGGAACAGGAAATAGGGCAGGCTGGTCTGCAGATGGCCGGTCAGCCACGCGAAGTTCTGGCCGAAGAACCCGGTGAGAAAACCCAGCGGCAGGAAGAACGTGGCCACGATGGCCAGCTGCTTCATGATCACGTTGAGCCGGTTGGACACCATGGACAGGTGAGTGTCCATCGCCCCGCTGATCAGGTCCCGGTAGGAGTCCACCATGTCGGTGACGCGGATGGTGTGCTCATAGACGCTGCGGAAGTAAACCGAATCCGTGTCGGTCAGGCCGGGGATCGACACCATGCCGCCGTTGAGGCTCTCGATCATGTCCCGCTGCGGCGCGACCACCTTGCGGATCGCCAGGACCCTGCGTTTCATGTCGAACAAGGTGCCGAGCTGTTCCTCGGTCGGGTTCTTCAAGATCGCGCTCTCCAGGTCGTCGATGTCGTCGTCCAGCTCCGACAGCACCGGGAAGAACGAGTCGATCAGGCTGTCCAAGATCAAGTAGAGGAGGCCGACCTGGGGCGGGATCTGCGTATCGCGGTGGTCGCGGACCCGCTGGAGCACCACGGCCAGCAGCGCCGGACACCTGCCCTCGTGCAGGGTAACGACGAACTTCTCGGTGATGAAGCAGTGGATCTCGGCCACCTCCTTCCCGTCGCCCGCCATGCCGAACGTGATGACCTGCGTGAAGTCGTCGAAGTCGTCGATCCGGGGCCGCAGGCCGAACTTCACGGCCGACGCCACCGCCAGCGGGTGGAAGTGGAAGGTGCCGGTCAGCAGCCCAGCGACATCGTCGTCGGGCCCCGGGTCGTGCAGGTCGAGGTCCAGCCAGAAGAACTCACTTCCGGCCAGGGTCTTCTCGATGTTCTCCTGGGTGGCGTCGGCGTCCTGGCCGACCTGCCTGATGATGCCCTTCATAGTGACGGCGCTCCTGTGCTCATGAGCCGGATCCTCCGTCATCGACCTGACGGCCCCGGCCTCGGCTTCATTGATCCCGGCCGGCCCCGCCCCCGGCCGCGTCGCCTCCCCAGACTTCTGGGGGAACGCGGGAACGCTCCGAGCCCGGCCTTCAAAACACGCTGGCGATGCTTCCACCCGCCTGGTCTCGTGACGGCGACGATCAGCGCGTAATTCGTTCTTCGAGCCTCCGCCGTCACTTTACGGGTACCAGCCGCGGGATCTTCACACCACCGCCAGAACTGGACGATCGGAGCGCTGTCGCCCAGTAAAGCGGCCCTAGACGAGAGCTGCGCGTATTCGGCAGGGAGACTGTGGATAGTGCTTCCGGCCCTGCCTGCCCGGTTTTGAGGTGGTACGGGCGTAGGGTCAGGGGCCTGGGTCCCGGCCTGACCTCCGATTCGGCTGACGCCGATGCGTTGTCCTGCGAGACGATCTGTCGGCCGGGCCCAGGTTTCTGGCACCCACCGGCGTGCCGGTCTGATCTGCCCGTCCTGTGCAAGAGGCCGGGGTTCACGGGTCCGACGGCCAGCGGGTGCGTGCCATCCCTCAACCAGAGAAGGGGACGGCATTGACCATCGTAGAGACATGCGCGGAAACACGCGCCATCACCGGCGGCGTGGACACCCACGCTGACGTGCACGTCGCGGCCGCACTGGACTCGGTCGGCGGGCTGCTCGGCGTCCGGGAGTTCCCGGTCAGCCCGGCCGGCTACGCCCGCCTGCTCGGCTGGCTGGGCGGGTTCGGCACCGTCGCCCTGGTCGGGATCGAAGGGACCGGCAGCTACGGCGCGGGTCTGGCCCGCCACGTGACGGCCGCCGGCATCCGGGTCGTGGAGGTGGACCGCTCCGACCGCCAGGACCGCCGCCGGCAGGGCAAGTCCGACCCGCTGGATGCGGTCAGCGCCGCCCGGGCCGCCCAGTCCGGCCGGGCCCGCGGCGCGCCCAAGGGCCGCGACGGCGCCGTCGAGGCGATCCGCGCGCTGATGGTCGCCAAGCGCAGCGCCGCGGGCGAACGCACCCGGACGATCAACCAGGCCAGGGCCCTGATCCTGACCGGCCCTGATGACCTGCGGGCCCGGTTCACCCGGCACACCCCGGCCGCCCTGGTCGCCGGGATCGCGTCGCTGCGGCCCCGGCCCGGCGACGTGCCCGGCTATGCCACCCGGGTCGCGCTGCGCGAGCTGGGGCGGCGCGCGGTGTTCCTGGACGGCCAGCTCGAGCGCCTCGATGAGCTCATCGTCCCGCTGGTCACCGCCCGCGCTCCCGGCCTGCTCGCCCTGTACGGGATCGGCCCCAACACCGCGGCGCTGCTGCTCATCGCGGCCGGGGACCACCCCGGGCGGCTCCGCTCCGAGGCCGCCTGGGCGCACCTGTGCGCGGCCGCCCCGATCCCGGCATCGTCGGGGAAAGTCACCCGGCACCGGCTCAACCCCGGCGGTGACCGGCAGGCCAATCATGCCCTGTGGCGGATCGTGTTCACCCGGATGGGCTCGGACGCGGCCACCCGCGCCTACGTCGAGCGGCGCACCAAGGAAGGAAAGTCCAAGGCCGAGATCATCCGCTGCCTGAAGCGCTACGTCGCCCGCCAGGTCTACCCGCACCTGCGCCCTGACGCCGGCTGACGCCTATACCCCGGGGACGGCCTGACCCGATATTCGGCTGCCGCGAACCCGCTGGCCTTCGAACGAGCCGTCGGCCGTCCCCGGCCTCACCTTTGACCTGCTGGGCGTGACCTCATAAGAGCTTTCGCTCACCCGAGTGGACCTTCCCTGTCTTGTCCGCAACCCAGCAAACTGTCACTTCACATCCTCTTTCAGAACCCCAGAAATGAGATCAGAAAATGTCACACGACCCCCTTGACAAACATAAGAGCATCGATCCGGAGTGCTTCGCCGGGCAGCGCTCTGCTCCGTCTTGCTACGCACCGTGACATGACGTGACAGGCAGGGCGGTGCCTATTCGTCTGGGGGCTTGCTTCGCCGCGTGGCTGGCCGGTCACCGGGACTCCGGGCTGGCGGTGTCGGAGCCGGCTTTGCTGCTGATGCCGCAGGAATGATAGGTGAATTCCTATGGGTTAGTGCCCGGAGCGAGTTAGAGGAGGTACCTGGTGGCGATCACCCTGACCCAGATCCGCGCGTTCTTGGCGGTGAAGGGCACTGGCAGCGTGCACGGCGCGGCGGGGCAGTTGCTGGTGAGCCAGCCGTCGGTGTCAGCCGCACTCGCCTCGCTCGCCCGTGAACTGGGCACGGTGCTGTTCGAGCGCTATGGGCGGGGAGTGCGGCTGACCGAGTCGGGTGAGGCCTTCGCGCCCTACGCGGCTGAAGTGCTCGGCCTGCTTGAGCAGGGCAGGAATGCGGCCCAGGAGGCGGCCCACCCGGAGAATGCCAAGGTCCGGCTCGTCGCGGTGAACACGGCGGGAGAGTATCTGGCGCCGCCGCTCATCCAGGCCTACCGGCAGCTCCATCCGGGCGTCAGCATCCTGCTCGAGGTTGGCAACCGGGCCACGGTGTTCGAGCGACTGGAATCCAGGCGCGCCGACATCGGCATCGGCGGCCGGCCGACGGGCAGGAGCCTGACCGGCTACCCGCTCGTCGGGAACGAGCTGATCGTCGTGGGCAGGGAGGTTCCGGCCGACCTGGCCCGGACCCCCTGGCTGCTGCGCGAGGAGGGCTCGGGCACCCGGCTAGCAACCGAGCGCCTGCTCGCCGACCTGGACCTGGGCTCAGCCGAGAGCGGCGCACCGGAGGTACTCACGCTGGGATCGAATGGCGCGATCAAGCAGGGCCTGGTCGTCGGTCTTGGCGTTACCTTGATCTCGCGGTTCGCTGTGGCCCGCGAACTGCGGGACGGCACGCTCTGCGAGATTGGCGTCGCCGGCACGCCATTGACTCGTCCGTGGCATGTCCTGTTCTCCCCATCCGGGCCACGACGCCCGGCGGTCCGCGCGTTCGGCGAGTTCCTCCGCTCTGCGCAGGGCCGTACTATCATAGAAAAAATTCTATGAATAATAGATAAATCTGGTCTTTTTTTTAATATTTGACTCGCCTACGCTTCAGGGCATGTTCCAAGCAGGAGTCCGCGAGTACCGGGAGATCTACTGGAATCCCGGTTACCAGCCGCGCGATACCGATGTACTGGCCGCCTTCAGGCTGATTCCGCAGCCGGAAGTGGCGCCGGAGGAAGCCGCGGCGGCCGTCGCCGCCGAGTCATCGACCGCCACCTGGACCACGGTGTGGACCGACCGGCTGACCACGCTCGAGCGGTACCAGGCGCGCGCCTACAGCCTGGAGCCCGTGCCCGGCCGGCCAGACCAGTACCTGGCCTACGTCGCCTATCCCCTCGAGCTGTTCGAGGAGGGATCGGTGACCAGCATGATGGCCTCGATCACCGGCAACGTGTTCGGGTTCAAGGCGATCCGGGCGCTTCGGCTGGAGGACCTGCGAATCCCGGTCGCGCTGGTCACGACCTTCCAGGGGCCGCCGGCCGGGATCCAGGTCGAGCGGGACAGGCTGAACAAGTACGGCCGCCCGCTGCTCGGCGCGACGCTCAAGCCCAAGCTCGGCCTGTCTGCGAGGAACTACGGGCGCGCGTGCTTCGAGCTGCTGCGCGGCGGGCTGGACTTCACCAAGGACGACGAGAACATCACCTCGCAGCCGTTCATGCGCTGGGGCGACCGGTATCAGTTCGTCATGGAGGCGGTGCACAAGGCCGAGCAGGAGACCGGCGAGCGCAAGGGCCACTACCTCAACGTCACCGCCCCGGATTGCGAGCAGATGCTGGAGCGGGCCGAGTTCGCCCGGCAGCTCGGCTCGCCGATCATCATGCACGACTACCTCGTCGGCGGGTTCTCGGCGCACACCACGCTGTCGCGGTGGTGCCGGCGCAACGGCATGCTGCTGCACGTCCACCGGGCCCTGCATGCGGTCATCGACCGGCAGAAGGACCACGGAATCCACTTCCGGGTGCTGGCCAAGTGGCTGCGCCTGGCCGGCGGCGACCACCTGCACACCGGCACGGTGGTCGGCAAGCTCGAAGGCGACCGGGAGACCACGCTGGGCGTGCTGGATCTGCTGCGCGAAGACTTCGTGCCCGCCAACCGGAGCAGGGGCATCTACTTCGACCAGGAGTGGGCGTCGCTGCCCGCGGTGCTGCCCGCCGCGTCCGGCGGGATCCATGTCTGGCACATGCCGGCTCTGGTGGAGATCTTCGGCGACGACGCGGTCTTCCAGTTCGGCGGCGGCTCTGCGGGCCATCCCCAGGGCAGCCGCGCCGGGGCCATGGCCAACCGGGTGGCACTGGAGGCGTGCGTGCAGGCTCGCAACGAGGGACGTGATCTGGCCGCCGAAGGGCCGCAGATCCTCACGCAGGCCGCCCGCCAGTCTCCTGAGCTGGCCGCCGCGCTGGAAACCTGGAAGGAGATCCGATTCGAATTCCAGGCCGTCGACATCCCGGATGTGGTGCAGACATGAGGCTTGAGACCTTCTCCTACCTGCCCGAGCTGTCCAGCGAGCAGCTCGGGCAGCAGATCCGCTCGATTCTGGACCGGCACCTGGTCGTCGGCATCGAGTACAACAATGCGCCAGATCCCTACGACCACTACTGGACGATGTGGAAGCTGCCGCTGTTCGATACCGATGACCCCGCCGTCGTGCTAGCCGAGCTCGAGGCCTGCCGGCAGGCGAACCCCGGCGTGTACGTCAAGGTCAACGGCTACGATCCGGTCCGCCAGGGCCAGGTCGTCTCGTTCGTGGCGGCACGGCCGGAACCGGTGACCTGATGCCCCGGCCGATCATGCTCAGCATCGCCGGCGATTCCGGCTCCGGAAAGACGACGATCACCCGCGGCGTGGTCCGCGTGCTCGGCGACGACAAGGTCACCCATTTCTGCGCCGACGACTACCACCGCTACGACCGGCGCCAGCGCGCCGAACGCGGGATCACGCCGCTCAACCCCGACTGCAACTACCTGGACGTGCTGACCTGCGACATCAGGCACCTGCGGCATAACGAGGCCATCCTCAAGCCGGTCTACCAGCACGCCGACGGCACCTTCGGGCCGCCTGTCTACATCAGCCCGGCCCGGTTCGTAGTGGCCGAAGGGCTGCTCATCAACCACACCGCCGAGCTACGGGACATGTTCGACATCCGCGTCTACCTGAACCCGCCCGAGGAAGTCAGGCGACGCTGGAAGGTGGCCCGCGACTGCTCACGCCGCGGCTACTCCACCGACCAGGTGCTCAAAGAGCTGGACCGGCGCGAGCCCGACTCCGAAGCCTACATCCGCCCCCAGCGCCATTACGCCGACATCGTCGTCTCGTTCACGCCGGGCCAGTCACAAGACCCCGGCCAGCTCGACGCGCACCTGTTCCTGCGCGACTCGCTGCCCCATCCCGACCTGACCGGAGTCGTCGGCGACGGAGCCGACGCCGACGACCTGACCCTTACCGACCATCCCGGCGAGCAGGAACTCCGGATTCCCGGCACCATCTCCGCAGGCCGGGCCGTGGAGCTGGAAGAGGCGATCTGGGACCGGATGCAGTTCGCCAGCCACCTGCGCACACAGCGGCTCGGCGAGTTCACGATCGCCTCCGACCTGCACCGCTCCGAAGCGCTCGGCCTTACCCAGCTCCTGCTCCTGTACCACCTGGTCACCGCCAGGGCCGTCGTCGCGCTCGGCGGGCACAGCGCCCGCGCCACCACCCAGCCCAGCGCGGACAGGCCCGTCCCTGATCCCGTCCCGGGAGCCAACTCCTGACCCAAAGCTGCGCAGCGTGACCGGCCATCACGCCTGGGACGCACGAATAGCCGCCTGTTCGGCGCGGTCGGCGCCACTCCCGGCGTTCTCCGTTAAGGCGCACAGATCTGGATGTCCTGTGGTGAGGGGCCGATTTCGCCTGGGATTGGTATAGGCTGCGGCGCGGCGGCACATGCTGGCCGCGTCCCCACGATTGGATCGCCGCCATGCATGCGGTCCAGCAGGCGGCATCCGACGGATCTACGGGCCAATCGCTTGCGAAGAAGGGGATCTTCAGTGGCGCTGTACATGTACCAGGGCACCTACACCGCCGAGTCGGTGGCGGCGCAGATAAAGGAGCCACACGGTCGCATCGAGGCGGTCAGGCCGGCGCTTGAGGCGATGGGCGGCAAGATCTTGGCCGCCGGTTACCCGCTCGGTGAATACGGATTCGTTCTTCTTGTTGAGGTCCGGACGACACCACGGCAACCAGCATCAACCTGGCCGTGGCCGCTCGCGGTGCTTTCAGCCAGGGCAAGTTCACCCGGCTGCTCAGTGGGCAGGAGTGGATTGAGTCCTTGCGGAAGGCGCAGGGTTCTCAATATCAGCCAGCCCGGTAATCCTGGGCGGATCGCCACCCGGCGCGCGGCGGGGAATTCTCGCTGGCGCCACAGCAGACCCCCGGCGCGGCGGCAGGCCCGAGGTCACGCACAGCAGTGTTCTCGGCGGCTGTGCCGGAGACGATGAGGAGACTGACATGACCGACTCTCAGGGAGAGGCTCGATGGAATGTGGCCGAGTGGCACGGCGAGATGCTCGTCGATCGCAATGGCGAGAAGATCGGCAAGCTGCAAGATGTCTACGTTGATGTCGAGACCGACGAGCCGCAGTTCGCGACGGTGAAGGAAGGCTTTATCGGCCGGCACCTGACTTTCGTGCCGCTGGGCGGGATTCAGGTCGGCCCTGATGAGCTGCAGGTGGCGGTAACGAAGGAGCAGGTCCGGTCCGCGCCCGACATCGAGATGCACGGCGAGGAACTCTCGCAGGCCGACGAGTCCGCGCTCTATCACCACTTCGAGCTGAACTACACGCCGATCAGCACGCAAAGCGGCCGTCGTCTGGCTCGCCGCTGAGGCCATTGCCCGCCCCATCAGGTCTCGGCGCCCGGGCTGCTGGCTAGGCTAGGCGAGCCGATGGAAAGGCACACCACGTCGGCGATGCCGCGGCGGCGCTCTGGGGCACGGCGCAGGTGACCACCAATGCGGCTGTGCAGCGGCCGTTGCCACGGCCGCCGTACCTTGCTGGCCCGGACGTAGCATCGGGCCAGGGCCTCCAGCCAGTGAGGGGAAGTCGGCCGGGATGAGCATCAGCCGCCGTATCGCCGCCTTGTTCCGGGTCAAGGCGAACAAGGCGCTGGACCGCGCCGAGGATCCCCGCGATGTGCTCGATTACTCCTATGAGCAGCAGCTTGAGATGGTGCAGCAGGTGCGCCGCGGGCTGGCGGACGTGGCCACCAGCCGCAAGCGCGTCGAACTGCAGGTCACCCAGCTGCAGCTGTCGGCCGGCAAACTGCAGGTCCAGGCGCAGCAGGCGCTCGCCGCAGGGCGCGAGGATGAGGCTCGTGCGGCGCTGATCCGCCGGGCGGCGGTAACCTCCCAGATCAGCGACCTGCAGGGGCAGCAGGTGTCACTGCAGGCGGAGGAGGACAAACTCACCCTCGCCGCGCAGCGGCTGCAGGCCAAGGTGGAGGCGTTCCGGACCCGCAGGGAAACCATCAAGGCCGCCTACACCGCCGCCGAGGCACAGACCCGCATCGGGGAGGCGGTCAGCGGGATCTCCGAGGAGATGGGCGACGTCGGCATGGCCATGCAGCGCGCTCAGGACAAGACCGAGCAGATGCAGGCCCGGGCTGGCGCGCTGGACGAGCTGCTGGCTTCCGGCGCCCTGCAGGACGCTACCCTGCCGGGCGGACGCGATGACGTCCAGTCTCAGCTCGATGCCCTGACCGCAGGCCATGACGTGGACGGCGAGCTGGCCCGGATGAAGGCGCAGCTGCCTGCATCCGCCGTCCCGCCGGCCGTGGAGGGACCCGGGACGGCATCAGCCGATCCGCCGGCATCACCGCCAGGGCAGCAGGCCACCTCGTGAAGGTGCGGATCCCCGGGGAGAGCCGACGGCGATCTTGAGGCCGCGGCGTGTACGGAACTCGCGCGCTCGGGCCCGTCTCGATGGTGACCCCGGCCGCGACGGTGCGCTGCCCGCGCGCCCAGGCGCGCAGAAAACATGCCCGCGCTTGACTGCCACCAGCAGAACTCGATCGAGCGAATTCATAACTCGGTGATCGGTGCGTGCGAGCAGATCCTTGAACTCACCAGGCGCTACGCGCCTATTCGGCAGCGATATGCACAGGTTGTAGTCGGCTGGTAAGGGTTGTTCGTCACGTTCTGTTATCGTGACCTGCTCCACCCAAATGGCAAAGGGATCATCAATCCTGTCACGCATCCGGTGGAACACCCTCGGCGATCGTTGACGGTGTCCGGAACTGCCGCACAATGGCGACTCTCCCGGCGACCAGATGGCTCGTTCCGGTCCGCCCCAAGATCGTTTGGCTCCCTTTTTGGCTCCCCTTAGTACGTCAGGACAGAACGCCTGTTCGCAGCAGACGTGATCTTTCGTTCATTTCGCCGGTGGCAGGTCGTCAGCGAACGTCGCCCGGCATGGCGAAATGTCCAGAAACGAGGGACTGCCTGCGGGCAGTAGATCATAATAAGTCATGTAGACTCGACATTAGTATTGAAAATATTCATTTACCTGCGCCCCGACCGCGACTCGAACGCGGGACCTACTGCTTAGGAGGCAATCCCGAAGTGTCGCCAGACGTCGCCCGGCGTGGCCTGACGTGCCGTCGAGCTGTGGCCATGATGGCTGGATGTGGCCTGGCGTGGCCCTGTGCCTGTGGTCGTTGGCTCCCCGTTTGGCTCCCCGGGATCTCGTTAGCAGAGCTAATGTTCGGATGATCAGGGACCACATGCCATTCCGACGCCAGCCTCCTGCCGGCGACCTCACCCCGGCGCAGTCGGACCGCTCCCAGCGCTCGGCGATGGCTCCGCCCGGCGCGGGTTTCCGGGATGGCATGGACGCCGCGGACAGGACCGTCGCGAACGGGACCAGATTCGCTGGCGCCATTCGCAACGCTGTAGCCGACGGCGGCCAGCAGTGGCGCACGGCCGGGCGGTCCCGCGGTTGCCCGTACGCGGGCGTCCGCTTAACGCGCCGCGGAAAAGCCCGCTTCGCTGGGTGGAGCGTTCAGATTCGTCGCGGCCGGTATATGTCGGAACGATGCTCGATGGCTATGACGGTGACCAGGCGGCGGTGGTCGTCGATACGGTAGATCACGCGATAATCGCCGCGACGAGCGCTGTGAAGTCCCTCAAGGCCCAGCTTCAGCGGCTTTCCGACGCGGTGAGGGCTGGCGGCCAGCGAGCCGTACAAGAACTCCACGACGGCAGTCGCCGCTTTCTCCGGGAGCCGGATCAGTGCCCGGCGTGAGGCAGAGGTCCACGCGAGCGCGTAATCGCTCTGGCTCACTGGCTGGAGATAAGGCGCAATGCGTCATCCCTGGTCAGCACCGGAGCGTCGGCACTGCTCAGCTCGGCGAGGCTCTCGCGGATATCCCCGAGCAACGCGGCGCTGTCCATGATGTCGAGCGTTTCCTCCAGCGACTCGAGGTCTTCCACACTCATGACCACGGCGGCGGGGCGGCCGTGCCTGGTGATGATGACACGGCCGTGCTCTCGCTGCAGGCGGTCCACGACCTCCGACAGACGGTTCTTGACGTCGGCGAGCGGCATCTGCTCTGGTACTGACATGGCTATAAGTGTAGCTAACTTTTCGGCTGACCTTGCGCGGGGAACGTCCTCATCTGCCCGATCAGGTCCATCGCGGATCGTGAGGCGGGTGGCGACGCTGAGGCGCCCCACAGCCGTGGTGCGACGGTAATAGCAGAGCGTAACCGGGGCCGGTGGTAGCCGCGCGCGTAGCCGCCGTTATCTCCAGCCCGGATTTGGGCGTCTTCGCTGTAACCGCCGCGGGTGTTTTGTGTGCTTTTCCCTACGTCGTGGATGCATTACCTGAACAGTGTCTCCGCCGCAGACCAGGTACGTTCCCCTTTGTCGCTGCTGTTTTTAGAACTAGGTGGCTACTGCCTGAACGTTGTTCAGCGACATGTCTATGCCGCAGACGCCCTGGTCAGATGCGGCGTAGACAGGGACGACTTCAGATAACCGCCGTTCGGTGCGATTCCAAATGGTGAGGATTGTCAGTGCGGTCGCTCATAACAGGGCGTTCAGGACTGACGACTCACTTCCCGTCAAGGGCTCCAGGGAGGGCGTGGCCCAGCCGGGTGAATCGCCCCGGGTTTGGTGGAGATTTCACAAAACCCGGGCGGTTCAGGGTCCTGCACCACTGGGCCTTGGCGGTCAGGCAGTTTCGGGCAGATACTTGGACAGCCCGAGCAGCGCATTGCTGGTGACTACCGGCTTTGTTTGGACCGAAGGTTCGTTAAGGCATCGCGGCGGGGGAGGGGTGTTGAGCGAGGATTTCCCGGCGCTGGCCGGGTTCCGGGCGGGCTCGCTACTGGCGGGGTACCGGCTGGAGGCGCAGGTCGGGACGGGCGGGATGGCGGTGGTGTTCCGGGCCCGCGACGAGCGGCTGGGCCGGGTGGTGGCGCTGAAGATCCTCGCGCCGGTGCTGGCGGCGGACGGGACGTTCCGGCGCCGGTTCATCGCCGAGTCGCGGGCGGCGGCGGCCGTGGATGACCCGCACATCATCCCGGTGCATGAGGCCGGCGAGGCCGGCGGGGTGCTGTTCATCGCGATGCGGTACGTGCAGGGCGGTGACCTGCGGCGGGTGCTGGAGCAGGAGGGTGCGCTGCCGCCGGACCGGGCGGCGGGGTTCATCTCGCCGGTGGCCTCGGCGCTGGATGCTGCGCACGCCGCCGGGCTGGTCCACCGGGACGTCAAGCCGGCGAACATCTTGGTGGATGCGCGGCCGGGCAGGCCCGACCACGTGTACGTGTCGGACTTCGGGGTGAGCAAGGTGGCGACGGCGTCGGTGAGCTTGACCGGGGCCGGGCAGTTCCTGGGCACCCCCGGCTATTCGGCGCCGGAGCAGATCCAGGGCCGGGCGGTGGACGGGCGGACCGATCAGTACGCGCTGGCCTGCGTGGCCTACCAGCTGCTGACCGGGGAGGTGCCGTTCGAGCGGGACCAGGGCATGGCGGTGCTGCTGGCGCACCTGTCCGAGCCGCCGCCGTCCCTGGGCTTGCGGCTGCCGGGCCTGCCTGCCGCTGCGGATGAGGTGCTGGCCCGGGGGATGGCGAAGGTCCCGGAGAAACGGTACGGGTCCTGCGGGGAGTTCGCCGACGCGCTGCGGGAGGCGCTCGGCCTGGCGCCTTACTCTGCCGCTGGAACGGCCTCCACGGCCAGTCACCCACCAACCCAGACCGACTCACTGCCGCCCGGATTGCCCGGGCCGGCCGCTGCCTCACTGGCCGCAGATTCAAGCTTCCCGATCACGGTGACCGGGCCCCCACCGGTATACCCAACGGCCGGCCAGGCCGGCGCGGCACCGGCCGCTGGCCTCACTATCCCGCCAGGAGACGGTGAGCAGCCTGCGGCGCCTCCCCCGCGTGAGGATCACCGCCGCGCGATCACCGGCGGCCCGGGACCACGCGGGAAGATGCCGCGAGCTCCCCGCCCTGGCCGCGGCATCAGGCGCCGATCGGTGATCATCGCCGCCGCCGCGGGTATCGCCGTCGCCGGTTTGGTCATCGCGGTCACCACATTCTCCAGTACGCCCCATAGCTCTGCCGGGCGGCATGGCCCTGCCGGGCGGCCGCGCTCACCAGGCACGC
The DNA here is from genome assembly GCA_963847965.1 of uncultured Actinomycetes bacterium. GTDB lineage: Bacteria > Actinomycetota > Actinomycetes > Streptosporangiales > Streptosporangiaceae > Palsa-504. The sequence continues at coordinate 80,267 of CAWKCG010000048.1, forward strand.
CTCACGGCTCCGCTAGCTCGCACGCCTCCGGCCCGCTCGGCGGCAGCCTTTTGTGGACCTATACCATGCGAAGCTCGGTCGTCTCCGGCCCGGCGGTGGCGGGCGGCACTGTCTACGTCGGCGGCCAGCGCGACGGCGAGGTGTACGCGCTGAACGCCGCGACCGGGCAGGTCCGCTGGGCCCGCACCACCGAACCCAGCACGATCTCCGTCGGCAGCGTCTTCGCCGGGATCGTCTACGCCGGCGGCACCGGCGGCCAGGTGTACGCGCTGAACGCCGCGACCGGGCAGGTCCGCTGGACCTACACCACCCGGTACTCCGGGTACTCCGGCGTCTACTCCGGTCCGGCGGTGGCGGACGGCACGGTTTATGTCGCCGCCGCCAACATCGGCCCCGGCGGTGGCGGGGTGTACGCGCTGGACGCCGCCTCCGGGCAGGTCCGCTGGGCCTACATCACTGGCTACGGCGGCTTCTACTCCGTCCCGGCGATGGCGGGCGGCACCGTCTACGCCGTCGCCATCAGCAACATCGTCAGCGGCAGCAGCAGCAGCAGCGGCGGCGGCGTCGGCAGGGTGTACGCGCTGGACGCCGCCACCGGGAAGGTCCGCTGGACCTACACCACCGCCGCGGCGCCAGCCCTCGACAGGGACGGCCCGGCGGTGACGGGCGGCACCGTCTACATCGGCAGCAGCCGCACGGTGTATGCGCTGGACGCCGCCACCGGGAAGGTCCGCTGGACCTACACCACCGCCGCAGAGCCCGGCATCGGCGCGGCCGGCCCGGTGTTGGCAGGGGGCACCGTCTACGTTGGCGACGGCGATGGCACCGTGTACGCACTGAACGCCGCCACCGGGCAGGTCCGCTGGACCCACGCCACCGCAGCCTTCGCCGTCTACCTGGGCAGCATCTACAGCGGCAGCCTCTACGTCGCCAGCGACGACGGCAAGGTTTACGCGCTGAACGCCGCCACCGGGCAGGTCCGCTGGACCAACACCTCCGGGTACAGCGCCACAAACGCATACAGCGTATGGGCCGGCCCGGCAGTGGCGGACGGCACCGTCTACGTCGGCAGCCAGGACAAGGTGTACGCGCTGAACGCCGGGTCGTAAGCACCGGGCACGGCGTTCCCCGTCGGCTAGCGCGGATCTCACGAGAGCAGGGACGAAGTGTGGAAGTGGGGAGGCCACGCCTGAAGGCCACGGGATCTGGCGCTAGTGGACCTCGGAACTCAAGTTCCCGTCCTGCCGACCTCGCTGTCTCTCCCGGGCCCGGCGGTGGCGTGCCCATAAACCGTAGAGGGAGTTGCCGCAGTCTCGGCGGCATCGTAGCCTCGTTTGCCTTACCGTGTCGGAGACGGTTCCCCAAGCTGCTCCCTTTCCAGCCGGGCGCGCCGAACAGGGTAATCTGTAGGCCGAATTCGCCGCAGCCGACGGATCTTCATACGCACAAAATCGGCGATATGCGCGCATTGCAACCGATTAGTAACAGATTGTTCGTCACAGTCCGTCGCCGTCGCCTGCCGCGCCCAATGGCGAAAGCCATGCACCAAGAGCGCCCCTCCATGTCGACAGTGGCCTGTTTCCTGCCCGCCAAAGGGCTGCACCTCGACCGTATGGCTCCCCGTTTGGCTCCCGGTGACGGACTACCAGTGCGGCGCAGGCCTGCGGACCACCATTCTGCCTGGTGAGGGCGTTCAGCCGACGTGTCTGCCAAGGCCGCATCACATGTGAGTGATTGCCTGCGAGCAGCACATCATTACAGTGACAATAATTTCGAAAAGGATCGTATAACTGTGCTGTTTGCGCCCCGACCGCGACTCGAACGCGGGACCTACTGCTTAGGAGGCATTCCCGTGGCGTGGCCTGGCGTCGCCCAGTGCGGCCTGAGATGAGGTCCAGCCGCGACGAGAATCGCTGGATGTGGCCAAGCACCGCCCGGTGCCTGTGGCCGTTGGCTCCCCGTCTGGCTCCCCGGGATCTGGTTAGCAACGCTAATTTTCGGATGATCGAGTCCCCAGATTCCCTCCATCAAGATGACATGCACCGGCTGCGGCCGTTAGCGGCTGAGCAGGGGGGCAAGGCATCCGCCGTCCGGCGGGAGACCTCCTCAGCTCAGGCGCGTGAAGATGGATGCGGGGAGCATCCACGTCGTGCCGGGCGCTACCGGCTGCCGGGGCGCCCGCGGAGCTTGAGGAGGTCCCGATGCCCATCGTAGGCGGGCTGGATATCCACCGGTTTATCTTGAGCCCTGACTTTGATCATGGTCTTGACCTGCGCGGATACGATGAGGACGGTGTTCCCGACGCAAGCCGGGGATGCTGTCTGGGCGCGGTCAGATGATCTCCGGGGTTTTTCTGTTCGGCGTGTCGCGGCTGTGGGTCTGCCCGAGGATTTCGGCGGCCCGGCGTTCGCCGAGGGCGCGGGCCAGGGCGTCGCGGAGCTGCTGGTTTTCGGATTCCAGGCGGCGGATGCGATCGGTGGCGGCTTCCAGCCGTTGCAGCAGCGAGGTGTTGGATGCGCGCTGCCGGCTCGGAACCGCGGTGCGCCCGGGGGGCGGGCGGCGGTCGCGGAGACGCTCGATCTCGCCGAGGAGATCGTCCTGGCGGTAGAGCCAGGATCTGGAGACGCGGGCCTGGCTTGCGAGGCTGGCCAGGGTGATGGGCTGGCCGGCGGCGTCCATCCGCCGCAGTGTGGTGACGGCGCGCTGGCGGGTCTGCTCGGTTCGCCGTCTGGCGGCCGTGATGATGTGGCGGGTGTTGTCAGCTCGCATCGGCTGCCCCGGCGCTGGTGTCTTTGCCGATCTCGCCGATCATGCGGTCAAGGTTGGCGAGGACCCGGGCGTTCATTTCGGCGAGCCGGGCCTGGCCGTTGTTCTGCGAGACGTCGATCAGGGTGAGCGTGCGGCGGCGCTGTTCGCGCAGCTCGGGCAGGAACTCGGGTCCGGTGAGGAAGACCGGGCAGGTCAGGCAGGCGTTGGCGTGCGGGCAGCGTTTCTGGATCGGCAGCCCGCACCACCCGTTGGGCAGGGTCTGGGTGGCCATGCCATAGCGGGTCTTCGCCCACTGGGCCTGGGCGAGCGGTCCGTCGGGGCCGATCGTGACCCGGTCGCCGTTGATGTTGACCCTGGTGCCGTTCTCCCAGTGCCGGCGGACCGTCTCCTCGCTGATCTTGGCGTAGTAGGCGGTCATTTCCGTTGATTCATGATCCAGCAGGATCCGGATGACTTCCAGGGGGACGTCCCGGTTCACCAGCCGCGTGCCGAAGGTGTGCCGCCACTGGTGCGGGGTGAGATGGGCGGGCCGGCCGTGCTCGTCGCGGATGTCGCAGGCATCCAGCCACCGGTAGAGCTGATCCCGGTAGGTGCCGGCTGGCCAGCTGCGCTGCCCGCTGATGTTGGCGTGCAGCTTGGGGAACAGGTGCGGGCTGCCGTCTGGCCAGCGCCGCAGCACCAGCTGCTGCTGGGCGCCGATGGCGGCTTCCAGTTCGTCATCGACAGGGACGGCGGCTTCGCGGTTCATCTTGGTGTTGACGTAGCGCAGGTAGGGGGCGCCCTGGCCGTCGCGGATCAGGCAGTCGAACGGCAGCGCGCACGCCGAGGTGATCCGCAGCCCGCACCGGATCAGGATCAGGGTGAGCAGCTGCCCTTCGGGGTGGGGCCAGCGGCCGAGGCTGGCGGGGTTCTCGACCTGCGCCATGACGTGTTCGGCCAGTGCCCGCGGGAGCCGCCGCTGCCGCCCGGGCCGGGGATAGTCTTCAGGGAAGATCATCGCGCCTGCCGGGAGCAGCCCGTCGTCCCAGCCGTGCCGGCGGACCGCCTGCAGGAACGTCGCGAGCGTCCCGATGATGCGCCCGCGTGACTGCCCGGCGCCGCGGGCGCCGGGGAGCCAGGCCAGGTAGCGTTCCACGAGCTCCCGGTCGACGTCGGGCAGGTCGGCGCTGGCGGCGCTCTGGGCGAGGAAGCTGCTGAACCGGGTGAGCCTGATGAGGTCACCCTCGGCCGTGCTCAGGGCAAGGCCGCAGGTCAGCCGCAGCCGGATCCATTGTTTGGCGAGGTCTTTCAGCCACGGCTGGCCTATCCGGTCGAAACGCAGTCGCCGCTGGCCGGGGTTCGCGGCGGAGGCGGTCGTGATGCCGGGGAGCCGGGACGCCCGCCAGATGTCACGCGGGTACTCCGCCTCCCATCCCGGCCCGTCCTGGAGCAGGTCGACGGCGTTGCGGGCGTAGAAGAGGAAACCCAGCGCCTGGCCGGAGCTGCTCACCAGGCCGCTGGCCGCGGCGATGTCACGCCACTGCTGCTCAGGCTGGTCCAGCAGCGATGTCACGCCCGCGTGCCGTGCCAGCCGGATCGCCGGCTGGATGATCCATGGCGGCGCGGGGTGCGTCCGCTCGCCGGATCTGCACTGGACCGCGTACTGGAACTCCAGCGTGAGCTGCGGGGGGAGCTGCTGGTAGTCGATGCGTCTTCTGCCTGCTCGCTGGCTGGCGGTGATGAACTCCGCGGGATCGCCGATACCGGACCTGCGCCAGCGGGCGGTGTGTGCCCGGCAGAAGATGCCGTTGCCGCTTTCAGGCCACAGCGAGCACCACGGCAGCCCGCAATCTCCCGGCGGCCCGGGAGGCCGGCGAGGCCAGGGCCGACGCCCAGGCGGCCAGGCTGGGCTGGTCGGCCTGGTCCCACTGCCTGCGGTGCCGGGCGCACAGCCCACGGGAGTAGGTGCCGTAACGGCACCCGCCGATCAGGCAGGCCCGCGGCGGCCGGTGTCCGCGCAGGGCTGGTCCGGGATCGGCCAGGAACTCGCCCATGCCGGGCCGGCCGCGCCGGTACCACCGCAGCATGTGAGCCGAGCAGAGCCCATGCTCCTTGCCCGGAAGGTCACAGCCGGGCACCGTGCACGGCCCGGCGCCCAGCACCGGGTCGCCGGGGCCGGGAAGGTAGATGCTGGCGCGGAACTCCGGCCTGACCGCTGCCATCAGCTTCTCCAGCAGGCGGGCCCGGCCAGCGGCCGGCTGAGGCGGCGCCTGACGGTTACGCGAGTCCATCAGTCCTCCGCGTCGTAGCCGGGAAACACGGTCGCCGACAGCCGGACCCTGACCTGGTGGCGGCGGACCGCCGCGTGCAGCCACGCCGTCCCGCCGCTCATCTCCTGGTCGCGGTACTCCTCCAGCTCCAGCGCCAGCCGCCACGCCTCGAATATCTGGCGTGCCTGGCCCACCGGGGCCAGGCCGCTGATGTGCCCGGCGACGACCGACCCGGCCGGGCCGACCGTCCAGCTGATACACGGCAGGTCCGGGTGGGCGGCCAGGATCCTGCCGAGCTCGGCGGCGGCGCGGCGCTGCCAGCGCGCCCGGTCACCCTGGCTGATCCCGCTGGCGGTCACAGCCGTACCTCCCGGCCGGTGAACCAGCCCGCGGCCTCCAGCGTCTTGCGGGCGTCTTCGACGGTCAGGTGGCCGTAGGTGTCGATCGTCGTGGTGATCGAGGCGTGGCCGAGGAGCTCTTTCACGCTCTCCATCCCGGCGCCGTTGCGCAGCAGCCAGGTCGCGTAGGTGTGCCGGAAAAGATGCGGCGAAAACGCGATCCCGGTGATCTTGCGCAGCCGCGCCACCAGGTCATAGACAGCCGGGTAGGCCAGCGGATGCCCATACGGTGCCGCCCACAGGTTCACGAACACGTAATCCGAATCCAGGGCACCGTACTCGCGAGCCAGGTAGTCGGCATACAGCCGGAACAACCCTGCGCTGGCCGGGATGATCCTGGACCTGCCCGCCTTGACGCGGGCCCGGTTGTCATTGTCCCGCGGCGCCACCGCTATTTGCCGCTCGGCGATCATCATGTCCTCGTGCCGCGTGCCCAGAGCCTCGCCGATGCGAACGCCGCAATCCAGCAGCAGCGCGAACAGCAGCCGGTCCCGCAAGTGCCCGCAGGCGTCCAGGATCGCCTGCGCCTGGCGAGCGGTCAGGACCTGCGGCGCGCGCGCCGGGGCCGCCAGCTTGACCGTGCGCCGTCGCTGCGGCCTGCCCTTGGCGACATGCTGCAAGAACGGCTTGTAAGACGTCGCCGCTGGCCGGCCGCGGCCGGCTGGCTGCATGACTGCCAGCAGGCCCGCCAGCGGCACCCCTCGCCGGGCGTGGAACTCGCAGAAGGAGGCCAGCGCCGCCAGCTTGCGGTTCACGCTGGAGGCGGCGCAGTGGTGTGCCACCATGGGCAGCACCGCCACCGTCCCGCAGCGGGCCGCGGGCGGCAGCCGCAGCCACGCCACGAAGCCGGCTACGTCTTCCGCCGTCACCGCCCGCCAGTCAAGGCCGCGCCCGGCCAGGTAGGCGAACCAGTCTTTCAGGTCGTGGGCGTAGGCCTTCACCGTGTTCGGCGACCGCTCGACCGCCGACAGGTAGCCCAGGAACTGTTCCGCCGGCTCGACCCGAACCTGGTCATCGCCGAGCAGCGTCCACGACTCGGCTTCCGAGCCCGGCATCAGCACCCGTTGCACGCGCATCGCACCTCCCGCTTTCCGTGATGGACAGCGCAAGGTAACCGCATCCACGACGTGATCGTCTGGCCCCCGGCGCCTCGTCGCGCACGTCATGGACACCAGCCGCAGGGCTGAAGGTAAACCGGAAGCAGATCACCTTCGACTATGTCGACACCGCGACCGGGGAGGTGCGGCGCGGGCAGATCGCCCGGCCGACCGCGAGCACCTGGCGAGTGGCTGGCCCGGTTCGCCGGGCAGCGACGCCCTTTCGCGCTGGAAGGCTGCACGGGATGGCGGTATGTGGCCCAGGAGATCATCGCGGCGGGGCTGACGCCGCACCTGTCCGACCCGGCCGAGGCCGCGCGCCTGCGCGGCCGGAAGCGGCGGGCCAAGACCGACCGGGCCGATGCCCGCCACCAGCGGGTGCTGCTGGAGCAGGGCCGCTTCCGGAGTGCTGGATCCCGCCGTCGCACATCCTGGAGTGCCGTGCGCTGCTGGAGACCTACCTGGACCTGCGGGAACAGCGGACGGGGTGGGTCCAGCGGATCCACGCGGTGCTGTTCCACCACGGCGCCCCGCATATCGCCGGACAGCGGCTGGGGACCGCCGAGGGTGCCGCGGCGCTGCGGGCCGCGGCCGCGTGGTGCTCGCCAGCCGGGCAGCTGCAGCTGGCCATCGCGGCGCAGATGCTGTCGGTGTATGACGAGCGCCTGCACCAGGTGCGCCGCCAGCTGCTGGACCGGGCACGGCACATCAGGGGCGCGGCCGAGCTGACCGCCCGGCTGTACGGCGTCGGGCCGGTCACCGGGCTCGCCCTGACCTGCTGGCTGGGCGGGGCGGGCCGGTTCTCCTCCTCCCGCAAGGCGGTCCGGTTCGCCGGGCTGGACGTCACCGTGCACTCCTCCGACGGCAAGGGCCCTCCCGGGCGCCTGTCCCGGCAGGGACCAGAGGTGCTGCGCTGGTGCGTCTATGAGGCCGGCAAGGCCCACGCCCGCGCCGGCGCCCCCGGCCACGCCTACTACGCGCAGGTCAAGGAACGCATCGACGGCAAGCGCGCCGCCATCTCCCAGGCCCGCAAGATCATCCGCCAGGCGGTGCACATCCTGGGCGAGCTCGGCGACGACGCCCTCACCGCCTGCTGACCCGCGGCCCGGCATCGCCGTGACCACAGGGCACAGCCGGAAGGGGCGGCGCCGCGCTCATCCGATGGGGAACAACCGCGGCCAGCTCCCGCCAAGGGACTGTCAGGCCGCCGGCCCGCACCGGGCCGCGCGGACGGCCTGTAAAGAATGAGCGGCCGCAACCCCCGCCACGGAGGACACCCGATACATCATCATGTCGCCGGGCACGGCACGCCGCGCCCGCGGGCCTAGGTAAGTCTGGCTGCCCCCCTCCCGCCGTTCCCGGTCACGGCCAGCCCACGGCCATCACCCCCGCCCAAGGAGGTCACGCCGCACAATCCCCCGGGGCACCAGCCCACCCTCAAACGGCTCCCCGTCCCCGGCCGTCCATTATCGGCTCACGTCCGGCCGCGTCAAGGGCGCCTCCGGCGCCGCTGCGCGGGCGCTGCGCGCCCCTTGACCCGGCCCGGCCGCTCACACGGACCGGCAGCAATCGGGAACAGGGAGCAGACTGGATCACGCCCCGGACCAGGCCATCACAACCGCCAGACAAGGAAAACGACCACTTGCGGCAACCGAACGGTGCAGGTAAGTCCCTTTGGAGATCTACCGATCGCTCGCCGAGCGGCTGCCGCTCGGGAAGGCTAGTCTGCTATCATTGCTAGCATCGAGAGGGGTGAACATGTTGTCCGCGCTAAGCATCCGCAACCTTGACGACCGGGTGAAGGAACGGCTCCGCGTCCGGGCCGCCCGCCACGGCAGATCTATGGAGGCTGAAGTCCGCGCCATTCTCACCGACGCCGTCGCCGAGCCCGGCGAGGCCCCGGGCCTGTTCCAGGCGATCATGGACCGCTTCGGCGAACAGGGCGGCGTCGAACTCGACCTTCCCCCGCGCGCCACCCGGCCCCGGGCAGCCCAATTCGGCTCGTGATCGTCGTCGACACCAACGTGGTGTCCGAACTGATGCGGCCCACCCCCTCCCCGCGGGTCCGGGACTGGGTCAACGCGCAGGCGCCCGGCGAGCTATGCACCACAGCGGTCACCGTCGCCGAGATCCGCTACGGCCTCGAGCGACTGCCCGACGGACGCCGGAAGGACAGCCTGCTGGCTACCGCCACGGAAGTGTTCGCCGCGTTCAGCGAATTCGTTCAGCCCTTCGATGCCGATGCCGCGGTCTGGTACGCCACGATCGTGGCCCGACGCGATCGCCTCGGCCTCCCCATGGACGGCTTCGACGCACAGATAGCCGCCATTTGCCGGACATGCGGGGCAGCGCTGGCCACACGCAACGCCAAAGACTTCCGGGAAACCGGAATCGACGTGATCGATCCGTGGCAGGAAGTCTGACCCGCCGATCATCCAATGTCATCGACAGCCTGAAGGGCAACCGCGCAAGTAGCCGCCGTTCGGTATGGATTCCGGACGTTTAGCCCGGCTCGGCGAGGCCGCCCATATCATGAAATCCTGCGCGGCATATCCTGGGGTGGGAGCCGCCGGCATGCAAGCCGCGATCCTCATCAGCCGGGCGACGGGATTCGCAGATGCTAATACGCATTTACTGCGACCACAAGAATGTGTTGCATTACGCACCCGAAAGCGCCCCGATATAAGATTGATTATATGCGTGAAGGATCTTCTCGATGTCATCTCGAAACTCATTGAAGTGGTCCAGCTCCGGAGCTGGCAGCAGATAGCTAAAACCGGCGCTCAGGAGATCCTCACGGGCACGCCGCGCGAGTATGCGGCGCTGGTTATAGTGCCCAAGCTGCTCCATAGCAGCGCTCCCCGCGACGAGGAACCCCAGCGCAAAAATGGTCCAGCGAATCTCCGCCGATGAACTCTTGCCCGACAGGCCGATCCCCGACAGCGCAGTGACAGCGACCCCGCCGAGGATGGACAGCGTACGCAGTACGTAAAAGCGCTGCACACATCTTTTATGCCGGATATCCGTCAACTCGATCGAACGGGCCCAGCGCAGCCGCACGTAGCGCTGCTGGCCCGGAGGTAGCCCTTCGATGGCCGGCATCCACTCTTCCAGCGAGAACCGCCGGCCCTGCCGGCGGCGCCAGGATCTCCAGGGTGACCACGCGTTCCACCAGCTTGGCGGCCCCGGCTGAGGCAGCGGCCAGGAAACGTCAAGCGTCAGGATCATCTCTTCGCGGACACCAAACTCGGCGATCAGGCCAGTCAGCGCCTCACGCAGGTCGGCGATGGCCTCCTCGCGGGTGCTGCCCTGGCCGTTAGTGTCGGCCTCCGGCAGCGGCTGGGCATGAGCGCACCAGCCTCCGCCCTCGACTTGCTCCACGGTGTAGGGGACATGCAGGACTCGACTCAAGACGGCACGCTCCTCCGGTCGGTGCGCTCTCATTATCGCCGGGCGGCTGACAGCAGGTCTGACACGCAGCATGGCTGTGGCCGATCCAAAGCCGAATAGCCGACCTGCCTCCTGGACAACGCCGGGCAGGCCACAGCGACCCGGCAGGAACGCAGGGGTGGCGTCACAACCACCGTGGCTCGGACCGGAGCGATGACCCCGCGAGTGCCGCGGCGCTGGCGAACCGGCTAATCTGCGCGCCCGAAGGGCAACAGCAGGTCCTGCAGCTGACCCGCAGATATTTGGCGTTATGAGCGAATTATGACCATTGTTCGAGGCTATTGGCTGCGTTCTGCTAGCACCGACATCAAGCAGATCAGCGTAGGGCAGCGCCGCCAACTTGCACCAGAGTTCCGTTGCCTGACCGTGGCCATGAGGAAGCGGCTTCGAGCAGCGTTCTATGGGCAAGTCGTGTCTCACCGTCAGGATCCGGCTTGCCCTGTCGGCGGGGGCGCACCCGGAGCCTTCGCCCGGCACGCTGGGAGACGACATCAGGGGCCGAGCGCTGGCCGCCAGCCCGGCACCGCCGGGTACGGTCCCGCGACCGACCGAGCGGGGCGGCCGGGCGACAAGAGCAGCCACGATGAACCGGCTTCACCGCATGCCGTTGGCTCCCCGTTTGGCTCCCGATGGGAGCCCACCCCTGCAGCAGATATCCGAGACCGTCGTTTTGCCTGGTGAGCGCGATCTGCCGCCCATCTGCGAGGCTCTACATCAAGTAAGAGTGACTGCCTGCGAGCAGTAGATCATTCGAACATCAATAGTTTCGAATATGAGTATTTTACCTGCATCATCTGCGCCCCGACCGCGACTCGAACGCGGGACCTACTGCTTAGGAGGCAGTCGCTCTATCCGCTGAGCTATCGGGGCCTGCGAACCTCTAGCCTACCTGGGTGGACATCTGGCTGCCGCCGGACCGCGCTCTAGCGCGGAGTGTTCCGGCCGGGCCGGAACGCCAGGCCGTGGCCAGGCACGATCAGCGAGGCGAAGGACAGCAGCAGTTCCCTGCTGTCGTGCAGCGCGGCGGCGTCGGAACCGAGCGGGTCCTCGGGCGGGCCGTCGGCGCCCCACCAGGCGTGCGTGCACACCACGACGTCGCCCGGGGTGGACGCGACCGTGGAAATGTCCTCGGCCGTATGCCCGGGGGTGCGGAGCAGCACGACCGACGGCGCCAGCTCCGCGCCGTGAGCGTCACGGTCGATCCACCTGTCCCCCACGTAGACAGCCCAGTGATCGTGGATCCGGGCGGCCGGGAACAGCGCGGCATTGACCGTGTGATCGGGGTGATGGTGGCTGAACACCACGTCTGTCACGTCCCCGGGCTGCGGGCCATAAACGGCGAGTGCGTCCAGCAAGGCCGAACGGGAGGCGACCATGCCGGGATCCACGACGATGACCGCGTCGCCGTCGATGATCAGCGTGACCGTGCCGGCCACCCGCTCGTCGTCGCCGTCCAGGCCGGCGTACCCGTCGTGCAGCACGTGCACCGACGCGGATCCGCCCGGCGCGATCGTCAGATCAGTCACGGGGCTGACCTTATCGGCTAGGGGAGCTCGAACGGGAGGTGGATGCCGTCCAGGGCGTGCGCGCACAGGTCGTCTTCGCGCTCGGCGGGCAGCGCGGCGATGATGGTCGCGACCAGGTCGCGCAGGCGCTTGACGTTGGCGCCGAACACCTCGAAGACCTCGGCCTGGGTGACGCCCTCGCCTTCCTCGACTCCGGCGTCGGTGTCGGTGACCAGCGCGAGCGGCGTGTAGCAGAGCGCAAGCTCGCGGGCCAGGACCGCCTCGGGGTGACCGGTCATCCCGACCAGCGTCCAGCCCTGCGCGGCGAACCACAGGGATTCGGCGCGGGTGGAGAACCTGGGTCCCTCGATGACGACCAGCGTGCCCGAGCCCGCGGGGATCCAGCCGAACTCGCGCGCGGCCGCGATCGCCACCGGCCGGATGGACGGGCAGTAGGGATCGGCGAACGGCACGTGGCAGGCGCCCTCGTCGTAGTACGTCTGGGCCCGGGTCCTGGTCCGGTCCACGAGCTGGTCGGGGATGACCAGCGTGCCGGGGCCGTAGGAGAGGGTCAGCGAGCCGACGGCGGTCGGCGCGAGCACCCGCCGCACGCCCAGCGAGCGCAGCGCCCACATGTTCGCGCGGTAGGGAATCTTGTGCGGCGGGAACCGGTGGTCGCGGCCGTGCCTGGGCAGGAACGCGACGTGGCGCCCGGCCACCTCGCCCACCGCGATCGGGTCACTCGGCGCGCCGAACGGGGTGTCGATCTTCATCTCTTCGGCGTCGGTGAGGAATTCGTAAAAGCCCGAACCGCCGACGACGGCGATGCTGGCCAGGTCCGCCATCGCGGATCAGGCGACCTTCTCGCTTGACGAGGACGAGGATGACCCGGACGAAGTGCCCACCTTCTCGCCGGACTTCTTGGTCGCGGACTTGTCCGAAGTCCCGTTGGCGGCCGAGCCTGACTCAGACGACGAGGAGGAAGAAGTTTCGGCTGGCTGCTTGTCCTTCGCCGGGGTCGACCCGGAGCCGTTCCTGCTGTCCGTGCGGTAGAAGCCCGAGCCCTTGAACACGATGCCGACCGGGGAGAACACCTTCCTGCAGCCGGCCCCCGCAGGCCGCGCACACGGTCAGCGGATCGTCGGTGAACTTCTGCACCACCTCGACCGGCTCACCACATTCGGTGCAGGTGTACTGGTACGTGGGCACGGACCCTCCTTCACGCAGGCCATCCGGCCCGCGCGGGCACAACTCAAGTGGTTCAGGTTAGCACTCGCGACATCCGACTGCTAAGCATACATAACCGCGCAGCCAGCCCCGGGATTCCGCAGCCCGAGCGCAGGGCACCACCTTATTTTTATCCCGAACGACCGGTGTGCCACGCTCCCACCCAGCCCACCCCGGACCCGGGGCGGACGACCCCGCGCACCGGCGTGTCGTGCCCTTCCACCGGCACCCGCTCCACCAGTTCCCCGTCGTACAGCAACGCGATCACCGGAATGAGCCGCCCGACCCGCGCCAGCGCCCGGTCGAAGCTCCCCCCGCCCCGCCCCAGCCTGTTCCCGAGCCGATCCACCGCCAACGCGGGCACCAGCACCACATCCGCCCTGGCTATCGCCCCCACCCCGCGCGGCGCCTCCCCCGGCTCCCGCAGCCCCCGCGGCCCCGCCACCAGCGACTCCGGCCCCTCATAGGAAGCCCAGTCCAGATCCCCATCAGCCCGCAGCAGCGGAAGCAGCACGTACGTCCCGCGCTTCCACAGCGCATAGACAAGCCCCCGCGTATCCGGCTCACTTCCTATCGAGTAATAGGCAGCCACCGTCCCGGCCATCTGCAATTCGGGCAGCGAGAGAAGCTCATCCCTGATCATCCGCCCCGCTTCAGCCCGCTCCTCGACCGAAAGCCTGGCCCGAGCGGAAAGCACCAGCGAGCGCAGGGCGGCTTTCTCTCGGTGGCCCTGGGACACCCACCCACCGTAGCGCGACCCGCCTTAAAGCCCTGTTACGAGCACCGACGGCAAGGAGCACGCCACGCAGCACGCTACTGTTCTGGCATGGCTGAAAGCGCCAAGGACGTGACCAAGGCTGTCATCCCCGCGGCCGGCCTGGGCACCAGGTTCCTGCCGGCGACCAAGGCAACGCCCAAGGAAATGCTGCCGGTGGTGGACAAGCCCGCGATCCAGTACGTCGTGGAGGAGGCGGTCGGGCCGGCCTGGAAGACGTGCTGGTGATCACCGGGCGGAGCAAGCACTCCATCGAGGATCACTTCGACCGGGCCTACGAGCTCGAGGAGGCGCTGGCGGCCAAGGACGAGCTCGAACGGCTCGCCCAGGTGCGCGAGTCCAGCGAGCTGGCCACCATGTACTACGTCCGGCAAGGCGACCCGAAGGGCCTCGGCCACGCGGTGCTCTGCGCCGCCCAGCACGTCGGGGACCAGCCGTTCGCCGTCCTGCTCGGCGACGACATCATCGACAGCCGCGACCAGCTGCTGATCAGGATGATCGAGGTGCGCAAGCGTTACGGCGGCAGCGTGGTGGCGCTGATGGAGGTCGACCCGGAGCAGGTTTCGCAGTACGGGTGCGCGGCGATCACGCCGACCGCCGAGGAGGACGTCGTCACGGTCACCAACCTGGTCGAGAAGCCGGTGCCTGGCTCGGCGCCGAGCCAGTGGATCCTGATCGGCCGGTACGTGTGCGATCCGGCGGTGTTCGGCGTGCTGCGGGACACGCCGCCGGGCCGCGGCGGCGAGATCCAGCTCACCGACGCGCTCATGACGCTGGCCAGGACCAGCCCGGCCGAGGGCGGCGGCGTGCACGGCCTGCTGTTCCACGGCCGACGCTACGACACGGGCAACAAGGTCGACTACCTGCGGACGCTGGTCCAGTTCGCCTGCGAGCGATCCGACCTGGCCGAGGAGATCGTGCCGTGGCTGCGCAAGTACCTGGATAGCCTGCCATGACCGACACCGCCGTCCCTCCGGTCGCGGCCGCCGAGTCGCTGACCTCCGTCGAGGCGCACCTGGCCGAGATCCTGGATACCGTGCGGCCGCTGGCGCCCACCGAGCTGAGCCTGTCCGACGTGCACGGCCTGGTCCTGGCCCAAGACGTCACGGCGAGCGTGCCGCTGCCCTCGTTCGACAACTCGGCCATGGACGGGTACGCGGTGCGCGTCGAGGACATCGCGGCCGCGTCGGAGCGCACGCCGGTCACCCTCCCCGTGGTGGCCGAGGTCGCGGCCGGCGACACCGGGGCGTACGCGCTGCCGCCCGGCACGGCGATCCGGATCATGACCGGCGCGATGCTGCCGCACGGCACCGAGGCGGTCGTCCCGGTGGAGTGGACCGACGGCGGCACGGCCAGGGTCGCCATCCGCGGCACGGCCGAACGCGGCCACGCGCTGCGCCTGGCCGGCGAGGACGCCAGGGCCGGCGAGGTGCTGGTCAGCGCAGGAACCATGCTCCGGCCGATGCACGTCGCCGTCATCGCGGCGGCCGGGCGCGGCACCGTGCGGGTCCGGCCGCGGCCGCGGGTCGTGGTCCTGTCCACGGGCAGCGAGCTCGCCGAACCCGGTACGCCGATCGTCCCCGGGCGGATCTGGGACTCCAACAGCTTCATGATCGCCGCCGCGGCGCGCAAGGCCGGCTGCCTGGCCTACCGGCAGTCGATCGTCCCCGACAACGCGGACGAGGTGCTCCCCGCGATCGAGGACCAGCTGGCCCGCGCCGACCTGATGATCACTACCGGCGGGGTCAGCATGGGCGGCGAGTACAACGTGGTCAAGGCGGCGTTGCGCCAGCTCGGCACGGTCCGGTTCCGTAAGGTGGCGATGCAGCCGGGCATGCCGCAGGGGTTCGGCACCGTGGCCCTGACCGCCTCCGCCGCACCCGAAGGCCGGACGCGCCGGGGCCTCATCGGCAGGCTGGCCGAGCGCGGCGAGGTAGCGGAGCGCGCCGTCGGTTCGGCCAGCGGCGGCGATCGGGTGCCGCTCTTCACGCTGCCGGGCAACCCGGTCAGCGCGTACGTGTCGTTCCAGATCTTCGTCAGGCCGGCCATCGGCGCGCTGCAGGCCTACGACCAGCTGGGCCTGGAGGCGACCCACGCCGAGCTGACCAGGCCGCTGCGCTCGCCGCCGGGCCGACGGTCCTTCCTGCGCGGCGTGCTCGACCGCGGCAGCGGCCGGATCGCCCCGCTGACCGGGCAGGGATCACACCAGGTGGCCACCCTCGGCAAGGCCAACGCGCTGATCATCGTGCCCGAATCGGTCGTGCAGATGGACCAGGGCGAGACCGCCGAGGTGCTCGTCCTCCCGTAAGGCAGGCCCCGGGGCGGGCGGCGGGGCGCGGGACATGCACCACCGGTCGTTCGGGATAAAAGGTCTTTCCTTACCCTCCAGTCGGTACTCTCTCCTCAGCGCGATTCCTGTGAGAGGGTGACGTGACCGAAATCAGCCAGGCTCCGCCAGGTGCTGCCGCGGGCGCATCGGATGGCAATTCTCAGCCGCAGCCCCAGCCCCAGGCGGACGGGAATTCGCAGCCGCCGCAATCCGGGGCCATATCGCTCGCCGTGGAGATCGGGTGGACGATGGCCGTGCTATTCCGCATGGCGCAGTCCTCATCGACCAATGCGCCGTCCGTCACCGACCGGCTGCCCTCCGAGCACGAACTGTCTCCTGCGGACCGGAAGACCCTTGAGGAAATACGCGTCAATACGGCCCTGGCCCAGCTCGGAGGGTTGCTGCCACCCAGCCCCAGCCCGCAACAAGGCGTTCCGCAGGTGGAGCTGAGCAGCGCGGCCGAACCTGCTGCCGCCCAAAGTGACACGGACATTCTCGTCCAGGCAAATCTCCAGATCCTCGAATGGCTGGCGCCCGCGGGCCGCGATTATGGCATTGCCTATCAGCTGGGTCGCTCGCTTCGCGACACCACGGACCCGCCACTGCCTCCCGATGGCGCGGCGCGTGACGCACTGCTGGAGCAGCTTTCCCGGTCACGGGTGTCCGTAATCCAGGAGTGGCTTTCCACGCTGCTTCCTTACCTGCCCACCAACTCCGCGACCATCGTCAGCGTGTCGATCGGACGATGGAGCGACCTCATCAGCGCGATCTTCGATAAGAACAGCCCGGGCAGGCTCCGCAGAGGCCAATCGGAGGCGGCTGTCGCGGGCACATTGACTAAAAGCCTGCTCCCGCAGGGAGACGCGTGGATCAATTTGCTGGTCGGCGCCGAGTCGTCGCAAGGCCTCCTCACGCCCGAGGGGTACGTGGCCGCGGGCGAGGCCGCGCTCAGTCGGTCCGCGAGGGTCGTCAAGAGGATCGCCGCACATTACTGGTTCGTGCTGCTGATCCTGGCCATCGCGCTGGGCGCGTTCCTGTATTTCGCCGCGAGCGGCCTCCGAGGCGCGGGCCGGGCCTGGACCCAGATCTTCGCCGTGGTCAGCGTCATCACTGCGGCCGTCAGGGGAGCCGTCACCGCCGTGGCGAGGTTCTCCGGGCAAGCCGAGAAACCGCTCTTCGGCCTGGAGGAGATCGACGCGATGGCGTGGGCGGTGACCACCCTCCCGACCGGGCTCAAGCTCACGCGCTCCGGCATCAGGGCGCTCCGGCGCGCCGGGATCCCGCGCTCAGGCCCGATGGGGGGAACGTAGGGTTACCCCATGAGTGACGTCGCGGCGGCCGGGGGGCTGACCCACGTGGACGCCGCCGGGCACGCGCGCATGGTGGACGTCTCGGGCAAGGACGTGACGGCCCGCGCGGCCTGCGCGACCGGGCGGGTCCTGCTGTCGGCGGAGGCGGTCGCGGCGCTGCGGACCGGGAACGTGCCGAAGGGCGACGCGCTCGCGGTCGCGCGCATCGCGGGGATCGCCGGGGCCAAGCGGACGCCCGACCTGATCCCGCTGTGCCACCCGATCGGCCTGCACGCGGTGAGCGTCGACCTGGCCGTGACGGACGAGGGGGTCGACATCACCGCGACCGCCCGCACCGCGGACCGGACCGGGGTCGAGATGGAGGCGCTCACGTCGGTCGCGGTGGCGGGCCTGGCGCTGATCGACATGGTGAAGGCCATCGATCCGGCCGCGGTGATCACCGACGTCCGGGTCGAGTGGAAGGAAGGCGGGAAGAGCGGGCCGTGGCGGAGACCATGATCAGGGCGCTGGCGGTCACGGTGTCGAACCGGGCCGCCGCCGGGGTCTACGAGGACAGGTCGGGACCCGTGCTCGCCGACCTGCTCCGCTCGGCGGGCTGCGCCGCCGTGGACGGGCCGCTGGTCGTCCCGGACGGCGACCCGGTCGAGGCGGTCCTGCGGGAGGCGCTCGCCGACGGCTATGACGTGGTCGTCACCACCGGCGGCACCGGGCTCACGCCGGCCGACCTGACCCCGGAAATGACCAGGCGGGTCATCGACAGGGAGATACCGGGGATCGCCGAGGCGGTGCGCTCGGCCGGGGCCGCCGCCGGAGTGCCCGCCGCGATCTTGTCGCGCGGCGTGGCCGGGGTGGCGGGCCGGACCCTGATCGTCAACCTGCCCGGCTCGACCGGCGGCGTCCGTGACGGCATGGCCGTACTCGGGCCGGTGCTCGCGCACGCGGTTTCGCAGATCAACGGCGGCGACCACGCCAGGACCGGCTCCGGTGCGCAACGCTAAGGCATATCGCATAGCGTCAGCCGGAATACAGAGGAATGATGGAACCGTGGGACGCATGCGCGGCTGGCCAGTGACCCTCACCGAGCCTGTTCTGCTTGGCGCGCCTCTTGAGCTGCGCCCGGTGCGGATGAGCGACGCCCGCACGTGGCGCGAGATCCGGGTGCGGAACGCGTCGTGGCTGCGGCCCTGGGAGCCGACCAACCCGGAGACGCCGCTCTACCGGTCCAGCCTGGGACCCTATCTCGCGATGGTGCGGGCGATGCGGCGGGAAGCGCGGCTGGGGCAGGCGGTGCCCTGGGTTGTGACGTACGGCGGGGTGTTCGTGGGGCAACTGACCGTGGGGTCGATCACGTGGGGTTCGGCCCGGTCGGGGCAGGTCGGGTACTGGATCGACGAGGACTACGCCGGGCGCGGCATCACCCCCACCGCGCTGGCCATGGCCGTCGACCACTGCTTCGGCGTCATCGGCCTGCACCGGCTCGAGGCGTCGATCCGGCCGGAGAACCACGCGTCGCGCCGCGTGGTGGAAAAGCTCGGCTTCCGCGAGGAAGGCATCCGCGTCCGCCAGTTGCACATCAACGGGGCGTGGCGCGACCACGTGTGTTACGCACTGACGGCCGAGGAGGTGCCGCAGGGGCTGTTGCCGCGGTGGCGGAGCGTCCTGCTGGCGTCCCGGTCGAACGCAGGCTGATCCTCTTTCGTGCCCCGGCCGGCGCCTTTCCCGGCCGATTGTGGCGACACACCGGGCCGGTTACTCGTCTCACACGACTTCAGCTATTACGTTGCGTAACGTGAGGAGGCGCCCAGGGGTAGCAGCATGCCCTCGTCCGAGCCCGGGGCAGAACGGTTGAGCAGCGCGATCCTGTACGCCGCCATCGTCGCCATCTGGGCTGGCGTGCTCATCCCCCGCTGGCTCAAGCGGGACTCCTCATCCGGCTCCTCCGGCGCGCCCGATGCCGCTGGCGAGCACTCCACCGATGAGGCCGCCGCCGAGGCGGTCTCGGACGACGAGCTTGGCCCGCCCCGGCGACGTAAAAAGCGCCGCGATGGCGGGCGGCGGCGTGAGGACTCCTACGACCGCGCGAGGACTCCTACGACCAGCGCGAGGACTCCTACGACCAGCGCGAGGATTCCGGCAACCGGCGCGAGGCGCCGCGCGACCTGGGACACCGGCGGATGCTGGCCGCGCGCAGGCGGCTGCTCGGGCTGCTGGCCCTGCTCGCCGCCGGATCCGGCGCGCTCGCGGGCACGCGGATGGCGGCCTGGTGGGTGGTGGTGCCGCCGCTGGTCATGCTGCTCGGGTACCTGCCGCTGCTCAGGGCGGCCGCTAAGGCCGACGCCGAACGGCGGGGGAACGCCCTCCGCCAGCGCAGGGCCGCTGGCCAGATGGCGGATTACTCCCGCGAGCTAACCGATCCCGTGACGTACGTGGCTCCTGTGGCTCCCGTCCGGGGCCCGGCCACGGCGATGACCCCGGCGGAGGTCGCCGACATTCCGGACGACGACGAGGAGATCTACGACCAGTACACCGACGCCAAGCTGCGCGCGGTGGGCGACTGAGCGCGTCCGGTCAATGCGCGCTTACCTGCAGGGCCTGCGGTCCGCGGAATGAGATGTTGGGGTGAAAGGCCAGTTCCTGGCCGGGCACGAGCCGCAGCCGAGGGTAGCGGCGCGCCAGTTCAGCGATGGCGATCTGCGCCTCGAGCTTGCCGAGGTTCGCGCCCAGGCAGAAGTGCAGGCCCTTGCCGAAAGCCAGGTGGCGTTCGGCGTCGGGCCGGTGGAGGTCGAACTCGTCCGGCGCGGCGAACGCCGCGCCGTCCCGGCCCGCGGCCGCCAGCCAGAGGAACAGCCTGGCCCCCTGGGGTAGCCCGACCCCGCCCAGCGTGACCGGCCGGGTGGTGACCCGCCGCCAGACCGGCACGGACGGGTCGTAGCGCAGGCTTTCCTCGACCGCGCCGGGAATGAGTTCCGGCTGCCCGGCGATCTCCGCCCACCGGCCCGGGTCCTCAAGCAGCCTGCGGACCGTGTTGCCGATCAGCCCGGTGGTGGTCTCGTGCCCGGCGAACGACAGCGAGAACAAGATGGAGGAGATCTCTTCCAGGGTGAGCCGGTCCGGGTCCTCGTCGTGGATGGCGATCAGGTCGCTGGTCACGTCGTCACCGGGCTGGCGGACCTTGATGTCCACCAGGTCACGCATATACCTGCGGTAAG
Source organism: uncultured Actinomycetes bacterium (assembly GCA_963847965.1). Classification (GTDB taxonomy): domain Bacteria; phylum Actinomycetota; class Actinomycetes; order Streptosporangiales; family Streptosporangiaceae; genus Palsa-504. Next base: position 100,585 of record CAWKCG010000048.1, read on the forward strand.
CGGCCATGGTGGTCGCGATCTCGACCTGATCCTCGGGCGCCGGGCGCCCCCACGCCAGGGCCGCCCGGTACCCGCACCACTTCTTCAGCTGGGCGTAGTCGCCTTCGGGTACGCCCATCAGCGAGAACACGATGTTGGCAGGCAGCGGGAAGGCCAGAGTGCCGACCAGGTCGAATTCCGCCTGGCCGGCGACCCCGTCGAGCAGCCGACCCGCCATCGCCTCGATGGTGGGGATCATGGCGGTGACCCGTTTCATGCTGAACGCGCGGGCGGCCGGCTTGCGCAGCCTGGCGTGCTCCGGCTCGTCCAGGCTGACCATGCTTGGCTGGGGCTTGTGCCCGCCCGCGAGCAGGATCTGCTGGGCTTCGGGGACCAGCGGGACCAGCGGCGCCTGAGCGACCGCCGCTGAGTACGTGCCGGGGTCGCGGAACACCTGCTCGATGTCGGCGTACCTCGTGACCACGTAGTAGCCGATCGACGGGGCGAAGAAGATCGGCGCCTCGTCCAGGTCCAGCGCGGCCAGGGTGGCGTAGGGGTCGGCGAGGAACGCGGGCGAGAGCGGGTCGAACGACTCGTCAACGGGACATCCCTGCATGATGCCCATGATGTCGCCGGGCGGCGCCGGTGTCACGAAGGGGCCTGCGTGCTGGTGGCATCCGGACGAGGTGAGCAGCGATGCGCGGACAGGGCAGCCTGTTTGCTACGCTGTCACAGGTTCTCGGGGCTGTAGCGCAGTCCGGTAGCGCACCTCGTTCGCATCGAGGGGGTCAGGGGTTCAAATCCCCTCAGCTCCACCGACCGAGTTTCCGCAGGTCAGCGACTTATCGCCTGCTCCTGAGCATCCGCTTCCCATATGGGTCCGATTGGGGACCCATACGAAGCCTGCGACTCTAACATGGGGCGTATACCCCATGGGGCATGCGCCCCACGGGGTATGCTTGAAGCAGACAGCGGCGGGCGGAATGGCGGAGGCTAAGGGTATGACTGCACCGGCTGAAGTGATACTCACCGATGATCGTGGACGCGGGCCCCTAGGTCACCCGCGGACGCCGTACCTACGGTTCGAGGATGAGGACGGCGTAATCACGCTGCACCCGATACCCACCGATGTCACCCGCGCCGAAGCGCTCATGTGGAAGCGCAACCCCCGCGAGGCCGCCCGCATCGCATCGTCCCTGAACGCTGCCACCGCCGACTCTGGCGTGGCAATGGAACTGGCTGATGACGAGCTGTGACCACGCCCTACTCGGTCGCGTTCTATGCGGACAAAGATGACCTCATAGATGGGCAGCCCCCGGCCCGGATCGCATACGCCGCCCTGAAGGACGCAGGCGGCGTCGAGTACGAGCGGGTACGGGAGGCAATCAAGCGACTGATCGCCGCGGCCCCTTACCGCGAAGACAGCGATGACCCGGATCTGGCGGGCGGACCGGGCGGCCGATGGGCTAAGCGGCACCTATACCGACTCGGCGATCAGAGCACGATCCCGCCAGAGGTGACCGCATACACGATCTGGATCGACACGCCACACAGCCGCTGGTGGCTCACCTGGTCCCGCGATCCTCACCGCCCCGACAGGCTCCTGGTCCATTCCCTGGTCCCCGAACCAGCGCCCTCAGCGTCGAATTGAAGTCTCCAGGCCAAGGAGGAACTGGAGGCGGCGAGCACAAGCAGGCACGATGAACCCATGACCGTTGACTGGACCCATGAGCTACTCGAGCAGTTCGACTTGCAGTGGAACCTGGCCCATGGACCCTCGCTGGAGACGCTCACCGACGAGGAGTACCTCTGGGAGCCCGTTCCCGGCTGCTGGAGCATCCGCCCGACGGGACCCGGCGGCCGCGGCGAGATCGAGCAGGCGTGGCCAGATCCTGAGCCGGCGCCGGTGACGACGATCGCCTGGCGGCTCTCGCACCTGGCGGTGGGCGTCTTCGGGCTCCGCGCCTCCCACCACTTCGGCGACGGCTCCCTCACTCATGAGAACGCCGAGCGCCCGCTGACGGCCAAGGAGGGCGTCGCCTACTTCAAGGAGCAGGCCCTGCAGTGGCGTTCGCACATCGAGAGGCTGGACGAGGAGGGGCTGGCGCGCCCGGTGGGCGAGCCGGAGGCGTACCTGGACGCCCCGATGGCGTCGCTCGTCCTCCATGTCAACCGGGAGGCACTCCACCACCTGGCCGAGGTGTCGCTGCTGCGGGACCTCTACCGGGCGACTGGGGGGCGCGCGACTCGCCTGATGCCGCGATGGCCCGCCCCGAATTGACCCCGCTCCGGCACACCCCGCCCGGCCAGGCGCCACGCCTTCGTGGCAAGCTGCCCAGGTGACCGACTTCACCCGCCAGAACCTGTCCGGCGCCCGGTTCGAGTACGTCTACCTGACCGGTGCCGACTTCCACGGTGTCGACCTCACCGGTGCACGCTTCCGCCTGGTCGACCTGACCCGGGTCACGATCAGCGGGGCGGACCTGGTCGACGTGGACATCAGTGGCCGGATCCGTAACCTGCGGGTCAACGGGGTCGACGTCGTGCCCCTGGTGGAGGCCGAACTCGACCGCCGCTACCCGGACCGGGCCAAGATGCGCCCGGGCGACGCCGCCGGGTACCGCGAGGCATGGGACGTGCTGGAGCGGCTGTGGCAGCAGACCGTGGCCCGGGCCCGCCGGATGGACCCCGAACTCCTGCACCGGCGGGTCAACGGCGAGTGGTCGTTCATCGAGACGCTGCGCCACCTGGTCTTCGCCACCGACGCCTGGGTGAACCGCGCTATCTTGGGGCAGCCCTCCCCCTGGGATCCGCTGGACCTGCCGGCCGACGAACTGCCCGACGAGCCCGGCATCCCGCGCGACCGGGACGCCCGGCCGTCCCTGGACCAGGTGCTGGCCCTGCGCGCCGACCGGATGGCGACCGTGCGCGACGTGCTCGCCAGCCTCACCGACGAGCAGCTCGCGGGCATGACCCAGCCGGTCACCGAGCCCGGCTTCCCCGAGCCGGAGAGCTTTCCGGTCCCCCGCTGCCTGCGGGCCATCCTCAACGAGGAATGGCAACACCGCCTCTACGCCGAACGTGACCTCGACGCCCTGGAACGCCAACCCGGCTGACCGGCTCGGACCCGGTGTGCACCGGCCCGCGCGGGGCTCACCCCGCACTGCGGTCAGAACTTCACGAACAATGATCAAGGTCCCGGCCGCGCACGTACGGCCAGAACTCACGAACAACTGCGGTCACAACGGTCACCCCGCCGACGTCCCGTGGACCTCCAGGCCGTCAAGGATGCGGATCACGTTGGCGCGGAGATACTCGGCGGCATCGTCGTGCCCGGCGAGATGGTGCAGCAGCGCCTGCTGGAACAGGCCGTCGAGGATGGCGTACGCCGCGCCCGGGGGCAGCGCCAGCGTAACGCCGGTGAACTCGGCGTAGCGGGACAGGACACGCCAGATCATCTCCTCGCGGCGCTGGTCGATTTCCAGCACGTCGGCGCGGAAGGATTCCTCGAACAGGCTCTGGTTGCGCAGGTCGTACCAGAGCCGGTGCATCGGCGCGTCGGTCCGCAGCGTCTGCGCCATCGCCTCGCTGAACTCCCGCTTGAGTTCCCCGGCCGACCGCGCGGTGGCGACGATCTCGTCGTAACGGGTGACGCAGGCAGCCTCGTACTGGCGCACGCAGTGAGTGATCAGGTCGTGCTTGTCGCTGAAGTAGTAGTGCAGCACGCCGTGCGAGAAGGGAGACTTCTGCGCGATCTCGCGCAGGCTGGTCCGGGCGTAGCCGAGTTCCGCGAGCGTTTGGAGCGCGGCGTCGGCCAGCTGGGCCCGCCGCTCGGCGAACTTGTCGACCTGGCGGCGCGAGACTCGCTCCCGGTTCGTCTGGGCCACACGAGTACCGCCCGCAACGCCAGCACCACTGGCTACTTCGGCCACATCGGTCACAACAATTATCCCGTCGGCTCGGGAAGCGCTCGCACCCTGCGAGTTCGACCCCACTGTATCTCGGCTAGCCTGGCGCCCAGAAGAAAAACTTGACAACTGTCCAAGAAACTCTTGACGCTCGTCAAGAGATCGTGGCAGTGTACCTACGTCGCATGGACCAGCGGCAGCCAGCTCTCCGCGCAGAGGCCAGCCCGTCTCGAGGAGGAATGTCAGATGAGTGTGTACGACTTGACCGGGCGCAAGGCCCTGGTCACCGGCGGGGCGCGCGGGCTTGGCGCCGGGATGGCCGAGGCGCTCGGCCGCGCCGGGGCGGCCGTGGCCATCGGCGACATTAGGGAAGATCTCGGCCAGGCGACGGCGGACGATATCAAGAAGTCCGGTGCCGACGCCGCGTTCGTACCGCTGGACGTGACCGACGACGCCAGTTGGCAGCGGGCCATCGACGCTACGATCGCCGAGCTCGGCGGCCTGGACATCCTGGTCAACAACGCTGGCATCGAGATCACCCAGCTCGTGGCCGACTTCGACCCGGACGACACCCGCAAGATGCTCGAGGTCAACGTCCTCGGCACCGCGCTCGGCCTTAAGCACGCCTTCCGCGCCATGCGCCCTGGCGGCCCGGCGGGCCGCGGCGGCGCGGTCGTCAACATCGCCTCGGTCGCCGCCACGATCGCCTTCCCCGGAATCGCCGTCTACTCCGCGACAAAGTCCGCCATCGACCGGCTGACCCGGGTGGCGGCCATGGAGTCGGGCAAGCTCGGCTACGGCGTCCGGGTGAACTGCATCTACCCGGGGCTGGTGCCCACCGAGATGGGCAACCAGCTCGCCCAGGACGTGGTGACGCTGGGGCTGTTCCCCAGCGTGCCGGAAGCCATCGGCACCGTGGTCGGGCTCACCCCGCAAGGCCGCCTCGGCGAGGTCGCGGACATGGCCGACGCGGTGGTATTCCTCGCCTCCGACGCGAGCCGCTTCATCACCGGCGCCGGCCTGCCCGTCGACGGCGGCATGGGAATGTGAGGGAAGGAGCCCAACCATGAGCAAGCCCGTCATCGTCTACGGCGCCTCCGGTTACACCGGCCGCCTGGTCTGCGAGTACCTGCGCGAGTACAACCTCCCCTTCACCGCGGCCGGCCGCGACAAGGCGCGCATCGCCGAAGCCTTGGACAAGGTGCCCGGCATCGACACGGTCGAGCACGAGATCGTCGAGGTCGCCCACGACGTCGCCCCGCTCACCGACCTGTTCGCGGGCGCCAGCGTCGTCTGCAACACCGTCGGGCCGTTCGCCCAGTACGGCCGGGAGGTGGTCGAGGCGTGCATCGCGGCCGGATGCCACTACCTGGACACGACCGGAGAGCAGGACTGGCTGATCACCTGCGACGAGGATTACGGCCAGCGGATGGCCGCCGGCGGCCTGCTGCTCGCGCCCGGCGTGGCCCAGATGTACACCACGGGCGAGATCGCTGCCCAGCTGTGCCTGGAGACGCCCGGTCTGGACACGCTCGACATCCTGGTCTTCTGGAAGGGCATGCCGACCGTCGCCTCGACCAGGACCATTCTCGTCAACGCGGCCCTGGCCAAGGCGTACTACCTGGAGCAGAACGCCTACGTCGAATGGCCAGCCGACGCCGGGCTGTACGACGTGGCCATCCCGGGCCAGCATGAGACGGGGCTGGCGCTGCCGTGGGGCGGCACCTCGCACCCCGTGTGGTTCAAGCGCGACCCGCGCGTGGCCAACGTCAAGGTGCTCGGCGGGGTGTTCAACCGCCCGCTCATGCTGGGCGTGCCGCAGATCGTGGCCGGGGTCCTCAAGCAGATCGAAGGGCTGCCCGATAGCGAGAAGCTGCGGGTGCTGACCGAGCAGGCCTCGGCCGTGATGAACCAGATGCCGCCGCGGGAGAACACGCGGATCAACACCTCGCTGGACTCCGTGCACGCCTCCGGCCCGCTCGGCCGGGCCCACTGCGTGATCCACGGCAACTCCAACTACAAGCAGACCGGCCTGATGCAGGCGTACGGAGCGTATTCGCTGCTGCAGCAGCCGCCCAGGCGGGCCGGCTTCGCGTCGGGCTGCCAGGCGTTCGGCCACCGTGAGCTGCTCGGCGTGCTGCGCAGCTTCGGCCTGGTCATGGAGCCGACCCTCACCGTCCAGCACTGAGCACCGAGGACGGGCGGGCGTGCGCCTCATCGACTACCTCGACAAGGGTGCCTCCCTCGGGGCGGGGGCGCCCTGCCTGACCACGGCTGGGCGCACGCTGACCTACGGTCAAGTCCGGCAGCTTTCCTGGCAGGTCGCCCGGGCGCTTGACCGGGCCGGAGTACGTCCCGGTGACAAGGTTGCGATCCTGTCGGCGAACGACCCGATCGCCTTCGGCTGCGTGTTCGGCATCTCCCGCGCGGGCGCGGTGTGGTGCCCGGTCAACCCGCGCAGCGAGGCGGGGGAGAACCGCGACCTGCTCGACCTGTTCGACTGCAGCTGCCTGATCTTCCAGTCCGCGTTCGCCCCGCTGGTCACCAAGATCCTGCCGGACCTGCCCAAGCTGACCACGGTAGTCTGCCTCGACGCCGACCCGGTCGCCCCAGCCACCTCGTTCGCGCGGTGGCTCGACGGCCTGGCCGCCGGCCCGTGGCAGGCTGAGCCTGCCGGCGACGTCATCATGCTCGTCGGAACCGGGGGCACCACCGGCCGCCCGAAGGGCGTGATCCTAACTGGCCACAATATCGAGACGATGTCCGCGCTGACGCTGATGAGCTACCCCTTCCAGCCCCGCCCGAGGTACCTGGCCCTCGCGCCGCTCACCCACGCGGCCGGTGTGCTGTGCTTCCCGGTCATGACGCTCGGCGGCGAGATCGTCATCATGCCCCGGCCGGACCTGGCCGAATTCCTCGCCCTGATCGAGCGGCACCGGATCACGCACACGTTCCTGCCGCCGACCCTCATCTACATGCTCCTGGACCATCCCGCTCTGCGGTCCGCGGACCTGGGCAGCATCCAATGCCTGTGGTACGGCGCGGCACCGATGTCCGCCAGCCGACTCGCCGAGGCCCTCGAGAAGATCGGCCCGGTGATGGGCCAGCTGTTCGGGCAGACCGAAGCCCCGATGATGATCTCCACCATGGCCCCGGCGGATCATTTCCGCGAGGACGGCTCCCTGGCGGCAGAGCGCCTGTCCTCGGCCGGGCGCCCCACCCCGCTCACCACGGTCGCGATCATGGACTCCGAAGGCGGGCTCCTTGGCACCGGCCGACGAGGCGAGATCGTGGTACGCGGTCCGCTGGTGATGGCGGGCTACTACAAGAACCCGCCGGCCTCGCAGGAGGCCGGCCGACACGGATGGCATCACACCGGGGACATCGGCTACCTCGACGAGGACAACTACCTATTCATCGTCGACCGCGCCAAAGACATGATTATCACCGGCGGCTTCAACGTGTACTCCGCCGAGGTCGAGAAGGTCCTCCTGGAGCATCCCGCCGTGCAGGACTGCGCGGTTATCGGGCTGCCTGACGAGAAATGGGGCGAGCGCGTCACCGCGGTCCTCCAGCTCCGTCCCGGTCAGGCAGTGACGCAGGAGGAGGTGCGTGCCTTCGTCAAGGACCGCCTCGGTAGCGTGAAGACCCCCAAGCAGGTCGAGGTGTGGGCTGACCTGCCCCGTTCCAAGGTCGGCAAGGTCATCAAACCCGAGATCAAATCGCAGCTGCGCGCACAGCAGAGCGGCTCTTTATCGGCTGGAGCCGGGGCACTACGAGGCGCGCAGACAGCGGAACCGGCCATTGCGCGGCCTGCTGTCAACCGTAGTGGCGCGCGTATGGCCATATCTGAGCCCAGGGCAGGCGAGGGCCGGTGCAGATATAGACGTGGCCGCCCCATTCCTGGTTGTGGATGCCGTACGGATTCGACAGCGTGGCCGCCACCCGCACGCTGGTGAAAGCCTGCTCTAGGGCAACGTAGGCGGCGTTGCCTGGGATGTCGATGGGCCCTGGCTCGACGGCCACGACGGTGGTGGCGTCCGGGTTGCCGGGCCCCCACCACCACTCGCTGTTATCAGCGCTGACGGCGGCGGGCAGCCCCATCCCCCGGCCGAGCTCGTTGATGGCCGCGGCCTCGCCGTAGTCTTCGGTGTAGACCACGGCGTTGGCCCGCTGGCTGGGCGGCAGGGATGTCCATACCGCATCGACGGTACGGACGAGCTCGGGCCAGCCGATGGTCTCCAGCGGGGTCGAGTTCGACTTGTAGATGGACCGGGCGAGATCGGCGGGCGGGAGCACCGGCAGCACATCCGGCAGGGTCACCGCCGTGAGGACCGCGGTGACCGCGATGAGGATGCGCAGCCGGCCCGGCCGCGCCTGCAGCCACCCGTCGATGGCCACCGCGCCGGCGGCGAGCAGGTACACGTAAGCGGCGCCCAGGTAGTAGCCCTTCTCCCCGGCGACGAGCGCGAACAGGACGAACAGCAGCCCGTACGCCCACGCCAGCGCCCGCCACAGCGGCCGCCCGGACCGCCACAGGCACCACAGGCCGATCACCCAGACCCACACCAGGGCCAGCTCTGTGATGCCCACCTGGCTGAGGACCCAGGAGCCGATATGAGCCAGGCCACCGTTCTCCCGGTACAGCGCGCGGGTCATCGGGATCGTCGCCCACTGGTGCTGCGCCTGCCACCACAGGTCGGGAACCTCAAACGCCACCATGATCACGGCGCCGACCGCGAACCAGCGGTTCCAGATCATCTTCCGGCCGCCGCTGAGCAACGCGCCGATCACCACCGCGACGGCGAGAAACGCCTCGCTGTGATCAGCGGTCACCCCCAGGCCGGCGACCAGGCCGCCAGCCAGCCACCAGCGGCAGTCACCGGTTCGCCCGATCCTGGCCACGACCAGCGCCAGCCCTGCCCACCCCAGCAGCGCATACGGTGTCGTGTTAGCGAGATGATCAGACCCCAGCAGCTGCGGCATCGTGGCCGTCCCGGCCGCGGCCAGCAGCTGCGCACGCCGACCGCCGCCGAACTCACGGGCGGTCAGCCCGGCCACCACCACCGTGGCCCACGCCGCGAGCGAGGGCCACACCCGCAGGCCGGGCAGCGACACCCCGAACAGCTTCAGCGACACCCACGCCAGCAGCGGCGCCAGCACCGGCTGATCCACATAGCTCGCCTGCAGATGCCGGGCACAGTCCAGGAAGTACAGCTCGTCGCGGTCAAACCCATACCGTCCCGACAGCGCCATCAGCACGGCGAAGACGATCCCGCCGACCGCGATCACCCGCCGGTCGAACGGGGCGACCTCCGGCGGCGGGCCAGCGGCCCCCAGCCCCGGCAGATCCCTGAGCCTGGCGGACCGTCCGTCCGGGGCCGGCCGCCGGCCGCTGTCATCCCACCCCGTCTTCTCCTTGAGCCAGGCCCGCAGCGCCGGATAGTCCCCCCAGTCCGCCTGGCTGCCAGACAAGCCGCCACCACCCGAAAAGTACCGCCTCACCCCGAAACGGCTCAGCGCCATTATCTTCCCGGCCGACCGCATGCGCACCGCCTTCGGTACCATGCGCCGTTCCATGTCCCGGACCTCCCGGCTCGGCCAGTGTTACTGGCCAGTCAGGGCTTGTGGGCTTGTGAAATCACGCACAAAACACTTCCGCGGAAACGTTGTGACCGTGGTGACCAGGACCATGACGATCTGGGTTAGTGCCCTGACCGCGGCATAGGAGGATATTGCATGCGGCAGCCACCGTCACTGGAGGATAATCGCGGACCTGGCCGCTTCAGTAATCGTTGCGGGGACGTTAAAGGCTGTGGTGCCGGGCAAGGTTTAGCCTTCGGAATTGGCCTATGTATGCGCGTTGTCGACGATCTCGGCGATCTCCACGAACTCGATATCTGGTGCGACACCGTAGAGATTTGTCAGCCTGTCCCGCAACTCCTGGGTGAAGAAGTCCTTCGCTGCCTCCTCAGAGTCCCAGACGTAGAAGTTCGCTGCCCGCTGACGCTCCTGATCCAAGGTAAAGACCTTGAGCCGGAGGCCTGGCATGCCCTCGAACATCCCGCGGGCGTTCGCGGCTACCTTGATCACATGCTCCCTGTCAAAATTACCGGAGTAGTCGAAAGTGACATTAACGCCGATCATGGCCGCCTCCCCACCGGTGGGCCAGCCGTCTCACCCCGCGCGGCCATGAGTTTACGCCTGTGTACTCTCTTCGGATGGGTGCCAGCGGCGCGCATGCGCATTTGATGGATTCGTCGGGCCGGAATGGCGGGTGAGCGCGAAGACGTCGCCCTGGGTGAAGCAGTCTGACCGAGGTGCTGCGGCTCGTCGATCGTCACCTGGGTCCGCGATCCGGCAGGCTGGAGGCCTGCGTGGGACGCGAGCATGCATCCCGTCGGCCAGCGGCTCAGCGCCGGTAACTGCACCCAGGTCCATCAGTAAATCGTAAGGTCATGAGCGGCGGCTGAATGCTCCCAGACGGCTTCATGATCGTGGGGCGTCGTCACCGACAGTCAGCTGCATCTAGCCCTGGTGTGGGAGGCTTCGGACATGTCGTCATGGAGCGCTGGCGCGCAATGGCTGACGGTGGCCGGTTCATCGCTGCTGGCCTTCGGCACGTGGACGCAGGCCCGGGCGAGCCTCATCGAGTACCGGGATCTGTTCGCGGACTTGCCCCAGGCCGCCCGCGCCGCGCTCGAGGCCAGCAAGACGAGCCCGCTGACGATTTTCAGGACCCGCAGGGTAGCCGTGATCACTCCAGCAGCCCTGATCTCCGAGATCCCACGCCAACTCGAGCAGATTCGCCAGGAGCACGGCGAGGTTGCCGCACGGGCCGCGCAGCTCGTCCGGCTCGCAGCCGTCTGGTCCGTGCTAGCCGCCGGAGCGGTGCTGATTCTGGTGGCGGCGGTGATTCAGCTCGTTCTGGCCTACGCCTGACCGCAGATCGCCATGGGCGGGGCGGTACTGTGCTCCGAAGTGCCCGTGCCGTGTGAGGTCGCGAATGCGTGAGGCACTTAACGCAGCTGGCGGAGCTTGTCTGCGGTGCTTTGGTCGGGGGGCAGCATGACGATGAGGTCCTGCTGGTCATCGCTGGCGGCGGTCAGTGATGCGGCGGCCCTGCTCGAGCCAGGTGCACCAGGTGACGCTGATCCCGGACAGCTGGGCCAGTTCCTCCCGGCGCAGGCCGGCCGCCCCCGCCGGACCGGCGGCCGACGCCAGGCCGGGTGCACCGGCGGTACTTGGGAATGCCGTAGCCGGCTGCGCCGGGTACCTGAGCGGCTAACGGCGGGCACGGGTTAGAAGGGCTGGTTGCCTACGTCCGCCTGGTTGTTGGCGACGAGCCAGGTGAGGGCCTCGTGCAGGGCGTCGAGGGTGGCGTAGCGGGGGGCGTAGCCGAGGACCTTGCGGGCGCGGTCGATGCTGGCGGTGATGCTGCGCATGGTGTGCTCCCGGGTGGCCGCCGCGTGTTCGGGGGTGGTGCGGCGCTCGTATTCCGGCCAGCCGACGAAGTCCAGCACCGGCTCGCGGCCGAACCAGCGCGCGACGCCCGCCGCCAGGCCGCGCAGCGTCATCGCCTGCCCGGCGGCCACGTGGAAGCTGGCGCCGATCGCCTCGGGACGGGCCAGCGAGCGCTCGAAGGCCTGCGCCACGTCGTCGGCGTGCACGTGGTGCAGCACGCCGAGGCCATGGTCGGGCAACGCGAGCTGCGTGCCCATGGCCAGCGCGGCCCATACGCGGGGATCCAGGTTGCCGGCCGGGGTGATCACTGGCCAGCCTGGGCCGGTGATGTGGCCGGGGTGCAGCACGACCGCAGGCACGCCGCGGGCTAGCGTCTCGCGGTGCAGCAGAGCCTCGATCTCGGCTTTGCCTGTGCCGTAGTCGCCGTAGGCGGTCCGCGGTTCGGATTCGGTAACCGGCACGCGCAGTGCCGGGCCGTGCACCCAGATCGTGCCGCAATGCACCAGCAGCGGACGGGACGGGCGCAGCGCGTCGACCAGTTGGCCGGCGGAGGCCGCGGAGAAGCAGATCAGGTCGATCACGACGTCCGGGCGCAGCGCGGCGATCCGGCTGCCGAACGTACCCGCCGCGTCTTCTGCGTCCCGGTCGGCGGTGATCGTGGTGACCGAGGCCCACTCAGGCCTGTGATGATAGGGGTCACGGACGCCGCGGCTCAGCGCGATCACGTCGTAGCCGCCGCGGACCAGGCGCGGGACCAGGTAGCTGCCGATGTGACCGGTGGCTCCAATGACCAAGACGCGGCTCATGCGCGATGACTCCCCTTCTCGAGGCGGGTGGCCGGGTATGTCAGTGGTGCGACTGCCACGTGCTCACGGGCCATACGATCGCGTTGACGAGGGCTTGACGAAAACCGCCGGGCAGTGCCCGGGGAGGTTAGGAGGACCTGGTGGCGGCAGAGTCGGAGCGTCAGCTGGCTGACCCGCCGGCCACCTGGCAGGAGCACTGGTTCGACCACCGCCAGCTGCTCCGGCTCTACCATAACGACGAGCACTGCGCGATCTACCTGGACCCCGACGTGCGCCAGGCCGAGGTCCGGTGGCTCCCCGGGTTCATCAAAGCGACCTGGCATTACTCCAAGGCAACCTACGGCGATGGGTTCGGGCCCGACCCGCGCATCTACTCCATCCACCACGCCGGACGGCACGGCGGCGGCCATGCGGGCTACTACGTCAGCCCGGTCCACGACTACCACAACGTCGCCGATTGCGGGCTGGACACCTGGCGGGAAGGCAACACCCTGGCCCGCGAGCTGCCCGCGCACGAGATCGGGCACTCGGTGGAGAGCGCCAACAACGGCGCCCACGGCTCGCCGGCGTACGAGATCTGGGGCGACAGCAAATGGGCCGAGTTCTACATCTATGACCTCTACACGGCACTGGGCATGGACCGCGAGGCCGAGGGCGTCTACCACCGGTTCGCCGGCAACACCGACGATTTCCCCCGCCGGGGAACCCGCTGGTTCCGCGACTGGTTCTACCCGCTATGGCGGGACTGCGGGCGGGCAGAGGTCATGAACAGGTTCTTCCGGGAGCTGGCCCGGCACTTCCCGCGCGACTCCGGCCGGACCTACACGCGGCGGATGAACTGGGGCGAGTACGTCCACTTCACCAGCGGTGCCGCGGCCGCCGACATGAGCGGCCAGGCCGCCCGCGCGTTCGGCTGGCCCCGTGAGTGGGCCGGCCAACTGGAGCGCGCCCGCGAGCAGTTCCCCGGCATCACGTACTGAAATACCGCGCCGTCCTACCAGGGCGTGGCCAATCGAAAGAGCTGGCCGGGTGCCGGCCGGGCGGCAGACGGACTGTCGCCGGGAGCGGCGCGTCAGCTACGGGTTCCTTCGGGCCAGCGGTTGGGGGTGTGACTGCGCAGGCGGCTCGCCATACCGGTGGACCAGCGCCGGTGTCGGGTTCCGGTGTCTGGGCCGGGCACCACCGGTCGTTCGGCAAAGAGAATTTTGATGGCTACCAGTACCGCGGCTGGCCTGGGATGGTTTCCAGGTCGGCGAGAACTAGGCCGCGGTCCTCGTCGTCGGCGATGTCCTCCGCGGCGGCGAGGGCCTGGTCGGTGTAGTCCCGCGTCCGAGCGGCGTCACCGGCGACCGCGTGGGCTCGGGCCAGCGCCTCGTAGGCGAAGGCCAGGTCGAAGTCGCCGATGCCGTTGCCCTGGCACAGGTCAAGGACCCGGCGGGCGTGATACAGCGCGGGTTCGGGCCGTTCGAGCACCGCATAGACCCGGGAGATCAGCCATTCGCCGCGGGCCAGGTGCGCCGGGGTCACGGCGGGAACCTGGCCCCAGTGGTAGCGGGAGGCATGCGCGGTATGGATCATGCGGTCATCGTCGGCCCTGGTTCGCTGCTCCAGTTCCAGTAGCCGCCATGTCTCGTTGAACAGCTGCGCAGCCAGCAGCCGGGCGTCGGTGACGCTACCCGTGCCCGGCGGGCTCTTGGTGGTCGCGGTAACGGCAGGCGTCTCCAGATCGGACATGACAGCGTCGGATCCTTCCGCTAGCAGGTGGTCGATGCGGTGCAGGGCACCGCGGAGGCGCGTGACCCGGGCTTCCAGGTGGCGCCGGTGTCGGCGGAGCACCTCGCTGACGGCTGCGGCGTCGCCGGCCTTCCACGCGGCGACGGCGGTGCGAACCTGAGCCAGCGGCAGCTCGAGGGAGCGCAGCAGGTGAACCAGCTGGGCCTCGGCCACCTGGTCAGTGCGGTAGAGCCGGTAGCCGGTCGCGCCGTCGATCGCGGCTGGCCGCAGCAGGCTGACGCGGTCGTAGTGCCGCAGCGCCTTGCTGGTCAGCCCGCTGCGCCGTGCCACCTGTCCGACAGTCAGCAAGCCGTCGGCCGGTTCCTGCCCCACGCCGATCACGGTAAGGCCTTGCCCCGGGGCAAGCTCAAGCGCCCTGGTACACCTGGACCCACCACCGACTGACACGAAGCTCACCACACCGGGTTCCGCCAGGTGGCGTGGTGGTTGCTTTACAGGGCGGCGCGGTCAGCCGTCGGATTGCTTGTCGGCCGCCAGGCTAGCGATCTGCGCCCGGGCAGCAAGCACCAGGTCCTCGTTCGTGCTGGCGTGACCGCTCAGGCCCCAGCCTCCGTCAGGCGCCTCGGTGAGCAGCACCCATGTCCGGCTGGGCAGGCTCGGGTCGTGGGCGGCATCGGCAGCGATGGCGGTCAGCCGCTCGACCACGGCCAGTTGCTTGGCGCGATCGAGGGCGCCCGAGTTGGTGAGGACCTGGATCCGGACGTAGTTGCTGTCGCCGTCGACGTTGGACAGGCTGCCCACGGGCAGGTCGTGGACGAAGGCCGCGGTGTTCTGCCGGAACATGGGGATGTCCGGCACCTGCTCGACGGTCATGACCGCAGCCGCAAGGTCGGCGGCGAGCTGGTGAGGGTCGGCGAATGTCCCGGCCGTGGCGTAGACGTCGATCATGGGCATGGTCATGCTCCTTCGTCGGATGAGGGCGGCAGCGCGCGGCGGCTCACTCACGCCGGGGATTCAAGCCGGTCCAGGAACCGCGTCACGTCCGCGGCGAACTCGGCGTGGTGCTGGAAAAGGAAACCGTGCGCGGCATCGGGGTAGATCTTCACGGTGGCGTTCGCGAGCAGGCCCGCGATGAGGTGCGAATAGCGCGGCGGGATCATCGGGTCGCTGTCGCCGTTCGCCACGAAGACCGGGTGAGCGATGGCGGCCAGCCGCTGCAGCGCGGCGTGTTGCGGGATCCCCCAGGTGCAGACCGCGTCGTACTGCGCTTCGCGGACGGCCCAGGTGGTGGGCGTGTCCCGGTCCTCGGTCCGGGAGTACATGCGCCCCAGCGCTTCCTGTCCCGCCTTGCGGCTGGACGGTGAGGAGGTGAAGAACACGCCGAGATACTCCTCAGCGCTGGTTTCCGGCGTGCCGACGGCGCCGATGACCTCCGGGGCCCACCCGTGGATGCCGTCCGCGCCCTTGGGGGCGGCGGACGCGAGGACCAGCCCGCGGACGAGGTCCGGGCGGAGTAGCGCGATCTCCTGGGCCACGAAGCTGCCGATGGAGAATCCGAGGATGTCGGCCCGGCTGAAGCCCATGGCGGCGATGAACGCGATCGCGTCGTGCGCCATCTGCCGGATGTCGTGCGGCGTTGTTCCGGTGGAGCCGCCGACCCCGGCGTTGTCGAAGGCGACGACGCGCCGGGCCGCGGCCAGGTCGTCGACCAGCGCCGGGTCCCAGTTGTCGAGGTTCCCGCGGAAGTGCTGCAGCAGGATGAGCGGCAGTTCGCCCTCGCCGGCATCCCGGTAGGCGTAGTCGACACCGCTGGGCGACGCTGGCCAGCTTGTTCGGAAGGCTCGAATACGACGTCACTACGGTATTCCAACCGCTGGGCAGCTGGTCGGAATCAGCATGTCTACTACACCTTGCCGCTAGCCCCAGGTGCAGTCAGGTTGCCGATGGCGCGGTCCCCGCGGGCGTGCGCACAGTGGAAGGTGGCAAGCCATGACGACAGGAGACGTAATGCCATATGTGACCACGGGTTCGGACGCTCCAGCCAGCCCACCATCGGGTACGACTACGACACCTTCGCCTCCGACCTGAACGCGCTGCTTGAGCACCTGAACCTGACCGACATCGTGCTGGGCGGGTTCTCCATGGGCACCGGCGAGGTCACACGCTACCTGGGCCCGACGAGGTTAACGCGGCCCTGCTGGAATTCCTGGCCGGCTGACCAGGCCGACGCACTCACCGGGGAGTAGCTATGAGTCTTGACTTTGACGTGTTCGTGGTGGATCCCAAGCCGATCCCGAGCGCAGTGCCGGGTTTCGATGAGGCGGTCGGCACGGCGACCTGGCCGCCGTCCACCTCCACCCTGATCAGTGCTGAAGGTGTCGCCCTGCTGGTCGACTGTCTCATCACTGAGCAGGAGGGACGAGACCTGGCGGCGTGGGTGAAGTCCCATGGCTGCGAGCCCACGTACGTGTACATCACCCATCCCCACGCCGATCACTTCCTCGGGCTGTCGGAGATCCTGGCGGCGTTTCCGGAAGCCAGGCCGGTCGCGCTCGCCGAGTCCATCCCCGCGATGGAAGAGCAGATCTCGCCGGGGTACATGCAGGTCTGGAGCGGGTTCTTTCCCGGACAGCTGACCGCCAAGCCCGTCGCGCCTGCGCCGCTGGCGGGCACGACCATCCCGGTCGGAAGTTCGGCGGCCACGGTGATCCCGGTCGGCATCACTGACACCGGGCACTCCAGCGTTGTTTACGTTCCCGCCCTGAGCCTGGTCGTCTCCGGCGATGCCGTCTACAACCAGACCCACATGTGGCTGCAGGGGTCAACGCCAGACTCCCGCGCCAGCTGGGCGCGGGCGCTGGATACCGTGGCAGGGCTCGGAGCTGAGACCATCGTCGCCGGGCACCGCAACCCGCGCGCCCCCGATGACGACGCGCGCCGCCAGCTCGACGAATGCCACCGGTATATCGCTGATTTCGAGGCGGCGCTGGAGCGCAGTTCATCCCCGGCCGAACTCATCGACCGGATGATGGCCGCTTACCCGGACCTGGCTAACCCGTACACGCTGTGGGTCGCGGCCTATGACCTGCTCGGCAACGGGACCTGACGCCCTTGCCTACGACCAGCGCGGGTGAGGGACGGCTGCTAGTCGACCGGCGGCGCAGGCGATGCGGCCGGCAGGTCAAGGCTCATGGCGGTCAGCTGCACCCGGTTGGTGATGCCGAGCTTTGGGAAGATGCGGTAAAGATGGCTGGCCACGGTGTGATGCGACAGGTAGAGGCGCTCCCCGATCTGGCGGTTCGAGAGCCCTTCCGCCGCCATCCGTGCGACCTGCAGTTCCTGGGCCGACAATGAACTCCACACCGTCGGCGTCGGCGCGCGGCTCGGCACCCCGGCGGCGCGTAGCTCTTCGCGGGCCCGCTCCGCCCAAAGCCCGGCGCCCAGGCTGTCGAAACCCTCCCGGGCCGCCCGCAGTAGCTCACGTGCTTCCTGGATCTGCTTACGCCGCCTCAGCCGGGACCCGAGCATGAGCTGCATCCGGCTGCGCTCGAACGGCCAGCTGCCGACGTCCCGGTCCAGCGCCTCGCGGATGCGCTGCTCGATGAGTTCATCCGGGGCCAGCAGGGCATCGGCGTAGATCACGTTCATGCGCAGCGTCGGCACGATCGGCTCCGGCGGCAGCTGTGAGGTCACATGCTTTATCAGCTCGCGAGTTCGCTCGACCCGATCGCACTGGACCGCCGCGTACGCCAGATGTGACAGTGCCCACAGGGCCTGGAACGGACTCGAGCCCGGGTCAGCCTCGTGGTGCAGTCGGCTCAGGTAGTCCCAGGCCACCGAGAAATCCCCCTCCGCCGCCGCCGCCGTGGCCCGTGCCAGCACCGTTATCGCCGCCACGTTGGTCATTCCGTTGGGGACCGCGATCCGCTCGGCGCGGTCGGCGGCGGGCGCCGCCTCGGCCACCTCCCCGCGCAGGGCCGCGACCATGGCCTGCCCGGCCAGCCCGGCCGCCAGCCACTCCGCCTGACCGGACTCTTCGGCCAGGCGGCAGCCTTCCTCCGCCAAGGGCATGGCCGTCGACCACTGGCCCCGTCGCAATCGAGCCCACGCCTGCATCACGGCCGCCCGGGCCAGCACCCGAAGCCGCCCCTCAGCGCGGAGCCGCGCCGCGGCGTCGGCCAGGAACATGTCAGCCAGCTCGAACTCCCCGATGCAGGACGCTGCGTGGCCCAGGGTAAAGACGGTCACCGAGTCCAGATCGGTGGTAACCACGGCGCGCATGATTTTCGTTATGCGCGAGGAGCTGTCAACCGGGTCAGCGTAGGCCAGCATGATGGCGCGCTGCGGGTCGCTGAGCGAGTCGGCCCAATCCGTGACGTGCCTTGCTACGGTGCGCGCCACGGCGTTTCCCGGTTCCCGCATCCAGCAGCGGTACGCCGCCGAGCGGAGAAACGATTCCGCCAGCCGCTCGTCGCCGAGCCGTCGTGACCGCTCGGCCAGGCCGATGAGCGCCTGGATCCGGGCGACTCCGCCCCCAGCGCCTGCATCGGCCATCTCGCCAAGCTCTTCGAGCAGGAGACGGGCGTGCTCGTCGTCGGCCAGCAGGGCCAGGACGGCGCGGTGCGCGTCCCCGACATCCGCCTGGCCGAGCTCGTAGGCCAGGACCGCCGCACGGAACAGGTACCGGCGCTTGTCCGAGGCCGAGGTCGTGAGCTCCGCGGCGCGGGCCAGCGTGGTCACGGCGACCGAGACGGCACCGCGCCCGACGGCCCGGTCGGCGACCAGCTCGAGCTCGGCGGCCAGGGCCTCGTCAGAACCCGGTCGCCGCCTGGGCCCGGTGCAGGATTCCCCGGTCGGTGCCGGGGCCCACGGCTCGCGCTAGCGCCAGGTGCCCAGCCGCCCGGCTGCCCGGCGACGCGAGGTGGTACACGGCGGATCGCATCAGGGGGTGGCGGAAACGCAGTTTGCCGTCCGACAACTGGACGAGGCCCGCGACAATGGCTGGCTCCAGGACTTCTAGCTGCGCCGGTGTCCCTGGTATACCAAGGGCATCGAGTAGTTCCGGTAGCGACTCTGAATCGTGCAGCGCTAGCAGGGTGAGAGCGGTCCGGGCCGCGGAAGGAAGCTGCTCGACACGCGCCGCGAAGGCGGCCTGGAGACGCTGGGTGAGCGGCAGCCACCCGGGATCTCCCGACGCTCGCCACGTCAGGCCGGCGGTGCTCGGCAGCTCCACCAAGGCGAGCGGGTTGCCCTCGGCGACCCGGAGTACCCTGGCCCGGCTCGCGCTGCTGAGGTCCGGCGCGACGGAGGCGAGGAGCCGGCGCGAGTCGTCGGTGCCGAGCGGCTCGAGGTCGACCAGGAAGCTGGCGGCACCGTGGAACGGGTCGGGTTCGTCGTCCCGGGTCGTGGCCAGCAGTACGACCGGGTCATGCTCAAGGCGCCGGGCGATAAAGCGGAGCACGCCGACCGTCGCCGGATCCAGCCAGTGCAGGTCTTCGGCCACCACCAGCAGCGGTTGCTCAGCAGCCGCGTCGGCGAGTAGCTCCAGGGCCGCCATGGCCAGCGCGAAGGGCTCCGGAGGCGCGCCTACGGTGATACCGAAGGCCACCCGCAGAGCCGCCTGCCTGGGCTCCGGGATCAGGTGAGCCAGCGGCAGCAGCGGCTGGAGAAGCTGGTAAAGCCCGGCCATGGCCAGGCCCGTCTCCGGTGAGTTGCCGGCGGTGCGCAAGACCCGCCTGGTCGGACCGGCCTGCCGTACGGCCTCGTCGATGAGCGTTGTCTTGCCGATGCCGGCTGGTCCCCGGACCAAGATGGCGGTACCGGCCTCCCGGTCGGCCAGGCGATCGGCGATCAGAGCCAGCTCGGCATCCCGGCCGACGAGCAGGCCAGCGCGAGCACCGCCGTCCGCTCCCGTCACGACTACCGAGTATCCCACCCCGCCGTCGCCCAAGGCCCGCCTCACCGCATCAGCGTAACTGCCTGGAATCGATCGATTTCCTATCGGCGCGTGGCAGGGCTCGCCGCTGTTTGAGGGCCAAGACAGGGCGCGGCGTGCTCATGGCGCAGCGATCCTGGGCTTCCCTGCGGGGCTTTGATCGTCTATCGTCGATTAACGATGAATGATGCGCAGCCGCTGGAACGCGGAATGGCCGAGACGTACGCGGCGTGGTTCAAGGCGCTGGCCGATGGGACCCGGGTGCAGGTGGTCTCGCTGCTGGCCCGCAGCGGCAGGCCGATGACGGTCAAGGAGATCGTGGCGGCCGTGCCGGTGGGTCAGTCAACGGTGTCGGAGCACCTGCGCCAGCTGGCCGCGGTCGGGTTCGTGCTGGCCGAAGAGCGCGGCACCTGCCGGCTGTACCGGATCAACGAGAACTGCGTGCAGTGCTTCCCCACGGCCGCCGACCTGGTGATGGGCCAGCCGTCGCCTGTCCCGCCCGCCACTGCCCGCTGACGCGATCGGAGGATGATCATGCCGCCAGCCAGCCACCCGGATGACCGCGACCAGACTCGAGCCGCGGTCGGCGCCCGGTACGCCGCCCTGGCCCGGGCCGCGCAGGCCGGCCAGGCGGTCACTGATTGCGGCCCGGTCGAGTTCGCGGCGGGCGGGTTCGGCCCGGCCGGGTACCCGGATGTCCTGGGCCTGTCCGAGGGCGCGCTGCGGGTCAGCCTCGGCTGCGGCAACCCGGTGGCGGTGGCTGACCTGCAGCCGGGCGAGACCGTACTGGACCTAGGCTGCGGCGGCGGCCTCGACGTGCTGCTGTCGGCCCGCCGGGTCGGCCCGGCCGGGAAGGCTTACGGCCTGGACATGACCGGCGAGATGCTGGATTTGGCCCGCGCCCACGCACGGCAGGCCGGTGTGGGCAACGTCGAGTTCCTGCTCGGCCACATCGAGGCGATCCCGCTGCCGGACTCCTCCGTCGACGTGGTCATCTCCAACTGCGTAATCTGCCTGTCGACCGACCGCTCAGCCGTGTTCGCGCAGAGCTTCCGCGTCCTGCGCCCCGGCGGCCGCTTCGGGGTCTCCGACATCCTCGCCGAGGACCACCTCACCCCGGCCCAGCGGATCGAGGGCGGCGGCCAGGTCGGCTGTACCGGCGTATCCTCCTACGCCGAGTACCGCGCGGGGCTGGCAGAGGCGGGCTTCACGGCCATCGCGATTACCCCGACCCACCAGGTCGCAGTTGGTGTGCACTCGGCCATCATCCGCGCGACCAGGCCGTAACGCATGCCGGGCTGGGCGGCCGTCTCACCGGCGTCCGGCCGCGCTGTCTGCGCCGGCCGCGGCTCAGGAGACGGCGGCCAGGCGTGGCGCCAGGCGTCCGACGCGGCCGGCCAGCTGGGCCAGCGCGGCGTCGAAGCCGGCCGGGTCGCCGGCCGGGACCGGGTCGGGAATGGACCAGTGCATGGTCAGGGCTTCGGCGAGTTCCTCGTGGGCCAGGTCGCACACGGTGATAACCAGGTCGCCCTGCTGCCGGACATCGCTGATGTGCCGGGGCCGCAGCCGGGGCAGCGGCAGGCGCAGGCGCCGGGCGGCGGCGATCGCGCCGGGATCGATGGCCGCGGCCGGGTGCGTGCCGGCCGATACCGCCGGGACGCTGCTGGCCTGGCGCCACAGCGCGGCGGCCAGGTGCGAGCGGGCGGAGTTGGCGGTGCAGACGAACAGCACCCGCAGCGCCGCGCGGACTGGCGGCGGGGTCAGTGCGTCCAGGGAGCCGGGGACCAGCTGCAGGTAGGTGCGGCGGCGGTCGCCTTCGGAGCGCCGGCGGGTGATGAGCCCGGCCTGTTCGAGCACGTGCAGGTGGTGCGCGAGCAGGTTGGACGGCATGGCCAGCATGGCGGCCAGCTCGGAGGGCGACGCGTCACCGGCCAGCAGGGTGTCGGTGATCCGCAGCCGGGCCGGGTCGGCCAGCGCCGCGTGCATGATCGCACGTCGTTCCAGCTCAGAAGTTCGATCAACAGACATTGACTCAATCTTGACTGAGCTATCATGCTCTGTCAAGATGGCCGCGTGAGCAGTGCACCGGTCGTCCTGTGGCGGCGGCTGACCGCGGAGTTCCTGGGCAGCGCGTTCCTGGCCGCGGTGGTGATCGGCGCCGGGATCGCCGCGCAGCGGCTGTCCCCCGGGCAGGTCGGCCTGCAACTGCTGGAGGACGCGGCGGCCACGGCGGCCGGGCTGTTCGCGATCATCTTGATGTTCGGCCCGGTCTCCGGCGGTCACTTCAACCCGGTGGTGTCCTTTGTCGATGCCGCGTTCGGCGGGCTGTCCTGGCGCGATGCCGCCGCGTACCTCCCGGCGCAGGTGGCCGGGTGCACCGCAGGGGCAGTGCTGGCGAACCTGATGTTCGCGCTGCCCGCGGTCACCATCTCCACCAAGCACCGGGCCACGCCTGCCCACTTCTTGTCGGAGATCGTGGCCACACTGGGGCTGCTGCTGGTGATCTTCGCGCTGGCCAGGTCCGGCCGGAGCCGGTCCGCCCCGGCCGCAGTCGGGGCCTATATCGGCGCGGCGTACTGGTTCACCTCTTCGGCGAGCTTCGCCAACCCGGCCATCACCATCGGCCGGATGTTCTCCGACACCTTCGCGGGCATCGCCCCGTCCTCGGCCCCGGCCTTCATCGGCGCCCAGATCGTCGGGGGCGCGCTGGCCATCGTGATCATCAAGGCGCTGTACCCCGCCATCACGGCGGCCGACGCCGCCGGCATCATCGTCCCCCACCGTGACCGCGCCGGAACCACAGCGGCCCTCGCCGTGCCCGACGGCGCGTCTCACCCGGTGGACCGGTCCGGTTGATCAGCTAGCCCGAGGGAGCCTGCCATGCACGTGGTCATGATCGGCGGCAGCGACGCCGGGATCAGCGCGGCCCTGCGGGCCCGCGAGCTCGATCCGGCTGCCGACGTTACGGTGGTCCTCGCGGATGCCTACCCGAACTTCTCCATCTGCGGCATCCCCTACTACGTCTCCGGCGAGGTCACTCACTGGCGCAATCTGGCCCACCGCACCATCGCCGACCTGGAGGCCGCCGGGATGCGGCTGCGGCTAGATACTGTCGCGCGGCGCATCGACGTGCCCGCCCGCAAGCTCCTGATCACTACTCCGGACGGCGAGAAGGAGCTTCTCGGCTACGACAACCTCGTGATCGGCACCGGTGCGGTCCCGATCCGGCCCGCGATCGGCGGCCTGGCCGGCCCGGGCGCCCTGGGGCCGGATGACGGGGTGCACCTGCTGCACTCGATGGGCGACACGTTCGCGGTCATGGACACCCTGGAACAGGCCGCGCCGGCCAGCGCCGTCATCGTCGGCGCCGGGTACATCGGCCTGGAGATGGCCGACGCCCTGACCGTCCGCGGGCTGGCCGTCACCCAGGTGGAGCAGTTGCCCGAGGTGCTGCCCACCGTCGACCCCGAGCTGGGCGCGCTGGTCCATGCCGGACTGGACGCCCATGGCGTGGAGGTGCTGACCGGCACCGCCGTCCAGGCCATCAGCAAGGCCCCACCCGAGGGAGCAGGGCGGCTGCAGGTCCACGCCACCACGGCCGACGGCACCGGCGTCACTCGCCCGGCGGACATGGTGCTGGTCGTCGTGGGGGTGCGGCCCGAGACCACGCTGGCCGCCGATGCCGGAGCCACCCTCGGCATCAAGGGCGCGATCGTGGTCGACCCCGGCATGCGCACCGGCCTGCCCGACGTCTTCGCGGCCGGGGACTGCGTCATCACCCACCACCGGCTGCTGGGCGTCACGTACCTCCCGCTGGGCACGACCGCGCACAAACAGGGCCGGGTGGCCGGGGAGAACGCGCTCGGCGGGAACCGGCAGTTCGCCGGCAGCCTGGGCACCCAGGTGGTAAAGATCTTCGACCAGGCCGCCGCGCGCACCGGGCTGCGCGACCACGAAGCCCTGGCGGCCGGGTTCGATCCGGTCACCATCGGGTCCGCCGCCGATGATCACAAGGCCTACTACCCCGGCAGCCACCGCATTGCCATGCGGATCACCGGCGACCGGGCCACCGGGCGGCTGCTGGGGATGCAGCTGTTCGGGCACAAGCACGCCGAGATCGCCAAGCGCATCGACATCGCCGCTACCGCGATCTTTCACGGCATGACCGTCGATGCGCTCAGCGACCTGGACCTGTCCTACACCCCGCCGCTGGGCAGCCCCTGGGACGCGGTCCAGATAGGCGCCCAGGCCTGGGTCCGGCATACCCACCTGGACTAAACCCCGCTCCGGATCCTCGAGCAGAGGAGCAACCATGTCAGGCCACCACCCTCGCCGCGGCGCCCCGCGCCGCCGCCCCGCTCACCCAGCCATCCAGGCCGCAGCCGCAGCGATCATCCTCCTCGCCGTCACCGCCTGCGCCAGCACGACCGCTACAGGCACCACCGGCACCTCGGCGGTGGCCGCCACCAGCATCGGCCCTGGCGGCCATGCCCCCACCCTCACCGGGGCCGGGTCGACGTTCGACGAGCCGTTCTTCTCCGCCGCCTTCGCCGGGTACCAGAAGCAGCACCCGGGCGTGACCATCGGCTATTCCGCGGTGGGCAGCAGCGGGGGCATCGCCGCGTTCAGCGCCGCGGAAGTCAACTTCGGCGCCTCCGACGTGCCGATGACCGCCGCCGAGCAAGCCGCCGCCAAGGGCGGACCGGTCACCCAGGTGCCCGTCGACCTGGGCGGCGAAGGCATCGCCTACCACCTGTCGTCCCTCCCGGCGGGCACCCGGCTGCACCTGACCGGCCCGGTGCTCGCCGAGATCTTCCTCGGGCAGATCACCCGCTGGAACGACCCGGCCATCACCGCCCTCAACCCGGGCATCACCATGCCGCCCGCCGCGATCACGGTCGTGCACCGCTCCGACGGCAGCGGCACCACCTACATATTCAGCAACTACCTGTCCAGCGTCTCACCGGCCTGGGCGGCCAAGGTCGGCACCGGCAAGACGCTCGACTGGCCGGCCGGGGAAGGCGCCGAAGGCAACGGCGGGGTGGCCACGACGGTCTACGGCACCCCGTTCTCCATCGGCTACATCGAGCAGGCGTATTCCATGGGCCTGCTGGTGCCGTTCGCCGCCATCCGCAACCAGGCCGGCCGCTACGTGATCCCGTCCGCCCAGACCGTCGCCGCCGACGCCGCCCAGAAACCGGTCATCACCCCGACCGACTTCTCCATCGTCAACGAGCCCGGCGCCGACAGCTACCCGATCAGCGGGTACAGCTGGGCGCTGATCTATACCCACCAGGCCAGCCAGGCCACCGGCCAGGCCCTGGTCGCCATGATCGACTGGCTCACCCACGCCGGGCAGGCCTACGCCGCCGCCAACGACTACGTCCCGCTACCAGCCCAGGTCCAACAACTCGCCCATTCCATGCTCCAGCAGATCACCGGCCCCACCGGGACGAACCTACTGAGCTGATCACAAAACCGCACGTGAAGACGGCACCCGCCCCGGTCAGGCGGTGACGGCCGGTTCCGGGCTGCCGATGAGCATGCCGAGGCTGGCCAGCGCCTCCGGCCTGACGCGGTAGTAGACCCAGACGCCGCGCTTCTCGCGGGCCAGCAGCCCAGCCTCGTGCAGGACCTTCAGGTGATGGCTGATCGTCGGCTGGGACAGGTCGAACGCCTCGTTCAGGTCGCAGACGCAGGCCTCGCCGCCGGCGTGGGAGGCCACCAGGGACATCAGCCGCAGCCGGACCGGGTCGGCGAGCGCCTTGAGCAGCGGAGCGACCTGCTCGGCCTGCGCCTGGGACAGCGGCTGGGCCGACAGCGGCGGGCAGCACGCCGCCGTGCCGGCCGGATCCAGCACCACCAGAGACTTCGACATACATCTATATTGACAGATATCGATGTCTTGTGGCAAGCTCGGCAGCAGCAAGACATAGACAGTTCATCGATATCACGGAGGTTCCCATGACCGGCCGCGTCCAGCTCGCCCTCAACGTCAACGACCTGGAGGAGTCCGTCGCCTTCTACACCAAGCTGTTCGGCACCGAGCCCGCCAAGGTACGGCCCGGCTACGCCAACTTCGCCATCGCCGACCCGCCGCTCAAGCTCATCCTGCTGGAGAACCCCGGCCAGGGCGGCAGCCTCAACCACCTCGGCGTCGAGGTGCCCGGCACCGACGCCGTCGACGCCGAGCAGACCCGCCTGGCCGGGGTCGGGCTGGCCTCGGTCGACGAGCGCGACACCACCTGCTGCTACGCCCGGCAGGACAAGTTCTGGGTGCAGGGCGCCCCGAACGGCGAGCGGTGGGAGATCTACACCGTGCTGGAAGACAGCCCGACCTTCTGGGGCCAGGAAGGCAGCCAGAGCTGGGACGCGGTCGAGGCCGCGCTCGACTCCGGCCAGGACGGTCCCGCGCAGACCGCGCAGTGCTGCGGCGGCACCGGTCCGCCGGCAGGAACAGCTCATTCCCGCGACGCGACGTGCTGCGGGGCCGCAGCCCAGGCGGAGCCCAACACCACGCCATCGGAATCTGAGGTCATCGTCATCGGCGCGGGCCAGTCCGGCCTGGCCGCCGCCCGCGCCCTGCAGGCCCACGGTCAGCCTGGGTTGCGATTCAGGAGGCGCCAAACGGCGGTGGTGTTACCCCAGCCGCCGCTGCGCGGCCTGCCACGGCCCGGTGTCACCGTCAGGCTCGAACCGTTTCAGCTGCTGCGTCCGGCTCACCAGCGCCCGCATCCCGGTCAGGTCGGCCGGTGCCGCGCCCAGCGCGCGGGCCTGCACAGGGCATGTTGCCGAGCGCGGCGGCCTCGGCGGGCCCGGCGAGCACGGGCAGGCCGGTGGCATCGGCGGTGAGCTGGCACAGCAGCAGTTGCGGGATCCGCCGCCGACGACGTGCACCACGTCCGACGTGCCGCCCGGACAGCGTCCTGCGCCTGCGCGGATCGCGCGCCGGTAGGCCAGCGCCAGGCTGTCCAGGATGCACCGCACGGTCTCGGCGGGCTCTGCGGCGCGGCCTCGCCGCGATTGGCCAGCCAGGCCACGCGATCCGGGCCGGCATGTCGCCCGGCGGCAGGAAGGCGGGTCGTCCGGGTCGATCACGTACGTCAAGGGCAGGCACCCGCGCCGCCGCGAGCAGAGCAGCGACGATCGGAAGCGAGGCCTGCCGGCCCAGGTGCGCAGGCTACTCCTGGAGCAGCCAGAGCCCCGCCACGTTCCGCAGGTACCGGACCGTGCCGTCGACGCCGGTCTCGTTGCGTGAAGTTGCGCCAGCGCGGCTCGTCCTCGGTGAGCACCGGTGTCACCAGCTCCAGCCCGACCAGCGACCAGGTGCCGCACGAGATGTACGCAAACGCTGTCCCGGTCGGCGGGCACGGCCGCCACCGCCGACGCCGTGTCGTGCGACCCGACGGCGATGACCCGCGAGCGGTGAGGCGATGCCCGCCGCTGCGGCGACGTTCGGCAAAGAGATGGCGCCGATGACGTCGCCCGGGCTGCCGCAGCGGCGGGAAGATGCGGGCCTGGGCAGCGCCGGCCCGTTCCGATCAGCGCGGCGGCCCAGGTCTGCGCCCGGACATCGAGCAGCTCGTGGTGGACGCGTTGGTGACCTCGGCGCCCGCCTCCCGGTCAGCCAGTACGCCAGCAGGTCCGGGATGAGCAGCATGAGTCTGCGCCGCTGCGAGCTGAGCGGTTCCGGCCGCGGCGACCAGCTGGTAGATCGTGTTAGAGCGGCAGCTGCTGCGATCCCGGTCACCGCGTAAAGCTCGTCCGCGGGCAGGCTGGCGTGGAGCCGGGCTCCGCCACCCCGTCGGTGCGCGGCATCGCGGTAGTGCACCGGGTTGCCGAGCAGCGCCCCGGCGGAGTCGATCAGCCCATAGTCCACGCCCCAGGAGTCGATCTGCGGACGCTGGCCAGCCGGAAACTCGTGCGCGGCGGCCTGCAGGCCCTCGCTGGACGCCCGCGTAGAGCCGCAGGATGTCCCAGTACAGCGTGCCGCCCGGCGATGTCACCGGCACGTTAGGGAACCTGTGCACCTCCTCCAGCGTCCAGGATTCCCGAGCCGCTGACCCGTCGCCGCCATCGACCCGGCCCGCCCGACGCGCCGAGGTCGACGGCGGCCACGGCGACCGCCACGGCGCCCGCGCCTGCGCCTTGGTCTTCGGGGCGGCCGTTCTCATCGTAGGAAGGCGGCCGGGACGCCAGCGTCCACCGGGATCAGCAGGCCGGTGGTCAGCGGCAGATCACCGCACAGTCAGCGCGACGACTGCGGCGGCCATGTGCTCGGGCAGGACCTCGCGCTTGAGCAGCGTCCGCTGGGCGTAGAACGCGCCGAGCTCCTCCTCGGGCACGCCGTAGACGGCGGCGCGCTGCGCGCCCCAGCCGCAGGCGAAGATTCCCGAGCCGCGCACGACCCCGTCCGGGTTGATCCCGTTCACCCGGATGTCGTACGCCGCCGAGTTCGGCGGCGAGCAGCCGCACCTGGTGCGCCTGGTCGGCCTTGGCCGCGCCGTAAGCCACGTTGGACGGCCCGGCGAAGACGGCGTTCTTGCTGCAGATGTAGACGATGTCGCCGCCCAGGCCCTGGCCCTCATGAGCGCGGCGCGCCTCCCGGGACACCAGGAACGACCCGCGCGCCATGACGTTGTGCTGGATATCCCAGTCGGCCGCGTGGTCTCGAGCAGCGGCTTGGAGATGGACAGCCCGGCGTTGTTCACGACGAGGTCCACCCCGCCGAAGGCCAGCGCGGCCACCGCGAACGCGCCGCCGCCACGCTGCTCCTCGTCCGTAACGTCCGGCGGTCGGACGGCGACGCGCGACGTCGGCGGAGCCGATCTCGCGCGGCCGACGCCGTGCATCGGCGGCGACCGCGCGCCGACTCGGTACGGCCGCCCGACGACGCAGGCGCCCTCGGCGGCCAGGCGCCGCGCGGTGGCGCGGCCTATGCCGGACCCGCCCCCGGTGACCAGGGCGACCCGCCCGGCCAGCGGCGCGGGCGGGCCTGCCGGCGCAGCTTGGCCTCCTCCAGCGCCCAGTACTCGATGCGGAACTTCTCCGCTCTCCGGTATCGGCTCGTACGCGGACACCGCTTCGGCGCCGCGCATCACGTTGATCGCGTTGAGGTAGAACTCGCCCGCCACCCGCGCGGTCTGGTCGTCCGCGCCGAAGCTGAACATGCCAACCCCGGGCACCAGCACGATCGGCCGGGTCCGCTCCGCGCATGGGCGGCGACGACGCGTCCGCGTACCGCTCGTAGTAGGCGCGGTAGTCCTCCCGGTACGCCGCGTGCAGCTCGCGCAGCCGGCTCGCGGCCGCCTCGTACGGCGCATCGGGCGGCAGGTCGAGCAGCAGCGGCCGCACCTTGGTCCGCAGGAAGTGGTCGGGGCAGGAGGTGCCCAGGGCGGCCAGGGCCGGGTGCTTGGCGCGGGCCAGGAAGTCCAGCACGGCGGGGGAGTCGCTGAAGTGCCCGACCTGTCTGCGGTCGGTCGAGGCGAGCCCCCTGATCAGCGGGGCCAGTTCTGCCGCATGGGCCCGCCGCAGGCCCTCCGGCAGCGGCTCGGCGACCCGCGGCCCGAACGGCTCGGCGCTTCCGTGCTGCGTTCAGGTACCTCTGCGCGGTGGCGATGATCTCCAGCGAGCGGGCCTCGCACTCGTCGCTGGTCTCGCCCCAGGCGGTGATGCCGTGCCCGCCGAGGATGACCCCGATCGCGCCCGGGCTTTCCCGCTTGATGCAGGCGATGTCCAGCCCGAGCTGGAATCCGGGGCGGCGCCACGGCACCCAGGCCACCCGGTTGCCGAAGCAGGCCTTGGTCAGCGCCTCACCGTCGGCGGCCGCGGCCAGCGCGATGCCGGCGTCGGGGTGCAGGTGGTCGACGTGCGCGGCGTCGACCAGGCCGTGCATCGCCGTGTCGATCGACGGGGCCGCGCCGCCCTTGCCCCACAGGCAGTAGTCGAACGCGGCCACCATCTCGTCCTCGCGCTCGGGGCCCGGGTACACCCCCTCCAGGGCGCGGAGCCGGTCCAGGCGGAGCACGGCCAGCCCCTCGGCGGTCAGCGTGCCGAGGTCGCCGCCGGAGCCTTTAACCCACAGCAGTTCCGCCGGCTCCCCGGTCACCGGGTCGGCGGCGGTCCCCTTGGCCGACGCGTTGCCGCCCGCGTAGTTGGTGTTGCGCGGGTCCGATCCGAGCCGGTTGCTGCGCGCGAGCAGCGCGCCGACTGGTGAGGCAGTTCATGCTGTCATGATCCCCAGCTGGCCGGGGTCCCGCCGATCCGGTCCGCCACGATCTTCTCCTGGTAGCCGGACCGGTGGTAGGCCGCGACCGGATCGGGCGTCCAGGCCGGCCTGCTCGCGCAGTTCGGCCAGCAGCGGGCGCACGTCGGTGTTGTACGCGTCCATCATCACGGCGTTCGCGGCCAGCACGTCACCGGCCTGCTGCGCCGCGGCGAGCGCGTCCGCGTCGACGAGCAGCGCCTTGGCCGTGGCCTCCTGGGCGTTCATCACCGAGCGGATCTGGGCCGGGATCTTCGGCTCGATGTTGTGGCACTGGTCGAGCATGAATGCGATGCCGCCGGCCGGCGCTAAGCGCGCCGGCCTTGACCACCTCGTGCATGATGCGGAAGAGCTGGAACGGATCCGCGGCGCCTACCATGAGGTCGTCGTCGGCGTAGAAGCGGCTGTTGAAGTCGAACCCGCCCAGGCGACCGGCGCGCAGCAGCATGGCCACGATGAACTCGATGTTCGTGCCCGGGGCGTGGTGGCCGGTGTCGACCACCACCTGGGCCTGCGGGCCCAGCGCCTGGCAGTGCAGCAGGCTGGTGCCCCAGTCCGGGCACGTCGGTGGTGTAAAAGGACGGCTCGAACAGCTTGTACTCCAGCAGCATCCGCTGGTGCGGGGCCAGCCTGGCGTAGACCGCGGCCAGCGCCTCGGCCAGGCGGTCCTGCCGGGCCCTGATGTCGTCCTGGCCCGGGTAGTTGGTGCCGTCGGCGAACCACAGCTTGAGGTCGCGCGACCCGGTGGCGTCCATGACGTCGACGCACTCCAGCAGGTGGGCCACGGCCTTGGCGCGGATCCTCGGGTCGGGGTTGCAGACGCTGCCGAGCTTGTAGTCGTCGTCCTGGAAGACGTTGGCGTTGACGGTGCCGATCCTGATCCCGTGGTCGCCGGCGTGCCGGGCCAGCTCCTGGTAATCGTCCACCTTGTCCCACGGGAATGTGCACCGCCATGCTGGGGGCGACGCCGGTGAACCGGTGGACCTGCGCCGCGTCCTCCGCCTTTTCCCACGGGGTCCTGGGCACCCCCGGCTGGCCGAATACCTTGAACCGTGTTCCGGTATTCCCGAACGCCCAGGAGGGCAGCTCGATTTCCTGCTCTGTGAGCGCCGCCTTGACGGCGGTCAGGTCGCGCATTTCCGGTTCATCTCCACTTCCAGTCTTATCCGCACCCTCGTAGCGGTACCTGGACCGTTAGGCCGCGAAGCGAGTCCAGGTGGAAAATCTCGGCGATCCGCCGGAAGGCCGGGCGCGGACCCGGGCGCAGGTCGGAGACATAGCACTGTGTTCCGATGGGACCTCGTCCTCCGGCCAGATCCGGGGCGCGGCACCCTGGCTGCCGGTCAGAAGTTGAAGTTGTTGATGTTGGAGGAGTTGAACACGTAGGGCGGGCCGAGCAGGACGGTGTTGTCCGCGCCGACCGTGAACGAGCCGAGCTTGCCCGCGGTGAACGTCTGGCCGGCGGCTCCGGTGATCTTCCCGGACGCGAGCTCGACCGCGGCGTACGCCGCGAGGTAGCCGAGGTTCGCCGGGTCCCACAGCGCGAAGGAGACGACGGTCCCGTCGGCGACGTACTTCTTCATCTCATCGGGCGTGGCCAGCCCGGTGAGCGCGATCTTGCCGCGGTACTTGGGGGTGTCGAGCACCGCCGCCGCGGCCGCGATCCCCACGGTGGTGGGGGAGATGATGCCCTTCAGGTTCGGGAACTGCTCGAGCAGGCCCTGGGTGACCTGGGTGGACGTCGCCGTGTCGTCGTTGCCGTAGACCGTGGAGACCAGCTTCATCTTCGGGTACTTCGTCAGCTCCTGCTTCATGTACCCGATCCAGGCGTTCTGGTTCGTGTCGTCCGCGGAGGCCGAGACGATCGCGATCTCCCCGGTGTCGTGGAGCTGCTTGGCGATCAGGTCCACCTCGATGGCGCCGATCGCCTGGGACGACGCCTGGTTGATGAACAGGCTCCGGCAGGTGGGCGCGTCCGAGTCGTAGGTGACGACGGCGATGCCCCTCTTCATGGCGGATTCGAGCGTCGGGCACAGCGCCGTCGGGTCGGTCGCCGAGATGATCAGCGCGTTCGCGCCCTTGCTGATGTCCGCCTGGATGACGGGCAGCTGGGACGCGGGCGTATCCGCGGTCCCGCTGGTCTCCGCTCCGGCCTCGCCGAGCGCCTTGAGCGCCGCGAGCGCGCCGCCGGAGTTCACGCTGTCCGCGGTGGTGAAGTACGAGTTCCCGAGGTTCTTCGGGATGACGAAGACCTTCAGGCCCGTCTTCAGCGCCGCCGGACGAGCTGGAGGAGCCGACGCGGACGACGACGGAGGGGCGCGAGCTCGACGAGCTCGAGGATGAGGACGAGCAGGCCGCGAGCAGGACCGACGCCACGAGCGGCAGGGTGAGCCACGCCCTCTGTCTCAGTTTCATGTCCTGAATCCTTTCAATAACGGATGTGAAAAAAACAGATGGGGTCCGCCACGACGCGCGCTGGCGTCATGGCTGGCTCCCCGCTGCGGCCTGGCCGTGCGGCCGGGCCTTCTGTGCGCCGGCGGAGCGCGGGTACCCGGGCCCGCAGTCGGCTGGCGTAGGACGCCGCGTTCCGGCCGAAGACGGACAGCAGCAGCAGCCCGCCCGCCACGACGCCGGACGCTTCCTGGTTGAAGTTGGTGAGCAGGAGCGCGTTCTGGATCCCGGCGAACGCGAGGACGCCGAGCACCACGCCGGGGATGGACCCCTGGCCGCCGAAGATGGAGATCCCGCCGACCAGCACGATCGCCACGACGTCCAGTTCGAGTCCGACCCCGTTGTCCGCGACGGCGGTGGAGAGCCGGAAGGTGTACAGGACGCCGGCGAACGCGCAGACCAGGCCGGAGACCATGAACAGGATGGTCTTGATCCGCTTGACCCGGATGCCGGCGAACAGGGCGGCCTCGGGGCTGGCGCCCATGGCGAAGATCGACGCGGCCGACCGGGGTGGCGTGCAGGACCACCCCGAAGATCACCGCCAGCACCGCGAAGATGAGCGTGGAGTACGTGATGGCGTTGCCGGTGCCCGGGACCGCGTTGACGCCGAGGTTCGTGTAGGCGGCCGGGAAGTTCGAGACGGTGTTCGGGCCGAGGAGGATCAGGGCGATCCCCGCGTACAGGGTGAGCGTGCCGATGGTGACCGCGAGCGACGGCAGCCCGAGCCGGGTGACGAGCAGGCCGTTGAAGGCCCCGGCGGCGAGGCCGACGAGCGCGATGACGACGAAGATGGCGATCATCGGCCAGTGCCTGGCCCACAGGAACCCGAGCAGGCAGCTCGCCATGCCGAGGGTCGACGAGACCGACAGGTCGATCTCCCCGCTGATGATGATCAGCGTCATGGGCAGCGCCATGATCGCGATCTCGCCGTTGGAAAGGCCGAGGTTGAACAGGTTATTGCTGGTCAGGAAGTCCGGCGAGGCGGCCGTGCCGATGATCCCGATGATCACGACGATCAGCGCGAGGCCGGCCTCCCAGCGGAAGGCCCACGGCGCCCGCGCGCGCAGCAGCCTCCAGGCCGGACGGTCCCGGCCGGGCGGCCGCGCGGCGAGGTCGACGTCAGGTGCCACGGTGGGTACTCCTTAGCCGCAGGGCCGCGGTGAGCCTGACCGAGATGATCCGGTCGATGGTGATGGCCAGCAGGAGCAGGAACCCGAAGATCGCCTGAACCCAGAAGTCGGAGATACCGAGCACGTAGAGGGCCGAGTTGATAGTGGAGAGCAGCAGCGCGCCGAGCGCGGCGCCGACTACGCTGCCGCTCCCGCCGAATATCGCCACGCCGCCGACGACGACGGCGGTGATCACGGTCAGCTCGTAGCTCGTCCCCGCGGTGGAGTCGACCGTGCCGTACTGCGCGGCCCACAGCACGCCCGCGACCCCGGCGATCGCCCCGCTCACCGCGAACGCGAACAGGACGCGCTTGCCGATGGGGATCCCGGCCAGGCGCGCCGCCTCCGGGTTGGACCCGATCGCGTAGAGCTCCCGCCCGGACCGGTACGAGCGCAGGTAGTACGCCCCGGCCGCGATCACTACGGCGACGGCGATGGCCAGGTCGGGGATTCCGGCCACGGTCGCTTTCGGTATGCCGGTGAAGCTGCCCGGCAGTGTGTTGGCGGTGACCATGCCGCCGCCCACGATCAGGATGTCGACCCCGCGGATGATGTACAGGCTGGCCAGGGTCACCACGAGGCTCGGCACCCGCCCGGCCGCCACCACCAGGCCGTTCACGAGCCCCCAGCCCAGCCCGATGCCGAGGCCGGCCAGGAACACCACGGGAATCGGGATGCCGTGGTGCTCGCCGAACAGGCTGGCGGACAGGTAGGCCGACATCCCCAGCACGGAACCGACGGACAGGTCGACGTTCCTGCTGACGACCACCATCGTCTCGCCGAGCGCGAGCAGCGCGTAGATGGTGGTGTTGACCAGCACGAACTGGATGTTGGTATCGCTGAGGAACCGGTGCTGAACGCCGGCCGTGACCGCCACGAACAGCGCGAGGACCACGATGATGCCGGATTCCCTGATCCGGAAGACGCGCTCGGTCAGCCTGCGCGGGCTGGCCTCGGCGGGGGTCTCCGGCGGTTCGCGCCGCAACAGCGTGGCGGTCATCCGCCTGCCTTCAACTGCCCGGTGGCCGCCGACATGATTTCTTCCTCGGAGGCGTCCGCCCGGGAGTATTCGGCCGTCAGCCGCCCCTCTCGCATGACGAGGATCCGGTCGCTGACCCGCAGCACCTCCGGCAGTTCCGAGGAGATCATCAGGATCGCCCACCCCGTCGCCCGCGAGCTGGGAGAGCAGGTGGTGGACCTCTGCCTTGGTGGCAATGTCGATGCCGCGGGTCGGCTCGTCGACGATCAGCAGCGCGGGCTTGCGGGCCAGCCATTTGGCCAGCACGACCTTCTGCTGGTTGCCCCCGGACAGCATCGAGACCGGGTCGGTGAGCCGTCCGTACTTGATCTTCAGCCGGACCGCCCAGTCGGACGCGAGCGAGCGCTCGGCAGGCGGCCCGGATGAGACCCGCGTGTTGCAGGCGGTGCAGGGACGCCAGCGCGACGTTCTGCTGCACCGACATGTCCATGACCAGGCCCTGCTGGCGGCGGTCCTCGGGGACGAAGCCCGACTCCCGCCGCCATCGCCACGGTCGGGCGAGCCCCGCCGCAGGGCTGATGGCCGCGCAGGGTCACCGAGCCGGCGTCGTAGCGGTCGATGCCGAACACGGCCCGCGCCACCTCGCTGCGGCCGGACCCCACCAGCCCGGCGAGCGTCACGATCTCGCCGGCCCGGACGGTGAAGGAGATATCGGTGAACACGCCCTCGCGGGTCAGCCGCTCGACGCTCGAGCAGCGTCCGCCCGGCGGCGCCGTGCGCTCCGGCGGGCCGTTCGGCCAGTTCCCGGCCGACCATCGCGCGGACCAGGTCACCCGCGACCAGGCCCGTCCAGCTCCCGGGTGAGGACCTGCCTGCCGTCCCGCATCACCGTGACCCGCTGGCAGAGCGTGAAGATCTCCTCGATCCGGTGCGAGATGAACAGCACCGCGGCGCCCGACGCGCGCAGCGTCCGCACCACGTCGAACAGCCGGTCCACCTCGGCCGCGGAAAGCGCGGCCGTCGGCTCGTCCATCACGATGACCCGCGCCTCGAGCGAGATCGCCTTGCCGATCTCGACGACCTGCTGGTCCGCGATGGACAGCCCGCGCGCGATCCGCGCCGGGTCAAGCAGGACCCCGAGCCGGCGGAATATGGCCGCCGCCTCCGCTCGCATCGCCCGCCGGTCGATGCGCCGGCCGGCGGTCAGCGGCTGGCGCCCGATGAACATGTTCTCCGCGACGGTCAGGTCGGGGAACAGCGCCGGCTCCTGGTAGATCACCGCGATCCCGGCCGCCCGCGCCATGGCCGGGCCGTGCAGCGTGACCTCTTTACCGTCCACCAGCAAGCGTGCCCGCATCCGGCTGGTACACGCCCGCCAGGATCTTCACCAGCGTCGACTTACCCGCGCCGTTCTCCCCGACGAGGGCGTGCGCCTCTCCGGGATAGAGCTCGATTGACCCGTCCACTAGGGCCTGCACGGCGCCGAACGCCTTAGCAGCGTGGCGCAGCACGAGGACCGGCCCGGACCCGGAAGACCCTCCAGAACCCGAAGGCCCGGCAGTATCCGAAGGCCCGGCGGAGCCCGGAGAGCTGGCAGAGCCCGGAGAGCTGGCAGAGCCCGGAGAGCTGGCAGAGCCCGGAGAGCTGGCAGAGCCCGGAGAGCTGGCGGAGCCCGGAGAGCTGGCGGAGCCCGGAATTTCCTCCGGGCCCGAAGGGGATTCAGGGCCCGGGGCCCCCGCGGCCGGCCGGCATTCTCACCGGACCGGCGGCCAGGGATTCCCGGGGATGCCTTCTCCACGCTTCGCTCCGATCATCTCCAAACGCGGCTGTCCGAGGATCGCCCGATCCCCGCGTGAATGGAACGTTTCAATTTGGTTTGTAGTGTGATCCCGCTCGGCACACCTGTCAATGACCCGGCCGCCGCTCGCCGCCGAATCGTTATCGACGCCTACGATGGAACGCCGGGGCGTTTTTGCGGCGGGATGCAGAGGCAGAGGGGCCGGAGGGCTGATGGCTGCGGGTATGAAGGACGTGGCGAGCCTGGCCGGGGTGGCGGTCGGCACGGTTTCGAACGTGCTGAATCATCCCGACCTGGTGCGGCCGCTGACCCGCGCCCGTGTCGAGGCCGCGATGGAGGAACTCGGGTTCATCCCGAACGGCTCGGCGCGTCAGCTCCGGGCAGGCCGGAGCCGCTGCCTCGGGCTGGTCGTCCTGGACGTGACCAACCCGTTCTTCACCGAGGTGGCCCGCGGCGTCGAAGACTACGCGCAGGCCGCGGGGTACGCCGTGATCTTGTGCAATTCCGACGAGGCAGGCGACAAGGAACGCAGGTACCTGCGGGTGCTCGAGGAACAGCGGGTTCGCGGCATCCTCATCACCCCGGTCCACGGCCGGGCACCCGAGCTGCGGCGCATCCGCGAGCGCGGTACCCCGGTGGTGCTGCTCGACCGGCCGGGTTCGGCCGGGCAGTGCTCGGTGGCCGTCGACGACCGGCTGGGCGGCGAGATCGCGGTCACGCACCTGCTCGGCCTCGGGCACCGGCGGATCACCCTGGTCAACGGTCCGACCGCCATCCGGCAATGCGCGGACCGCCGCCGGGGAGCGTACCGCGCGGTCGAGCGGGCCGGGCTGGACCCGGCCGCGGTCCTCGCCGAGGTGACCGTCCCGGCGATGAACGCGCGCGCCGGGGTCGCCGCCGCCGATGAGCTGCTCGGTCACGAACCGGCGGCGACCGCCGCGTTCTGCGCCAACGACATGCTCGCCCTGGGACTGCTGCGCCGGCTGAGCCAGGCCGGGGTGACCGTGCCCGGCGACCTGGCGGTGGTGGGTTATGACGACATCGAGTTCGCCGCCGACGCCGCCGTGCCGCTCACCTCGGTGCGCCAGCCGAAGTACCAGCTCGGGCGCGCGGCGGCCGAGCTACTGCTCGATGAGGCCGACCGGCCGGCCGATCATGAGCATCGCCGTTCGGTCTTCACGCCGGAGCTTGTCGTGCGGGCCAGCAGCAGCCCTTGAGCCGGGCGGGCTGAGGCTGCCGTCCGGGCATCCGTCGAGCGCGATGACCTCACCTTGACGCGCCAGCTCGGTCGGTAACCACATTGGAGGACCACCGTGCCTCGACCTGGCCGACCCGCCAGTAGGTGAGAGCCGCGGCCCAGACGGCGACGAAGAGCCCAGCGATGCAGAATCCGGCGACGTTGATGTTGAACCCGGCCATCAAGGACCAGAACGCGCCGTGCAGGTGCATCTCGGAGGTGAGCACGCCGAGGATCTCGATGGTGCCGATGATGAACGCCGCGCCGATGGACAGCCCGGTGATGACCAGGTTGTAGTAGACCTTGCGGACTGGCCGGGCGAACGCCCAGCCGTAGGCGAAGTTCATGAAGCACCCGTCGAGGGTGTCGAACAGCATCATGCCGCCGGCGAACAAGAAGGGCAGCGCGAGCACCGCGTAGTAAGGCAGGCCCTGGATCGCCGCGTAAGCGGTCGCGGCCAGCAGCACGACCTCGGTGGCGGTGTCGAAGCCGATGCCGAAGACCAGGCCGACGAAGTACAGCTGCCAGGTGTGGTTGATCGACTTCATGAACCGGCCGAAGAACCGGTACATCAGCCCGCGGGCCTGCAACTGGGCCTCCAGCTGGGCCTCGTCGTAGGCGCCGGAACGCATCTGGCGGAAGACCTTGAAGATGCCGGCCAGCACGATCAGGTTCAGCAGCGCGATCAGGTACAGGAAACCAGCTGACAGCGAGGTCCCCAGGGCCCCGCCCGCCGTCTCGTAGGCGGAGCTCGGGTTGACCATGGCCTCGAACACGGCGCGGGCCGCGATCGTGATGCCCACGCCGACCACCATGATGATGGTGGAGTGTCCGAAGGAGAAGAAGAACCCGGTGCCCAGCGGCCGCTGGCCGTCGGCCATCAGCTTGCGGGTGGTGTTGTCGATGCAGGAGATATGGTCGGCGTCGAAGGCGTGCCGGAACCCCAGGAACCACGCCGTGATCGCTACGCCGAGCCCGACGCCCAGCCCCGCACTGCCGCCGACCCCCCGGTAGTCGAAGTGGTGCGGCATCACGCACAACACGAAGATCGCCCAACCCGCCACGTTGATGGCCAGGATGAACCCGAACATCGCCGCCAGCCGACCCCACTCGCGTACCGTCAGCGCCGTACGGAAGGCGTGCAGGCGCGGCCCGATCGCCGGGATGCGGCCCTGGCCGGATGGCATGGATCATCCTCCTCAAATACCGGAGGACGTCAGGATCCCTGCGGACCTCGCTGAGCGGGTCCCGCAGCGAACCGTCCTTCCTCCGAGGACTGCTGCTCGCCGGGCAGGCCGGGCCAGGCGGCCGGACTCGTCCCCCGAGGGGGCTTGACCGTTGCGGGACAGTGCCGGACTCTCACCGGACTTCGCTGGCTGGCTGCCACCCCAGGTGTCCTGGGGTCATGGGCAACGTACATGCGGGGGCGGGACACCGTCAAGGCTCACCAGATGATCAGGTGTCCACATGGGATGCGGACCCCGGCCGGGCCCGCCTGCGCCGCTACGGATGCGCGAGCAGTGCCGCGATCGGGCCGCCCGCGAGCTGGTAGCGAATCACCCTGCCGTCCCGCTCGGCGGTGACCACCTGCGCGGCACGCAGGTAGCGCAGCGTCTGGGACACGGTGGTGTCGTTCAGCCCGGTGGCCGCCGCCAGGTCGGACACGCTGATGGGCCCTGCGGCCTTGATGGCGATCAGCAGGGTGAGCCTGGTCGGGTCGCCGAGGACGGCGAAGGCTTGAGCGCGGGCTTGGATGTCCGCCGAAGGGCAGGTGATGGCGGCGATTGCCTCACACACGCGTTCGCCGTCGATGATCCGGTGACCGGATCGCTCGGCAGGGAGCAGGTGCACGGCCCCACTATCCCACTTCGCCGACAGGATCAGCGGCCTTCAAGGTCACCCTCGGTCTCCAGGTAGGCCTGCCGCAGCGCGGCCAGCGTCTCGGGGTCCGGGGCGTCCCACAGCTTGCGGTCCGCCGCCTCGAGCAGCCGTTCGGCGATGCCGTGCAGGGCCCAGGGGTTGGACCGGTGGAAGAATTGGCGCATCTCCTCGTCACGGACGTAGGTGTCGGCCAGTTTCTCGTACATCCAGTCCTCGACCACGCCCGCCGTCGCATCGTAGCCGAACAGGTAGTCCACGGTGGCGGCGAGTTCGAACGCGCCCTTGTAGCCGTGCCGCTTCATGGCCTCGACCCAGCGCGGGTTGACGACCCTGGCGCGGAACACACGCGCGGTCTCCTCGGCCAGCGATCGCGTGCGGACGGTATCGGGGCGGGTGGAGTCGCCGATGTACGCGCGCGGCGCCCGGCCGGTGAGGGCCCGGACGGTGGCGATCATCCCCCCGTGGTACTGGAAGTAGTCGTCGGAGTCGGCGATGTCGTGCTCGAGGGTGTCGGTGTTATGCGCGGCCACCGCGATCCGCCGGTAGGCGCGCTCCATGTCGTCGCGCGCTTCCCGGCCGTCCAGGCCGCGGCCGTAGGCGAAGCCGCCCCACACGGCGTACACCTCGGCCAGGTCGGCGTCATCGCGCCAGTTGCGCGCGTCGATCAGCGGGAGCAGCCCGGCTCCGTACGCGCCCGGCCGGGAGCCGAAGATGCGCGTCGTGGCGCGGCGCTCGTCGCCGTGCCCGGCGAGGTCGGCCTGGGCGTGGGCGCGGACGTAGTTCGTCTCGGCGGGCTCGTCCAGTTCGGCGACGAGCCGGACGGCGTCGTCCAGCGCCGTCACCACGTGCGGGAACGCGTCCCGGAAGAACCCGCTGATCCGGACGGTCACGTCGATCCGCGGCCGGCCGAGTTCATCGAGCGGGATCGGCTCCACCGCGGTCAGCCGACGAGACGCCTCATCCCAAACCGGCCGCACGCCGAGCAGCGCGAGCACCTCGGCCACGTCGTCGCCCGAGGTCCGCATCGACGCGGTACCCCAGACCGACAGGCCGACCGACTCGGGGTAGGTTCCGGTGTCGGCCAGGTACCGCTCGAGCAGCGAGTCCGCCATCGCCTGGCCGGTCTCCCACGCGAGCCGGGACGGCACGGCGCGAGGGTCGACCGAGTAGAAGTTGCGCCCGGTCGGCAGGACGTTCACCAGCCCGCGCAGCGGTGAGCCGCTCGGCCCGGCCGGGACGAACCCGCCGTCGAGCGCGTGCAGGGTACGGCTGATCTCGTTCGTCGTTTCCGCGAGCCGGGGCACCACCTCCGTAGCGGCGAACGCGAGCACGGTGGCGACCTCAGGTGCCGTAGTTCCCAGCGTGGCCTTGATGACGCCGTGGACCGCGGACGGGTCCCATCCGGCGGACTCCATGGCCTCGACGAGCATGCGGGCCTTGGCTTCGGCCTCGTCGGTGTCCATCCGGTCGCCGGAGCGCTCGAGGAGCCCGAGTGCTTCTCGCAGGCCGGGAAGAGCCTGCGCCTGGCCAGCCCACATCTGCCTGGCCCGCAGGATGGCCAGGACCAGGTCAACCCGCGTGGCACCGGCCGGCGCCGCGCCGAGCACGTGCAGCCCGTCCCGGATCTGGGCGTCCTTGATCTCGCAGAGCCAGCCGTCCACGTGCAGCAGGAAGTCGTCGAACTCCACGTCGTGCGGACGAGAGTCCAGCCCGAGGTCGTGGTCGAGCTTGGCGGCCTGGATCAGCGTCCAGATCTGGGCGCGGATGGCGGGCAGCTTGGCCGGGTCCAGCGCCGCGATCTGCGCGTGCTCGTCCATCAGCGCTTCAAGCCGCGCGATGTCGCCGTAGCTGTCTGCCCTGGCCATGGGCGGGACGAGGTGCCCGATCAGGGTGGCGTGGGCGCGGCGCTTGGCCTGCGTGCCCTCGCCGGGGTCGTTGATGAGGAAGGGGTAGATGAGCGGGATGTCCCCGATGGCGGCGTCCGCGGCGCAGCCGGCCGACAGCCCGGAGGTCTTGCCGGGCAGCCACTCCAGGTTGCCGTGCTTGCCGACGTGGACCACGGCGTGGGCCTCGAACTGATCCCGCAGCCAGTGGTACGCGGCGAGGTAGTGGTGGCTCGGCGGAAGGTTCGGGTCATGGTAGATCGCGACGGGGTTCGAGCCGAACCCGCGGGGCGGCTGCACCATCACCACGACGTTTCCGGCCCGCAGCGCGGCCAGGACGATCTCGCCATCGGGGTCGCGGCTGCGGTCGACGAACAGGTCGCCGGGCGGCGCGCCCCAGTGCTCGACCACGGCGCCCCGCAGTTCCGCGTCCAGGGTGGCGAACCAGGCCCGATAGTCCGCGGCACTGATCCGGACCGGGTTGCCGGCCAGCTGGTCCTCGGTAAGCCAGTTTTCGTCCTGGCCGCCCGCGGCGATGATCGCGTGGATCAGGGCATCGCCGTCTCCCGTGGCCACGCCGGGGAGCTCATCATCGCCGCCGATGTCGTATCCGGCGTCGGCCATCGCGGCGAGGAGCCGGACGACCGACGCGGGGGTGTCCAGCCCGACCGCGTTGCCGATGCGCGCGTGCTTGGTCGGGTAGGCCGAGAGCATGATCACGACGCGCCGCTGTCCCGGCTCGACGTGGCGCAGCCGGGCGTGCTTGACGGCGATGCCTGCCGCCCGGGCGGTGCGCTCGGGGTCGGGGACGTAGCTGGTGAGGCCGTCCGGCCCGACTTCCTTGAACGAGAACGGCACGGTGATCAGCCGGCCGTCGAACTCCGGGATCGCGACCTGCGTGGCCGCGTCCAGCGGGGTCAGCCCCTGGTCGCTGCCGGCCCACTGGGCGCGCGGCGAGGTGAGGCACAGGCCCTGCAGGATCGGCACATCCAGGCTGGCCAGCGCGCCGATATCCCACTGCTCGTCGGCGCCGCCTGCCCCGGCCCCGGCGGGCACCATCCCGCCGGCCGCGAGCACCGTCACGACGATCGCGTCCGCGGCGCGCAAGACCTCGATCAGCGCGGGCTCAGCCGTACGCAGCGATGAGCAGAACACCGGCAGTGCCCGTCCGCCGGCCTCCTCTACGGCATCGGCAAGGGCGCGCACGAAGCCGGTGTTCCCGGCGACGTGATGAGCGCGGTAGTACAAGATGGCGACGACGGGCCCGGACGGCGCCGACGGCCTGGCGGACCGCTCGAGGACGCCCCAGGTGGGGGTGGCCGCGGGCGGCTCGAACCCCTCGCCGGTGAGCGCGATCGCATCCGACAAGAACCGCGCCAGCTGCAGCAGGTTCTCCGGGCCGCCGTGCGCGAGGTAGGCGTGCGCCTCCGCGACGACGCCGCCCGCAACGGTCGACAGTTGCATCAGCTCGGCGTCGGGTGTCGCCTCGCCGCCGAGCACGATCATCGGCACCCTGGTCGCCGCGATGGCGTCCAGGCCGTCCTCCCAGGCCCGCCGTCCGCCGAGGATCCGGACCACGATCGCGGTCGCGCCCTCCAGCAGCGCCGGCAGATCCTCGACCGCGAGCCGCGCCGGGTTGGCCAGCCGGTAGCCGGCCCCGCTGGCCCGGGCCGACAGCAGGTCGGTGTCCGAGGTGGAGAGCAGAACGATCACCGTAGCTCCTGTCCGAGGTCCGCCTGAATCGCGCAGCTTCCGAGGGCCGCCCATTCTAGCGTCGCGTGAGATGGCGCTTCGCCCGTCGGCGGCCGTCCCGGGTAACGGTGAAGAACTGCCCGTGCTCGACGGCATCCATGATCTCCCGCGACCTGGTCCGCAAGTCGCGCTGGGTAATCTCCGGGTAACCGTCCACAGGCTGAGAATGGCACTGGGTGCTATACGGTGCTACGGCCAATTCTCCCGTTTGATCACCTATCAAATCCAGGCCTCAAGGACCTGGACAAGGTGTTGAAGTAGCGGTGCTTGGACCACGCTGCGTGGTCGCCGATGACGTAAAGACGGCGGCGTGCGCGGCTGACCGCGACGTTGACCAGATTGGGACGCTGAGCGGCCCACTGCTTCGCGCGCGGCTTGGCCGGGTTCCCGCCAAGGATGAACAGAACCACGTCGGACTCCATGCCCTGAGCGGCGTGCACGGTGCCGCCGCGAACGCCGGGGAATTCACGGAGCAGTTTCTCGATGCCATAGGCGACGTCGCGGAACGGGGAGACCACGAAGATCTGCCTCGCGTCGACGTCATACCTGGATCGCAGCGCCCCGAGCATCTTCCGGGCTTGCTCGCCCTCAGCGGGAATCCAGTGTCCTCGAGCACCGCCGGTCGCGGGAATATCTATCCATTGGCTGGGCGGTGCGGCCAAAGGTTCGCGCTGGCCCGAGACGCCGTACACCATCATCCCGCCGTACGCGATCGTGTTGGACACGTCGAACATCGGCCGCTCGCAGCGCCGATGGACCCGCAGCGGCGCACCAACCCATACTTCGCCGCCGTCGCCGCGCAGGTAGGTGCCGTACCGGTTGGCCTCATCCGCCAGTCGCTGCGTGGAGGTGCTGCCCGGAAGCCACCATTCAGCGACGCCGGCGTGGGTGCGCAGCGCCTGCTGGGCGGTGACCGGGAGGGTCACGACCGGCACGATCTGCTTTGGGTCGCCGACGACCACCACTCGCATGCATCGCCAGATCGCGCCGACCGCGGCCTGGGGAGCGGCCTGACCCGCTTCGTCGATGAACAACCAGCCAAGCGATTCGTGGCCGAGTTGGGAGAAGACGCGGGAGAATGAGGCAAGAGTCGTCGAGATCGCCGGAACTACGAAAAACAGGCTCTGCCATGCCGCCAGCACGGCGGCCGCTGGGGTGCCGAACGGAACGTCGCCGGTCAGGACATCCATGGCAGCATGAAGGCTCTGCCGCATCCGTTTCGGCTCCGCGGTCGCGAACTCCTGGTGCAGCCG
Source organism: uncultured Actinomycetes bacterium (assembly GCA_963847965.1). Taxonomy (GTDB): domain Bacteria; phylum Actinomycetota; class Actinomycetes; order Streptosporangiales; family Streptosporangiaceae; genus Palsa-504. Next base: position 145,078 of record CAWKCG010000048.1, read on the forward strand.
CAGGGCGGCAAGGAATACCTTGGTCCGTGCGGCATTCCACTGCCAGTCGGTCCACGGCCCAGACAGCTCGCGCTGGTCCTCATCGGCGCCGGGGCCGGGTACGGCATCACCCCACCGGTCGACGGCCTCAGCGACCTGGTGTTCCATGACGGCAAGCCGCTCGGTCATCTCGGTCAGCATCGCGGCCAGCCGGTTCGCGGCTTCTTCTTCCACGCCCAGCTGGACCTCCAGGTGGCGGACGTGTGCGTGGGTATCGGCCAGGCGCTGCCGCGCGGCGGCAAGAGCCGCGGTGATCTCACGATCCGCCGCACGCCAGCCTCGCGCCGTAGGGCCCATGCCCAGCAGGCCCAGCAGGTACGCGACGAAGCCGGGACGCTGCAGCTGATGGGCCTCCGCGGCGCCCTGGGCCTGGCCGACGGCGTGCCGGTCCTGGGCAAGTCCGCCGCGAGCCGTAGCGAGTTCGGCACTGATCTCGGAGCGCCGGGACTCGGCGCCGGACTGCTGGACGCGGAGGGCCTCGATGTTCTCCCGCGCTGCGGGGAGTCCGGTCATGATCTGATGCACCACAGCCCGTTCCGCGCGAAGGTGTTCTTCATCGCGGAGCGCGGCGCGGAAGGCTTGCACGGCGGTCGGCCAGTCGGCGAGCGGAGCCCGCTCATACCCCTTGAGGATGTCCTGGAAGCCTATGACCCCGGCCTTTTTGTCGCCAAACCAGAATGAGTCGGCAAACTTGATCCGGTTGGATTTCCGGCCGAGGCGGGCCGCGACCATGCCCCAGGCGTCGATTTTCTGCGCCGGATCGTTGCCGCTATTGAGGACCGTCGTCGCGAGCTCTGGGTAGTAGCTGGCTTCTTCGCAGTCGATTGCATTGCGTCCGGGGATTTCCCTGGAGATGTTCTCGGCCGCGACATTGTTATAGGAGGCGACGATGATCTCGAATCCAGTAAGCATCTCGTCCCATCCCCATATTGTGCGTATGTGATTCCCGGACATCCATTGATAGCGGGTCCGGAACGCATCTTCGGGTTTATCAAGCTCGGCCAGGCGAATGGCCCGTTTTACCACGACTGCCGCGATCAGCTCTCGCAGCATCGTTGTCTTCCCGGTGCCGGGCGGGCCGTTCACCGCGAACAGTCCCGGCTGCTGCTCAAGCGTGCCGAGGATGGTGTTGATCGCGAACTGCTGGCTTAGCGCCAAAGGCTGGCCGGGATTGGCCGGCCAGCGTCCGCTTGGGGTACGGTCCGGGGCGACATGGTGGTCGACGACGTCTGGGCGGGCGCGGAGGTTGACGCGATCAGCCTTGCTCGCCGGACCGTTCAGGTATGCGGTGAGAGCGGTGCCACGTCTGGCTGCGTCAGCTACCTTGGCCAGGTCCGTGGCGAAGAAGCTGTTCAGGAAGGCCGAGCCGTCCACAGAGAATTCGCGCTTGCGGCCGATCAGGACGCTCTCGACCCGGAGACCTGCGGGGTCGAGGACAGCCTGGATATTGTATTGCTCGATGACAGAGTCGATTAATGCGTGCAGGGTGCCAGTGTCAACCGGGCGGCCGACGTCGTGGCCCTGAGCGCTTAGTTCCGCGGCTCTAGTGTCGTGTTCGGAAGGGCTCACCGTGGCCAGGAATTTCAGGCGACAGGCCGCCTCCGCCTCTTCGAAGCCATCCAGCCATTCCGTCTTCGTCGGGCCGGGGTCGATAAGGCGGCCGGTCGCCCACGCGCAGCTGGCGAACTCCTCGGTACCGAGCAACGGGCGGCCTTCGTCAGTGAAGGTGGCGGCGAACAAAGCCGTGATGCCTGGCCTGCGGGCATCGAAGCTCTCCGGGTCCTTGCCGAAGACGTCTTCGAGCAAGTCGCGGACCTTTCCCAGGTCGAAGAGGCCGCCGTAGACGGTGTGCCGCCAGACCTGCTTGTCGCCGAGCTCGATGTCGCCGAGTCGATGACCAGCCTCCCAGGGCAACAGGCCAGTCTCCCCGACGTCTTCCACGTACTTGTCAGGGCTGATCTCGGGAACGGCCTGCGGGCTGAAGAGCTCGACGGCGCGCCAGAAGCGGAGAACCTCCGCCTGTTCGTCGCTCATGTTGTCCTATCGCACTCCGGCTTTCTGCTGACCATATCGTTCGTTCCCCGTTACAGAATGGAACGGATCAGCACAGCCACCGGGTTCGGTCATACAGTGCGCAACACTTCGGTCGGCGAGAGGCTGGCGGTCCGCATCGACGGGTCCAGTGGGGTCCAGTGGTCTCTACCGCTCGTAGGATCTGATGGCTCTTTTCGGTAGAGTGTCACATTCATTGGCCAGAAACTGTATCTACTACGAAATCTTAAGCGAATTACGGGGCTAGCGGGACGGGTGGGACTCCCAGGTGGTCTGCGGGCGGCTAGTGTCGCAGGTCCGCCCTGCGGACGGGCCACCGGGCGTCGGCGTAGAATCCGCGCGTGCCCGCGATCAGTCCCGCCGACCGCCCCTTCGTCGGCCACGCCGCGGACGACCGCTGCCCCGGGGTGCTGCGCCTGGCCGTGGCGGCCGACGGACAGCTGGCCCGGGTCCGGCTGCCCGGAGGGCTGATCGGCGCCGGGCAGATGCGGGTGCTGGCGCGACTGGCGGACGAACTGGGCGACGGCCGGGTGAAACTGACCTCCCGCGGCAATCTGCAGCTGCGGGCGCTGGCGGCGGATGCCGCCGGCCCGCTCACGGATCAGCTCACCCGGGCGGGGCTGCTGCCGTCGCTGACCCACGACCGGGTGCGCAACGTGCTCGCCTCGCCGCTAGCCGGCCTCGACGGCGGGACCGACCTGACCGCCATCGTCCACGCCCTCGACACCGCGCTCTGCGCGCGGCCGCGGCTGGCGGAGTTGTCCGGCCGCTTCCTGTTCGCGGCGGACGACGGGCGTGGCGACGTGGCCAACCTCGGCGCCAACGTCGTCGCCCACGTACGGCCGGATGGCGCGATAGTCAACGGGCTCGCGGTGGCTCAAGGCGGCGTCGAGGATGACGCTGCCACCGGCGCTGTGGTGACCGTGATGCTCGCGTTCGCCGAGGCGTTCCTTGACGAGGCATTGACTCAAGGTGGCACGGCATGGCGGATCGCCGATCTCGCCGACGGGCCCGAGCGCCTCCGCGCCGCCGTCGCCGCACGCCACCAACTGCCCGTCGCTCCGCCGCCCGCCGCTCCGCCGTCGCCCGCTGCCCGGCCCGCCGGGGCCGCCGCCCGGCCGGTCGGCATCGTCGGGCCCACCAGCACCGCTGCCGTGCTGCTCGCTCCGCTCGGGCGCCTGACCGGCGCGCAGCTGACCTGGCTCGCCGGCAGGGTCACCGGACGGCCGGCCCGGATCACCCCGTGGCGCAGCGTCGTGCTGCCGGACCTGCCCGACGCGGCCGGGGTACTGCGCGATGCCGCACGCCTCGGGTTCGGGGTTGACGCCGCCTCACCGTGGCTGCGCCTTTCTGCGTGTACCGGCCGGCCGGGCTGCGCGAGCGCGCTGGCCGACGTGCAGGCCGACGCGGCGGGGTTCGCGGCGCGCTGGCCGGAGCGGATCGTCCACGTCAGCGGGTGCGCCCGGCACTGCGGCCGGCCCGCCGCCACCCAGGTCGACGTGACCGCCACCAGCGAGGGATACCAGGTTGCCGGAATTTGACTACGTCCGCGACGGCGCGGAGATCTACCGCCGTTCGTTCGCCACGATCAGGGCCGAGGCGGACCTGTCCCGTTTCGCGGCCGACGTGGCGCAGGTCGTAGTCCGGATGATCCACTCCTGCGGCATGACCGATCTCCCGCGCGACATCGCCTACAGCGCCGGCGTGGTCCAGCGGGCGCGGGCCGCGCTGCGGGACGGGGCGCCGATCCTGTGCGACGCGCAGATGGTCGCCGCCGGGATCACCCGGTCGCGGCTGCCCGCCGATAACGAGGTGGTCTGCACGCTGGGCGACCCGGCCACGGTCGCGCTCGCGGCGCAGCTAGGGACGACGCGGTTGGCCGCCGCGGTCGACCTCTGGGCCGAACGCCTGGACGGAGCCGTCGTGGTGATCGGCAACGCCCCGACCGCGCTGTTCCGCCTGCTGGAGGTCACAGGGCCGGAAAGCACAGGCATGCCCGGGCTGCGCCCGGCGGCGGTGATCGGCATCCCGGTCGGCTTCGTCGGCGCCGCGGAGTCGAAGCAGGCGCTGGCGGCATCTGGTCTTGAGCACCTCGTGGTGCACGGCCGCCGCGGCGGCAGCGCGATGGCCGTCGCTGCTGTCAACGCGATAGCGAGCGAGGCCGAATGAACACGACGGCCGGGGTGCTGTACGGCGTGGGGCTCGGCCCCGGCGACCCCGAACTGGTCACCGTGAAGGCGGCACGCCTCATCGGGTCCGCCGACGTCGTCGCCTACCACTGCGCCCGCCACGGACGCTCGATCGCGCGCTCGATCGCCGCGCCCTACCTGCGCGGCGACCAGATCGAGGAACAGCTCGTGTACCCGGTCACCACCGAGAACACGGACCACCCGGGCGGTTACGAGGCCGCGATCGAGGAGTTCTACGAGCAGGCCGCGGCCCGGCTGATAACCCACCTAGCGGCCGGGCGCGACGTGGTCCTGCTGGCCGAGGGTGACCCCCTCTTCTACAGCAGCTACATGCACATGCACAAGCGCATCAGCAGCCGGTTCCGCACCGAGATCGTCCCCGGCATCACCTCGGTGAGCGCCGCCTCGGCCGCGCTGGCCATGCCGCTGGTGGAAGGCGATGACGTGCTGACCGTGCTGCCGGGCACGCTGGGCCGTGAGGAACTCACGCGCAGGCTGAGCGGCACCGGCGCCGCCGCGATCATGAAGATCAGCCGCAGCTACGATGACGTCCGGGAGGCGCTGAAGGAATCCGGGCGCCTGCCGCAGGCGTACTACGTCGAGCGCGCGTCTGGCGGCTCTGCGCAGGTCATCGAGCCGGCTGGGGACGTTGATCCGACGGGCGTTCCGTACATGTCGATCGTCATGGTCCCCGGAGCCGAGGCGGCCGCCCGGCCGCCGCAGGCGCACGCCGACGGGGAACGCCGGGCCGGGCGGGTCGACGTGGTCGGCCTGGGCCCGGCCGGGCGCGACTGGCTCACCCCCCAGGCGATGGCGGTCCTGGCCGCCGCCGACGACATCGTCGGCTACGCGCCCTACGTCGACCGGGTACCGCGCAACCCGAGGCAGCAGCGGCACGGCAGCGATAACCGGGCCGAGGCGCAGCGCGCCGAGTTCGCCCTCGACCTGGCGCTCCGGGGCCGGCGGGTCGCCGTGGTCTCCTCCGGAGACCCGGGCGTGTTCGCCATGGCCTCGGTCGTGCTCGAGGCGGCCGCCAGCCACGAGCGGTTCGCGGACGTGCCGGTCGACGTCGTGCCCGGGATCACCGCGGCGCAGGCCGTCGCGAGCCAGGCCGGCGCCCCGCTCGGGCACGATTACGTGGTGCTGTCCCTGTCGGACCGGCTCAAACCCTGGGAGGTCATCGCTCAACGGCTCAGGGCGGCAGCGGCGGGCGACTTCGCCATCGCGATCTACAACCCGGCGTCCAGGTCACGGCGGCGCCAGCTCGCCGATGCCCGCGAGCTGCTCCTGGCCCACCGGGACCCGGGGACGCCGGTCGTGGTCGGCCGCGCCGTCGGCACGCCCGACCAGCAGGTCACCGTGACCACGCTCGGCGACCTTGACCCGGACCAGGTTGACATGCAGTGCCTGCTCATCATCGGCTCCAGCCAGACGCGCATCCTGCGCGGCGGGACCCGGGCCGGCCGGGTGGTCACGCCGCGCCGGTACCCGGGCTGACCCACCGCACAGCCTCGGCGACCGTCGTCACCACCGGGCTGCCCGCCGGCAGCGACGGCCGGGCGACCATGAGGACCTGCACCCCGAGCTCCAGGGCGGCCCGCAGCTTGGCCGCCGTCATCGGCCCGCCGCTGTTCTTCGTGACGAGCAATCCCACGCCGTGGTCGCGCATCAACGCCGACTCGCCTTCGACCGTGTACGGGCCGCGGTCGAGAACCAGCGTCATGCGCGGCGGGACCGGCCCGTCGGGCGGGTCGACGGCCCGGACCAGGAATCGGTGCACGTCGTCTGCGGCAAAGACGCCCAGGTCCCGGCGGCCCGTGGTGAGGAACACCGACTCGCCGGTCCAGGCGCGCACGGCGGCGGCGGCCTCGCCGATATCCGCCACCACGTTCCAGGACGAGGCGGCCTCCCATTCCGGGCGGCGCAGGACCAGCAGCTGCACGCCCGTCTGCGCGGCGGCCTCAGCGGCGTTGGCGGTGATCGTGCCGGCGAACGGGTGCGTCGCGTCGACGACGCCGGTGATGCCCTCCGCACGCAGGAACGCCGCGAGGCCCGCGGCACCGCCGAACCCGCCGACGCGTACCGGTCCGTCCGGGAGCCGCGGCTCCCGGACCCGGCCGGCCAGCGACGAGAGCACGTCGACACCGGCCGTCACCAGCTCAGCGGCCAGCTCCCGCGCCTCGCTAGTCCCGCCGAGGATCAGGATGCGCACGAGCCCAGGCTAGTCGTGCGGGACACTGGGCAGATGCGCGAACTGCTCGTCATCGGCATGGGTCCCGGGCACCCGGACCAGATCACCGTCCAGGCCGTGCGGGCCCTCAACCGGGTGGACGTCTTCTTCCGCATCGACAAGGGCGACGCCAAATCCGGGCTGAACGCCGCCCGCGACGAGATCCTGCGTCGGCACGTCACCCAGCCGGGCGGCAGGGTCGTCGAGATCCCCGAGCCGCCGCGGGACCGGTCCGCCGCCGATTACCAGAGTGCCGTCCGCGACTGGCACGAGGCCCGCGCCGAGCTCATCGAGACCGCGATAGCGGACGAGCTCGGGCAGGACGGCGTTGGCGCGTTCCTGGTCTGGGGCGACCCGTCGGTCTACGACTCGACGCTGCGGATCATCGACCGCATCCAGGCTCGCGGCGCCGTCCCGTTCGAGTACGCGGTGATCCCCGGAGTCACCAGCGTGCAGGCGCTCGCGGCCGCTCACCGGATCCCGCTGAACCGGATCGGCGAGCCGATCCACATCACCCCGGCCCGGCGGATCGCCGATGGGCTGCCCGAAGGACTGGACAGCGCCGTCGTCATGCTCGATTCCGGCTTCACCGCGGCCGGGCTCGACGACCCCGCGCTGACCGTCTTCTGGGGCGCCTACCTCAGCACGCCGGATGAGACCCTCATCCGCGGCCCGCTGCCCGAGGTAGCGGAGGAGATCACCGCCACCAGGGCGGCGCTAAGGGCCCGGCACGGCTGGATCATGGACACCTACCTGCTGCGCCGCGACCGTTCGGCCGAATAGAGGTGGCTGTCGCGGAACCCCTCCGCGGCGAGAACCGGCCCGACGATGATCACCGCGGTGCTCTTGACCGACGCGGCCAGCACCTGCTCGGCGATGTCACCGAGGGTGCCGCGCAGCACGACCTCGCCCGGCTGGCTGGCGTAGGCGACGACGGCCGCGGGGCACTGCGGCCCGTAGTGCGGCACCAGCTCGGCGACCACCTGCTCGATCCGCTGCACGGCGAGGTGCAGCACCAGCGTCGCCCCGGTCGCGCCCAGGCTGGCCAGGTCCTCGCCCGGCGGCATCGGCGTGGCCCGGTGCGCGATCCGGGTCAAGATGACCGTCTGGCCCACGCCGGGCACGGTCAGCTCGCGGCGCAGGGCCGCGGCGGCCGCGGCGAACGCCGGAACGCCCGGGGCGATGTCGTACCCGATGCCGGCCCGGTCCAGGCGGCGAGCCTGCTCGGCCACGGCGCTGAAGACGGCCGGGTCGCCGGAGCAGAGGCGCACAACGTCGAGCCCCGCGGCGTCCGCCTCGACCATGGCCGCGGTTATCTGGTCGAGGGTGAGGTCGGCGGTGTCGACCAGCCGGGCCGTCGGCGGGCAGTACGCGAGGACCTCGGCGGGGACGAGGCTGCCGGCGTACAGGCACACCGAGCACTCCGACAGCAGCCGCCGCGCGCGGACGGTGATCAGGTCTGCCGCGCCAGGTCCGGCGCCGACGAAGTGGATGGTCACGGGCCCTCCCGGTGAGGGGCCGGCGGACCGGAAGGCTTGCGGACGGACCACTGAACGACGGGCAGCGCCGGCCTCCAGGTCGTGAAGGTGCCGAGCCCTTCGGCGCGTTCCACTCCGATCCGCGTCAGGGTGCCGCCCACGCTGTGCCACCAGCCGGCCAGGGCCCCCTGCCCCTCGATCGTGACCGCGTTCGCCACCAGCCGGCCGCCGACGGCGAGCGCGTCCCAGCAGGCGCGCACGACACCTTCGTCGGTGACCCCGCCGCCGACGAACACCGCGTCCGGCCGGGGCAGCCCGGACAGCGCGTCCGGGGCCGAGCCGGGCACCACGACCAGTCCCGGCACGCCCAGCGCGGCGGCGTTCCGGGTGATGCGGTCCCGGCGGTCGGCGCGCGGCTCGACGGCGATCGCGCGGCTCGACGGGTGGACCCGCATCCATTCGATGCCGACGCTGCCCGACCCGGCCCCCACGTCCCACAGCAGCTGACCGGGCACCGGGGCCAGCGCGGCCAGCGTCAGAGCGCGGACCTCGCGCTTGGTGATCTGCCCGTCCTGCTCGAACGCGTCGTCGGGCAGGCCGGGAACCCGTGACAGGGGCGCGGCGCCGGCGTCGAGCCTGCACTCGATCGCGACGATGGCCAGGCGGCTGTGCGGCCGCCCGTCCGCGGGCGCTACAACCTCTTGCTCGCCGCCCAGGTCCGCGAGCAGCGTGACCTGACTGCCACCGAACCCACGGCCGTCAAGCAGCGCGCGGACGTCGGCCGCCGCCGTGGTCTCGGCGGTCAGCGCGAACACCCGCCGCCCGGGCTGGAGCACCGGGTGCAGCAGCTCCCGCGGCCGGCCGACCAGGCTCACCACCTCGATGTCGTCCAGCGGCCAGCCGAGCCGCGCCGCCGCCAGCGACACCGACGACGGGTGGGGCAGCACGGTGACGCGCGCGGCGCCGAGGATGCCGACCAGGGTGGAGCCGATGCCGTAGAACATCGGGTCACCGCTGGCCAGCACCACCAGCGCGGACCCGGCGTGCGCGCCGACCAGCTCGGACAGGCCGGGCAGCAGCGGACTCGGCAGCAGAATCCGCCGGCCGGGCACGGCCGAAGGCAGTAGCGAGAGCTGCCGCGGCCCGCCGATAAGCACGCCGGCCTGCTCGATCGCGGCCCTCGAAGGTGGCGACAATCCACCCCACCCGTCGGCCCCGATACCGACCACAGTCACGGTCTCGGACAGCACGCCGTACAGTCTGCCGCAGGCTGTGAGAGGATGGCGGGCGAACGGCTGCCGAGGAACACCGGTGCGAATCCGGGACGGTCCCGCCACTGTGACCCGTTGGCATAAACGGGAAGCCAGACCATCGGCACCCGTGCCGCCGGGCCATCGCCCGGTGGTCGTCGCTGTCGGCGGGCGCGGACACCCGCCGGGTGAAGAGGGCTGTAGCCGTGACCCAGTTTCCGTTCAGCGCCGTCGTCGCGATGGACGACATGCTGCTGGCGCTGATCCTGAACGCGATCTCGCCGGCCATCGGCGGGGTACTCGTACGCGGCGAGAAGGGGACCGCGAAGTCGACCGCGGTCCGCGCGCTGACCACGGTCCTGCCGCCGGTCGAGGTCATCGCGGGCTGCCGCTTCTCGTGCTCGCCGTCGGCCCCGGACCCGCAGTGCCCCGACGGCCCGCACGCGGCGGGGGCTGAGCCCCAGGAGCGCCCGACCCGCCTGGTGGAGCTGCCGGTCGGCGCCACCGAAGACCGGCTCACCGGTTCGCTGGACGTCGGGCGCGCGCTCACCGAGGGCGTTACGTCTTTCCAGCCGGGGTTGCTGGCCGCGGCGCACCGGGGCGTCCTGTACGTCGACGAGGTCAACCTGCTGCACGACCACCTTGTCGACCTGCTGCTCGACGCGGCCGCCCTCGGGACCAGCTACGTCGAGCGTGACGGGGTATCGGTGCAGCACGAGGCCAGGTTCTTGCTGGTCGGCACCATGAACCCCGAGGAAGGCGAGCTCCGGCCGCAGTTGCTTGACCGGTTCGGCCTGACCGTCGAGGCGGCCGCGCCGCGCGACCCGGCGACCCGGGCCGAGGTAATCCGCAGGCGGATCGCCTTCGACGCCGATCCCGAGGGGTTCGCGGCGAAGTACGCCGACAGCGAGGCGGCGGTCGCCGCCTCCATCGCCGCGGCCCGGGCGCACCTGCCGGCCGTCGTCGTCGACGACGCCGCGCTCGAGCAGATCGCGACGGTCTGCGCCAGCTTCGGCGTGGACGGACTGCGGGCTGACATCGTGATCGCGCGAGCCGCCGCCGCGCACGCGGCCTGGCGATCCGCCGCGGTACTGACCCGCGAGGATATCCGCGTCGCCTCCCGGCTGGCGCTCCCGCACCGCCGCCGGCGCAATCCGTTCGACGCCCCCGGCCTGGACGAGCAGCAGCTAGACGACGCGCTTGGCGGTGAACCAGACGGCGGGCCAGACGACGAGCCGGATCCGCCGCCGCCCCACTCCGGGCCGACGCAAAGCAATACCTCCGCAAAAACGGGCGACCAGGCGGCCGGGCGTGAGTCGGTCCGGCCGAGCGGCGCGACGTTCCGCGCGCGCCGGCTTGAGGTACCGGGCAAGGGAAACGGGGCCGCGGGGCGGCGCTCGCGCGCCTACACCGACGGCGGCCGTACCGTCGGCGCCGGCGGCCCGGGTCGTCGCCGCGTGACGTGCATGTGACCGCGACCCTCATGGCGTGCGCGCCGCACCAGATCCGCCGCGGCCGGACCGGGCCCGGCCTGCTCCTCGAGGAAGCAGACCTGCGTGAGCGTCGCCGCGAGGGGCGCGAGTCCAACCTGGTCCTGTTCCTGGTGGACGCGAGCGGATCGATGGCCGCCCGCGGCCGGATGGAAGCGGCCAAGGGGGCCGTGCTCTCCCTGCTGCTCGACGCTTACCAGCGCCGCGACAAGGTGGGCCTGATCTGCTTCCGCGGCGCCGGTGCGCAGCTGCTGCTGCCCCCCACCTCATCCGTGGACGCCGCCGCGAGCAGGCTGGAGAAGATGCCCTCGGGAGGGCGGACCCCGCTGCAGGCCGGGCTCACCGAGGCCCACGCCGTGCTGCTCCGCGAGCGGCTGCGTGACCCGCAGCGCAGGCCGCTTCTCGTCGTCGTCACCGACGGCCGTCACACCGCGGGCGGCGACCCGGGCGCCGCGGCCCTGCGGTTGCGCCGCGATGGCGTCGCAGCCGTCGTCGTCGACTGCGAGACCGGGCCGATGCGCCTGGGGCTGGCCGGCGACCTCGCCCGTACCCTGGGCGCCCAGCACCTGAACCTGCGCGACGTCGGCGACCTCTCCGCAGGCGTCCTGGCCGACTCGGTCCGCGCCTACCGGCAGGCCATCCGCCGCGAACAGGTGGCCTGAGCCATGCCGCAGGGACAGCCAGAGACCGTCCCGGACGACGGGCTGACCACCAGGCAGCGCCGGAACCGGCCGCTGCTGATCGTGCACACCGGCGCGATGAAGGGGAAGTCGACCGCCGCGTTCGGCCTGGCCCTGCGCGGCTGGCACCAGGGCTGGAGCATCGCGGTCTACCAGTTCGTCAAGAGCGCCAAGTGGCGGGTCGGCGAGGAGGCCGCCTTCCTGGCCCTCGGCCGGCTGCACGAGCAGACCGGCGAGGGCGGCGAGGTCGCCTGGCACAAGATGGGCGAGGGCTGGTCGTGGATCCAGCGCGGCGACCCCGAAGACCACGCCGCGAACGCCCGCGAGGGCTGGGCGCAGATCAAGCGGGACCTGACCGCCGAGCGGCACGGCCTGTACGTCCTTGACGAGTTCACCTACCCGATGAAGTGGGGGTGGATCGACGTCGCCGACGTCGTGACGGCGCTCACCGCCCGGCCCGGGCACCAGCACGTGGTGATCACCGGCCGCGACGCGCACCAGGACCTGATCGACGCCGCGGACCTGGTCGTCGAGATGACGAAGATCAAGCACCCCATGGACGCGGGCCAGAAGGGCCAGCGCGGCATCGAGTGGTGATCATCCCGCGCGTCGTCATCGCGGCTCCCGGCAGCGGTCACGGCAAGACGTCCGTCGCCACCGGGCTGCTCGGCGCGCTGCGGCAGCGCGGCCTGGCCGTCTCGCCGCACAAGGTCGGCCCGGATTACATCGACCCCGGTTACCACGCGCTGGCCGCCGGCCGCGCCGGGCGCAACCTCGATCCGTGGCTCGTCGGCGAGGACCAGATCCTGCCGATGTTCACCCACGGGGCCAGGACCCCGGCACCCGCCGAGATCGCGATCATCGAAGGGGTGATGGGCCTGTTCGACGGCGTGTCGGGCCGCGGGGACTTCGCCTCGACCGCGCACGTTGCCCGGCTGCTCGGCGCGCCGGTCGTCCTCGTGGTCGACGCGGCGGGCTTCAGCTCGTCGGCCGCCGCCCTGCTGCACGGCTTCGCGACCTTCAACCCGGGGACCCGCATCGGCGGCGTGATCTTCAACAAGGTCGGCTCGGCCTACCACGAGCAGTTGCTGCGCGACGCGGCCGACGCCGCGGGCCTACCGGTCCTCGGTGCGATCCACCGCCTCGGCCAGCTCGCCGTGCCGTCCCGGCACCTCGGCCTCATCCCCGCCGCGGAGCACGCCGGCCAGGCCGCCGCCGCAGTCGAAGCCCTGACGGCGGTCGTCGCCAGCCGCGTGGACCTGGAGGCCGTACTCCGGCTCGCCCGCACCGCCAGCCCGCTCCGTGATACCCCGGAGATAACCGCCGAACGAGCGGTGGTCCCTCTCCCGCGGCCCCGTATCGCCGTCGCCGGCGGCGCGGCGTTCACGTTCGGCTACGCCGAGCATCCCGAGCTGCTGGCTGCCGCCGGGGCGGAGGTGGTGACCTTCGACCCGCTGCAAGACGAGAAGCTCCCCGACGACGTGCACGGCCTGGTCATCGGCGGCGGGTTCCCCGAGGAGCACGCCGCTGACCTGTCGGCCAACGCCAGAGCGCGGGCCGAGGTCGGCGCGCTGGCCCGCGCGGGCGCGCCGGTCATCGCGGAGTGCGCCGGCCTGCTGTACCTGTCGCAGTCGCTCGACGGGCATCCCATGTGCGGCGTGCTCGCGGCCGACACCGCCATGACCAGCACGCTCACGCTCGGCTACCGTGACGCGGTGGCCCTCACCTCCTCACCGCTCGGGCCGGCCGGGACCCGGGCGCACGGCCACGAGTTCCACCGCACCTCCGTCCAGTCTGCGCGCACCGCGGCCAACGCATGGCGGTGGCAGGCCCGGGAGGCCGTCGTCACCGAAGGCTTCGTCAGCGGCCGGATGCACGCGTCCTACCTGCACACGCACTGGAACGGCGTGCCCGGCGCGGCCGAACGCATCACGGCCGCCGCCCGCGAATACCGGGAGGCACGGGCCCGCGCCTGACTGACCTGACGGACTAAACCCGGGGGTTGAGCCGGCCCAGCCGGAAGACCAACCCGCAGGCTGGCGACTTACGACGGCCGAAATCTGACACTGGCTACATGACGATTACGGATTACATCATCAACATCGGCCTCGTGGCTCTGGTGATCCTCCAGATCCGGGGTAGCCGCCTCGACTGGAAGACCGCCCTCCGGCCGGTGATCCTGGTGGCCGCCGCCGCGGTGTACTACCTCCGCGGCATCCCGGCCTCAGGGAACGACCTCCTTCTCGAGACGGGCGACGCCTTGCACGCTGCCGCGCGCGAGACCGTGGCGGCCTGAGGTGTGCGCAGCAGGCGGCCGCCTCCGGTCGCGGTTTCCCGGCGGCCGTAAGCTCGCCCCATGAGCGACCGGGTGCTGGCGGCGCAGGCGGAGGCCCTGCGCCGCTCCCGGCGTGAGGACCGGCAACTCGCCCCGCTGCGCCTGGTGGTCGTCGGCATCGTCGTGCTCCTCGCGGCGACGAGCAAGCCGGCGATCGGGCTGTCTGGACGGCACCTCGTGCTCGCGGTCTGCCTCGCCGTCTTCACCGTCGAGATGCTCGGCTGGCCGATCCTCCCCTGGGCCGGCACCGCCGCTCGCGTCGGCGAGCTTACGGTCATGGGCGCGAGCGCGGTCGTCATCGCCGTGCTCCAGCCGAACGGCGTGTCGGAACTGCCCGGCAGCGCGGTCGTGTTCATCGCCGGGTTCTCGCTCTCGCCAGCGCTCGCCGTCGCCATCGGCGCGGCGGTCACCGCCGGCGACGCCGCCGCGCTCAGCTCGATCCGGGGCGTCAGTGCCGCGCCGATCGCCGGCGCGGCACTGCTCTGCGCCGTGCTCGGCCTCACCGGCGCGCTCGCGCGGCGCTACCGGCTCAGCCAGGAAGGGACCGAGCTGCTCCTTGCCCAGCTCGAGGACGCCCGCGATGACCAGGCGCGGGCGGCCGCCGCGGAGGAGCGGGCCAGCATCGCCCGCGAACTGCACGACGTCCTCGCCCACTCGCTGTCCGGGCTTTCGATCCAGATCGAGATGGTGCGCAAGCTCGCGGGCAAGGTGGAAGCACCGGCCGAGCTGCGCGCCGCCATCGACGGCGCGGCCGACCTCGCCAAGCAGGGCCTGGCCGAGGCGCGTGACGCCGTCGGCGCGCTCCGCCGCGATGACCGGCTCGGCGTGGACCAGCTTCCCGAGCTCGTCGAGCACTTCCGCCGGGGCTTCAACCTCGCGGTGACCTACGCCGTCGAGGGCGGACCGCGCCCTGTGCCCCCCGACGTCGGCCTCGCCCTTTACCGGGTGGCCGGCGAGGCGCTCACGAACGTCGCGCGGCACGCCGCGGGGGCCAGCGCGCGCGTCGAACTCTCCTTTGGCGCGGGGCAGGTCCGCCTCACCGTGACCGACCACGGCGGACAGCGCAGCGCGCTCGCCACCACGGGAAGCGGCTGGGGGCTGGCGGGCGTACGCGAGCGGATCAAGCGGCTCGGCGGTGATCTGGTCGCCGGGCCGTCGGGGACGGGATGGTCGGTCGTGGTGAGCGTGCCGGCATGACGGACGTGGCGGCCCTGCGCGTGCTGATCGCTGACGACCAGCGGGTCGTGCGCGACGGGCTCGCCGTGCTCGTCGGGCTCTGCGAGGGCATCGAGGTCGTGGGCGCCGCGCCGGACGGGGCGGCGGCGGTCGCCCTGGTTGACGAGCTTGCGCCCGACGTCGTGCTCATGGACCTGCGCATGCCGGAGCTGGACGGCGTGGCGGCCACCCGGGCCATTGCCGGGCGCAGTGCCGCGCGGGTCATCGTGCTCACCACGTACGCCGACGACGCATCGATCTTCCCCGCCCTGCGGGCGGGCGCGGCCGGCTACCTCACCAAGGACGCGAGCGCCGAGGAGATCGAGGCCGCCATCCGGGCGGTCCACCGCGGGCAGACGTGGCTGGACCCGGTGGTACAAGCACGCCTCGTCAGCGCGCTCGGCGACGGCGACGATGGTGAGCCGGCCCGCCCCTCCCCCGGGCTCCCCGACAACCTCACCCCGCGAGAGGCCGAAGTGCTCGGGCTCATCGCCGCGGGCTTGTCGAACCGAGAGATCGGCGAACGGCTCGTGCTCAGCCAGGCGACGGTCAAGACGCACGTGAACCGCATCTTCGCGAAGATCGGCGCACGGAGCCGAGCTCAGGCGGTGCTTTACGCGATCGAGGCCGGGCTCGCCGGGCCGGGTGGCGGCGCGTAGAAGTCCTGCCGCCGGCCCCGTGGATCACCGGCCGGCCCGTGACCCCATAAGCTCGTCGCGTGGCCAGGTACTTCGACATCCATCCGGCCAACCCGCAGCGGCGCGCGATCGCCCAGATTGCCGACATCGTGCGCGCGGGCGGCGTGATCGCCTACCCCACGGACTCCTGCTACGCGCTCGGGTGCCAGCTCGGCAACCGGGACGGCATGGCCAGGATCAGGGCGATCCGCGGCCTCGACGACCGGCACCACCTCACGCTGGTGTGCCAGGACTTCGCCCAGCTCGGCCAGTTCGCGTACGTGGACAACGCGGTGTTCCGCGCCATCAAGGCGGCGACCCCCGGCAGCTACACCTTCATCCTGCCCGCGGCCAAGGAGGTGCCGCGGATCTTGCAGCACCCCAGGAAGAAGACCGTCGGGGTGCGGATCCCGCGCCACGTGGTGGCCCAGGCACTGCTCGCCGAGCTCGGCGAGCCGCTCGTCTCGAGCACCCTGCTGCTGCCCGACCAGGACGAGCCCATGACCCAGGGGTGGGAGATCGCCGAGCAGCTCGACGACGCCCTGGACGCGGTCATCGACTCCGGCGACTGCGGCACCGACCCGACCACGGTGATCGACTTCTCGCAAGGTGAGCCCGAGATCGTGCGCCGCGGGGCAGGAGACACGTCCGGTTTCGAGTGAGCCCGCGGCTTCGGGCGTCAGTGCACCAGGCAGCTCGGCGGCGGGGGGACCGCCGCGCCGGTCACCTCGGGAGACAGCATCCGCAGGTCAGGGAGTACCGGCTGAGTCTCGGGAAAGGCGTGGGCCAGCGCGTCGGCGATCAGGCGGGCGCGCTCGGCGTAGCCCTGCGGGGTGTAGTGGATGCCGTCCGGGATGAACCAGCTCGGCTTGGCGACCGCGGCCCAGTCGTAGACCCGCATGTTCGGGTAGCTCGGGCAGGCTTGCAGCAGGTCCCGGTCCCACTGCTGCATGTTGCCGTTCGCGTACGGACCGGACGCGAGCAGGGAGATGACGTTGACCCACATGACCGGCTGGTCGCCGATCAGCGACATCATCCGCTGGATCCGGGCGGCCAGGCCGACGTTCGAGCCCACCGCCACGTCCGCGGCGTCGTTGGTGCCCAGCGCGATGACCCAGCAGCCGTGGTACCCGTCCGCGATCAGCTGCTGCGCGACGGTGTAGCCGTTGGGGAAACCGTGCCAGGTCTCCACGATCGACCGGGCCCCGGAGACCTCGGGGATGAACCGGGTGACGCCCACCCGCTGGTACTGCGCCGCGATCCGCAGGGCGGGATCGGGCTGGTAGTCGGGCAGGACCAGGCCGTCGGAGGTCGAGTCCCCGATGTGCACGACCGAACGGCACGACGTCTGCAGCGGCGCACCGGAGCCCTTCGCCGCCGGCGGCTGGCCGGGCCCGAGCCGCCCGGCGCGGGCAGCAGGCTGCCCTGGCCGGAAGGGGCGGCGTCCACGCCCTGGTCGGCCGACGCGCCCAGCAGCGAGCTCGCGCTGGCAGCCGATTCGGTCGGCGTGCCCGACGACACGGCGGGCACCACGCCGACCAGCCCGCAGACGGCGACCACCGCGGCGGCCGTGGTCACGCTGAGCGCGGTCCAGCCCTGGCCCTGGACGGCCCGCCAGCCGCCTGCGCGCAGGCGCGCCCAGAGCCGGCCGATCGCCCCGTGCCGGACCGGCTCCTCGATGAAGTGCCAGGACAGGGCCGCGACGGTGACGCTCGCCGCCAGCTGCGCCGCCCCGCGGGCCACGCTCTCGCTGCCGTTGGCCGGGGTGGTCAGCACGATGATCGGGTAGTGCCACAGGTAGATGCCGTAGGAGCGGACCCCGAGCCAGCGCAGCGGCCCCCAGCCGAGCACCCGGCCGATCCGGGCCGCCGGCGAGGCGCACGCGGCGACGACCGCCGCCGTGCCCGCCGACAGCACCACCATCCCGCCGCGGTACAGGAACGGGGAGTACTGACCGGTCCGCCAGACCAGCAGCAGGATGAGGACCAGCCCTGCGGCCCCGGCGCCGTCAAGCAGCCAGCGGCCGCGCGATCCGATGTCCGCCCGCAGCTGCAGGCTCGGCCACACGAACGCCAGCGCCGCGCCGATCATCAGCGCGAACGCGCGGGTATCGGTGCCGTCGTAGACGCGGGTCGGGTCGTACCCGGGGTGGTAGAGCAGGGCCATCTCGACCGCGGAGGCGGCCGCGAGCGCCAGCGTCACGCCGGCGAGCCAGTACCGGCCGCCGCGACAGGGCGCCGCGCGCAGGCCGAGCAGCAGCAGCCACGGCCAGATCAGGTAGAACTGCTCCTCCACCGCCAGCGACCACAGGTGGCCCAGGGCCGACGGCGGGCCGAAGCGGGCGAAGTACGAGCTGTGCTGGGCGATCAGCCACCAGTTGCTCACGTAGCCGGCCGCGGCGGCCATGGCGGGCCGCAGCCCCGGCAGCTGCGCCCGGTCCAGCAGGGCGACCCAGACCGCCACCACGGCGAGCATCACGAACAGCGCAGGCAGCAGGCGCCGGGCGCGGCGAAGCCAGAACTCGGCCAGCTTGAGCTGGCCCGACACCGCACGCTGGCCGAGCAGCAGGTCGGTGATCAGGTAACCGCTGAGCGTGAAGAACACCCCGACACCAAGCAGGCCGCCCTGCGCGAACGGCAGTTGCAGGTGGTAGGCGATGACGGCGAGCACGGCCACGGCGCGCAGCCCGTCGAGCCCGGGCATATAGCGCTGACCGCCGCGGGCTGGCTCGGGCATGACGACACCTCTATCCCCCTGGCCGGCTCGCGTCGCGGGCTGGCTATCGATTATCACTACAAGTCACGGGCGGATGGAAGAGGGTGACCGCGGCCGGGTACCGCGGGCGCGAGGGAGGAACCACCGCCGTTCGGTATAAGAGACTTTTCTGCCGAACGAACGGTTGTATCTCGCCCAGTTATCTGGCTACGGTCTCAGCCGAGCCCGGTCATTTGCCCGCGGTCACGGCCTTGAGGTCGCCGAACGACTCCCGGATGAGTTGGGCCAGGTCTGCCTCGCCGGCGCGACCGCACCAGCGGTTGAACGCGATCCTGAAGACGGCGATCCCGGCCTCGGCCGCCAGGCTCGCGGTCGGGTCGGTGACGCCGCGCGCGCGCAGCGCGTCGGCCAGCGCGGCGGACAGTGACGCGAACTTGATCAGCTCGCGCTCGTGTAGCTCGGGGTTCGCGGCGATGACGGCCTGGCGCTGCCGGGCGTAGTCGCGGCGCTCGGTGAACATGGCGCTGACCGCTTCGAGGGCCATGGCCACCGCGTCGATCGGCGCCGCGGACTCCGGGGCGCCGGCGAGGGTCGTGACCAGAAGCTCCTGGAGGTGGCCCGCGCCCGCGAACAGGACCTCGCGCTTGTCGGCGAAGTGCCGGAAGAAGGTCCGCTGGGTGAGCCCGGCCCGCTCGGCGATCTGCGTCACCGTGGTCTGCTCGAACCCTCGCTCGAGGTAGAGCTCCATGGCCGCCCGCTCAAGCCGGCCGCGCGCGTCTGGCTCCCATCGCACCATACTCAGATGATAGGTGATGACAGTTGCTGACATCACATGCTAGGCTGATGACAGTAACTGACATCGTATCGTCCTCGCGGGTTCCGCGGGACGATCGGCGACCAGGAGGTTCTTCTCATGCGCGTATTCGTCACCGGCGCGTCCGGCTGGATCGGCTCCGCCGTCGTTCCCGAGCTCATCGGCGCGGGCCATCAGGTCACCGGGCTGGCCCGGTCGGAGGCCTCGGCCGCCTCCCTCACCGCGGCCGGGGCGCAGGTGGTACGCGGCACTCTCGACGACCTGGACATCCTGCGGGCTGCGGCGGCCGCGTCGGACGGCGTGGTCCACCTGGCGTTCAGGCACGACATCGCCTTCTCCGGGGACATGCAGGGCGCGGCCGACTCGGATCGCCGCGCCGTGGAGGTGTTCGGCGAGGTCCTGGCCGGTTCTGACCGGCCGTTCGTCATCGCCGCCACCCTCCCGCCGACTTCGGGGCGCGTGACGACCGAGGCGGACGGATCGGTCACCGACCCCGACGCGACGGGTCCGGGCGGCATTCCGAATACCCGGCTCGTCACCGCGCAGCGGGCGCTCTCCCTTGCTGCCCGCCGCGTCCGCTCCTCCGCCGTGCGGCTCCCCTCGTCCGTGCACGGCGAGGGAGACCCCTGGTTCGCGGCGATGCTGGTCGCCATCGCCCGCGACAAGGGCGTCTCCGGCTACCTCGGCGACGGGTCCAACCGCTGGCCCGCGGTGCACCGGATCGACGCCGCGCACCTGTTCCGGCTGGCGCTGGAGAAGGCCCCGGCGGGATCGGTGCTGCACGCGATCGCCGACGAGGGCGTGCCGATCCGCGCCATCGCCGAGGTGATCGGCCGGCACCTCGATGTCCCGGTGACCGCCATCTCCCCCGAGGACGCGAACGGGCACTTCGGCTGGCTGGCCGGACTGCTCGCTGCCGACCTCCCGGCCTCGAGCGCGCTGACCCGCGAGCTGATGGGGTGGCAGCCGGTCCAGCCCGGGCTCCTCGACGACCTCGACAAGGGCCACTACTTCCGCAGCCCGTCGGCGTGACCAGCCTCCCAGCGCCGACGCCGCCGAACTGCTCCGCTCGTACGGCGTCCGCGACACCACCTGAGCCCGAGCCGTAACCAAGCAGCGGTAGCGGGGCCGCGGCAAATGCTCAAGACTAGGCGTGAGAATCGGCGAAGGAGGTCACGGTGGCGAGCGAAACCAGCGACATACTCGGTCCGGAAGAGGGCGGCACCGACATACTCGGGCCAGAGGCCGGTGGCACGGACGTACTCGGGCCGGAGGCCGGCGGCACGGACATACTCGGGCCGGAAGAGGGTGGCACGGACGTACTGGGGCCGGAAGAAGGCGGCACCGACGTACTCGAGCCCCCATCGAGCTGAGGACCTGTCTTCCGGCAGGACTAGGCCGTGGTGGCTGAGCGGGCCGCGGCCTGCATGAGGCCTGGGGCTTGAACGAGTACAGGTCCACGACGCGAGCGCCCATACTGTCAACCAAGCGGGATCTCGGCCGTTGCAGTGCCCAGGTCGCCTTCACGGTCGCGGAAGGGCGCTAGATGCATGCGCAGAAGGCGCTCCGGCCGCCGGAGCCGTAATCGTAGTCGGGCACGGGCCGCGAGAGGGAAACCCGCTGTGCGCCGCGATCCGGCCGCCTCTCATTAAGCGGAACGCCAGCTCGGCCGACTGACCGGAGCGCCGGGGGCCAAGACGCTGGTCTCGGTGGCGGACCGCTCCCCGGGCGCCATTTCTGCGCCGTAATTTGTAGACTGTCTACCAGCTGCACCAGGAAACTCGAATATTTCAGCGTGTCGGTCGCAGAAATGTCGGAGGGGGTCTGCTAGATTAGTTTTAGAAAACAATACCGGAGATACGCGGAAAGATAGTCAGGCTAGTCACACTCACTACCTAAGAGTCGCCTGGGGGAGGTGAGACAAGACATGAGCACGGGGACAAGCCCGGCCAGCGCCGGCGAGCTGCTGGACATCCTGGAGTCCACCGCGGGGCTGCTGGCCGACCTGGACGCGGCCGAGCTGCCCACCGTCGTGCTGGGGGACAGCCTGGCCGGGATGGAGCGCCTGGACGCGGTGCTGGCCGCGGCGCGCAGCGGGCTGCTGGCCGCGTTCGACGCCACGGACGGGCACCTGGCCGACGGGCAGCGGACGCTGCGCGCCTGGGCGGTCAACGTGCTGGGCGTGACCAAGGGGCAGGCCGGGGAGTACCTGGCGCTGCGCGGGCTGGCCCGGGACCATGCGGTGCTGCGGGCCGGGCTGCGGGACAAGGTGATCCCCACGTCGCTGGCGCTGCAGCTGGCCCGGTGGACCCGGGACCTCCCCGGGGAGTTCCGGCCCAAGGCCGAGGAGATCTTGGTCATGGCGGCGCGGGCCGGGGCGCGGCTGCGGGAGCTGGCCGCGATCTACGCCGAGATCCGGTCGCACACCGCCCCGCCGGACCCGGACGGCCCGGACCCGCACCTGGACCGCGGCCTGTCCCTGGACATGACGATCGACGGGGCCGGGCTGCTGCGCGGCGACCTCACCCCCGAATGCGCCGCGATGGTGACCGCGGTGCTGGACGCGCTGTCTGCCCCGCAGCCGGGGGACCTGCGCACCCGGCCCCAGCGCTACCACGATGCGCTGAAGGAGGCGATGAAGCGGCTGCTGGCCGCCAACCTGGTGCCGGCCCGGGCCGGGCAGCCCACCAGGGCCCTGGTGCACATCGGCCTGCCCGACCTGGTCGAGATGGATAAGGACTCGGTGCTGCAGGACCGGTGGATCGCGGCGTACCGGGCCCGGTGGGCCGCGGCCCGGGCGGCCGCCAGCGTCGGTCCCAGCGACGGCGGCGCCTGGCTGGACGGCGACGCGGCCCGGGCCGCCGCGCACGACGCGATGATCATCCCCGTGGTGGTCGGCGACCTGGACCCCGGCGCGATCGAGCAGCTGATCACCGTGTGCGTGCAATACGACCGGATCCGCGGCCACGCCCACCGCGGCGACGCCGCAGGCACCGGCCCGCCGGACGGCGCGGCTGCCGGGGCCAGCGCGGGCCCGCCGGACGGCCCGGACCCCGGCGCTGCCGCGGGGCCGGCCGGGCCGGGCCAGGACGCCACCGGCGACGCCGGGCCGGGTGCCGGGACCACCGCGCAGGTGCTGGCCATGCTCGAGCACCAGATCCTGGCCGCCGTCATCCAGATCGTCTCCGGCCCCGGCGGGGTCGCCTCCTTCCTCCGCCGCACCCTGCTCGGCAAGGGCCTGAACGGACCATCCCTGCCCTTGGATGTCGGGCAGACCGACGACATCCCCGTCCACCTGCGCCGGCTGGTCGCGCTGCGCGACCAGGGCTGCGGGTACCCCGGCGGCTGCGACCAGCCAGCCTCGGCGTGCGAACCGCACCACGTCATCCACCGCGCCGACGGCGGCCCCACCAGCCTGGTCAACCTCAAAGGCGGCTGCCACTGGCACCACCACGTCCTGCTGCACCAGCTCGGCTGGCAGCTGACCGTCCACCCGGACGGCACCAGCCAAGCCCGCAGCCCCTCGGGCAGGATCATCCGCAGCCACGGCCCGCCGCGGGCGACTAGCCCTCCGAGGGATGCGGGCCAGCCACATCCCTGATCGGGGAGCCCTGCGGGCGAGCTGGCCCTGCGAGGGAAGTTACCGCTCCGGCCGTCCATTAATCCTCGGCCGCCTCGCTCCGGTTGACTGAGCCCGGCTGAACACGGCCGCCCCTTTGTCGCCGACCCACCTATGCCGGCACCAGGCCAAGACCGCCCGCGACAGGCTGTCCCTGGCGGATCTCAACTTTGCTCGGCCCGTACCTGCGATGGGCCCGCCTGGAACCGGGCTGCGGCGACGCTAGCCCGACAGACCAGGCGCGATGGCGGGGTTAGTTACATGACGGACTGTGTCTGTTCTGGCAGGCCGACCGGCTGCTCTGCTGACGCTTCAGCCGGTGCTGGTTCCGGGGCACTAGCGAAGGTGCGGCTGGGAACTGCCGACAGGTAGGCACGGCTCGGCGGACGGGTGGTCCAGCGTTCCGTGCACCCCCTAGCGTCCTTGCAGTACCAGCGGACGTCGGCGCACGCGCTGCCGCCATCGGGTACGAGCAGGCCCAGCGGAAGCGCGATGCCGCACATAGAGCACTGCGCTACGTCCAACGGACGGCGGTGAGCATCGCCCGGCCAGGGCGTCGACGAGTCCGCCGGCTCCAGGCGAGGACTCACCGGAAGCGGCTCAAGTTCCGAGGCCAGGGACATCGTCAAAGCTGATGAAGCATGTGGGGCCATGATTCCTCCACGCGGGAACACCGGTCACCAGGTCGCCCGGCGGGTGCGGCAGCCGTGCAGCGCTCGTGACGTCAACTGGCAAGCTCGCTCATACCCAAGCCCGCTCGAAGTGGCAAGCTCGCTCATACCCAAGCCCCCGCATCCAAGGTAGCGACTCATGTTCCGCCGGCTCAAGGCCAAGCCGCGAATCTCTTGGTTCGGGATAAGACCAAGCCGCGAATCTGTTGGTTCTGGATACGGACGAGGTGTGGCTGCCGGTAACGCCGAGGCAGCGGTGAAGCAAGGTTACTAACGCCCGAACCTGCGGTGACTACAGGAAGAACAGGCGGCTGAGTGGGACGGATTCGGCGGGCGGGGTGGCAAGGAGTTCGTCGTCGAGGGTAGTGCGACCGGTGCGGGGATCGACCCGGACCTGGCCGAGCCTACCGTGGCGCGTCATCGAGGCGCCGTTGACACGCCGTGTCCCGCGGACGGGGACGCGGCGACGGACGCCGGGCAGCAAGGCGCCCGCGGAAATAAAGGCCTGGGCTACGAACGTGACGGAGATCTCGGCGGGGGTGGCACCGCAGCCGCCGAACTGGGGGCCCAGAACCAGCGGCTCGGCGGTGTCGATCGCCGCGTTGGGGTCACCGGTGGCGCCCCAGGCGGGCACGCCCGCCTTGAGGACGAGCGCCGGCTTGGCGGCGAAGAACGCCGGATCCCACAGCACGATGTCGGCGAGCTTACCCAGCTCGAGCGAGCCCACCTCGCGGGCCAGCCCGTGCGCGACGGCGGGGTTGATGGTCAGCTTGGCGAGGTAGCGGAGCACGCGCTCGTTGTCGTCGCCGGGCTCGCGGGCCGACGAGGCCGTGCCGGGAGCGCCGGATCGGCGGTCGGCGGCGGCCTTCATCGTGACCGCCAGGGCGAAGGTGCGGCGGATCGTCTCACCGGCCCGGCCCATGCCCTGCGCGTCTGACGACGTGATCGGGATGACGCCGAGGTCATGGAGCACCCCCTCGGCCGCCATCGTCCCGGCCCGGATCCTGTCCCTGGCCAGCTCGGCGTCGCCGGGACGCGAGGGGTCCAGGCCGTGCACGAGCGCGACCATGTCGAAGTGCTCGGCGAGCGCATCCCGCCCGAACGGCAGGGTGGGGTTGGTCGACGACGTGATCACGTCCCGGCGGCCGGCCAGTTCGAGGACGTTCGGCGCGTGGCCGCCGCCGCAGCCTTCCACGTGGAAGGCGTGGAAGACGCGCCCGCCCGCCACCGCGAGCGTGTCGTCCACGCCGCCGGCCTCGTTCAGCCCGTCGGTGTGCAGCGCGACCTGCACGTCGTATTCCTCGGCGACCGTCAGCGCGGTGTCCAGGCAGCGGGGGTGGGCACCGAGGTCCTCGTGCACCTTGAAGCCGCACGCCCCGCCTTCGGCCAGCCCTTCCACCAGCGGCCCGGGACGGGACGAGGAGCCGCGGGCGAGGAAGCCGATGTTCACCGGCCACGCGTCGAAGGCGGCGAAGGCGCGGCGCAGCAGCCACGGCGAGTTCAGCCCGACGCCCCAGACCGGCCCTATTTCCTGGCCGATCACGGTCGTCACGCCCGAGGCCAGCGCGGCCTCGAGCACCCGCGGGGACAGCAGGTGCACGTGGGTGTCGACCGCGCCCGGCGTCGCGATCAGGCCGTCGCCGGGGATGATCGTGGTGCCCGTGCCCACAACGACGTCGACCCCGTCCAGCGTGTCGGGGTTGCCCGCCCGCCCGATCGCGCTGACCCGCCCTTCCCGCACGCCGATCGAACGTGGTCCGGATGCCGAGCACCGGGTCGAGCAGCGTCACGTTGGATACCACGATGTCGCACGTCTGCGAACGCTGTCGCCGCGCGCAGGTGGATCCCGTCCCGCGCCGTGCGCCCGAAGCCGGTGCGGAACTCATCGCCAGGCCGCTGCGCGTCCGCCTCGACCCGGATCACCAGCCCGGTGTCCGCCAGCTCGATCAGGGTCCCCGCGGTCGGCCCTCTGTCGCTCACGGCTGCCCCTCCAGGGATGCCTGGCCCGGCCCCGAGTCGGCGTACCCGCAGGCCCTGGCCCGTTCGAGCGCCTGCTCCCTGGCGCCGGGCGCGTCCAGGGGCCCGTCGACCAGGCCGGCGAAGCCGATGATCACGCGGCGCCCGCCGATCGGCACGAGCGCCACCTGCCGCGTCGCGCCGGGCTCGAAACGCACCGCCGAGCCCGCCGGGATGGCCAGGTGCATCCCGTACGCGGCGGCCCGGTCGAACCGCAACCGGGGGTTGGCCTCGAAGAAGTGGAAGTGGCTCGTAACGCCGATCGGCACCGCGGCGGTATTGGTCACCTCGACCACGGCCTGCCCCGCCGCGTCCGAGCGGCCATCCCCCACCGGGTCTTCCGTGGCCGGAACCGCCGCCTCAGCGGGCGCACCCTGTTCCCTGGCGCGGAATGGGTCGCGGACCACGGCCAGGCGGGTGCCGTCGTCGAAGACGGCCTCCACCCTGACCTCGGGGACGGCGCGGACGACGCCGGGCAGCAGGTCTTCCGGGGTCAGCACGTCGCGGCCCGCCTCGATCGCCTCGGCCAGCCGTCGGCCGTCGCGGGCTGCCTCGCAGATGGCGTCGGCGACCAGCGCCGTCGCCTCCACGATGTTCAGGCGCAGCCCGCGCCCGCGTCTGGCCCTAGCCAGTTCCGCGGCGGTAAAGAGCAGGAGCCGGTCCCGCTCGGACGGAGAGAGGAGCACAATCCGCTATTTACCCGTGGCGGTGTCCTCGGCCAGGCCGCGGGTGAGCACCGCGGTGGTCGGTCCGCCCCTCCGCAGCGCGACGAAGCCACCCGCGGCGCCGACGACCAGGTAGATCAGGACGAAGATCCAGTAGTGGTTCGCGGGCGGCGCCTGGCCCGGGTTGATGGACTCCCAGACGCCATATCCCACCACGCCGACGCCGATCAGCGGGAACAGGATGTGCCACAGCCACGAGAAGTGCGCCCGGTCCACCCGCCACACGAACACCGGCACCAGCACGCACGTGGCGCCGTAGATGACCAGCAGCGGCACCGTCGAGATGCCGGCCTCGTCGGTCGCGATCGTGACCGCGTTGTGCAGGATGAGATCGAGGATCACGGTCGCCACAGCCATCAGCCCCACATACACGATGACGGACGGGAACGGAACGCCGGTCCGCGTGGATACCCGCGACAGCGAGGTGGGCAGCAGGCCCGCGCGGGCGCCGTGGAAGATGTACCGGGTCCCGGGCAGGCCCGCGGCCAGGTAGCAGGACAGCGAGCTCGTCACGCCGATCAGGAACATGATGAAGTGCAGCCACGGCGCGTAATGGCTGGCCAGGGTCAGGTAGGGGGCGGCCAGGGTGCCAATGGTCTTCACCCCGGCCGCGCTGCCTTGCCAGCCGGCGAACCCGACGATCAGGGCGTAGCAGGAGACCACGAACACCACCATCGTGATGAGGATGCTAATCACGACCGTTTGTGGCACGATCCGGCGCGGGTTCCTTGACTCCTCGGCCAGCGGGGCCGAATTCTCCCAGCCCACGTAGCTGAACACCGCGAGCCCGAAGGTAAGGCCCCCGATTCCGGCGAACCCGCCGGGAGACCCGCCGACCGCGTGGAACGGGGCGCTGAACGCCGCGTGCGCCCTGACCAGGACGATGACGGAGAGCAGGAGCAGCGCGACCGCCTCGGTGAGGAACAAGATGAAGGCGGTCTTGATCGAGATGCCGGTGCCGCGCAGCAGGACCGGGACCCCGACCGCCATGGCGCCCAGCGTGACCCAGATCCACGTACCAGGCGACCAGCCCGCGTACCCGACGCTCCACGAGCCGACGAACACGACCACGCTCCCGACCGAGATCGGGTAGATCAGCAGGATCAGGTAGAACGTCATCGCGCCGAGGAACTTCCCGGTGCGGCCGCCGGTACCCGCCTGGCCCGTGGCGGCGCGGGTGATGTAGCTGATAAACCCGCCCGCACTCGGCATCCGGCGAGCGAACTGGATCAGGCTGTTGCCGGTCGCGAGGATCGCTACGGCGGCGATGGCGAACGCCCACGGCGCCAAGGAGCCCATCGCGATCACGATCGCGGGGATGGTCAGGTACACGCTGAGCGCCGGGGCGATGTTCGCTAGGCTGCTCGAGGTCGTGCTGAACAGCCCGATGGTGTTCGCGGGCAGCTCCGCGACCGGCCTGGGGCTCGTGGCTTTCGTGGTGTCACTCATCGCCGAATACCACCTTTCCGTTGGCCGCCGTCATGACGACCGAGGTGCTCCCGATGTCCCGGGCCGGGATGGCGAACAGGTCCTGGTCGAGCACGGCCAGGTCGGCCTGCATGCCGGGCAGCAGCGTGCCCGCCACGTCTTCGGAGTGATTCACCCAGGCGACCCCGCGGGTGAAGGCGTGGATCGCCGCCTGGACGGTGATCGCCTGGTCGGGCAGGAACGGGTCCTCGCATTCGGGTTCGCCGCGGTGGCCGAGGCGCTCGGACAGGACCCGGTTCACCGCGACGTGGATCTCCTGGAGCGGATCGGCGCTGGATACCGGCCAGTCGCTGCCGAACGCGATCCGCGTGCCCCCGCGGGCCAGCGAGCCGATCTGGTACTGCCAGGCCGCGCGTTCGGCCCCGACGAAGGGCAGGGTCAGCTCGGTCATCTGCGCGTCCGAGCTGGCCCACAGCGGCTGGAAGTTGGCCACCGCGTCGAGCGCCTTGAACCGCCCCATGTCCTGCGGGGCGATGAACTGCAGGTGCGCCAGGTGGTGGCGGGCGGCCCGGCGCTGTTCGGGCGGGAGCGCCTCGAGCGCGTCCAGGGCGACGGCGACCGCGCGGTCGCCGATGGCGTGGAAGTGAAGCTGGAATCCCTCCGCGGCCAGGCGCCTGGCCGCCTCCGCCAGCACCTCGGGCTCGATGAACAGGTTCCCGCTGTGGCCGGACGAGCGCCCATTGTCGTCGAGGTACGGCGCGGACATGGCCGCGGTGAACGTCTCGCATACCCCGTCGACCATCAACTTGACCGTGGTCGCCCGGAACCGATCACCAGCGGCTCCGGCTCGCTCGCGCCGCGCCAGAATATCGTCGATCTGGTCCAGACCCCGGGCGCGATCCCACCACAGCGCCCCGACCGCGTGGCAGGTGAGCAGCCCGTCGGCGGCGGCGCGGCAGTAGACGTCGAAGCCGTCGGGGATGCCGAGTTCGCCGGCCGTCCCGACGCAGGCGTCCTGCCACCGCGTGATGCCCAGCGAGTGCAGGTAGGCCTGGGCGGCGAGGAGGCCCTCGGTGAGCTCGGCCGCCGAGGCGGGCGGCACGTGGGCCGCGACCAGGCGCATGGCCCCGTCGTGCAGCGCGCCGGTGGGACGGCCGGCCTGGTCGCGCTCGATGCGGCCGTCTTCCGGGTCCGGAGTACCTCGCCGACCCCGGCCAGGGTGAGCGCCGCGGTGTTCACCCAGGCGCTGTGGTGGTCCCGGTTCGGCAGGAACGCCGGCCGGCCGGCGGTGACCGTGTCCAGGTCGGCCGCCGTCGGCGTGCCGCCGGGGAAGGCGGACATGGTCCAGCCGCCGCCGAGCACCCAGGCGTCCTGGGGCAGGGTGGCGCAGTACCCGGAGATGACGTCCAGGTACTCGTGCCTGGTCCGCAGCCCGAGCAGGTTGCAGCGCAGGCTCTCCAGGCCACCGCCGACCGGGTGCACGTGCGCGTCGCCGAAGGCCGGCAGCGCGAGCCTGCCGTGAAGGTCGACGATGCGGGTGCCCGTACCGGTCAGGTCCCTGATCTCGTCGTCGGTGCCCAGCGCCTGGATCACCCCGCCGCGGACGGCTAGGGCCTGCACGAAGCCAGATGGGTGCGCAGGCGTCCGTATCTTCCCGCCGACGAAGGCCAGGTCTGCCGTGGTATCGCTCATCGAGCCCACCAATGACGTGCAGAAACGTTTCTGCACAAACGGTAACAGCGATCTCCGCGCACCGTCAACGGGTCGCTCCCGTAGGAGTAGCCACGGATTCCTCCGGGTTCGCCTGACCCGCTGATCACGTGGAACCGGTCATCTGGGGCGCGCGGAGGCCGGGTTAGCATGGGCGGATGGTGACCGGTCGCCGCGTGACGATCCGCGACGTGGCTCGGGCCGCCGGCGTCTCGACCACGACGGTGTCCGACGCGCTGAGCGGGAACGGCCGGCTCCCGGCGGAGACCAGGGGGCGCGTGGCCGCCGTGGCCGGGCGCCTGGGCTACCGGGCCAACCCGGCGGCGCGGTCGCTGCGCGGGCAGCGCGTCGGCTGCATCGGGCTGTACCTACCGGACGACGCCGGCTCGTTCGCCTACTACCTGGACCTGGCCTCCGGGGCGGCCAGCGAGGCGCTCGCTCACGGGCTGGCCCTCACCCTGATCCCGCAGTGCCCGGACCCGTCCCGGGTGACCGCGTTCCCCCTCGACGGGGTGGCGGCCGTCGACCCGGTGGCGGGTGACCCGCTGGTCCGGGCGTTCTCCCGCCTCGGCATCCCGGTGGTGACGTGCGAGCGAGACCTGACGCCCGGGGCGGACCACGCCGGGCGGGTCGAGGGCGAGTACCGATCCACGATGACCGAACTGCTCGATCACCTGGCCGCGCAGGGAGCGCGCCGCGTCGCCCTGATCGCGCCGGGTCCCGAGACCGCCTGGGGCATGGAGCTGCGCACCGCCTACCAGGCCTGGTGCACCGCGGGCGGCCGGGGATCGCTCATCTACGGCGTCCCTTTCCCCGCCTCGCCGGAGCAGGTCCGCGACGCGGCCACGCGCGCCCTGCGCGCGGACCCGGGCCCCGACGCCGTGGTCAGCGGTACCGATGGCGGCGCGATCGGGGCGCTGATGGCCGCGGCCGACCAGGGTCGGCGAGTCCCCAAGGACCTGCTGGTGGCGTCCTGCGTCGACAGCCCGGCCCTGCGCACGTGCCGCCCGGCCATCACCGCGCTAGACATCAGGCCGAACGAAGTGGGCCGGCGTCTCGCGGCCCTCCTGCACGGCCTCCTGGAAGGCGTGCTGCCCGCGGGCACGGTCCAGGTGGTGGCCACCCGCCTGATCGTCAGGGAGTCAACCACTCGCTCCCCGCGCGAACCAGGCGCCTGATGGACATCCCGGCCCCGTTCAGGCTGTCTGAGGTGACGGTCGCGGCCGAGTGGACCGACTACAACCACCACCTCACCGAGTCCGCCTACTTGCTGATCATGGGCGAGTGCTCGGATGCGTTCTTCCGGACGTTCGGCATCGACGACGCCTACCGCCACGCCGGCCACTCGCTTTACACGGTGGAGACCCACCTGCGCAACCTGCGCGAGGCGCGCGAGGGTGACCACCTCGACCTCACGATCCAGGTGCTGGGCACCGACGAGAAGCGGATGCACATCGTGCACGAGATGTACGCCGCGACGGGCGCCCTCATCGCCACCGCCGAGCAGATGCTGCTGCACGTGGACATGAGGGCGGGCCAGGCCGCGCCCTTCCCCGAGCCGATGGCCCGAAGGCTCCGCGAGATCAGCGCGGCGCACGCCGCGCTGCCGGTCCCGGAGTACGTCGGGCGCACCATCCGTATCCCCCCCGCACGTCCCGACCTCCGGGAGGCGTAGTGGACTTCACCCTCACCGAAGAGCAGCGGCTCATCGTGGACACCGTCCGCGCCTTCGTGGAGAAGGAACTCTACCCGCACGAAGATGAGGTGGAGCGCCTGGACGAGGTCCCGCCTGAGCTGGCCGGGCAGATCCGCGCGAAGGCGATCGCCGCGGGGCTTTACGCCGCGAACATGCCCGCCGAGCTGGGCGGCGGCGGGCTCGACGCGGTGTCCCTGGTCCTGGTCGAACGCGAGCTGGGCCGGGCCAGCTACGCGCTGCAGATGCTGGTCGAGCGGCCGAGCAACATCCTGCAGGGGTGCAACGAAGACCAGCGGAAGCGCTACCTGATCCCGGCCATCCGCGGCGAGCGGCACGACTGCGTCGCGATGACCGAACCGGGCTCCGGCTCCGACATCCGCTCCATGTCGACGACGGCGGCCAGGGACGGAGACGACTACGTCGTCAACGGCACCAAGCACTTCATCAGCCACGCCGACGTGGCCGACTTCATCATCCTGTTCGCCGCCACCGGGACCGAGACCGCGAGGAACGGCCAGGCGAAGAAGAAGATCACCGCGTTCCTGGTCGACAAGGACTCCCCCGGCCTCACCGTGACCCGCGGCTCGGCCTGCGTCTCGAACCGCGGCTACCACCAGTGCGAGCTGTCGTTCACCGACTGCCGCGTCCCGGCCGCCAACCTGCTCGGCGAGGAGGGGCGCGGCTTCGACCTGATGGGCCAGTGGCTGGGCGCCACCCGGCTGACCGTCGCGTCGACCAGCATCGGCCGCGCCCGCCGCGTCCTGGACGCGGTCACCGAGTGGGCGGCGACGCGCAAGCAGTTCGGCCAGCCCGTGGGGCGCTTCCAGGGCGTCGGCTTCCAGCTCGCCGACTGCGCCACGCAGCTGGAAGCGGCCGAACTGCTGACCCTGAAGGCCGCCGCGAAGTGCGACGAGGGCACGATGACCGACGCCGACGCCGCGATGGCCAAGCTGTACGCGTCGGAGATGCTCGGCCGGATAACCGACACCGCGGTGCAGATCTTCGGCGGCATGGGCCTGATGTCGCAGTTCCCAGCCGAACGATGGTGGCGCGACGCCCGGGTCGAGCGCATCTGGGACGGCACCAGCGAAATCCAGCGGCATATCATCGCCAGGTCCCTGCTGCGTCCCTACGGAGCGTGAGAACCATGGATGTCCAGGTACGGGCGGACGGCCAGGTCCTCGTCATCACCCTGGACCGGCCGAAGGCCAACGCGATCGACGTCCCGACCAGCCGGGCCCTGTACGCCGCCTTCGACCGGCTCCGCAGCGAACCCGGGCTCCGCGTCGCCGTCCTGACCGGGTCCGGCGATCGGTTCTTCAGCGCCGGCTGGGACCTGAAGGCCGCCGCCGGAGGGGAGGAAATCGAGGCCGACCACGGCCCGGGCGGGTTCGCGGGGCTCACCGAGTTCTTCGACATCGGCAAGCCGGTCATCGCCGCGGTCAACGGGCTGGCGCTCGGCGGGGGTTTCGAGCTGGTCCTCGCCGCCGACCTGGTGGTGGCCGCCGAGCACGCGGAGTTCGCGCTCACCGAGGTGCGGCTCGGCCTGGTCCCCGACGCGGGCGGCCTGCTCCGCCTGCCGTCCAGGCTGCCGCGCCCGATCGCCCTGGAGTGCCTGCTCACCGGGCGGCGGATCAGCGCCGCCGAGGCCGCCCGCTGGGGGCTGGTGAACCAGGTCGTCCGCGCCGAGCGCCTGATGCAGGCGGCCCTCGAGCTGGCCCGCGCGATCTGCGCCTCCGCCCCGCTGTCCGTCGCGGCCGCGCTGGAGGTCCTGCGCGCGACCGAGGGCACCGGCGTGGCCGACGGCTACCGGATCATGCGCAGCGGCGCCCTGCCTGCCTACCAGCGGATGCTGGACTCAGACGACGCCCGCGAGGGCGTCCGCGCCTTCGCCGAACGCCGCCCGCCCCGCTGGGCCGGTTTCTGACCACAGCCGCCCGTCACTCTGGACACCGGCTGCGGTGGTCAGCGGGAGCCGTAGTTGTAGACCGAGGAGTTGCTGGGCGTGCCGTTGCCCGAGACCAGGTTGACGATCAGCACGGTCCCGCCGATCGCGATGGCCAGGCCGACGACGATGGCGATGATCACCCGGACCACGACACTGCTCCTTTGGGTGGGATTTCATTGGAGGGTACAGCAGCCAGGTCAAGGGACGGTGAACGTTACCCTGGCGGCCGGCCCGGTCTTCTTTTTGAAGTTGACCGGCACCACCTTGGCCTGGTACTTGCCAGGCTGCAGCCCGGTGATGGTGGCGCCGTCGGAGTATGCGGTGGCCACGGGGATACCGCCTGGCTCACCCGGCCCTTGCAGGTAGACGCGGTAGTGGATGCTGAGGCCAGCATCGGGCCAGCTCAACGTGACCTTACCGGTGCCTGGCCTGGCTTGCACCGACGCCAGGCCGGGCACCGGCGGACATCCGGTGCCCGGATAAGCCCAAGCGTCGAACCATTGCGACGGGTTCCGCGCCACGATCCGCGGATCGTCCTGCGGTCCGCTCCTCGCCGAGTTGCCGGGCGCGCCCGGGTCATCGCCGAATGCCGCCATCGGAACGGCGATGAACCGGGGCAGCGTCACCGTATTGGTGAAGTCGGACATCGGCACGCAGCCGGTGGTCACCGCCTCGGAGTTGACGTTATAGCTGATCACCAGCGCATCGCGGGTGGAAAGCGCGGGTTCGACCCGCGCCTCGTACATGATGCGGTAGTCATCCGCGGCGTAGAGCCCGATGGTCGGGTCGCGGTACAGCAGCCTTCCGGCGCCGAAGTCGAACGGGCCCCACGGCGCGCTGGCCGGGTAGGCGTCGATATCAGGTCCACCAGGCGTCACCCCGCCCTGGATCAGCCAGTAGCGGCGCCCCACCTGGATCACGCTGAACCCGGTCGACACGCTGAGGCCGCTGCCCGGCGGCTGCACCGGCTCGGCATTGTGCTGTCCGGCCGCCCACGCGCCGGCGCCCGTGTAGAACCGCCACGCGGAGAACGTGGTCAGCTGCGACGCCGGGACCCGGGCCAGGTAGAGCCGGTTGCCCGGGACCTGCACGTTCGGGCTCTGCGTCCCGTAGATGTACACCGTATTTCCGGCACGCAGCAGGGCGGCGCCCCACAGGATCGGGGAGCCGCCGGACGGCGGGGTGTAAGACGGCAGCGGGACCACGTCCGGCTGGGCGACTGCACCGTATTGGTGTCCGCGGCCGGCCGAGCTGAGCTGGCTGGCCGGGAAGGTGGCGATCACCGTTCCCACCGGGACGAACGGAAAGCGGCGGGCGAGGTAATGGTCGTAGAACTTGACGACCGTCCCGCTGATCTCGATGCCGTCCTCGTCCCAGTACCGGGCGGACTCCCCGACGGGCACCGTCAGCTGTGCCCCCACCACGGAGGCCGCGTTGCCAGGACCGCCGGGGCCGGTACAGGCTCCGCCGCCCGTCATGGTGACGAACGTGCTGCCCCGCCCGGTTGTGGTCTGGACGACCACCGCGTTGTGCACGAACCCGGACAGGTGCGAGAAGCCGATGGTAGGCCCGGCCGGGCCGATGAATGAATCGGAGAAGAACCAGGCGAGCTGTGCGGAGTTCAGCCGGATGGCGGAGACCCCGTCGCCGCCGGCCCAGTCGGCGCAGGTGGAATGATCGGAATAGGCGATCCACTCCCCGTCCAGCGCAGCAGGGTTCGGTTGCCCCGCTTCGTCCGGCGTAGCAGGGTTCGGTTGCCCCGCTGGAACGCTTACCAATACGGGCGGGTGGGTGCTCGGCGCGACCGGTCCAGACGGGTGGTGCCGCGCTGGGATCAGCCAGCCAAGCGCGATGCTCACCCCGGCGATGATCCCAATGACCAAGCCGCCCAGCTCCAGTCCGCGCCTACGCCGGCGGGCAGGGGCCTTGTCCGCGTCGGTTCCGGTGTCAGAAACCTGCGCCATCGGCGGAATCATTCCTTCCGGGCGTGCACCAGCAGGATGGACGCGGCGGACGGCCAGCGGCAGAAGGCCCGGTCGAGCGGGCCAAGCGGCCGCGGCACGTCGTGGTACCGCGCCCCGGCTACCGTAACGCAGCGGAATCCCTGGGCGGCCAGGAACTCGGTCAGCGCCCGGCGCGTGAACAGGCGCAGGTGGCCGGCCACCACGCGGCCCGGCCTGCCGAACACCCCGCGCAGGCTCACCTCGGAGAAGACCGGCTGGATCCCGAGGGCGAGCAGCCCCCGGTTGTACCACGCGGCCAGGTTCGGTGTGGACAGCAGCAGCGAGCCATCTGCGCGGAGCACCCGCCGGGCCTCGGCGACCGCCGCGTCGGGGTCCACCAGGTGCTCGATCAGCTCGCTCATGATCACCACGTCCGCGGCGCCGTCCGCGACCGGCAGGCCCGGCGCGGTCACGCCCGCGCGGACCACCGTGAGGCCGAGCGCCTGCGCACGCCGCAGGGCGTCACCGGACCAGTCGATCCCGACGAACCGGTGCGCCGGGTGGGGACCGGCTACGACCGCGAGCGCTGAACCGTCGCCGCAGCCCAGGTCGACGATCACCGCCGGGTCGGTGCGGCCGCGCAGCATCCCGGCGAGCAACTGGGCCTGGCGCCGGGCCCGGTCGGGACCCGACGAGAGCGGGACGCCTGGGCTCTCGTAGAACTCCTGCAGCGGGTTGCCGGGCGCCGTCACCCCCATGACGGCTCCTTCCGCTTGATGGCCTCGTCGGCCACGCCGGCGAAGCCTTCCACCGCCGCGGACCAGTGCAGCTGCAGCGCCCGGGTGCGGGCCGCCTGGCCGAGTTGCTCGCGCCGCCGCCGATCGATCGTCAGCGACGCCCACTCCGAGGCGAACTGGCCCTCGGTCTGGACGAGCATCCCGGTCTGGCCGTGCACCACCGAGTCGCGCAGCCCCGGCACGTCGAAGGCGACCACGGGCGTGCCGCGGATCGCGGCTTCGGCGACCACGATTCCCCAGCCCTCGATCAGCGCCGGGTGCACGAGCAGCCACGCCGAGCACATCAGCCGGTGCTTGTCCTGCTCGGACACCCGGCCGGTGAACACCACCCCGGGCCCGGCCAGCGCCTCGAGCCTCGCCCGTTCCGGCCCGTCCCCGGCGATCACCAGCTTTCCTCCTACCACGTGCCGCACCCGGTCCCACAGCCGCAGCAGCAGGTCGAGGCGCTTGTAGTCGGCGAGCCGGCCGAACGAGAGGAACAGCGGGTCCGGTGACCGCGGCGTTAGCGGGTCGGGGCGCACGACGCCGTTGCAGATCTGGCGGATCCGGTCCTGGCCCACCCCCATCTGCTGCAGCGCCTCCGCCGTGGACGGGGACACGGTGAGGAACAGGTTCTTACGGTGCACCCAGGGCATGACCGAGTTCTCGATGCGCAGGCCGGCGGTGGAGAGCGGCGGGCGGAAGCGGATCGGCCACAGCTCGGTGTGCGCGTGGTTCACCAGGCAGAGCACCGGGCGCCGGCACCAGAGCGGCGCCAGGAAGGGCATCCCGTTGCAGACCTCGACGATCAGGTCGTAGTTCCTGAAGTGCCGCAGGTAGGCGAGGGGGGCGCGGAGGAACTGGGAGTACGTGCCGCCGTTGCGTGCCACGCGGTACGGTCGCTCGGCGACCGGTCCTCCGCACAGGAGGGTCACCTGGTTCCCGCGGGCGAACACGCCCGACGCCAGCTGGTCGACCAGGACCTCAGACCCCCCGGCGCGCGGGTTGGCGAGGTCCCGCCACGCGACGAACAGGATGCTCATGGGCCGCGACCCGGGCGGTTCCTGCTGCGCGTGGACGGCCGATCCCGGCTTCGCAGGCGAAAGGCTCGCCTCCGCAGGCGAAACGCCTGGATCATCGTTCATGTCGCGGCTCCAGGCCACTGGCGTCAGGGATCCGCATCAGCAGCGGGCCACGTCGTGATCCCTCGGTAAGGACGGCAACATAATCCGGTGGTTACTTGCTGGTAGTCAAGGCTCCTGGAATACCACGCTAACCCGGTGCTCCTCGTTTACCGCGCAATAACATACGTAGACGACGATCACGCTGCCGAGCAGCGACCGTGCACGACACTCGAGGACTCGCATGAGCCTGCTGGCGCCGATTCGCCGCCGCCGCGTCGACCAGGCGACCCGCTCCGGCCTGCTCCGGTCGGTCAGGCTGTTCCGCTTGTTCCTGGCCGAGCAGGCCCACCCGGAGAAGTTCTACGCGAGCCTCGCCGAGGATGCCGTGCGACAGGTCGCCGAGCACCACGAACTCGATGGCCGGACGGTGGTAGACGTCGGCGGCGGGGGCGGCTGGTTCACCGCCGCGTTCCGGGCCCGCGGCGCGCACTGCTACCTGTTCGAACCCGATCTGGCCGAACTGCGCCTGCGGACTGCCGCGCCGGCCGGAGCGGTGGTCGCGGACGGTTACTGGCTGCCGGTTCGCGCCGGCCACGCCGACGTGGTGTTCTCCTCGAACGTGCTCGAGCACGTCCCCGACCCGATGGGGCTGATCGAGGAGATGATCCGGGTTACCCGGCCGGGCGGGCTGGTGTACGTCTCGTACACCAACTGGTACTCCCCGTGGGGCGGGCACGAGATGTCGCCCTGGCACTACCTGGGCCCGCGATACGCGCGGCGCCGGTACACCAGGCGCTATCAGCGCAAGCCCAAGCACGAGTTCGGGGTCAACCTGTTCCCGCTCCACGTCGGGCCGGTGCTCCGGGCGCTGCGGGCCCGGCCGGACGTCACGATCGTGGCCGCGCGGCCCCGCTACTACCCGCGATGGTCCGGCCTCCTGGTCCGGGTGCCCGGCCTGCGCGAGGTGGCCACCTGGAACCTCATGCTGATCATGAGGCGCACCGGATGACCACGCGGGCCGGAGGCAAGCGGCTCGCCGGCCCGCCGACGCCTGCCGGCGCGGGCGAGCAGGACCGCGCTGCCGGGCCAGCCGGGGAACGGGACGGGACATCAGGCAGGCCGGCGCGCAGCCCGGTGCTGCGCTGGTCAGGCCTGGTGTGGCTGGCCGCGTTCGGCGTCCTGCTGGCGAACGACCCGGGCCGGATGTTCTTCGACACCAAGCTCAGCGTGGACCTGGACCCTTCCGGCTTCTACGCGAGCCTGTGGCACCTGATGGACCCGCTGAACACCTTCGGCGCGCTGAACAACCAGGCGATCGGCTACGCGGTGCCGATGGCGCCGTTCTACCTGGCAGGCCACCTCGCGCACGTGCCGGTCTGGCTCATCGAGCGGCTGTGGCTTTCGCTGATCATCGCGGTCGGTTTCTGCGGTCTGGTCAAGCTGGCGGACGTTCTCGGCATTGGCACGCCGACCTCCCGCTTCCTGGCCGGACTGGTGTTCGCGCTGTGGCCGACGTTCACGATCGTCATCGGGTCAACCTCGGCGACGGCGCTGCCCGGGATGCTCGCCCCGTGGGCGGTGCTGCCGCTGACCGCGGCCGTACGCGGGAAAGGCGGCGTGGTCGGGCCCGCTGCGCGGTCCGGCGCGGTGGTGCTGCTCATGGGCGGCGTGAACGCCACCGTAACCATCGATGCGCTGCTGCTGCCCGCCTTGTTCATCCTCACCTGCGCCCGCGGGCGGCGGCTGGTCCTGCTGGCCCTCTGCTGGGGCGGCGCGGTGGCGATGGCTACCGCGTGGTGGGCCCTGCCGCTCCTGCTGCAAGGCAAGTACGCGTTCAACTTCCTGCCCTACATCGAGCAGGCGGTCACCACGACGGGCACGATGTCGGCCGCCACCGCGCTACGCGGCGCAGGCAACTGGACCGCCTACCTCAACCTCGGCACGCCGTGGCTGCCCGCGGGCTGGGCCATGGTCGGCTCGCCCATGGCGATCATCGCCGGCGCCATCGCGGCCGTGTGCGGCCTGTACGGGCTGGCGCTGCGGAGCATGCCCTGGGCGGCCTGGCTCCGGCTGGCCGTCGGCATCGCCGCGGCCGGCGCGCTGGCCGGTTACGGCGGGTCGCTCGGCGGCCCGTTTCACACGGGAGTCGATCACCTGCTGGACGGCCCCCTCGCGCCGTTCCGCAGCGTGTACAAGCTGGAACCGGTCATCGCGGCCGCGCTGGCGCTGGGGCTGGCGCACGCCGTCGCGACCTGGCTGGCGCGGGCCCCAGGCGGGAAGGATGGCCGCCTCCAGCGGGTATTCGCCCTGGAGGCCAGGGCCGTCGCGGGCATCGTCCTGATCGGGCTCATGCTGCCGTACCTGTCCGGCCGGATCTTGAATCCGGGCACGTTCTCCGCGGTGCCCCGCTACTGGTATCAGGTCGCCGCGTTCCTGGCGGCCCGGTCCCCGCTGAACACCGCGCTGGTGGTGCCCGCGGACGCGCACGGCGACTACCTCTGGGGCGACCCGATCGACGACCCGCTCGTGGCGCTGGCCTCCTCACCCTGGGCGGAGGCCGGGCTGGTGCCGTACGGCGGCGCCGGATCGCAGATCCTGCTTGAGGAGGCGGAGAACGCCATCGAATCAGGCGAACAGGTCGGCGGCCTGGCCGGCTACCTCCAGCGCGCCGGGATCCGCTACGTCGTGGTGCGGAACGACCTGGACCCGCGGCAGGTGGGCTACACGTCCGCGGCGCTCGTGCACCAGACCCTGGCGCTGTCTGGGTTCACCCGGGTCGCCTCGTTCGGGCCGCTCATCGGCGGCGCGCAGATCGAGCCGCGGGCCACCCGGGCGCAGCAGGCGGCGCTGCCCAGCTACCCGGCGGTCGAGGTCTACGCCGCGGCCGGCGAAGGGACGGGGGCCAGTGCCACCCCGGGGGGACGACCCCCCCAGGCCCCCCCGCTGAGCCCCGTGACCACCCTGCCCGTCAGCCAGACCGTGCTGGTCAACGGGGGACCGGACTCGCTACTGCAGCTCACCGGGCAGGGCCTGCTCGGCCCGGGCCAGCCCGCCATCATCGCCGGGGACCCTCTGCCGGCCACCCCCGCGCTATGGGCGGTCACCGACGGGCAGCGCCGGGCGGACACGCTGTTCGGCCTGGTCAATGACAACGTGTCCTACACCTACACCGCGACGGAGACCAACCCGTCCGGCGCCGGGCAACTCGGCCGGGAGGGCGGCCCGCCGAGGCAACTGCTGCCGGTACCGGCCGCCGGGCACCAGACCGTCGCCGTGCTGTCCGGCGCGGCGAGCGTGACCGCATCGTCGTACGGGTCGTGGATCGCCGACACCCAGCAGGATGACCCGGTTAACGCGTTCGACGGCAACCCGGCGACGGCCTGGGCGGAAGGTAACGAGCGGACGCCGGTCGGGCAGTGGATCCAGATCACCTTCACCGGGCCGCTTGACCTGCCGGCGCGGATCGGGATACGCCTGCTTGACGACAGCACGGCCCGGGAGATCGCCAGCGTGCTCCAGGTGTCCACCGCGGCGGGCAGCGCCACCACCGAGGTCGCCGCGACCGGCGCGGTCCAGCCGCTGAACGTGGTCCCCGGCCGCACCCGCTGGCTGCGCATCACGATCCTCGGCGCCCGGCGGATCAGGCTGGCCTACCCGGGAGCGGGCATCTCCGACGTGCTGATCCCGGGAGTCCGGGTGACCCGCCTGCTCCAGCCCGCGGAGGATCCGGCGGGCCAGCGGGCGCCATCGGTCGCGTTCTCCTTCCACCAGCAGGTGCCGTCGCCGTTCGCCTTCGCCGACCCGAACGCCACCTCGCCGATGGCCCGGACGTTCACGGTCGCCGGCCCGGTGAAAGCGCGGCTGGAGGGTTCCGCGCTCGCCTTGCCGGGGCCCGGCCTTGACGCGCTGCTCGACAAGATCGGCCTGCCCGGCCCGGGTGCGCTGCAGGTCACCGTCGCCTCGACACCGGGCGCGCAGCCGGCCGGGTTCCCGGCGTCCCTGATCAGCGGGTCGGCCAGCACGCCGTGGACCGCCGACACCGCCAGCCCCGTCATCCACCTGAGCTGGCGCGGCCAGCGCCGCATCGCGTCGCTGATCGTGCGCCCGGCCGCCGGGCTGCCGTCCACGCCGCTGACCGTCGAGATCACCAGCCCGGACGGCACCCGGCAGGCGAGCATCGGGCCGGGCGGCCTGGTGAGAATCGCGCCGCCGCTGACCACCGACCGGATCGACGTGTCCTTCCCGCAGGTGCGCGCGGCCACCATCGTCACCTCGACGGGCCAGCTTGAGACGCTCCCCGTCAGGCTGGCGCAGCTCTCCGTGCCCGCGCTGGCGGGCCTGCGCGCGGTCACGCCGGACGAGCAGGCCAGGTTCACCCTGGCCTGCGGGCAGGGCCCCGCCCTGACCGTCGACGGACGGGTTTACCAGACGTCGGTCAGCGGGACGATCGGCGAGCTGAGCCAGTACCTTCCGCTGCGGATCGCGCTGTGCGCTCCAGGCGGCGCGCTGAGCCTCGGCGCGGGACGGCACACGCTGACCGCGGCGACACCCGGCACGTTCGCGGTCACCGACCTCAGCCTGACCAGCAGCGGACCTGGCCCGCAGGCGGCCACCTCGCCCGGTGCCTCCCGGGCCGTGACCATCCAGAGCTGGCAGCCGGACCAGGGCCGGCTCAGCATCGGCCCGGGAGCGGGCTCCTACCTGGAGGCCCACGAGAACTACAACGCCGGCTGGACCGCCGTGCTGA
Organism: uncultured Actinomycetes bacterium; assembly: GCA_963847965.1. Taxonomy (GTDB): domain Bacteria; phylum Actinomycetota; class Actinomycetes; order Streptosporangiales; family Streptosporangiaceae; genus Palsa-504. The sequence goes on from CAWKCG010000048.1 coordinate 186,645, forward strand.
ACGGGCACGAACTCACGCCGGTCCGCCTCGACGGCTGGCAGCAGGCCTTCATCGTGCCGGCCGGGCCGGGCGGCACGATCACGCTGACCTTCCGGCCCGCCGCGGCCTATCACCGCGCGCTGGCCATCTCGGTGCTCGCCGCGGCCGTCCTGCTCGCCATCACCGCGTGGTCCTTCGCCGGCCGCCGCCGCAGGATCTTCGGGCCACGGCCCGGCGCAGGCGAAGGCTCCGCACCCCAGGACCCGGCGGCGCCCGCCGGCTGGTTGTCGCCACCGCCGGCCGGCGCGGCCCGCGCTACCCCCGCCGGAAACAGGCGCGCCTGGCTGGGCGTGCTCGCCGTCACCGCGCTGATCTTCCTCGCCGGCGGCCCGGTGGCCCTCGCCGTCCCGGTGCTCGCCTGCCTGGCCTGGCTGCCGCCGCAGACGCACAGGGGAACGACCCTCCGAGACCCCCGCTCGCTAGCGCCGGTGCTCGCCGGCGGCGGCATGCTGGCCTCGGGACTGCTGTCCGCGGTGCGGCCATTCGGCACTGGCCTGCTGGGTCCCTTCGGCTGGCCGGCCCAGGCGTGCGCGCTCGTGGCGCTGGCCGCCGCGCTGACCCCGGCGGTCGCCGGCCCGCTCCGGCGCCAGCGCCGGCCGGGAAGCACCAGCCGAGGCGGAAAGATGAGCGCCGCGTCAAGCACCGGAATCCCGCTGGCGCTGCTGGCGACCACGGCCTACAACGTGGGGCTGATCCTGGAGAAGCGCGCCCTCGGGCAGATGCAGACCCTCGACATCCGGCGGCAGGCGCGCGCGGTCGTGAGCCTGCTGACCAGCCAGGCGTGGCTGGGCGGGTTCGCGCTGATGCTCATCGGGCTGGCCTGCCAGACCGTCGTGCTGACGTTCGAGCCGGTCAGCGTCGTGCAGCCGGTGCTCGCCTCCGGTGTCGTGCTGGTCCTGGTGCTCTCCCGGCTGGTGCTGCGGGAGCGTCTGCGCGGCGGCGAGACCTGGTGCGTGGCGGCCATCGCGGCGTCCCTGGTCCTGCTCGCCCTGTCCGCGACGAGCACCCCGGTTGGCCGCAAGGCCGACCCAGGTGAGATGGCAGCGGTCATGGTCCCGTCGGTCATCGTCGGCCTGCTGGCCGCGGCAGGCTCGCTGCGCGCCCGCACTCGCGAGCGCGGTCCTTCGGTGAGCGCGGTCTGGTCTGGCGCCGGGACCGGCCTGCTCTACGGGGTCGCCTCGCTCGCGATCAAGGCGCTCTCCGGCATTCTGGTCGGCCACCGGACGGCGGCCGGCATCGCGATCGGCGTCGTTTCCTCGCCGTACCTTTACGCGCTGGCCGGCTCCCTGGTGGTCGCGATGCTGCTCTTCCAGGCTGCGCTGCAAGCGTGCCGCGCGTCGATCCTCATCCCGGTATCCGCCGTCACGGGCAGCACCTACTTCATCGTCGCGGGCACCTGGCTGTTCCACGAGCACCTCCCGGCCAGCCCAGGCAAGCTCGCCCTGCGCCTGGCCGGGATCGCCCTGGCCGCGGTGGTCCTGATGGCGTTGTCCCAGAACGCGGCGGAGCCGGCCGCCGACGCCGCCGCGGGTGGCGCCGGGATGACAGACGGCGATCTGGCCGAGACGAGGGGATGATCATGGCCCTGGAGCAGGCGCTGCTCGACCTCCTGGTGTGTCCCATCGACAAGCGCGGCCTGCTCTACTTCGCCGGCGACGGGGTGCTGTACAACCCGCGGTTGCGCCGGCTGTACCGGATCGAGAACGGCATCCCGCTCATGCTCCCAAAGCTGGCCGTGCCGGTGCCCGAACAAGAGCACAACCGGCTGATGAAGTGCGCCAGGCGCGGCGAGGTCACCCAGATCACGGGCGGCGACGCCGGCGTGCTCGCTGACGACCCGACGCCGCCGGTGAACCCCGAGTTAGCCAGGCAGCTGGTACACGGTCAGGCCGGGCTGGTCCACCAGGACGACCGCGCCGGGCAGCCGCGCGCCAACCTGCTGGTCCCGGGGTCCTGGTCCGTCCGGGTCGTCCACCACGAACCTCACCCCGGCCGCATCCAGGGCGGCGGTCAGCGGGCCCCAGCCCTGGATGACGCCATCGAGCCGGCGCGCGCGGGGGTCGTCGGGCGCCAGTTCGACGCTGCCCACCTGGGTCCCGTCGTTCCAGATCACGGGGCGCGACAGGAGCCGGGACCACGGGTCGAGGACTACCTCGCCGTGGTTCCAGGGCGGCGTGCGGTAGGTCTCCCACGGCAGGACTAGCACCGCGCCGCGGGCCGGGCTGGCGTCGATCACGCGCGCGGCGGTCAGCCAGCCCGGCGGGTAGGCGGCCGGCCGGAGCCGCCCCGCGGCGCCCCAGGCCAGGCCGGGCACCAGCAGCACGGGCGCGAGGATCGCCGAGACTCCGATCACTATCCCGGCCGCATCCGTGTTGACCAGCCGCTCACGCCCGCTGCGTGGCGTCCGGAACGTGCCGGGGTTCATCGCCCAGGCCACCGCGACACCGAGCCCGGCGGCCTCCGCGAGGGCCAACGGCGCCACGAACTGCTGGCCGTCGCGCAGGACCGCGAACCCCGGCCATGCGCCGATCATCGACCTGAGCAGGTCCCGGCCGGCCGCGGTCACGCCGAGGCACGCGATCACCAGGCCGGCCGCCGCCGCGAGGCCCAGGCCGGGCCAGCGGTGCTCGCGCCGGGCGATCACCAGGTAGCCGGCCAGCGCGACGATGACGACGGCCAGCCACAGGGCGGACCATGCTCCGCCGTAGGCCTTCGGCACCGTCTGCGCGTTCCACGCGCCGCCCAGCATCAGCAGGCTGCCGATGCTGCCGAACGGCGTGTCCGCGCGGGCCGCGAAGGCCGCCACGCCTGCGGGGTCCGCGTACACCGGGTGCAGGAGGGCTGGGATGAGCCAGGGCAGGCTGCCCGCGACCAGGGCGGTCAGCCCGACGGCCACCCGGCGGACGCTGGCGGTGAGCAGCACTCCCGGCACGACGATCAGCCCTGCGACCGCCATCGCGGCGAACCCGCCGATGACGGCGGGCAGCAACGCCAGGCCCAGCCGGCCCGCGCCGCGCCACGAAGGGAGCCCGGGGGCGAGCACCGCCCGCAGGACCCACGGCAGGCCCGCGTAGCCCAGGAGCAGCGCCCACTGGCCGATGATCAGCCGCTCGGCCACGTAGGGATTCCACGCGTAGCACGCGCCGGCCGCCAGCCGGGCGAGCCACGGCTCGCGGTCCAGCAACGCGACTGCCCCGGAGCAGGCGAGCACGAAGATCGACAGCAGCACGACCTTCTGCACGATGTCGGCCGGCAGGACTCGGGACGCCGCGGCGATCACGAGGTCGCTGGGTACCGCGCGCGGCGGGGCCAGGCCGGGCAGGGCCGCGGCAAACGGCTCGCGAGGGACGAACAGCATGTCGTAGCTGAGCAGGAAACCCCGCGCCAGCCCGGGCCCGAGCGCCAGCAGCCCGAGGCCGAGACCAAGGGCGGCACCGGCGATCCTGGTGCCGGACAGGGCCGTGCGCGCGCCTTTGGCCGGGCTCTCGGCTGGTCCTGGCCAGCCCTCCCGCTCCAGCGCGCGCACCGCGTGCTCCGGCGCCTAACCGAGCCGGCTCGAGTCGATCTGGTCCAGGTCGCCGTTGAAGCCGCCGATGCCGTTGGTGACGCCGCCGCCGCCGGACCACTGCCACACGAGCGCGTGGCTGCTCGAGCTGGTCTGGCCGCCGAAGAACTGCGCGCACGGGCCGGATCCGTGGTTCAGGCACCAGCCAGACGGATAGGCGCCGGTGTAGTCGGTGGTCTCAGGCTCGTAGGTCCATTCGTAGGTGTCCGGGATCAGCGAGTCGGTCCCGGTGCCGAAGATCGAGGTCCAGACGCTCGCGGTGGAGTAGACGCCCACCTGGTACGAGGAGTGAGCGGTGATGTAATCGGCGAACCCGTTGAAATCGGCGCGGTCCACGGCGGCCGGGATGCCGCTCTGCCTGACCACCCCGCTGCACGCCGAGGTGTAGACGTTGTTCCAGCCGTTGTCCGGCGCGGGCGCGATGCCCGGTAGCTCGACGTCCATCCAGACGATCTTGTAGTCGAAAACGCCGTTCGCGATGTCGGACAGCGCCCGGGCGGCCTGCCGCGCGCCCCACGCGCTGGCCTCGGCGGTGCTCCCGTTGTAGTTCGGGTCTACGCCGGGCCCGCCCATGAACCAGTACGCGCCGTCGCCGACGCCCTTGCCGTACGCCGCGAAGTCGGTGTGCGCCTTCGCGGCGTCGCTGGCGTCGAAGGCGATGAAGCCGCCCTTGCAGCCCAGCCAGTACGCCCAGTTCCCGGTCATCCCGATGTACCCGCCGTAGGCCCCGCCCAGGTACGGCATGGCGTACGGCGCGCCGCCCGGCACCGAGACCGGGAAGCTGTCAGTACCCCACCAGAACCCGGCCGGACCGTCGCCGGCCGGGCGCGCCTGCGCCGCGACCGCCGGGGTGAGAAAGATCAGGGCCGCTCCGGCCGCGAGTCCCCCGCGGGTCAGCCACGACCGCCTCATGTCGCCTCCACGTGACCTCTTCGTCATCGGCCCGCCCACCTTATAGGTTGGCGGGACGGTAACGTCGCCGCGGGACGATCCAGGAGAACCGTGATGACCGAGCAGGCGGTGCGGGTGGAGCGGTCGGGGGCGGTCAGCACGGTCTTGCTGTACCGTCCAGCCCGGCGCAACGCGGTCGACGGGCCGACCGCGGCCGAACTGGCGGACGCCTTCCGGGCGTTCGACGCCGATCCCGGCGCCGCGGTGGCCGTGCTGCACGGTGAGGGCGGGGTGTTCTGCTCCGGCGCCGACCTGACCGCGCTGGGCACCGAACGCGGCAACCGGGCGGCCGCGGAGGGCGACGGGCCGATGGGGCCGACCCGGCTACGGCTGTCCAAGCCGGTCATCGCGGCGGTGTCCGGGTACGCGGTGGCCGGCGGGCTGGAGCTCGCGCTGTGGTGCGACCTGCGGATCGCCGACGAGACCGCCGTGTTCGGCGTGTTCTGCCGGCGCTGGGGCGTCCCGCTGATCGACGGCGGGACGGTGCGGCTCCCTCGGCTCATCGGGACCAGCCGGGCGATGGACATGATCTTGACCGGGCGGGCCGTCGGCGCCGCCGAGGCGGCGGCGATCGGGCTGGCGAACCGCGTGGTGCCCGCCGGGCAGGCGCTGGCCGCGGCGCAGGAACTGGCCGCTCAGCTCGCCTCGTTCCCGCAGGTCTGCCTGCGCAGCGACCGTGCGTCGGTGCTGGACGCCGACGGCCTCGGCGAGACCGCCGCGCTGGCCGCCGAGTTCGCGCACGGGCGCGCGGCGCTGGCGGAGGAGGCTGGCGCGGGGGCCGCCAGGTTCGCCGCCGGCGCGGGCCGGCACGGGTCTCTCGGCCCCTGACCGCAGTAAGCTCTCCGCGATCTACGCCTTTCGTTCCATAAGTCACAGATACGAAGGAGCCGTGCGTGAACGACTATCCGGCGAATATCGTCGCGGTCAACCACGTCGAACCGGTGCCGCGCCGCATCCGGGCCTACCTGGGCGGCGTGAAGGTCCTGGACACGACCGGGGCCTTGTACGTCTGGGAGCGGCCGCGTACGCACTTCTTCCGGTCGGACGACGGTCGGTAGCCCTGGCGTTCGCGCGCCCGGACCTAGACAGGGCCCGGCGCTGGTCAGAGACTGGCGTCACGGTTCGCTTGAGGAAGGACGCGACGCCCGTGGTGACCGAGGCCGAATTCGATCAGCTGCTCGACCTGCTGCGCTCGTTCGTCAGGCGCGAGGTGATGCCCGCCGAGGCGGGCATCGACGAGTCCGACGAGATCCCGCCGCGGCTGATCGCGCAGGCCAAGGAGATGGGCCTGTACGGGTACGCGCTGCCCGCGGAGTACGGCGGTCTCGGCCTGTCGGTTGAGCAGCAGGTTCGGGTGACCATCGAGCTCGGCTACGCGTGCCCGGCGTTCCGGTCCCTGTTCGGCACGAACAACGGGATCGCCGGGCAGGTCCTGGTCGCGGCCGGGACCGAGCAGCAGCGCAAGCAGTGGCTGCCCCGGCTGGCCTCCGGCGAGGTGGTCGCGTCGTTCGCGCTGACCGAGCCGGACGCGGGATCCGACCCGAGCCGGCTGGTCACGACCGCCCGGCCGGTGCCGGGGGACGGGGAGGCGGGCGGGGGCTGGGCCATCGACGGCCTCAAGCGCTACATCACGAACGCCCCGGCGGCCGGGGTCTTCATGGTGTTCGCGCGCACGGACCCGCAGGCGCCGCCCGGCAAGGGCATCGGCGTCTTCATCGTGCCCGCGCTTACCGACGGGGTGGCCGTGGCGGCCCGGGACCACAAGATGGGCCAGGCCGGCGCCTGGACCGCCGACGTCGCGTTCACCGGCGTCCGCGTGCCCGCGGACGCGCTGGTCGGCGAGGCGCCGCAGGCAGGCTACGCGACGGCCATGCGGAGCCTCGCGCACGGGCGGCTGACGATCGCGGGCCTGTGCGTAGGAGTCGCGGCGCGGCTGATCGACGAGAGCGTCGCCTACGCCAAGGAACGCTCCCAGGGCGGCCGCAAGATCGGTGAATACCAGCTCGTCCAGGCCATGCTGGCCGACTCGCACACCGAGTACCTCGCCGCGCGGTCCCTGGTGCTCGACGCGGCCAGGCAGTACGACGCGGGCACCGACCGCCGGCTCGCCCCGTCGGCGGCGAAGTACTTCGCGAGCGAGGCGGTGGGCCGGATCGCCGACCGCGCGGTCCAGGTCCACGGCGGCTCCGGGTATATCCGCGGGATTCCCGTCGAAAGGCTGTACCGCGACGTCCGGCTGTTCCGGATCTACGAAGGCACCAGCCAGATCCAGCAGCTAGTGATCGCCAGGGAACTGCTCCGCTAGCGGGCCCCGCGGAGCGGCCAAGGACCCGGTCAGCTAGGCTCCCTCTCGGCGGCAATCGTTTGCAACCGTTCTGCACCCGGCCGGGAACCCGCCCGCTACCTGGACGGTCAACTCTTTCCGTAAGACGAATCACGCTCCGGGCTTACGACCAGGCCCCAGCGGTGACCCGGTACTACGACAGAAAGTGGGGAGGCAGTCGATGGACCGCACCCGCACCTCGGTCTCAGCGGAGCTGAGCCTGGGCCTGGTCCGGCCGGAGCACGCGATCGTGCCGCTGATGGCCAGCCTGCACTACACCTGCCAGGACCCGTACGCCGTCAAGATGGCGTTTCACGTCGGGACCGGGGAGCCGGTGGAGTGGACCCTCGCCCGCGAATTGCTCGCGGCAGCCCTGCACTCTCGCGAGGGTATCGGTGACGTGCAGGTCTGGCCGTCAGCGGCGTCGAGCGACCCGGAGGCGGGCGAGGGGGGACCGCCTCCGGGCGCGCCATCGTGAACATCGCGATGACCTCGCCGTTCGGGCACGCGCAGTTCGAGGCGCCGGCCGTGGCGATCGCCGCCTTCCTGCGCCGGACCTACCAGATCGTCGCCGAGGGCGAGGAGACGAACTACATCGACTTCGACGCCGAACTCGCCGACATCCTCAGCCAGGCCTAATTACCGGGCCGTGCCGGAGGGCCGGGGAACGACCGGCTACCACGCCGTGCCGGACGGCGGCGGAACGACCGGCTACCACGCCGTGCCCGAGGGCGGCGGAACGACCGGCGGGACGATGGCCTCGATCAGGTGGGGTCCCGGTTCGGCGTAGGCCAGACGCAGCGCCGCATCGAGTTCCCCGGAAGTGGTGGCCCGGACCGCGGGGACCCCGAGCCCGGTGCTGATCTCGGTGAAATCGGGAGTGGGGCCGGACAGGTCGAGCATGCGCGAGGCGCGCTCGCCCGCCTGCCCGGCGGCGGTCCTGGCCAGTTCCATCCGCAGGATCGCGTAGGCGGCGTTGTTGATCAGCACCGTGGTGACGTCGAGCCGCTCGCGAGCCTGGGTCCACAGCGCCTGGATCGTGTACAGCGCGCTGCCGTCGGCCTCCAGGGACACGACCGGGCGGTCCGGCGCCGCGACCGCCGCGCCGGTGGCCATCGGCAGGCCGAGCCCGATCGACCCCCCGGTGAGGGTCAGCAGGCTGTGCCGCGGCGCGGCGGCCAGCGCCACGGGCAGCGCGAACCCCGACGTGTTGGCCTCGTCCACGACGATGGCGTGCTCGGGCAGGGACGCGGCCACCGTGTTGGCCAGGCTGATCGCCGTCAGCGGGCCCGGATCGACGGCCGGTGGCGCGCCGGTCGCCAGGACCGGCTCGGTGCCCGCGGCGACGCGGTTGGCCAGCGCCTCGAGCGCGGCCTGGACGTCCTGGTCGGCGTCAGCCAGGACGGTGACCAGGCCGCCCTCGGGCACCAGGTCGCTGCGGCCGCCCGGGTAGGCGAAGAACGACACCGGTGACCGGGCCCCGGCCAGGACCAGGTGACGCACCCCGGCCAGCTGGGTCTCGGCCACCTCCACCAGGTAGGCCAGCCGGTCGACCGGCGGAAGTCCCAGGCCGCGCTCCATCCGCGCCGGGAACGTCTCGGCCAGCAGCCTGGCGCCGGTCGCGGCGCTGATCCGGCTGGCCGCCCGAAGCCCGCGCTCGGTGAGCGCCTTCCCGCCGAGCAGGAGCATCGCCGAAGCGCCGGCGCAAAGGGCGTCGCCCGCAGCGGAGATCTGGGCGCCCGGGGCCTCCGCCGGGGCGGCCGGCGCTCGCGCCGGCGCGAGCGCGGCGCCGTCGCTCCACGACACGTCGGCCGGGAGGACCAGGGTGGCGATCTGGCCGCGGCGGGCCGCGTCGACGGCCCGCATGGCGTCCTGGGCCAGGTCACGGGTCGTGCCGGAGGTGTGCACCCAGCCAGAGACCGTCCGCGCCAGGGCCTCGATGTCCGACTGCAGCGGCGCGTCGTACCGGACGTGCCCGGCGGCGTGGGCCCCGACGATGTTCACGATCGGGCTGCGGGCCCGCCGGGCGTTGTGCAGGTTGGCGAGCCCGTTGGCCAGGCCGGGTCCGAGGTGGAGCAGCACCGCCGCCGGCCGGCCGGCGATGCGCGCGTACCCGTCGGCGGCTCCGGTGGCGACCCCCTCGAACAGCGCCAGGACGCCGCGCATCTCGGGCACGGCGTCCAGCGCGCTGACGAAGTGCATCTCCGACGTACCCGGGTTCATGAAGCACACGTCGACGCCCGCGCCGACCAGGCTGCCGATCAGGGCCTGCGCACCGTTCACGGCCCCGATCGTAGCGGTCCCGGTCGCGGGGGAGGCACCACCGCTCGTTCGGGATAAAGGGTTGTCCAGGAATTTATCCGGGCCTCGCGTTGTACATACCCCTACGGGTATCAAACGCGAGGAGGCGGACGAGGTCCGCGCGAGCGTCGCCGCGCCTGCCGCGCCTGACGGCACCGCGCCCGCGCCGGCCGGTAACTAGCTCCCCGGCTCAGGAGAGCACGCGGCGGCGGAACTTGCGCAGCCCGATCGTGAGGAACACGGCGGCGAAGCCGATCACGACCGGATAAACGACGTACAGGTGCATGTGCGGCGCGGTGGTGAACGCCGCCCGCATCCCCTCGTTCACGTAGATGAGCGGGTTGATCAGCACGATCGTCTGCAGCCAGTGCCACCCGCCGATGGTCACCGGCGCGAGCTTGTTCCACGGGTAGTAGGTGCCGCCGAGGAACGTGATCGGCAAGATGATGAAGCCGAACATCAGGCCGATGTTCCTCGGCTCGAAGCTGGTCCCGAGGACCAGGCCGAGCCCGGCCATCGCGACGCAGGCCAGCGGCACGAACGTGAGGATCAGCAGCCAGTGCAGGTTCAGGTGCGCGCGCACCCCCGGCGCGTGCACCAGCGAGGCGATCGGCAGCACGATGGCCGCGGACAGCACGCCCTGGGCCGCGCCGGACAGCACCTTCTCCACCGCCACCAGCCAGATCGGGCAGGGCGCCTGCACCCGGTCCTCGATCTCCCTGGTGAAGCCGAACTCCTGGGCCATGGCCAGGGCGATCGACTGCACGCCCTGGAACATGATCGAGATACCGACGACTCCGGGTACCAGGATGGTCGCGAAGGCCGATTCCGCCGCCGGGCCGTGGCCGCCGATGCCCTGCCCGATCTTGGGGAACACGTAGAGGAACACGAAGCAGAGCAGGAACGGCTGGACGAGCGTGCGCAGCACGAACACCCGGATGTCCTTGCGCAGGACCACGACGTCGCGCAGCAGCAGCGCGCCGAGGGCGGTCCAGCTGGCGGCGGCCACCGAGCGGGTGGGACCGCCGCCGATCCGCCGGGCTCCCGGGGTCGGGGCCTGGGCCTGCGAGGTTACCGAGGTCGTCATTCTTCCCTCAGCTCCCTTCCGGTCAGGTTGATGAACACGGTCTCCAGGGTGGGCTCGGCGATGGACACGTCGATGAGGTCGTAGCGGTGTCCCTCGGCCGCCAGCACGATGCGCGGCACCAGCCGGTCGCCGGCCTGCATGTGCAGTTCGAGCTTGTCCCCGGCCACCCGGGTCCTGGTCACGCCCTCGACATCTCGCGCCAGCAGGTCGGCGAGCTGGCCCAGGTCGCCGGTGGTCTTCACGGTGACGATGGTGTCGGCGCCGATGCTCTGCTTGAGCGCGGCGGGCGTGTCGAGCGCGAGGATCCGCCCGTGGTCCATGATGGCCACCCGTTGGCAGAGGAGGTCGGCTTCCTCCATGTAGTGGGTGGTGAGCATGATCGTCTGGCCCTCGCCGTGCAGCTCCCCAAGCAGGTCCCACAGCGCGAGCCTGCTCTGCGGGTCCAGCCCGGCCGTGGGCTCGTCGAGGAACAGCACCGAGGGACGGTGGAAGATGGCCCGCGCCACCATGAGCCGCTGGGCCATCCCGCCGGACAGCGCGTACACCGACGCCTTGGCCCACCGCGAGAGCTGGAACTGCTCGAGCAGCTCGCCGGCGACCTTCCTGGACATGGACGCGCCCATACCGAACAGCCGGCCGTGGAAGTACAGGTTCTCGAACACGGTGAGCTGGCGGTCCAGGGTGTTCTGCTGGGAGACGATCCCGCTCAGCTGCTTGGCCAGCGCGGGGTGCGCCGCGACGTCGACGCCCGCCAGGAACGCCCGCCCCGACGTCGGGACCACGCGGGTGGTGAGCATCCCGGCGGTGGTGGTCTTGCCCGCGCCGTTCGGCCCGAGCAGGCCGAAGATCTCCCCGGCCCGGATATCGAGGTTGAGCTTGTCCACGGCGGCGAAGTCGGTCCCCGGGTAGACCTTGGTCAGGTCCTCGGTATGGATGACCCCGTCCGGCTCGCCATCGGGCAACCCGGCCGTGCTCTCCTGCGCTGGTGCTGTGCTCATAGACCATCCAGCCTAGGCCCAGCGGCGTGCCGGGCCGGAACCAGGAAGGCGGGCTCGAACCCCATGGTGGTGGTGGTCTGGGCGTTGGGCCCGGCCGAATTCGCCCGATCGCGCCTCTATGGCGGCACGATAGACCGGCCTATGCTCAGCGTAAGGGCGTGACCGGGCGCCGTGTCCTGGCCACGAAGATGCCCGCGGGCTTGAGCCTGAGCCAGGTGATGGGGGGCAGCCATGAGCTTCTGCCCATGTGGTCGTGAGCGGATCGCCGGCGAGCGCTTCTGCCGGAAGTGCGGTGCGGAGCTCCGCGATCCGGTCCGATACGAGCCGACCGTCACGTCCGCCCCGGGCCCTCCGCCGCCGGCGGGCTACGACCCGTGGGCGCCCACCGGATCGTGGGCGGGCCCGCCGGGCCAGCCGCCGCCCGCCCCTCCCATGAGACCGCCGCCCGCGCCTCCCATGAGACCAGGCCCGGTCCAGGATCAGTGGGGCGGCCCGTTCGCTGTTTTCGACTCCCGTCCGGACGTGCTAGCTGACGAAGGCAGCCGCCGCCGGTCGGGGGGCCGGGGGCCCGGACCGCGGAACAGGATCGCCGTGGTGGCGGCCGTGGTAGTGGCGATCGCCGTCGCGGGCGGCGCGTTCGCCCTGGTCAGGAACCATGGACAAGCGAGAGCGGGAGCGCCGCCGACCCACCAGGCGAGCTCCGCCGCGGCGCAGTCCGCGCCGGCTCAGGGCACGCCTGCGTCGTCGTCGGACGTCACGCCTCTTTCGTCGGGGCAGGCCAGCAGCCCGCCTGCCTCGCCGACGACGGGCACCGGCGCGAGCACCGGGGTGGCGGTAGCGCCCGGCGCGGCCAGCAACGCGGCTGAGCCGCAGGTCCTTGCGCTGGTGAACCGTTACTTCGCGGCCATCAACTCACACGACTACGCGGCCTACGCCAGCCTGCTAGACCAGCAGGAGCTGCAAACCATTACCGCTTCTGCTTTCGCTACCGGCTACGCCACCACCATCGACTCCGACGAGACGCTCACCGGCATATCGGAGGAGGGTTCGGGCGTGGTGGCGGCCATGATCACCTTCACCAGCCACCAGCAGCCCGCGAACAGCGTCGATGACAGCGCGTGCACCTCATGGGCGATCACCCTGTTCCTCGTCCCGAACGGCACCGGTTACCTGATCGGCGCGCCGCCCTCCGGCTATCACGCCTCCTACCAAGCCTGTTAGGGCACCCGCGACGCGCGGGGTGCTCATGAGCCGGGCGGCGGGGTGAAGATGGCGTGGGTTCCGATACGCCGCCAGATGACGTGCGGTTGGCCGCGTACACGTTCGGCCCCGTAGGTGAAGGTCGCCCGGCCGTCATTGTCCCATGTCATCTCGAACACGCCGGGGTGGGCGGCTACCCCTTTGACCCTCAAGCCCGGCCGGAACGGGCGGTCGGGGGCCATCAGGTCAGGCACGAAGGCTTCCAGGACGACTTTGCGGAACAGGGCCTGCTGCTGCGCGGTGAGGTTCTTCCAGTCCCTCTCAAAACGAGGAAGCGTCTGGAAGGTCGGCATCAGGCATCCGATGCGCCAAGCGCGTCAAGGTGGGCGAACATGTCGGCGGCGGATTCGTGCTGCGTTCCCCGCCCGGCCGCGATCTCCTCGTCGGCCTCCCGTTCCCCGGCCAGCCAGTCCGGGGTGAAGAACCACGCCTGGTCGGTGGGGATAGACACGTAGCCGCGGACCGTGATCGTCCCGTCGTCGTGGACGGAGAACTCCACCTCGTCGCCCTCGCTGATGTGCAGGGCACGCCTGATCTCCTCAGGCAACGTCAACTGTGCCTTGGCCCGCACCTTCACCCGGGCGCTGAGGCGGGGCTGTGGTCCGGTCTTGGCGGCAGGGACACTCATGACGGCCGATTCCTTGGGTTAGATTTTCCTACTCTCTTACTTTATCACTAAACAATCGAACGCCGGCTAACATCGCCGCCGCCACCGAGTGGTCCTCCGGCAGAACGCGGGCCTGACGGCCCCGAGGCGGGCCATGGCCGGGCGAGGACATAAGTGTCCAGCCCGGCCAGGTTGGCGTCGTGGCTTTACCTCACGAGCTCGCCCAGGGACTCGCCGATGGCCTCGGCCTCGCCGGCCACGGTGATCTCGCTCGCGGCCACGGGCGTGCCACCCGGGCGGGGGCGCAGGGTCAGGTAGCTGACCGCGATCCCGCTCGCCATGAGCAGGATGGTGACGAGCAGCCCGGTGTGATACCCGTCAAGGAACGCGTGCGCCGGCGCCGCCCCGGCGCGCAGCGCGGCGGACTGCCGTGTCCGCAGGATCGCGCCGATGACCGTGATCCCGAGCAGGCCCGCGACCTCGCGCGAGGCGTTGAACAGCGCGGAGGCGATGCCGGCCCGGGCCTGCGGGATGGCCTGCATGGTCGCATTGGTGACCGGCACGTTCATCAGCCCCGCTCCGGCACCGAACAAAGTGAACCCGGGCAGGAGGCCGTCGTAGCTGGCGTGCAGGCCCAGCCGGCCGAACAGGACCAGGCCGACGACCATGAGCAGCATGCCGACCGCCACCGTGCGGTGCGCTCCGGCCCAGTTCTCGACCCGGGGTGCGATGGCCGCGAAGACCGCGATGGTCAGCGCCATCGGCACGAAGGCCAGGCCCGCCTTGGTCGGGGAGAAGCCGAGGATCTCCTGCAGGTAGATCGAGGTGAAGAAGTAGATGCCGAGGATTCCGAAGGCCCAGATCATCATGGTGCTCGTGCCGCCGCTGAACTCCCGCCTGCGGAACATGCCCAGCTCCACCATGGGGTTCGCGGTGCGGGCCTCGATCGCGAGGAAGGCCGCGGCCGCGACGGCGGCCAGCGTGAACGCCCCGAGGATGAACGGTGAGGTCCAGCCGTTGGCGTTCCCCTGGATCAGCGCGTAGGTCAGCGCGAACAGGGACACCGCCGAGCTGGCCAGGCCGGGCAGGTCGAGCCGCCGTACGGCGGAATCGGCCTGTGATTCGCCCACGTACCGCACGGAAAGGGCGAAGGTGATAACGCCGATCGGCACGTTGATCAGGAAGATCCAGCCCCAGCGGACGTGCTGGCTGATCAGGCCGCCGAGCACCGGGCCGGTCGCGAGGGCGAGCGCGCCGACCGCGGCCCAGATTCCGATGGCCATGTTGCGCTCCCTGATGTCGGTGAACGCGGCCATGATGATGGCCAGCGTGGCCGGCATCAGCATCGCCGCGCCGACGCCCTGGATCGCGCGGCTGGCGATGAGCACGCCGCCGCTGCCCGCCAGCCCGGCGGCCAGCGACGAGAGCGTGAACAGGGCCATGCCGCCCAGGAACAGCCTGCGCCGCCCGTACACGTCGGCGAGCCTGCCGCCGACCAGCAGGAGCCCGGCCAGCGTGAGCAGGTAGCTGCTGACCACCCACTCAAGACCCGACACCGACAGGTGCAGGCTGCGCTGGATGGTCGGGATCGCCACGTTCACGATGTTGTTGTCCAGGTAGGCCATGAAGCTGGCCAGGCTGACGGCCGCCAGCGCCCACCACCTGCGTGACGCCGAGCGCCCCGAAGCGCCCCGGATCTGTGCGCTACTCGCTGACACAGCGATCGTCCTTTCCCTCTGAGCTCATGTACGCCGTACCTGTATCTTGTTCATATACGACGTACAAGTACGTTGTACATCATGACTTGTACGACGTATAGTTGTCAAGTGATGGATGCAGACACCCGCCTAGAGGAACCGGACGGCGAGCGCGCCCGGCTGAGCAAGCGCGCGGTCGTCGACCGGGCGCTCAAGCTCGCCGACGCCGACGGG
Source organism: uncultured Actinomycetes bacterium (assembly GCA_963847965.1). Lineage (GTDB taxonomy): Bacteria > Actinomycetota > Actinomycetes > Streptosporangiales > Streptosporangiaceae > Palsa-504. Next base: position 201,707 of record CAWKCG010000048.1, read on the forward strand.
CTCGACGCGCTGACCATCCGCAAGCTCGCGCAGGACCTAGGCGTCACCCCGATGGCGCTGTACTGGCATTTCCGCAGCAAGGAGGACCTGCTCAAGGGGATGGCCGAGCGGGTCTGGAGCGAGATCGACGTGCACGTCGACCCGTCGGTCCCGTGGTGGGCCCAGCTCCAGGCCGGGCTGGAATCGCTGATCCGCATGCTCCGCGCCCACCCGGCCGCGCCGCAGCTGGTGCTCGAGCATGAGAAGCAGAACGAAGCGGCGCTGCGCGCCACCGAAGCCACCCTCGAGATCCTGCGGAGCGCCGGATTCGACCCGCAGCACGCCAGTGAGATCGCGCGGAGCACCCTGTGGACCGGGCTCATGCTGGTCATGAGCGAGTCCGGCTACCACCCGGAGCTGCCGGAGGACGAGCGCGCGGAGCATCTGCGGCGCACCGAGATCACCTTCGCCATGCTGCCCGCCGCCAAGTACCCGCGGCTGGTCGAAGGCGCCGCATCGATGGCCAGCTGCGACCCGGACCTGCACTACCGGCTGGGCGTCGAGCTGTTCATCGCCGGCGTCCGGGCGACCGCAGGCCAGCCGTCCTGACCGGGGTCAGGGCGGACAGGCGTTAGCGGAGTTAGGCAGATCCGGCGCGGTCCAGGTCGACCTCGAACTCCACGCCCACCTCGTCCTTCAGCTTGAGCGCGCCGAAGAAACCGACGTACGGCTTGATCCCGAAGGCGGACTGCATGATGGTCGCCGTGCCGCGGTAGCGGCCGGGAGCCGGCTCTGTCACCTGCAGCCGGGCCGGCTGCGACTTCCCGTTGAGCGTGACCGTGCCCTCGATCGCGCCGCCCGTGGCCCCGGTCCTGATGATCCGGGACGAGGTGAAGGTGGCCGTGCCGTCGCCCAGGATGCCGCTGATGGTCTTCTTGATATCGGCGCGGTCCCGGTCGGTCAGCGGCTTGACGCCGCCCGTCCCCTCACGCACGGCCAGCGAGCCGAGGTCGACCTCAGCGGAGACGGTGGCGGCCTCGACGCCGCCGGCCTCCTCGGCCGGGACATCGACCTGCGCCGACCAGTTGGTCACCTCGATGGCCAGGTCATGGCCGGCCCGCGCGGCGACCCCGACGCGTCCGGTCCGCAGCATGAGCCGTCCGGTGCCCGGCCCGAGCTTGAAGCTACCCGTCGTTGCAGTCACGGGCCAACCGTAGGCGCTCCGGCGGAGAATCGTCCACTCCTGCCGCCGCCGGGGCCAGGCGGGAGGTCCCCCGGGACCGGGCGTCAGGGCAGCGGGAAGTCGCCGAACAGCTCGCGGATGCGACGCAGGTCGCGCAGCCGCGGCTCGGTGGTGCCGCCCACCCAGCGGCTGACCGTCTTCACCGACACCCCGAGCTGGCGCGCGGCGACCTCCATGGTCATGCCCTCCCGGCGCAGCGCGGCGGCCATCCAGTCGGCGAAACCCTTCTCCTCCTCGGGCCCGTCATGCCCGGCGCGCAACCCGTCCCGGCCGACACCCGGCCCCCCGCGCATCGCGTCGGAGTTGAGCAGGGACGTCAGGGCGTCAAGGCCCGCCGGCGTCCCGATCTGCCCGCCGGAGCGGAGGACGTCCACCTCGACGTGGTCCGGAAAGATCCGGAAGGAGACGTTGATCGCGCCGGTGGGGCCGGCGGCCTCGAGCAGCGCGGCGGCGACGGTCTCGCCCACCTCGCGGTTGTCCTCCTCGGACAGAGGTGACTGGGACAGGCAGCGGCGCACGAAGTCGCGGATGTCCGGGATGGAGGAAGGGCGCGCGGGGAACGTCTGCGACAGGACCACGACCGGTACTACTTCAATGTTGTCGCTGATCAAGTCGGCTGGCTTCTCCATCGCCACCCTCCGGCTCTCGCACATCCCAACAGCCCGGCGCGTGTGGCCACCGGGTATGACAACGAGAGTACGTGCAAGATGCCTCCCCAGACGAGTCAGAACGGTCAGACATATGTGTCCAGTCAGGTGACTGTTGTGTCTTGAGATTTGCGGCCGGGCCGGACTAGGCTGGTTGAACCGGCGATGGCGCCGTTGCCAAGAGCCGGCCAGTGAGCATGTGATGAGCGGTCAGCGTGCCGGCGCATCTCGTCGGCGACCAACTGGACGCGCCGAGAATGGGCTCGCGCGACCAGGCGATACCGCACAGCTAGGTTCTCGCCGGGTGGGTGCCGCCGGCCCGGAGACGGACTATCACCTCATGACCTAATTGGCGGCCCGCAGCCGCGGGCAGCCGCACGAAGGGGTGGCCGCTATGACTCAGGCTCCCGAAGAGCCGGTCCTGCACATTCTCTGGATGAACGGAGGCCTCGGCTGCGACGGGGACTCGGTGGCCCTGACCGCCGCGACCCAGCCCAGCATCGAGGAGATCGTCCTAGGCGCCCTGCCGGGACTGCCCAAGGTGGCGGTGCACTGGCCGCTGATCGACTTCGAGTGCGGCCCAGAGCAAGGCGCCGACAACTTCATCGAGTGGTGGCACAAGGCCGACCGCGGGGAACTCGACCCGTTCGTCCTCGTCGTCGAGGGGTCGATCCCGAACGAGGCGATCAAGTCGGAAGGTTACTGGTGCGGCTTCGGCAACAACCCGGCGACGGGCCAGCCGATGACCACCAACGAATGGCTCGACCGGCTGGCGCCCAAGGCGACCGCCATCCTGGCGGTGGGCACGTGCGCCACCTACGGGGGCATCCACGCGATGGCCGGCAACCCGACCGGCGCCATGGGCGTACCGGACTACCTCGGCTGGGACTGGAAGTCCAAGGCCGGGCTCCCGATCGTCTGCGTGCCCGGCTGCCCGATCCACCCGGACAACCTGTCCGAGACGATCCTGTACCTGCTCTACCAGGTCGCGGGGCAGGCGCCGATGATCCCGCTCGACGACGCGCTGCGGCCGAGGTGGCTGTTCGAGGCCACCGTGCACCAGGGCTGCGACCGGGCCGGGTACTACGAGGAGGGCGACTTCGCCGGCGAGTACGGCTCGCCCAAGTGCCTGGTCAAGCTCGGCTGCTGGGGTCCCGTGGTCAAGTGCAACGTGCCCAAGCGGGGCTGGATCAACGGCGTGGGCGGGTGCCCGAACGTCGGCGGCATCTGCATCGCCTGCACGATGCCCGGGTTCCCCGACAAGTTCATGCCGTTCATGGACGAGCCGCCCGGGGCGCGCGTCTCGACGACCGCCAGCGGCATGTACGGCACGGTCATCCGCAGCCTGCGCAGTTTCACCGCCCGCACGGCGGACAAGGAACCGAGCTGGCGCGTGAAGGGCTCCGAACTCCGCTCCGGCTACCAGAAGACGTGGTGAACATACGATGACCTCACTCGAATACCCGCCGTCCAC
>CAWKCG010000049.1:0-53813 GCA_963847965.1 uncultured Actinomycetes bacterium
TCCCCTCCGCTCCCCGGGATCCGCCCGGATCAGGGGACCGCCGCGACGGACGACGCCGAGCGGTGCGAGATGTGCCGTGAGGTGCTCGGCGACCGGCACGGGCACGTGGTGGACCTCGAGAAGCGCTCGCTGGCCTGCACGTGCCGCGCGTGTTATCTGCTGTTCACCCAGGCCGGGGCGGGCCGCGGGCGGTACAGGTCCGTGCCCGAACGCGTCTGCTACGACCCGGACCGGCCGCTCACCGACGCGGACTGGAACGAGCTGCAGATCCCGGTGGCGATGGCGTTCTTCTTCTACAACTCGGCGCTGGGGCGTGTGGCGGCGGGCTACCCGAGCCCGGGAGGCGTCACCGAGTGCGAGCTCGACCTGGCCGCCTGGGACCGGCTCGCCGCCGCGTACCCGCTGTTCGGGGCGCTGTCCCCCGACGTGGAGGCGATCTTCGTCAACCGGACGGGCGACGGCAGTGCTAGCCCGGGGGGACGACCCCCCAGGCCCCCCCGAATGAATCCTTCCTGATCCCCATCGACGAGTGCTATTCGCTGGTCGGTGAGCTCCGGATGCTCTGGCAGGGATTCGACGGCGGCCAGGAGGCCCGCGCCGCACTCGCGGTGTTCCTGGCCGGGCTGCGGCAGCGCGCGGTGACACTGGAGTCGCAGGCCGGCGACCTGGACCTGGGAGCGGCGCGATGGCCGACCTGATCTTCGGCTGCACCGGGGCGAGCGCGGACCGGTACGCCGCGACGCCGACGCTGACGTTCTCGCTCACGATCAGCGAGACCTCCGGCGTCCGCGTGCACGCGATCGCCCTGCGCTGCCAGATCCGCATCGAGCCGCACCGCCGCAGGTACACCGCGGCCGAGGCGCGGCGGCTGCACGACCTGTTCGGTGACCCTTCGCGCTGGGCCGACACGGTCAAGCCGATCCAGCTCGCGACCGTCACCACGATGGTCCCCACGTTCACCGCGCTGACCGAGGTCGATGTGCCGGTGCCCTGCACGTATGACCTAGAGGTGGCGTCAGCCCGCTACCTGCAGGGCCTGGACGACGGCACGATCCCGCTGCTCCTGCTGTTCAGCGGGACGGTCTTCATCGACACGGGCGAGGGGTTTTCCGTCGAGCTCGTGCCGTGGAGCGCCGAGGCCTCCTACCGGATGCCGGTGAGCGTCTGGCGCGACCTGGTGAACGCGCACTTCCCCGGGAGCGCCTGGCTGCGCTGCAGCCAGGACACCCTGGACGCGCTGTCCGACTTCAAGGCGCGGCGCGCCCTGCCGACCTGGGACGCCACCCTGCTGGCCCTGCTGGCCGAGGCGGCCAGGGCCGAGGCGGGCGCCGAGCCGCAGGGCGCGGAGGAAGGCGGGGAGGCGAGGCAGCCGTGAACCTCGACGCCGTCCGCCGGATCGCCGACGCCGTCCTCTACGAGGGCTACATCCTGTACCCCTACCGCGCCTCGGCCGCCAAGAACCGGAGCAGGTGGCAGTTCGGCGTGCTCATGCCGCCCGCGTACACCGCGGCCGACCCCTCGGAGACCTCCTTCAGCCAGACCGAGTGCGTCTTCGAGCACTCCGGTCGGCCGGCCTTGCAGATCACCCTGCGGTTCCTGCAGGTTCAGCGGCGGACCGGCCCCGCGGGCGCGACCTGGGACGAGGCGGTAGAACGCGAGATCGAGGTCAGCCTCGGTCCTGACGAGCTGCTCGGCGAGGGACCTGAGAACCTGACCAGCGAGTTCACTGTCGAAGGCGGCGAGGACCGGGAACCGTCGGCCGATGAGGACGGCGCGCAGGGATACACGGTGCGCCGCCGGGAGCCGCTGGCCGGGACGGTCTGCCTACGCGCGACCCCGCTCCCCGGGCCGTGGCAGGCGGTCCGGCTGCAGGTCCGGGTGGAGAACCGGACGGCTCCTGGTACCGCGCCCGAATCCCGGCCGGATGCGCTGCCCTCGGCGCTGGTCGCCGCGCACCTGATCATCAGCATCTCCGGCGGGGAGTTCATCTCGATGACCGACCCGCCGATATGGGCGAAACCGGCCGTGGGCGAGTGCGAGAACATCGGCGGCTGGCCCGTCCTGGCCGGCCCCGACGGCGGCCGGGAGGTCATGCTGGCGGCGCCGATCATCTTGTACGACCACCCCGAACTCGCGCCGGAGAGCCCCGGCGAGCTGTACGACGGCACCGAGATAGACGAGATCCTGACCCTACGCACGCTGGCGCTGTCCGATGAGGAGAAGCTCGAGGCGCGCGCGACCGATCCGCGGGCGGCCGCGCTGATCGACCGGGTCGAGTCCCTCGACGCGCAGGCGATGGGCCGGATGCACGGCACCATCCGCTTCGGCGGCGCCGACCCTTCTTCCCGCTCCAGCGAGCCGACGGCGGACCGTGACCCGGACGTCCCCTGGTGGGATCCGGACGCGGAGGCCACCGTGTCCCCGCACACCGACACCGTGATCATCGCGGGCCAGCCGGTCGCGCGCGGCAGCCGGGTGAAGCTGCGGCCGGGCGCGCGCCGCGCCGACGCACAGGACATGTTCCTGGCCGGGCGGCTCGCCGAGGTCCAGGCGGTGCTGTTCGACGTGGACGACAACCCGTACCTGGCCGTGTCGCTGGCCGACATCCCCGACGAGGACCTCCGGATCGCGCACGGGCGGTTCCTGTACTTCACCACCGACGAGGTGGAACCGTGCGAGGCCGGGTCATGACCGGGCGCACGCTGGTGGCCGGCGTGGGCAACGTCTTCCTGAAGGATGACGCGTTCGGCGTCGAGGTCGTCCGGCTGCTCACGCAGGAGCCGCTGCCCCCGGGCGTGCAGGCCCGCGACTTCGGCATCCGCGGCGTCCACCTGGTCTACGAGCTGCTCGACGGGTGTGACCTGTTCGTGCTGGTGGACGCGGCGCCGCACGGCGAGGAGCCGGGCACGGTCAGCGTGCTCGAGGTTGAGGTGCCGGACCCCGGTACGGTCCCCCAGACGGTCATCGACGCGCACAGCCTGGCCCCCGACGACATCTTCGCGCTGCTGGCCTCGCTGGGCGGCCGGCCGGGCCGGAGCCTGGTCGTGGCGTGCGAGCCGGCCGACGTCAGCGCGGGGATGGGCCTGACCGAGAAGGTGCAGGAGGCCGTGCCGCACGCGGTGCGCGCGGTCCGGGACATCCTCGCCCGGCAGGCAGCGGATCCCGGCGAGCAGGAAGCGATGGCGGACTGACCCAGAAGGGAGGTGCGGAGCCATGATAGGCAGGCTGATCAAGGCGGTGATCATCGCCGCGGTGCTGGCGCTGGTGATCGATTCACTGCCGGATATCAAGCGGTACCTCGAACTACGTGAGATGTAACCCGCGCGGGCCAGGAAGGGTGTGATGAGCGTGGAAGTAGTACTCGGTTTCGCGTTCGGCTACTGGATCGGCACCCGCCAGGGGCGGAAGGGCATGCTGCAGGCCATCGACGCGGCCCAGGCGATATGGGCCTCCCCGGAGACCAAGCGGATGCTGGGCGAGGGCCTGTCCGCGTTCCAGGCGGTGGCCCCGGCGGCCCTGAACCGGAGGGGCAACGGCGGCGGCCGGTCGTCGGTCATCGGCAGCGTGGTAGACGAGCTCATCGAGCGGCGCCAGCGCCGCGCGGCGTGACCGCCGCGGCCAGGAACCTAGGAGAGCAAAATGCATGAATATGGCCTGTGCGAAGGCGTGCTGGCGACGGTGCGCCAGCGCGCCGCGGGGCGGAAGGTAGCCGGGATCCGCGTTCGCTTCGGCGTCCGGCACGCGGTCGACTCCGAATCCCTCGCACAGGCCTTCAGCGTGGTCGCCGAGGGGACGGAGGCGGCCGGAGCGGCCGTCGAGCTCGTCACGGTGCCGGCCACGCTGACCTGCCGGAGCTGCGGATCTGTCGCCGAGACCGCCGACGTGCTGGCCGTGTGCCCGCGCTGCGCCAGCGACGACGTGGCGATCACCGGCGGCGATGAGATGACCCTCGAATCAATCAGGTACGTCCCGGTCCCCGCGGGCTGATACCGGTCAGGCGACCCGCCATACCCGCCACATGGCGGTGGGGTCGCTCAGCGGATCGCCGTGGACCAGCGAGAAGTCCGCCGGGCCGCCCTCGCGGACCACCCCCGCGTCCGGCTCGCCCAGCAGTTCGCCGCCGCGCCAGGTCACGCTGGCCAGCGCCTGCCACGGCTCGTCCGCGTCACCCGCCTCCACGGACAGGCCCGCGGGCAGCAGGCCGCGCGCGGTGATCCACGTCCCGGCCGCGCGCACGTACGGCCGGTCCCGGCGGCCCCGCCACCGGTCCCTGACCCCGATGCTCAGCGCCCGCTCAACGCCGCCGTCGTCGCGCCGCGGGGACCCGACGTCCCTGGCCCAGCGCACGCCGGAGCGGTGCTGAAGCTCGCCGTTCGCCTCGGCCACCGCCAGCAGCGTCTGCGTCGGGTCGCTGCCCCGGTCGATCCAGTGCGACCCGCCGGGCAGCGTGAGGTGGCTGTGACCGTCGACCATGCCCGGCACGATCGTCGTTCCCCCGGCGTCCACGATCTCGCAGGCAGCGGGAAGCTCGCCCGACCCCGTGACGCAGCCGCGGGGACCGGCCGTCGGCCAGCGGCGCGTCGCGGTAGAAGGTATCGCTCACCGGGTCAGGACAGGAACCTGAACGCGGCGAGCCCCGGCTCGTAGGTGAACTCGGTGGCCGAGGTGGCCTGGCTGCGCACCCCGCCCACCGTGACGGTCACGGTCACCGTGCCGGATCCCGGCGGGGCGACCACCGCGATCTCGGTCGGCGTCACGGCCACCACCAGCGCCGGATGAGCGCCGAAGCTCACGCTGACCCGGCACGACCGGCTGCCCGGCGGGCAGGCCAGGCCAGTCCCGATAATCCGCACCGCCGCCCCGAACTCCGAACCGCGATCCGGGCTCAGCTCCGTCACCACCGGCCCGCTCACCGAGATCGACAGCGCCTTGCTGGCCGTCATCGCCGGGCTCTCGGAGTCGGTCACCATCACCGTGAAGTCATAGGTCCCGGCCACGTCCGGCGTCCCGGAGATCACCCCGGTCGAGGAGTCCAGCGACAGCCCCGGCGGCAGCGACCCAGCCGACACCGACCAGGTATACGGCGTGACGCCCCCGGTCGCGGCCAGCGTCGCGGTGTAGGAGTGCCCCCCGGTCGCGGCGGGCAGGCTGGTCGTGGCCACCGACAGCGGGGGGATCACCGTGTAGGTGATGACCACCTCGCCGTTCCCGTCCTGGCCGGGCGCGGCCACCCCGTCGGTGACCGACGCCCCGCTCACACCGCCGGTGTAGCTGGAGCCGCCGCCTCCGCCGCCGCCTCCCGCATTGCCACAAACGAAGCCCGCTTCCCCGCCACCTCCGCCGCCGCCGTAGTAGCCCCCCCCGCCGCCGCCCGCGCCCTGGCCGGTGCCATCACCGGCGCCGCCGCCGGCGCCCAGGGCGCCGGGGTCACCGGAATCGCCCGGGCTAGCGGTGATGGTGAAACCGCTCAATGTGCAGGTGCTGGTGCCGGACACGGTGCCGCCGGCGCCGGCGGCACCGCCGGTCGTCGAGCCAGCGCCGCCGCCGGTGCCGCCGCCGAGCGTGACCCCGTCAACAGTCTCCGACGGGCCGTTGGCGCCTGACGAGCCGGCGTTCCCGCCCGAGGCGCCCATGTCTCCGTCCGTGTCAGCTATCCCGGCTCCTCCACCGCCACCGGCCACCAGCAGCCGGTTGGCGAGCGGGTAGCTGCCGTCAGCGGCCGGGCTGCGGACATCGCTGGCGCCGCCGCCGCTCTGGCTGCCGCTTCCGCCGCCGCCGAACGTGGCGCCGCCGTTCGTCCGGCCGGCCTGGCCGACGTTCACCTGCAGCACCGTCCCCGGGGTGACCGGCAGGGTCGCGGTGACCTCCGCGCCGACCCCCCGCGAACCCCAGGCACCTCCGCCGCCGCCCTCAGCGCCGTACAGGGTGAACGTGGCTGAGGTGACGCCGGCCGGCACGGTCCAGGTCTGGGCGGCGCCGGTATAGGTGAACGTGGTGCTCACTGGCGCGGCCAGCGCGGGAGCCGACGCCCCCGCGACCAGGCCGGCCGCGCCCAGAGCCGCGGCCAGGGCCAACCCGGCCGGCCGCGGCACCGCGCGAAGCACCCGGACCACCGGCATGGACACCACGCTATGCAGGCTAAACAGGCTGGATTTAGGCATCGTATGCTCTCTTCCGGCACCGCGATACCCAGGCCGTGGGCGGTGACATGCCGACATCAGGGGGAGGCGACTGCTGCCCGCCGGCTCCGCCGACGGCGTAAAGCTAATCCGGCGGCAGCCTATACCGGCCGCTAATCCTTCCGCCGGGAAAAACGGTGCAAATACGGTCAAGCCTTGGTAACGGGTGTGACCACGAACTGGCGCAGGTACAGGTCGCGGAAGGTGACCGGGCCGCGCGGGCCGGGCACCTTGTCGATGTTGATCCCCGTCTCCGGCACGGACAGCAGCTTGAACCCGTCGAGCAGGCGGGTGGTCGCGTTCCAGAACGCGCCGGTGCCGGCGTAGGCGGCGAGGAACTCCGCCGCGGCGGCCTCGTCCCGGGTGACGATCGCCGCGGCCAGCCCGGAAGTCTCCTCGTTGGCGATCGCGGCGGCCGCGCGCGGCCCGTCGGCGGGCGCGATCGTCACCGTCGCCTCGCGCCCGGCGTCCAGCGCCCACTCGTGCCCGAGCGAGTGGGCGTGCGGGGGCAGCGACGTGCTGATGCCCAGCCGGGCCAGCAGGCGGCGGATCCCCGGCAGCAGCTCGTCCCACCGGGACGGGTGGACCAGCAGCAGGTTCAGCCGGTTGCACACGCCGAGCCGGTCCAGGCCCGCCTCGATCAGCCGCTCGGCCAGCTCAGCGTCGGCGGCCGCGTCGAGGTACAGGACCGCGCCGCCGTCGGCGTGCGCCAGGGTCCGCACGCCATGCTGGGCCGCCTCGGACGCGAGGGCTCGCGTGCTGTTCCCGCTGCCGCGCAGGATCACCAGCGGGATCAGGCCGGGCTGGCTGACCAGCGCCCGCGCGGCGTCCTGCCCGGGGACGCGGACCAACTGGATCATGGCCGGGTCGAGCCCGGCGCCGGCCAGCGCTGGGCCGATGACCTCCTCGGTCAGCGCGATGGCGGAACGTATCGCCGCCGACCCGGTCCGCAGCACCCCGGCGTTCCGCGACTTGACGAACTGGGAGGCGATGTCGACCACGACGTTCGGCCGGGCCTCGAAGTTGGCCCCGATCACGCCGACTGGCCTGCGGTACTCCTCAAGCAGCAGCCCGCCTGGCAGCTCCCTGATCACCCGGCGCGACGGCTCGAAAGGCACCGCGGCCAGCGCGCGGAGCTGGCCGGCGATGGCCTCCAGCCGCGCCTCGTCCAGTCGCAGCCGGTCCACGACAGCATCCGGCACGCCGCCGTCGCGCGCCGCCCGCATGTCTTCGCGGTTGGCGGCGAGGACCCTAGGGGCGCGCCGGCCCAGCAGGTCCGCCATCGCCTGCAGCGATTCGTCAAGGGTCCCGTCCGGGACGCTGGCCAGCCCGGGGACCGTCTTGTGCGCCGCCCGCGCGGCCACCGCGACCATCGCGAACGCGTCGGCCGGACCCGCCACAGGCACCCCGGCAGGCGCGGATATATCAGTGGTCATGCTCAGCCCCTCCGTCGGAGCGCGTTTACCAGTTCCAGGCTACGCAGCGGCGGCGCCTCAAGGCCGCAGAGCGTCATGCTGGTCCGTGCACCATCGCTCGTTCGGCATAAATAAGGCCTTCTATTAGTCCGAACGGGCGGTGGTGGCACTGTCCTGCGCCACCGCCGGGTCCGGGGGCGTGCGGGCGGGCGGTGATACGCGGTCGCCGCCGGCCGCGGGGACCTTGGGGGTCGAGCCTGGGCGGGTGGCCAGCACCGAGCCGCCGAGGATCAGCACGAACGATACGCCGACCGCCGCGGTCAGGTGCTCGCCGAGGACTAGGACGCCGAGCGCGACCGCGACCGCCGGGTTGACGTAGGTGATGACCGTCGCGCGGGCGGGCCCGACCTCGGCGATCAGGCGGAAGAACACCAGGAAGGCGGCCGCAGTGCAGATCACGCCGAGCCCGGCGAGCGCCCCGAGGACCTCGAGCGACGGCACCTTCCGCGGCCAGGTGAGCGCGGCGAACGGGGCGTAGACGACCGCCGCCATGCCGAGGCACACCGCGTTGACCGCGACCGGCGGGAGGCTGGCGAGCTTGCGGTTGGCGATCAGCGGGCCGATCGAATAGCCGAGCGCGGTGCCCAGCACCTCGATGACCGGCAGCGTGCCCGCCCGGCCCGCGCCGGGCCCGGCTAGCAGGGCCACGCCGCCTAGCCCGACCGCCAGCCCGGCCCAGCGGATGACCGACGGGCGGTCGCCGGTGCGCGTCAGCCAGGCCAGCAGCGCGCTGATGATCGGCACCGCGGCGATGAGCAGGCCGCTCGTCGAGCTCGGCAGGTGCTTCTCGGCGTTGGACAGCAGCGCGAACGGGCCGATGATCTCCGCCGCAGTGAACGCGGCGAGCCACCGCATGTGCCCCTTCAGCGCGCGGAGGTGGCCGCCGCGGATGGCCGCAGGCAGCAGCAGCGCCGAGCCGAGCGCGACCCGCGTGCCCACCAGCACCGGCACGGAGACGCCGCCGTCCGCCACCTTGATGAGCAGGTAGGGGATCCCCCAGATCACGCCCATCGCGGCGAACAGCGCCCACCCGCGCCTGGTCAACTCCACCCTCCCGTCGCTCCGCCGCGCCTGATCCGGAACGGTACGGCCAGGTTCAGCGTATGGGAGCGCCCCGGAATCCGCCTATTACGGGCAGAGGCCGAGCGGCCCCACGTTCAGGCAGCTCTGGGTCGGCGTCGGCGAGGGCCTGCGCATGGCCGGGGACCCCGAAGGCGACGGGGCCGGGGCCGGGACGGATGTCGGGGGCGGCTGAGGCGACGGGGTCGGGTCCGAAGGGCTTACCGTGGGCGTGATGCCGGCGGCCGGGCTGGGGCTGGACGTGGGCGACGGGGAGCCGGGCGACGAGGCGGCCGGGCTGGTCCAGGAGAGCCCCGGGTCAGGATCGGCCGGGCCGGTGGGCTGACCGTGCGGCGACGCGGAGCCCGGTATCCCGCTGGGCGATCCGCCGGCCGCGATCGCCTGGGCCGATGAGCGGTCATGGTCCCGCGGCATGTGCAGCACCTGGATGGACACCGCGGAGAGCGCCAGGAAGGCGATCGCCCCGGCCGACAGCACCATGACCGGCACGGTGCTTCCGGCCGGGTGGGAACGGATGAGCGTACCGACCTGTCCGACTGTGGTCCTGATCCGGTCCGCCGCCAGCGCGAGCGCCAGCTGCGCCGCGGGCAGCGGCGGGCAGTAACCTCTCCGGGCGGACAGGCGGAGCCTGCGCAGCGCGGCGCTGCGCTCCGCCGTGGTCAGTCCGGGAAGCAGGAAAACAGTGGTATTACGGCCACGCCTTTCGGCCGCGGCGTGTAACCCCGGAGAAAGCTCATCGGCGTCGAGGTAGCGGATCTTAATCACGGCTCAGCCAATTAACGCATGTCATGTGCACTACCTAGAGGAAAGGACATAAATGTCTAGTGCACGCCCCCCCACTGAGGCGTTCGCCATCGGTACTATAGCCGAGCTGATTGCCACGTTCACGCAGGAAACGCGGCTTGCCCCGCTATGCAACCATTCCGTGGCCTTCCCGCGCTCGAATCATGGCGTGACGTCACGCGCGCGCGCCGGTTAGGCTGCCAGGGTGATATCCGCCCAGGCCGGGCCTGTCTCCGGCACCAGACAGACCCGCGCATGGGCCGGGTTCGCGATGCCGTGGGCGCTGCTCCTCTCGCTCGCGGGCGGGATAGCGGTATACGTCTCGTTCCCGCCGTTCGACGCCTGGCCGGTGGCCGTGCTCGGGCCTGCGCTGCTGGTCATCGCGCTGACCGGGCGCAGCCTGCGGGGGTCGTTCTGCTGCGGCCTGGTGTTCGGCCTGGCGCTGTTCGTGCCGCTGCTGACGTGGCTGCTCAACGTGGCCTGGTACGCGTGGGCCGCCCTCGCCGTGGCCGAGGCGGTGATCTTCGCCCTGCTCGCGATAGGTCAGCGGCTCCTGCTGCGGCTCTCCTGGTGGCCGGCCGCGGTGGCGGGCTGGTGGGTGGCCGCCGAGGGGCTGAGAGACCGGTGGCCTTTCGCGTTTCCCTGGGGCAGGCTGGCGATGAGCCAGTCCGTCGCCCCGGACGTCCGCTGGGTCGCCGTCGGCGGGGCGCCGCTGCTGACCTTCCTGGTCGCCCTGACCGGCGCCATGGTCGCCCGCTGGGCGCTCGTGGTCCTGGCCCCGGCCTTGGGCGCGCCCGCATCGGAGCCCCGGCCTTGGGCGCGCCGCCTGGTCCGCGCCTGGCGGTCCGCGCTGGCGGCGGTCGTCACGGCCGGGGCGGTGCTCGCGGGCGGCCTGCTGCCCGTCGACCCGACGGCGGGCGCTCCGACGGCCGTGGTGGCCGCGATCCAGGGCAACGTGCCGCGGGCCAGGAACCTGCCGTCGCTGCTCAACGACACCGAGGTCACCCAGAACCAGGCCACGGCCACGCTGGAGCTGGCCGCCGGGGTGAAGGCGGGGCGCCTGCCCGCGCCCGCCGTGGTGGTCTGGCCGGAGGACGCGGTCGGCCTTGACCCGTTCGAGTACCCCTCCGTCTACGACCAGATCCTGGGGATGGTGGACGCCATCGGCCGGCCGGTGCTGGTCGGGGAGGTGCTGCAGAATCCGCTGCGCAACGTCGGCCAGCTCTGGGTGCCAGGCCGCGGCCCGACGTACCCGATCTACGTCAAGCGCCAGCTGGTCCCATGGGGTGAGTACATCCCGTTCCGTCGAATCACTTCCCTCATCAGCTCCCTGACCTCGCTGGTGCCGGTGAACTTTACCCCCGGGCACGCCGCCGTCGTCTTCGGCGTCGGGCCGGTCAGGCTCGGCGACGTGATCTGCTACGAGGTGGGCTTCGACAACCTCGTGCGGTCTGAGGTCACGGCCGGGGCGAACGTGCTCGCGCTGCAGTCCAACGACGCGGACTTCGAGCTGGACGATCAGCTCGGCGAGACCGAGCAGCAGACCGCGATGGCCAGGATCCGGGCCATCGAAAGCGACCGGGCGGTGGTCTACGCCGCGACCACCGGGGAGAGCTCGATCATCGCGCCGGACGGCACCCTGCTCGCGCACAGCGGGATCTGGCGCCAGGCGGTCCTGGAAGCGCGGGTCCCGCTGGTCAGCTACCGCACGCTGGCGGACCGGGTGGGCGGGTGGCCCGAGTACGTGATCATCCTGCTCACCGTGCTCGCGCTCGCGTGGGCGGGCGCGCAGGCCTGGGGCGGCCGGCGGACCGCTCGCCGGCGGGAATCAGCCGGTCCGGGGTAACCTCGGCCAGGTTTGCGATGTCTGTATTCGGGGAGCCGCCCCCGAAAGCAGCACGTACCATGCCTAGGGGGCACCAGGCACGCATAAGGGGCATTGCGGTTTTCCGGTCCTGACTCCAGCGCTTAGGGAGGTCATCGTGCGCAGGACAGACCGCCATCCGGCCGGACCGGCGGCGCGTCTGCGGCGCTACGTCAGCGTGGCCGCGGCGATGGCCATCGGCCTGCTCGTCGTGGCCTGCGGGGCCGCGCATCAGCCGGGCTCAGGGAACGCGCAGCCGGGCACCTCGGCCAGCGCGAACGCGGCGCTCGCGGCGGACCTGAAGATCACGCCGTCGAACGGGATCTTTGACGCCAACCCCACGGCCGGCATCACCGTCACCGCGACCGCGGGGAAGGTGACCAAGGTCACGGTCAAGACGTCGGGCGACCCCGTCACTGGCACGCTGGGCGATGGCGGCACCACGTGGCACAGTACGTGGACGCTCAACACCGCCCAGACCTACACTGTGACGGCCACCGGCACGGCCAACGGGCAGGCGATCACCACCTCGAGCACGTTCCGCACCCTTACGCCTTCGTCGACGTTCCAGACCGAGATCTACGAGGGCTACGACCAGACGTACGGCGTGGGCATGCCGATCATGCTGATCTTCAGCCAGCCGATCACCAACCGCGCCGCCGTCGAGCGGTCGCTCGAGCTGACCACGTCCAAGCCGGTGATCGGCTCCTGGTACTGGGACGACAACGAGCACCTGGACTTCCGGCCGCGGGACTACTGGCCGGCCGACACCACGGTCAGCTTCACCGGCCACCTGGCCGGGGTGGAAGGCGCCAAGGGCGTGTACGGCTCCGCCAACCTGACCCAGACGTTCTACATCGGCGAATCGGTGATCGCCGTCGCGAGCACGACCGCGCATCACACCCAGATCTACATCAACGGCAAGCTGACCTATGACTGGCCGATCAGCACCGGCCGGACCACCCTGCCCACCCCCGACGGCTCCTACCTGACGGTGGAGAAGAACAACCCGGTGCGCATGATCGGCGGCGGCGCGCCCGGCAGCGCCGGCTACTACAACGAACTGGTCTACTGGGCGGTCCGGTTCACCTTCAGCGGTGACTACTACCACTCCGCGCCGTGGAGCGTCGTCGACCAGGGCACCACGAACGTCAGCCACGGCTGCGTCAACCTGCCGCCCGCCGACGCGGAGACGTTCTACAACCTCGCCGTGCCCGGCGACCCGATCACCGTCACCGCCAGCACGGCGGCCGGGAAGTGGGACGACGGCTGGACCGAGTGGTTCCTGTCCTGGTCGCAGTACCTGAAGGGCAGCGCGCTCGGCCAGGCGGTGGAGGCGGGGCCGCAGGGCAGCACGTTCGTCAGCCCGTCGTCGCTGCCCCCGGATACCGCCACCGCGCCCCTCGGCACCTCGGAGACCGGCAACTGGTTCGCGAACACCTCGAACATCGCGAGCATCGGCTAGCCGCCAGGCCGTCCTGACCACCGTCGGCCTCAGAACCCGCCGTACCCGCCGGTGTCGCTATACCCGCCGTTGTCGCCGTAACCTCCGTAGCCGTAGTACCCATAGCCTCCTTGACCCCAGGGGAACCAAGGGTCGGACCATGTCGAGTCGGACGGCTGCGGGAAGGACGAGGCGGGCGTCGCGCTGGGCGTCGGTGATGGCGTCCCCGCGGGAGCCGACGCGCCCGGGACCTGCCGGGCGACGCTGAGCGTGGCGGCGATCGCCACCCCCTGCCCGTCCAGGCTCAGGCTCACGGTGTTCCGCAGGCCGAAGCCCGCGCACCCCAGGTTGGTATACGACGCGCTCAGCCTGGCCGCCATGAACGTGAACAGGTTGTTCCCCATGGCCGGGACCGGCGAGGCCGCCGCGCTGAATCGCGCCTGGTTGGCGGCGATGAACGCGGAACCGATGTTGAGCATGTTGGCGCAGAAGTTCGCCGGGGTGTCGGCCTGCTGCCCGCCCAGGTCGGACTGGCTGAACGGCTGCTGGGTACCGCCGATGACCAGCGGCTGCCCGACGCCGATCCGGTACAGGTCGGTCTTCCACTGGCTGAGCTGGCCGTTGACCTCGGTCATCGGGTCGTTTTCCGGCACCAGCGCGACGGGCTCTTTCTGGTTGGCCGCCGCGGACAGCTCATCGAGCGTCTGCGAGGTGCCCGGCCGGCCGCCGTTGGAAATGTCGGGCGCGGTGAACGGCGTGCAGCCGAGCGCGGGCAGGACGAAGCTGTCGAGCACCCGGTTGTCGCTGCCGTTGCTGATCGGCACGGCACCGGGCAGGTCGGCGGCACCGGCCGGGTTGTCCTGGGCCGTCTCGCCGCTGGCGGTGAGCAGGTACTGAGTCGTCACGTTGTCGCTCGGGTCCTGGTCAACGAGCGAGAAGCTCCGCGTGGTCGGGCACGGCTGCCCGGTCACCGGTGAGGTGCCGTTGGGCGGGATCCGCAGCTTGCCCGAGGCGATGTCGGTGTCCGCGGCGGCGTAGAAGGCCACGCTGTTGCAGTAGGAAACCTGGCCGAAGAGCGAGGTCCCGAGGCCGTTCTCGCAGTGGGCCTGGGTTAGCGTCGTCGACTGCGCGCCGACCAGCGTGAGGTCGTTGCCGTTGAACCCGACCATCAGGTCGACCACCGCGTGCTTGGGCAGCTTCGGCACTACCGGCGCGACCGCCGGCGGCAGCCCGAGCGTGACCACCAGCGGCTCGTACACCCACAGCCGGCCGGTGGCCGGGTTCAAGATGGTGGCCTGGACGAAGGCTTGCAGGTTCGGATTGGACTCCTGGCACCCGGACCCGGCCGGCCCGGTCAGCTGGTACGGGCTGGCCAGTCCGGCCGCGCTCAGGGGGTCGGCGGGCACGATGAGGTCGCAGTTCATGGCGGCGGGGTCCGCGCTCGGGGTCGGGGTCGCCGTCGCGCCGAGCGCCGTCACGGTGAGCCGGCCGGCCTGCGGGTGACCCGATACCGCGATCACGACGCCGAACGCCAGCCCGAGCGCCATCGGTATCGCGAGGGGCACGATCGCTTGCGGTACCGGCCGCCTGCGCGCTCGGCGGCCCCGAGTTCCTCTACTCTCAGTGAGCATGCGGTCCACCTCCGTTACATCGTTCCTGGAGGATGAGGGTAGACCGGTCGCGTCACGGGTGGGCGAAAGCGAGGAAAGTCCTTTTGTCCGCTCTTAAGGTGAATAACAGGATTTATTGGTAAATCAGAGTTCTTTCTTACTCATTACGCCTCAGGTAGCGGTCATCTGAGCCCGCACGCAAGGTAAGTAAATACTCACCCTATGGTTACCCCCGACTGGCCGTGGTTCAGGCATGACAGAGGGAGGCGGCCCCGGAATCCCGGGACCGCCTCCTGGTAACCTCCTGCGCGTTGTTACATACCGGTGGGGTCCTGATGGTGCCCGCGCCGGCTGCGCGGGAGCCACCACGAACCTGGCGAGGTTCCCACGCCCGTCGGCCCTGCCGATGGGGTCGGGTCCGGCGTCGCGGTACCGGTGGCCGGGGTTGAGCCCGTCGCCGCTTGCTCGGCCAGGTTGTAGGTGACCGCGGTGGCCGACCCGGCGCTGTTCGTGGTGAGGGTGGCCGGGTTGGTCAGGCCGAAGTTCGCGCAGCCCAGGACCTGGAACGAGACGGACAGCCTGGCGCCCATGAACGCCGCCAGGTCGGTGCCCTCGGTCGGGACCGGGGAGGCGAAGTTCAGTTCCCTGGCCATGTCCAGCTGGTTGTGCGCGGGTGCGATGTCGACCATGTTCTGGCAGTAGTCCGCGGCGACCTGATCGGGGTTGACGTTGCTGGCGAGCAGCGGCTGGTCAACCAGCGACCGGTAGACGTTGGTCTTCGCGATGCTGTAGGCGTTGTCGACCAGCGTCATCTCGTCGTTGACCGGCGTGACCGCGATGGTTCCCGTCTGGTTGACGCGGGCGCTCAGCTCGTTGAGCGCCTGGGCGCCCGAGCTTCCGGCCGCGAAGGTGCTGTTGGGCGCGGTGAACGGGGTGCACCCGTTCGCCGGGTCGACGAAATCCGCGAGCAGCCGGTCGTCGCTGCCGTTGGCGATGGCGGTGGCCCCCGCGAGCGACGACGCGTTCGCCGAGGTGTCCTGCGCGGTCTGGCCGTTCGCGTTGATCAGGTACGTCGTCACCACGTTGTCGCTCTGGTCCTGGTCAATCAGGGCGAAGTTACGCACGCTCTCGCACGGCTCGCCGTCCTCAGAGGTCCCGAGCGGCGGGACCTTCAGGACGCCGTCGGCGATCAGCGCGTTGGCGGCCCGGTAGAAGTTGACGGCGTTGCACGCCGACACCTGGCCGATGACCGACTGGCCGAGGGCATCGACGCAGTTGCCCTGGCGCGCGCCCTGGCCCTCCAGCACCAGGTTGTTGCCGTTGGACCCGATATCGATGATCACTTGCGAACCCCGCGCGATCGTCGGGGGAACCGGGACCGCCGCCGGGGTGGTGCCCGCGGTGATCACGAGCGGGTCGTAAATCTGCACCGAGCCGTTCGGCGCGAGGATGGTGGCCTCGACGAAGGCCCCCTCGTTGGCCGCATCCGCCATGGTGCAGCCGTCGCCAAGCTGGTAGGGCGTGGCCAGGCCCTGCGCGGTCAGCGGGCGGTTCGGCACGGTCAGGGTGCAGTTCATCGACGTGGCCGCTTCGGCCGCCGTCTGGTCCAGGTTGATCACGGCTCCGGTGCCGTCGACTGGGTCGGTGGCCAGGTCGCCGAGCTGGAAGGAGGCGACTTGCCCGTTGGCGAAGGTAGCGGCCGGGGGCACCACGGCGGTGCTCGTCGGGTCGCCGCTGGCGCTGGCCGACGTGCTTGGGCACGGATCGGCTGACGCGGGAGCGCTCGTGGCGGGATCGGGAGCGCTCGTGGCGGGATCGGGAGTGCTCGTAGAGGGAGTGGGAGTGCCCGTGGCGGGATCAGGCTGTCCGAAAGCGTTCCCGTTCTGGCCGTTCCCGTTCTGGCCGTACCCGTTCCCGTTCTGGCCGTACCCGTTCCCGTTCTGGCCGCCCGGATCCAATCCTGGGTAGGTCGGGTACTGATAGTTCCACGGAGCGCTCTGGGCCGGATCGGGTGACGCGGGAGCGCTCGTGGAAGGATCGGCCACCGCAGGAGCGCTGGCATTTTGCCCAGTACAGCCGAGGGCCGACTGGTTGATCGTCGTCGCGTTGCCTCCCGAGACGGCCAGGATGACTCCGAAAGTCAGGCCCAACGCCATCGGGATGGCGAGAGGGACCGCGATGCGCGCCGCACGACTGCCCCTACCGCGACGCCGCCATGCGGACCGATGCCCGCTGAGCATTCAATCCACCTCCATGGATGTCCGCTGTGACGCTCCCGGTGGATCACGGTAGACCGGCCATGATGGCCGAGACAGGAAATCGGGAAGATTCGCGTTTTGTCCGGTTCTAAGGCCGAAGTAACGGCGAAACCGCGGTAATTCATTGCCAAGTTCTTACGTCGCAGGTGACGGGCTGTTTGCCAGGCTGAGATTGCCCCGTGATAGGACTTCATGCGCCCCAAGCCGCAGCCAGCCAGCTCACAGCCAGCACGGAATGTAGTTATTACGGTTCTCTCGGTGACTGCCAGTTATTTCGGCGGCGTTACGGCTGCGCCTCCTCCAGCAGGTCATGTCGCTGCCCGCGGGCCGGGCGGGGTGACCGCCCGAGCGCCCCGCGGGAGGTTCCGGTCCGCCGGTGCGTCCGTGCCTCGGCCGGGTCGCGGCGGGTGAGGGTCACGGTGCCGCGTTGTTTACCGACATATCAGACGTGCCCCGCGGGATATCGCAATGATCGGTTGCCTGCGTGCTGCCCGATGCCTTTATTCAGGCCGAATCCGACATATCTCCTGCCCGGTTCGCGTCCCGTTACTTGATAAATCCCTGTCCATTTCCCGTGGGCTGATAACCGCCGCGGGGCGGTTCGAGGGCGGACCGGCTCCAACCCCGGAGCAGCCCGGGAGCACCCCGGAGCAGGCGCGAGGACCGGCCCTGCCTTGGTCGTTCAGCGCGGAGTCCGGGTCCGGCGCGCGCGACCGCCGCGATCCGCCCGATTCGGCAACCATTCCTGGGGCGTACGCGTCTGTCTGTAGGAGGAGTTGTTACCGGAGCTTGCCTGGTTCGAGAGTTCTGGCCTCTAGTGTGGTGCAATTCCGCAATCTCGCCGAGGGGACGGTGCCGTGTTGCGACCCGGATGGTTCCGCAAGCAGCAGTCAATGCAGGCCGCTGACGGAGCCACCACAGCCAGAGGGATTGTGCAGCAGAGCTTGGCGGCGGCCGGCGCCCCTTCACGGTTGAGAAGGCGCGGCGCGGTGTTCACCGCCGGCGGCGCCGCGCTCGTACTCGTGGCCGGCCTTTCGATCGTCGCGTTCGGCGCGCCGGGGAGCCATGCCGCTCCGGTCTCGTCCGCTCAGCGCTCGGGTACCCAGGCCCAGCCGAAGATCCCGTTGCAACTGGTGTCGGTCACCCCGGCGGCGGGCGCGCGGAATGTCAACGGCGCCTCCCCCATCTGGGTGCAGTTCTCCGCGCCGTTGTCCGCCGATACCCCGTTGCCGCAGATCTCGCCGCGGATCGCCGGCAACTGGAAGGTCCAGGGTGACCTGGCGGTCTTCATCCCTACGGGGGGATTCTTCCAGCACACCAAGGTGACCGTCTCGGTCCCCGCGGGGGTCAGCTCGCAGGTCGGCGGGACCCTGAGCGCACCGGTGACCGATACCTTCACCACCGGCTCGTTCAGCACGCTGCGCCTGCAGCAGCTACTGTCCGAGCTGGGCTACCTGCCCCTGACCTGGACATCGGGATCCCGCACCGCCATCAGCCCCGGTAATACCCAGGCGCAGCTGGCGGCCGCGTATTCCCCGCCGGCCGGGACCTTCAGCTGGCAGAGCGGTTACCCGTCGAACCTGAAGGACCAGTGGACGGCCGGCGCGGGCAACATCCTCGACGTCGGCGCGATCAGGGCCTTCGAATCGGTTAACGGCCTGACGATGGACGGCATCGCCGGTAATACGGTCTGGTCGGACCTGCTCGCCGCGGTGGCCAAGGGCAAGGACAACCCCAACGGCTACACCTACGCCCTGGCGGATCAGAACCTGCCCGAGACCCTGACCGTCTGGCACGACGGCCGCGTCGTGCTCCAGACCGCGGCGAACACCGGCATCCCCGCCTCGCCCACCGCGGACGGCACCTACCCTGTCTACCTGCGGTTCTACTTCACGTACATGCAGGGGATCAACCCGGACGGCACCCCGTACGACGACCCGGTGTACTACGTCTCCTACTTCAACGGCGGCGACGCCGTGCACTACTTCCCGCGGGGCAGCTACGGGTTCAACCAGAGCCTGGGCTGCGTCGAGCTGCCCTGGGGCTCGGCCGCCAAGGCCTACCCGTACCTCACCTACGGCAGCCTCGTCACCGTCATCGGCCCGGTCGGAGGCTAGACCAGAACAATGCTGCGGGGGGCGGTCCCATGACCGCCCCCCGCAGTGTCTGAGTCGTGACGTGTTACAGCGGGTGAACTTCTTCCGCCTGCGGGCCCTTGGGCCCGCGCCCAGCGGTGTACTCGACCCGCTGGTTCTCCTGCAGGGTGCGGAACCCGTCGACCTTGATGGTGGAGTGGTGGACGAAAACGTCGGCCGAGCCGTCGTCGGGAGCGATGAAACCGTAGCCCTTGTCCGAGTTGAACCACTTCACGGTGCCCTGAGGCATGTACTTCTCCTACTGAGATGACTTCGGGAACTCACGGTCGTGTGTCCCGGGTTGCGGTGAGGCGGCCCGTACGGACTGCCCCACGGGGCCGGCGTTCGGGAAACCAGAACATCCGCGGTCTGAACTTCGCGGGCGCTGTGACACGTGCACGAACTTCGCACAACCAGGAGCTATTTAACCACTCTCGGCTACAGCAGTGTTCCCGCTGGCAGAAATGTCGTCACCCGGATGGCCGCGGGCGTCCGGCCGGTCCCGCTGGCCAGCGTCCGCAGGCACGCCGCGAAACGCGAGTCCGGCTGCACGGCCGCGATCCGCTCGGCATCGTCGGCCGTGTCGACGTCGGTGAGCGCCGGCAGCGGCAAGACCCGCAGGCCCGCGTCGACCAGCCGGCCGAATTGCCGCGCGCCGGTATCCGCGCGCGACATCGGTACGCCGAGCACCAGGGCCGGATCGATCTCGCGCAAGCCGAGCAGCCAGAAGCCACCGTCCTCGGCCATGCCGAAGGTGGCGTCCGCGGCACCGGACACCAGCGGCTCGACCGCCGAGGCCAGCAGGCCCGGCGTCACCTGCGGGGTGTCCATCCCGATCAGCACCGCGGGGACGCGCGACGACGCTCGAGCGTCGGCCAGCGCCCAGGCGATGCGCTCGTCAAGGCCGGCGCCCCGCTGGCCGATGACCTCGAAACCGCCTGGCAGCCAGCGGCCTGGCCTGCCGTCCAGGGCGAGCACCCGGCGGGTGACGGCGGTGCTCGCGACCGCCGCGAGGGTGTCGGTCAGGGCCGCCTCGGCCAGGGCGGCCGCCTCCACGGGCGTGTACGGCGGCGTGAGGCGGGTCTTGACGCGTCCGGGAACGGGCTCCTTCGCGATCACGATGACCTGCGCCGCGAGCGCGCCGTCCGGCCCTGGGTCGCCGGCCTGCGCGCTGGCCGTCTTGGCCTGGGGGTCCTTGGGGTCTTGGGGTTCCTGCCGGTGCCTGCCGATATACGCGGGGCCGGTCACCGCGCGGCCGGTCACGACGACGCGGGTGACGCGACGGAGGCGAGCACGCGGCGCATGTCCCGCACGGTCCGGACCGTGCCACCGAGCGTGCCGGTGACCTTCGACTTCCCGCTCCGCGGGTAGTAGGGCACGTCGGTCTCGGCGATCCGCCAGCCGGCCTCGGCCGCGCGCACGACCATCTCGAGCGGATAGCCGAACCGGCGGTCCGACATGGGCAGGGCCAGCAGCGCCTCCCGCCTCGCGGCGCGCATCGGGCCGAGATCCCGAAGCGGGACGCCGATCCTGCGGCGCAGTTCGGCGGCCAGGATCTTGTTGCCGATCCTGGCGTGCAGCGGCCAGGCCCCCTTGCCCCGGACGCGGCGGCACCCGAGCACCAGATCGGCCTCCCCGGCCAGCACGGGTCCCGTCACGGCGGGCAGGTCGCGGGGGTCGAACGACGCGTCGGCGTCCATGACGCAGACGATCTCGCTGGTCGCCGCAAGCAGCCCGGCGTGGCACGCGGCGCCGAAACCGCGCTGGGGGACGTGCACGACCCGCGCCCCGTACCCCGCGGCCAGGTCGGCGGAACCGTCGACCGAACCGTTGTCCGCGACGATGGGACGGTAGCCGGGCGGCATCAGGGACAGCACCCAGGGAAGTGCGCCTGCCTCGTTGAGGCAAGGCAGGACGACATCGATTTCCGCGATTTCCATGGCGCCCGACAGTACTGGCGAGGCGCGCGGATTGGGTCCGCAAAGTGGCTGGCAGGCCCTTACGAAGCTGTGACGGTTTGGGCCGGGTGGATGCTCACGGTGTTTCAGGTGCTTTGCTGCAGTCATGCGCGTTCTGGTCACCGGCGCGGCCGGGTTCATCGGGTCGCACGTCGCGGAGACCTTCCAGGCCGCGGGGCACGAGGTACGCGGCCTGGATTCCCTCTCACCCGCCGTCCACCAAGGCAGGCCGGAGTGCCTGCCCGCCGACTTGATCGTCGGCGACGTGCGTGACCCTGCCGCGGTGAACAAGGCGCTGGCCGGGGTGGAGGCGGTCTGCCACCAGGCCGCCATGGTCGGCCTCGGCGTGGACCTGTCCGACCTGCCGGCCTACGCGGACGTCAACATCACGGGGACCGCGGTCCTGCTCGAGGCGATGGGCCGCCACAGCGTACCGCGCCTGGTGGTGGCCTCGTCGATGGTCGTCTACGGCGAGGGGGCCTACGATTGCGCCGCGCACGGCCGGGTCCGGCCCGCGCCCCGCGATCCCTCGGACCTGGCCGCGGGGCGCTTCGAGCCGCGCTGCCCGCGGTGCGCCCAGCCGCTGGCCACGACGACGGTCGCCGAGGACGCGCCGCTCGACCCGCGCAACGCCTACGCCGCGAGCAAGGTGGCGCAGGAGCACCTGGCCGCGAGCTGGGCGCGGATGACCGGCGGGGCCGCGGTCGGACTCCGCTACCACAACGTCTACGGCCCCCGGATGCCGCGTGACACCCCGTACTCGGGGGTCGCCGCGATCTTCCGCTCCTGCCTCGAGAACGGCACCGCGCCGCGCGTGTTCGAAGACGGCGGCCAGCGCCGAGATTTCGTGCACGTCCGCGACGTGGCGCGGGCCAACCTGCTCGCCCTCGAGGCGGCCGACCGGGCGGTCAATGACCCGGGCCCGGCCCTCGGCGCCGCGGCCGGCGGGCTGCGGTGCTACAACGTCGCGAGCGGCGAGCCCCACACGGTCGGCGAGATGGCCGACGCGCTGGCCGGCGCGTTCGGCGTCGGCCTCGAGCCCGTCGTCACCGGAGAGTACCGCCTCGGCGACGTCAGGCACATCGTGGCCTCCCCTGCCGCGGCCGCCGGGCACCTCGGCTTCCGCGCCCAGACCCGCTTCGCCGAGGGCATGACCGAGTTCGCCCGCGCCCCCCTCCGCGAGCCCGCGCTCTCAGCCACCTTCCGCATGTAGAACCGGAACCCGGCCGACTGCCGGCTAGAGCCGGTCGTTTTCGGGGCTGAGCTTCGCCAGGCGCTGGCCGATCCGAGGCCAGTTGCCGGAAGGCGTGGTGGAGGAGGCGGTCGAGTACCGGGAAGAGAGCGACGAGGAGTTCCTCGCGTCGCCTGTGGCGCGATCTGTCCGGCGGTGAGCCTGTGGCCGGGCCCTGATTACATGGGGTAGGCGGCGGGGGTGGTGGTATAGGTCAGCCCGGAGGGGGTCCGCCAGGTCAGGATGCCTGGGCTCGTTTGTTCGAGTTTCCACCCCTGGCTCTGCTTGAGCCGATGATGGTGGCGGCACAGAGGGGCCAGGTTACACGGACACGTCAGCCCGCCCAGGTGCCAGGGGGTCGAGTGATCCAGGTCGCAGCGGGCGGCCTGACGGCCGCAGCCGGGGGCGCTGCAGCGGGGGCTGCGGGCGTGGACCAGGTGCTGGAGCTTGCGGCTGGGCCGGTACCCGTCCTCGGCCTGGGCGTGGTCACACGAGCCGCGGATGACCGGGTTGAGGGTGAGGTTCAGGAACCGCAGGAGCTCCGCAGCCTGCGGGCCGGGCGGGCCGGGCGGGCCGGGCGGTGGGAGCGGGCCCGGTGGTTCGCCGTCGCGGGCCGGGCCATCTGGGTGGGGCGGGCCGGCGCCGCGGGGCTGGCCAGGCGGGCCGAGTGGTTCGCTGTCGCGGGACGGGCCAGGTGGGCTAGGCGGGTCGCCGTCGCGGGGCGGGCCTGAATCTGGCGGGTCCGAGCCCGGCGGGTCCGAGCCTGGCGGGCCGGAGCCCGACGGCCCGGGGCTTGGCGGGCCGGAGCCTGATGGGCCGGGGCGTGGCGGGCCGGGGCTTGGCGGGCCGGAGCCTGGGGGCCAGGGGCGGCGGCCGGAGGCGCAGCCGTGGGCGGCGGCGGTACCGTCGGGGTGCAGGGCGGTCAGGCACCAGCGGGTGTCCGGGTGCCGGGCGGCGGCGGCGAGCAGGTCCCGGGCCGTCTCCGCGTCGACCAGCCCGAACCCGGCCACATCCGCCGGCACGTCGGACCGGCCGAGCGCGGTCCCCAGCGGCACGGTGATGGTCACCTGCGCCGCCAGGCTCGGGCCGGTGTCCCGCGCGGGGCGGGCGTGACCGTCCGGCCCAGACCCGGCCGGTCCGCGACTGCGGGGGCCGGGTCCGGAGCCACCGGTCCCGCCTGATCCGCCGCCGCCACCGCGATTGCCGCCACCGGGGCCGCCGCCACCGGGGTCGTCGCCACCGGGGTCGCCGCCGCCGGGACTCCCGCGGCCATCTCGCGGGCCGGCGTCCGAGCCCTGCAGGTCTGCGGCCTGGTCTTCGCCGGGATCCGTGAGGGCATCGCGGATGTCTCGTTCCTGGAGCAGGTCCAGGTAGGCCATCACCCGCAGTTCCCGCAGAGTGCCGGGGATACCGGCGGCGCGCAGGTCCAGGGCCCGCTGCTCGATGTGCTGCCAGGACGCGAGGATCTCCGCCGACGGCATCTCCCGGGCCACCATCCCGCCGTTGCCGGAGTCCTCGCGGAACCGGCGGACGTGCGCGTCCTGCTTGGCTTCTTCCTTCCGGCGGCGGCCCGCATCGGGGTCCAGCTTGAGCACCAGCCGCTGCGCGGTGTACCGCAGCTGGCTGAACGTCTTGGACCGCGCCGCCTCGGCCAGCACCTCATCAGCCTGGGCCGCGTCCCCGGGGGACAGCACCGCGGTCTGGTCCGCGATGATCAGCACGTGGACCGGGTGGATCTGCCCGGCGGCCAGCGCCGCGAAGGTCCGCGGCAGCCGGCCGGCCACCGAGCAGGCATACGCCATCTCGGTCTCCGCGGCCACCACGGAAAGGTTCAGGTCCCAGGCCAGCTCCTCGGCCGCGAACTCGGCGAACCCGCACCGCGACGCCGACCCGGGGGCCGCAGTACGGCGGGCGGCGAACTCCCGGACCGCCGCCAGCGCCGTCCAGACGGCACGCGATTCGATCCGGCGGGCGGCGGCGATGACCCGCAGCAGCTCATCATCGGGCAGGCCGGCCAGCGCGGCGCCGTCCCGGCCAGACCGCGGCGTGCACCAAGGCGGCCAGCACCGGCCCGGGGCCCATCAGGTCCGCCGTCCCGCCGGGGGCAAACCCGCCCGGCAGGTCCTCCTCCGGCCAGTCCGGCATCTCGTACTCGCCCGCGTCCGCGGCGGCGATCACCGCCTCCAGGTGCGCCTCGGCGTCCCAGTCATCCTCCGGCCCGGTCCCGTCCGCAGGCTGCTCCCCCGGCCCGTCCCGCCCGGCGGGCTGCTCCCCCGGGGCGTTGCGCCCGGGGTCGTCCGGCCCGCTGCCGGGGAACGGATCTGGGGACATGAACCACCGCTCGTTCGGGGGAAAGAGGGGAATGCGACTGTGAACAGGATATCATTCCCCAGGCTCAAACTCTATTATTTAACGAATATTTTTTCAAGATCTTTTGCTGAGCTGGCAGTGGTGAAAGGGACGGCGTATGAAGTTTGTGCTCGAAGTGGATATGGGGGCTACGGCGTTTGCGGGGAAGGCCGCTGCGGAACTGGGGCGGATCCTGCGGTACTGGGCCGGGAAGCTGCACCATTACGAACCCAAAACCCGGCGACGGTTCGCTTATCTACGATTCGGGCTATCACGAGGTCGGCCGGTGGAGCATCACCGGCGGCGAGCTCAGGCCAGGCGGGTGACCTCGACGACGACACCGATCCGCCGCCCGGCTTCGGGAGCGGAGACGGTCACGGCCTAGGTCCCCACCAGCGTCAGGGCGCGGTGATGGCGCGGGAGTGGCGGGGCCCGGCGGCGTGGCCCGGACCAGCGTGAGGTACGGCGGGCGAGCCGGGGCGGGCCAGCGGCAGCCTGACGAGGAACTGGCAGCCGGGACCGAGGTTGCGGACGGCGATCTGGCCGGAGTGCGCCTCGACGATGCCGCGCGCGATGGACAGGCCGAGGCCGGCGCCCTCCTGCGGGCCGGGGGTGCGCGCCGACTCGCCGCGGAAGGCCACGTCGAAGACCCGCGGCAGGTCCTCGTTGGGAATCCCGCCGCAGGCGTCTGACACGCTTACGCAAGCCAGCCCGCTCTGCACCTCGGCCAGCACGTCCACGGTCCCGTCCGACGGCGTGTGCCTGATCGCGTTGGTCACCAGGTTGCGCAGCGCCCGGCCCATTTCCGCGGAATCGATGTAGACCGGCATCCCGCGGACGGCAGCCCCGGTGAGCCGGACGCCCTTGGCCCTGGCCACGGGCTCGGTGCTGGCCACGACCTCGGCGATCAGGTCCTCGAGCCCGACCATGCGCCGGGACAGCCTGAGTGCGCCGGCGTGGATCCGGGATAGCTCGAACAGGTCGTCGATCATCGCGGTGAGCCGGTTCACCTCACGGCGGATCTGCGAGTGGTACTGCGACACCTCGCGCGGATCGACCACCACCTGGTCCTCGAGCGCCTCGGCCATGGCGCGCAGCCCCGCCAGTGGGGTGCGCAGGTCGTGGCTGACCCACGCGACCAGCTCACGCCGGCTGGCCTCCAGGGCGCGCTCCCTGGTGCGGGCCCGCGCCAGGCGCTCGTGCGCGACGGTGAGCTCTTCGGAGAGATCGGCCAGTTCCGCGGGCAGCGTCAGCTGCGGGGGGACGTACACGCCGGTCTCGCCGACGCCGTGCACCGAGGCGGAAATCGCCCGGCTGGCCCCGATGAGCCGGCGCGCGACGACCAGCGAGACGACGAGCGCGGCCAGCCCGGCGATCGACATCAGGTCCAGGATCTCGTCGCGTTCCTCGGCGGTGCCGAGCATGCGGATGGCGACGACGCCCACCCCGGACAGCGAGCAGATCACCGAGACGGCGACCACTACCGTGACCATCAGGCTGATCGACCGGGCCGCGAACCGCCTCAGCACGATAATCCCGATGATGGTCACGACGAGGGCGATGAGCACCACGCGGATGGAGATGTACGCGATGTCCGACCACTGGATGCCGGCCGGCAGCGCCAGGGCGCCTCCGGCCAGAGCGGTCACGCCGCCTCCGGCTCGTATCTGTACCCGACGCCCCAGACGGTGACGATCCGCCGGGGCAGGGTCGGGTCGGGTTCGAGCTTCTCGCGCAGCCGGCGGACGTGCACCGTGACCGTGGACGTGTCACCGAACGTCCAGCTCCACACCTCCGAGAGCAGCTGCTCCCTGGTGAAGGCCTTGCGCGGGTTGCGCATCAGGAACACGAGCAGGTCGTATTCCCGCGAGGTCAGCTGGACCAGCTTGCCGTCCTCCCTGACCTCGTGCGCGCCCAGGTCCACCACGAGGTTGCCGTCCGTGATCGACCCGAGGTCGTGCTTGTCGGGCAGGCCGACCCCGCGGGACCTGCGGAGCACCGAACGAACCCGCAGCGCCAGTTCGCGCGGGCTGAACGGCTTGGTCACGTAGTCGTCCGCGCCGGTCTCGAACCCGACCAGGCGGTCGGTCTCGTCGCCGAGCGCGGTCAGCATCACGACCGGTATCGGCCACCGCGCGCGGAGCCTGCGGCAAACCTCCAGGCCGTCCATGCCGGGCAGCATCAGGTCGAGGACCACCAGGTCGGGCGGCTCTTCGGCGACCCGGCGCAGCGCCTCGTACCCGTCGTGCACGCACTCCACCGTGTGCCCGTCCCGGATCAGGTAACGCCCGACGACGTCGGCAACGGTGGGATCGTCGTCGACGACGACGATTCTGCCGGGCGGATCGGGGTTGCTCACCCGGGCATCCCGTCCGTGTCAGCGGCTGTAGTCACGCCTACACCGTAAGGCGCAGATGGCCATTCAAGCCAGCAAAGCGGGCAAAAGCGCTCCGCCACGTCATCACTCCGTAAGCACAGTGACGATTGTGTGAGTTCGGCGCCGATCGGCGCCGAACCGGCCGCATCACCGCAAGCCGGAGGTTAACACTGAGGGGTGCTTTGCTCCCGAAGGCCGACCGAAGGGCAGGAGACGGCGTGATCGGCGAACTCTATGCGCGTGCGCTGGCCGGCTGGGCCCGGCCTGATATCGAGTACGCCGACGGCAGCCGCATGCCGCTCCTGGTGGACGGCTGGCTGCGCGAAAGCCCGAGCGACAGGTCCATCCTCGACCGCTGCCACGGCCCGACGCTGGACATCGGGTCAGGCCCGGGGCGCCTGACCGTGGCCCTGTCCGAGCGCGGCATCCCGGCCCTCGGCATCGACATCACGCCGTACGCGGTCGACCTGGCGCGTTCCTCGGGCGCGCTGGTGATGCTGCGGGACGTGTTCGACCGCGTCCCCGGCACCGGCCGCTGGATGACCGTGCTGCTCGCGGACGGGAACATCGGCATCGGCGGCGATCCGGCCGCGCTGCTGCGCCGCGCGGGAGAACTGCTTGCCCCGGAGGGCCGCGCCCTGGTCGAACTTGAGCCGCCCGGGGCGCCGCTGCGCCGCGAGCACGTCAGGCTCTGCCACGCCGGCCTGGCCGGCTCCTGGTTCCCCTGGGCTTACGTGGGCGCCGATGACATCGCGGACGTGGCGGCTAACGCCGGGCTCGGCGAAGTGGAGATCTGGACGGTCGACGGGCGCTGGTTCGCGGACATCAGCCGCTGCCGGATCCCTTGCGAGCGAGCCGCGGTGAGCGGTTAAGGATTGCTTACGGTCCGCCCCGCAGGTAACTTCCAGTCCCCGCATGATGGCACCCTACGCTGCATGAACGCAAAGCTCCGCGTGGTCACGATCGGCCTGGCCCTGGTGGTGATGGCAGGCCTGGTGCTGCTGGTCGTGCGGCCGGGCCTGAACCCGGCCAAGATACGCCCGCTGCCGCTGATCGCCGCCGCGTGGGCCGCGTTCCTGGTCGCCGCCTGGCTGCTGCGCAAGGTGCCGCTGCGGGCCTCGGTCATGCTCATCCTGCTGGGCGGGATCGTCGTCCAGCTCGCCGCGGTGTCCGCGCCCCCGCAGAACAGCAACGACCTGTACCGGTACATCTGGGACGGCCGGGTGCAGGCGGCGGGCATCGACCCGTACCAGTACGTCCCGGCGGCCCGCCAGCTGGCCGGGCTGCGGAACGAATTCCTGTGGCACCCCGGCGCGGAATACTGCGTGTCGCAGGCTGACGTCCGCGAGCAGCCGGCCGCGGACCTCGCCGCGGGCTGCACGGCCATCAACCGGCCGCGGGTCCCGACCATCTACCCTCCGGTGGCCGAGGCGTACTTCCTCGGCGTGCACTACCTGCCCGATGCCGACGACTCGACCACGCCCATCCAGGCGGCGACGGCGCTGGTCGCCGTCCTGGTCACCGTGCTGCTGCTGGCCGGCCTTCGACGGCTCGGCCGGGACGTGCGGATGGCCGCGCTGTGGTCGTGGTGCCCGACCGTGGCCCTCGAGGCGGGGAACAGCGCCCACGTGGACGTGGTCGCGGTGGGGATCGCCGCGGCGGCGCTGCTGGTGCTGGCCAGGGCCCGCGGCACGCGCAGCACCGTTCTCGGCGGGGTCCTGCTCGGCCTGGCCATCGCGACCAAGCTGATCCCCGCGCTGACGGTGCCGGCCGTCCTGCGACGCCGCTGGATCACGGTCCTGGCCGCCGCGGGCAGCGCGTTCGTCGCGGTGTACATCCCGCACGTGATCGCGGTGGGCAGCAAGGTCATCGGGTTCTTGCCCGGCTACCTCCAGCAGGAGGGCTATACCAGCGGGACCAGGTTCGGGATCATCGGCCTGTTCGCCGGCGGGCGCGCGGCCATCGCCGTGGCGGTCCTCGTGCTGGCCCTGGTCGCGCTGGCCGTGCTGCGGTTCTCCGATCCGGACCGGCCGTGGCGCGGCGCCGTGGTCATGACCGCGGCCGCGCTTGCGGTCGCCACTCCGCACTACCAGTGGTATGCGCTGCTCCTGGTGATGCTCGTCGCGCTCGACGGGCGCCCGGAATGGCTGGCGTTCGCCGCGGGCGCGTACTACGCCGCCGAACCTTCCCTGGGCGCTCTCTCGCTCCCGTATCGCTACCACGACGCGATCGGGTACGGCGTGCCCGTGGTGATCGTGGCGGCCGGCTGCCTCGTTCGCTACGAACTGGCCCGGCGCGCCGACAGCCTGAGCGCGACGCGGCCCGCCGTGGCGGAGTCCCCGGCTCTGGCCGGCTCCGCGGGCCTGACCGTCCCGGCCCGCCCCACCGTCATGGTGCCGGTGGCGCCGCGGCCGGCCGACGCCGACCAGCTGACGGGATCGGGCGCTTTCTTACCGGTTGGTTACCCCTGAGGCAAACATCAAACGGCGGAGGTGGCCAGGGCCGTGAATGAGGATATGAGTTACGATCCGTCGCACCGCACACCGCCGCGGCAAGACCGCTGGCCGAACGCGACCCCGCGAGAGGGCTGGCAGGCGTACTCCGGACGTGACGATTACGTCCAGACGGCCGGCCACCGCAGCGAATACGGCGGCTACGGCGGGACGGCCAGCGGATACGAGGGCGGCGCGGACTACGGCTACTACCGCAACGGCAACGGATACGCGCCCGCCGGATACCGAGGGACCCAGAACGGCGGAACCTGGGACGGCGGCTACGGCGACCGCGACGGCTATCAAGGGGCCGCGGATGACTTCTACCCGACCGGCCCCGAGAACTTCGCCAGGTCGGACCCGGGACCTCGCTACCTGGACCAGGGCGAGTACCTGGATCAAGGCGATTACCTGGAGCCCCTGCCCTCGGGCGTGCTGCTCGTGGCGCCCGACACCTTCGGCGAGCGGGGGCTGGTGCCCGCCCGGAGCAGGGCTCGCGACCGGGACGCCGGCCGCGGCGGGTTGATCGTCGGGGCGGTGACGGGCTTCCTCGCGGCCGCGGTCGCGATCGGCACCGCCACGCTGGCCGCGGCGTTCGTCCGCCCGCAGGCCTCACCGATCATCGCCGTCGGCGGCGCCTTCATCGACCGGACTCCCTCGGCGGTGAAGAACTTCGCGGTCGAGCACTTCGGCGAGAACGACAAGACGATGCTGCTGCTCGGCATGTACGTCGCGATCGCGATCCTGGCGATGGTGATCGGGTGCCTGGCGCGGCGCAACGCCGCGATCGGCGTGGGCGGCCTCGCGGCGTTCGGCCTGTTTGGCGCCTTCGTCGCCATCACCAGGCCGGAGAGCCAGCCCACCGACGTCATCCCCTCGGTGGTCGGCGGCCTGGCCGGGATCGCCGCCTACGCCTGGCTGGCGCACGCCTCGGCACCAGTGGCACCGGTGGCAGCGGTCCGGCGCGCTCACGGCGGCGGACGCCGGAGGATCCGGTGAGCGCCCAGGTCGACCGGCGTAAGTTCCTGACCGCGGCCGCCGGCACCGCCGTGACGGCGGCCGCCGCCGGGGTCGGCGGCGAGATGCTCATGGCCAAGCGGTTCCGCGTGAACACGTCGGCGGTGAAGCTCTCCGCCCCGGTGGTCAAGCCCAAGCCGCTGGTCGCCGGCACCTCGCTGAACATCCCGGGCCTGTCCCCGTTCTACACGCCGGACCCGCAGTTCTACCGGGTCGACACTGCCCTGGTCCTGCCCGTCGTCACGCCCTCGGCCTGGCAGCTGCGCATTCACGGGATGGTCGACAACCCGGTGACGATCACGTTCGACGAGCTGATGAAGATGCCCATGATCGAGCACGACGTCACCCTGACCTGCGTCTCTGAGAACGTCGGCGGCCCCTACATCGGCAACGCCCGCTGGGAGGGCACGCTGCTCGCCGACGTCCTGCGCCGCGCGGGCATCCAGTCCGGTGCCGACCAGATCGTGATGCGCGACGTCAACGGCATGACCCTCGGCGTGGCGACCGAGCCGGTCATGGACGGGCGCGCGTCCCTGCTCGCGGTGGGCATGAACGGCCAGCCGCTGCCTCAGGCGCACGGCTTCCCGGTGCGCGTGGTGGTACCCGGTCTTTACGGCTACGTGTCCGCGTGCAAGTGGGTGGTCGACATGGAACTGACCACGTTCGGCGCGTTCGACGCCTACTGGGTGCATCGCGGCTGGTCCCAGCAGGCCGTGATCAAGACCGAGTCGCGCATCGACGTCCCGAAGACCGGCACCAGCGTGGCCGCGGGGAAGGTGACGATCGCCGGCGTGGCCTGGGCGCAGCACCGGGGGATCGAGGCCGTCGAGGTGAACATCGACGGCGCCTGGTACCGCGCGAAACTCGCCGCCCAAGACACGATTGACACGTGGCGCCAGTGGTACTACATCTGGGACGCCACCGCCGGGCCGCACACCATCAAGGTGCGCGCCACCGACCGGACCGGTTACACCCAGACCGCCGCGGTGCACGGGGTCGAGCCCAACGGGGCGACCGGCTACCACACCATCCAGGTGAGCGTCGATTGAGCCAGCCGCTGGCGCGCACCCGCTTTGCGCACCAGCGGCTTATTTACGAGGTCAGCGGGCGCGGAGCGCGTCGAGCAGATCGTCGAGCGCGTCGAGGTTGTGCGCGCTCACCACGGCGTCGCAGTACGGCCAGGCCGCGGCCATCCCGCCGACCTCCGGGCTGTACCGCGGCGACTGGGTCCGGGGATTGGCCCACACGATGCGGTGCGCCACCCGGGAAAGCCTGGCCATCTGGGCGCCGAGCAGCCCCGGCTCGCCGGTCTCCCAGCCGTCGGAGATGATCAGCACGACCGCTCCCCTGGCCATGCCCCGGCATCCGTAGCGGTCGTTGAACTCCTTGATCGCGGCGCCGATCCTCGTTCCGCCCGACCAGTCGGGGGCCGCCTCGCCGGCCTTGGCCAGCATGGTGTCCGGGCTGGCCGCGGCCAGCGTAGGCGTGAGCCTGGTCAGCCGGGTGGCGAAGCTGAATACCTCGGGCCGGCTCTGCCCGCCGCGTAGCTGCCCGCCGTTCAGGCAGTACAGGAGCATCAGCAAGGCGCGGGCGTACGACTCCATGGAACCCGAGATGTCGCAGAGCACGACCAGGCGGCGCGGGCGGACCCGCGGCGCCCGCCGGGAGAGCCGGATCGGCTCGCCGCCGCTGCGCCGCGCCTGGCGCAGCGTCGCGCGCAGATCCGGCCGCTTACCGTCGCGTGCGCCCCGGTACCTGCGCGTCCGGCGGAGCGGGACGGACAGCGTCATCTCGCGCATGAGCGAGACGAGTTGCCGGAGTTCGGTCGCGGACAGCTCGGTGAAGTCACGCCCGCTCAGCCGCTCGGCCGCCGACGCCATCCGGTTGACGGCCGGCAACTCCGACAGCGGGTCGTCGTCGTCCCCGGCGGCCGAGCCGGTAGCGGAGATGTGCATCCCCGAGGGCCAGCGGCCGGGATCGCCCTGATGGCGCGGGGCGGGCGGCGGGGCGGCGTCGTGGTCCTCGCCCCGGACCGCCAGCTCGGCGGAGGACAGCAGGTCCCGCAGCGGCGCAGGCGTGCCGAACAGCGCGGCGAACACCCGCTCGAAGGTGCTCATCTGGCGCGGATCCGATACCAGCGTGGCCAGGGCGCAGGCGCGCAGCTCGGCGATCGAGCGCGCCCCCATGACCGTGAGGGCGCCGGCCAGGCGCTCGCAGCGATCGGGGCCGACCGGGAGCCCCGCGGTGTGCAGCGCGGTCCCCAGCCCGGCCGCCAGCGCCGCCACGTCAAGCTGGCCGCCGTCGGGGGTGCCGTCCGCGGTGCCGTCGGCGGAAGCTACCAGGCCCGTCGGCGAGCCGGCGTCAGTCAACGGAGCCGACGACGGCCGCCAGCCCGGTGCGGCGTACCGTTTCCTCGTCCTCCTGGTACTTCAGCACCGTGCTCATGGTCTGGCCGGCCAGCTGGCCGGTCAGCTCGCCCGCCCCGTAGACGCTCAGCGCGGAGGCCCAGCTGATCGCCTCGGAGATGCCGGGCGGCTTGGTCAGGTCGAGCGCGCGCAGCCGGTTCACCGCCGCCGCGATCTGGATGGCCAGCCGATCCCCGGCCGCGGGCACCCGGCGCCTGATGATCTCCGCGACGCGCGCGGCGTCCGGGTAGGCGATCCAGTGGTACAGGCACCGCCGCTTGAGCGCGTCGTGCAGGTCCCTGGTCCGGTTGGAGGTCAGCACGGTGACCGGGGGCAGCTTCGCCCGCTGCGTGCCGAGCTCGGGTATCGTGACCGCCGCCTCGGCCAGCAGCTCGAACAGGAACGCCTCGAACTCGTCGTCCGCCCGGTCGACCTCGTCGATGAGCAGGACGGCGGGGTGTGGCCCCGGGTGCAGCAGGGCCGTGAGCAGCGGCCTGGACAGCAGGTATTCCTCGGTGAACAGGTCCTTGTCCTGGATTCGCTCCCCCGCGGCCTCCGCCAGCCGGATGGCCAGCAGCTGGCGCGGGTAGTTCCACTCGTACAGGGCCTCGGCGGCCGCGATGCCCTCGTAGCACTGCAGCCGGACCAGCACCGTGTCCAGCGCGCCCGCCAGGGCCTTGGCGGCCTCGGTCTTGCCCACGCCCGGCTCACCCTCGAGCAGGATGGGCTGCCCCATCCGGACCGCGAGGAACAGCGCGGCGGAAAGCTGGTCGCCGGCCAGGTAGCTGACCGACTCCAGGGCGGCCGCCAGCGCGCCGACGTCGGGGAACCGCTCATCAAGGTCGTGTGTCAACGCGCTGCTCACCATGTGTTCGTCTACCAAAAGTTCGCGTTATCCAGGTAAGGGGCTGTACTCCCCGGTCCTGAATAACGCCCAGGAGGGCAGTTTATCTTTCCTGAACACTGAACAGGATTGAACCATTCGCGGCAGGCCGGTCAGCTGATGGCCAGGTCGGTACGGAAGGGGCGGCCCTGGATGGCCCGCCACACCTGGGCCGGCGTAAGCGGCATGTCCGCATGCCGCACGCCGTAGGGCGCCAGCGCGTCGATGACCGCGTTGACGACGGCGGGCGGCGAGCCGACCGTCGCAGACTCGCCGACGCCCTTGGCGCCGATCGGGTGGTGCGGTGAGGGGGTGACGGTCTCGCCGAGTTCCCAGGACGGGCACTCCAGCGAGGTGGGCAGCAGGTAGTCCATGAACGAGCCGCCCAGGCAGTTGCCGTCGCCGTCGAAGGCGATGACCTCCATCAGCGCCATCCCGATCCCGTCCGCGAGCCCGCCGTGCACCTGGCCCTCCACGATCATCGGGTTGATGCGCACCCCGCAGTCGTCGACGGCGACGAACCGCCGGACCGAGACCTTGCCCGTGCCGGGATCCACGTCGACGACGCAGATGTACGCCCCGCACGGGTAGGTGAGGTTCGGCGGGTTGTACACGCACATCGCGTCGAGCTGTCCCTCGACGCCCTCGGGCAGTTCCAGGCTGGAGTGGGCGGCGAGGGCGATCTCGGCGATGGTGCGGCCCTGGTCCGGGTCGCCGCGCACGTACCACCGGCCCCGCTCCCACTCAAGGTCCGCGGCGTCCACCTCGAGCATGGCGGAGGCGACGATGCGGGCGCGCTCGCGCACCTTCCGCGCCACGATCGCGGTGGCCGCGCCGGACACCGGAGTGGACCGCGACCCGTAGGTCCCCAGCCCGAACGGCGTCTGGTCCGTGTCCCCGTGCACGACCTCGACGTCGTCGGGAGAGATGCCGAGCTCTTCCGCGACGATCTGGGCGAACGTCGTCTCGTGACCCTGGCCCTGGGTCTGCACCGAGACCCGCAGCACCGCCGTCCCCGTCGGGTGCATCCGCAGTTCCACGCCGTCGGCCATGCCGAAGCCGAGGATGTCCATGTGCTCGCGCGGACCCGCGCCGACCGCCTCGGTGAAGAAGCTCACGCCGATGCCCATGAGGCGCCCGCGCGCTCGTTCGGCCTCCTGCTCCCTGCGCAGCTCCGCGTAGCCGGCCAGCTCCATGGCCAGGCGCAGCGTCCGCGGGTAGTCGCCGGAGTCGTACACCCAGCCGGTCTGGCAGGTGTAGGGGAACTGCTCGGGGCGGAGCAGGTTGCGCAGCCGCAGCTCGGCCGGGTCCAGGCTCAGCTCGGCGGCCAGCAGGTCCACCATCCGTTCCACCAGGTACACCGCCTCGGTGACGCGGAACGAGCAGGAGTACGCGACACCGCCCGGCGCCTTGTTCGTGTAGACGCCGGTCACCTGGCAGTACGCGGCCTCCAGGTCGTAGGAGCCGGTGAACACGCTGAAGAACCCCGCCGGGTACTTGCTCGGCTGCGCCGTGCCGTTGAACGCGCCGTGGTCGGCGAGCACGGTCACGCGCACCGCGCGGATCCGGCCGTCCCGGCTCGCTGCTAGCTGGCCGCGCATGTGGAAGTCCCTGGCGAACGACGTGGACATGAGGTTCTCCGACCTGTCCTCCATCCACTTCACCGGCCTGCCGGTGATCATCGAGCCGACGATCGCGCATACATAGCCGGGGTAGATGGGCACCTTGTTGCCGAACCCGCCGCCGATGTCCGGCGAGACCACCCTGATCTTGTGCTCGGGCACGCCGGTCACCATGGCGTACAGGGTCCGGTGCGCGTGCGGCGCCTGGGTGGTCTCCCAGACGGTCAGCTTCCCGGTCACCCGGTCGAAGTCCGCCACCGCCCCGCAGGTCTCAAGCGGCGCGGGGTGGACCCGCGGGTACAGCATGTCCTGCGCGACCGTCACCTCGGCGTCGCGGAAGACCTCCTCGGTCGCCCGGGCGTCGCCGGCCTCCCAGTCGAAGATGTGGTTGGTCGTGCGCCCCGGCTGGTCGTCGCGGACGAGCGGGGCCCCCGCGTCCAGCGCGCGGCGCGCGTCCGCCACGGCGGGCAGCGGCTCGTAGTCCACGACGATCAGCTCGAGGGCATCGCGCGCGGAGTAGCGGTCCTCGGCGACCACGAACGCCACCTCCTGGCCCTGGAACCGCACCTTGTCGGTGGCGAGCACGGCCTGCGTGTCGCCGGACAGCGTTGGCATCCAGGCCAAGTTGAGCCCGGCCAACCTCTCCCCGGTAATGACGGCCTTCACCTTCGGGTGGGCCTCCGCGGCGATGGTGTCGACCGAAACGATCCGGGCGTGCGCGTGCGGGCTGCGCAGCACCGCCCCGTACAGCATGCCGGGCAGGCGCACGTCGTCCACGTACAGTCCCTGGCCGCGGACGAACCGCTGGTCCTCCTTGCGGAGGCGCCGGCCGAACCCAGGTCCGGGGCCGGGACCGGCGTCGGCGGCCCGCCGGCCCCTGTCATGCCGGCGCGTCCGCGGCGCCACGGGCGGCGCGCTCGTGGTCCGCGGCCCACCGGACGGACCTGACGATGTTCTCGTACCCGGTGCACCGGCACACCTGGCCCGAGATCGCCTCGCGGATCTGCGCCTCGTCGGGATCGGGGTGGTGATCGAGCAGCCAGCGGGCGGTCATCATCATCCCGGACGTGCAGAAGCCGCATTGCAGGCCGTGGCACTCGATGAACCCCTGCTGGACCGGGTTCGAGCCTGCCGTCACGCTCCAGTCCCTCCACGGTCCGCACCGCGTGGCCGTCGGCCATGGCCGCGAGCAGGGTGCACGACTTGACCGGCCTGGCGTCCAGCCAGACCACGCAGCTGCCGCAGTTCGACGTGTCGCAGCCCCAGTGGCTGCCGGTCAGGCCGAGTTCGTCGCGGATGAAGTGGATGAGCAGCAGCCGCGGCTCTACCTCGCGCACGTACTCGGTGCCGTTGACGGTCACCGCGACCCGCATCGTCACGCGTCCAGGCTCGCGCGGGCGGCGGCGCGGCGCAGCGCGCGGGTGGTGAGCTCGGCGACCAGGTGCCGCTTATAGTCCTCGGGCCCGCGCTGGTCGACCGCCGGGTGGCAGCCCCGCGCGGCGATCGCGCCGGCGGCCGCGAAGCTCTCCTCGTCCGCGGCGCGACCGCGGAGGAACTCCTCGGCCTCGGCCGCGACGAAGTGCTCGGCCCCCACCGCGGTGAGCCCGATGCCCGCGGACTCGATCACCGGCCGCTCCGCTTCACCGCCGAGCTGCAGCACCGCGCCCGCGGCCGCGATCGACCAGTCGCCGACCCGCCGGGATACCTTCTCGTACGCGCTGCCGGTGGCGGGCAGGACCGGGACCCGGATCTCGGCGAGCAGCTCCCCCGGGCCGACGACCGTCTCGTAGGGCCCGAGGTGGAACTGCCTGACCGGGACCAGCCGGTCGCCGTCCTGGCCGCGGATCACCGCGGTCGCGCGGACCGCCGCGAACACGGCGGACAGGTCCTCCGACGGGTCGGCCTGGCACAGCGACCCGCCGATGGTGCCCCACAGCCGGACGATCGGGTCCGCGACGACGCGCTCGGCGTCGTGGAAGATCGGGTAGCACCGCCCCGCGACGGCGGAGTCGAGCAGGTCCGCGTGCCTGGCCAGGGCGCCGATGCGCAGCTGGCCGCCGTCCAGCGCGATGAAGGCGAGCTCGGCCAGCCCGTTGATGTCGACGAGCAGCTCGGGCTGGGCCAGCCGCAGCTTCATCATCGGGATCAGGCTGTGCCCGCCCGCCACCACGCGGGCCTCGGGCCGGGCCAGCAGCGCCAGGGCGTGCTGAAGGCTGGCCGCCCGTTCGTATTCGACGTGCGAGGGAACCTGCATGTATGCATCATTCGGTCTGCCCGGTCCCCGCGCAACCGCGGTTAAGGCATCGCTAATGGCCGCCGCGCTCATCGGCGCCGCACCCGGGCCGGATCACCGGCCGCCGATATCTTCGCTCCACACCTGCGGGAAGCGCTCCTGGAACTCCCGCATCGCGGCCATGCACCCGGGGTCGTCGAGGAGCACGATCTCCACTCCATGGCCGGACAGGAAGCCGAGATCGCCCTCGAAGGTCTGGGCCTCCCCTACGACCACCCGGGGGATCTGGAAGAGCAGGATCGCCCCGCTGCACATCTGGCACGGCGACAGCGTGGTGTACAAGGTCATCCCGGCGTAGGACGCCTGCCGGCCCGCGTTGCGCAGGCAGGCGATCTCGCCGTGCGCCACGGGGTCGCCGCGCTGCACCCGCTCGTTGTGCCCGGCCGCGATCACCTGGCCGCCCGACGCAAGCACCGCCCCGACCGGGACACCGCCCGCTTCCAGGCTGACCCGCGCCTGCGCGAGAGCCAGCGCCATCATGTCGCGGTCAGCCTGGTCCGCCTGCCCGTATCCCATGCCGGCTTACCCTACTCCGCCCTGACCAGCCGCCGCGCGACCGGCGGCAGCGCCGTAACGCGGGCCTGCGCCCGCCCCCTGTTCTTATCAAGCCGAACGATCAGTGGTTTGCGCTTCCGGGCCGGCGGGACGGGCCTAGTGATGTTCCCGGGGCGGCCATGACGTAGGGTGACGGATCGTGGCTGGACGAGGTACCGCGGCGACGATCGCGCTGGATCGGGCGGGCATCTCGTTCGCCGTCCACGAGTACGCGCACGACCCGCGGCACGAGTCCTTCGGGCTCGAGGCGAGCCAGGCGCTGGGCGTCGCGCCGGAGCGCGTGTTCAAGACGCTGATCGCCGAGGTGGACGGGGCGCTGGTGGCCGGGGTGGTCCCCGTCGAGGGCCAGCTCGACCTCAAGGCGCTGGCCGCCGCCGCGGGCGGCAAGAAGGCCGCGATGGCCGCGGTCGGCGCGGCCGAGCGCGCCACCGGGTACGTGGCCGGCGGCATCTCCCCGGTCGGGCAGCGCAAGCGCCTGCCGGTGTTCCTCGACGCCTCGGCGCTGGCCTTTACCACCGTGTTCTGCAGCGGCGGCCGGCGCGGCCTGGAGATCGAGCTGGCCCCCGGCGACCTGGTCCGGGCGGCCAACGCGACCATCGCCCGGATCGGATCGGCGGGGCACCGCACGCCCTGACCGGGGGTCAGGCGGTTCCCGCTAGGAGTTGCCGTCAGCTATCTGCGTGGCGACTGAGAGCGCCGTGTTGATCGGGATCGCGTAGCCGACGGTGTTGAGTCCGCTTCCCGAACTCCCGACAATGATGCCGATCACGTGGCCGTTCGGGTTCACCAGTGGGCCGCCGACCGCCGGCGTCTGCGCGGATGGCAGCGCAGACGCCATCAGCCCGGTCCAGGTCACCTGGCCGAGGGTGACGGTCGTCTTCAGGGCGATCAGCCTGCCGACATCGAGGGACACGACATCCTCCGTGCCCGTGGTGCTGACCGCGGTGTCGACGACCTCGCCCGGCACATGATAGGAGTGCTGCCTGATGACTCGCGCGCTGGCGATCACCGTGGCCGAGTTCCCGACCGTGACGGTCGAGAACGCCCTCCCGTTATTCCCTTCCATCTGGAGCAGCGCCAGGTGCGTCGCCGGGTCCACGCCGATCACCTTGGCCTCGAATATCTCGCCGGAGAAGACGTACTCCGCCGCCAGGTTCGCTGCACCCGCAGAGGGCTCGTAAGTGGTCAGCACCTTCCCCGACTGCGTGAGCACCAGGCCGATCCCGACCGAGGTCCCGCCCGACAGGACGTGCACCAAACCTTCACCCGTCGACGCAACGATGTTCGACGTGTTGTCGTGACCGATGCCATCCGGGTCCTCCACGAATATGTCATCGCCCTTCAGCGGCGCGGGAATCGCCGAGTGAACCGCCGTGTCGCCCAACCCGAGCACCCTGCCGACGCCGAAACTGAACCCCGCCGCGAGGATGAACGCCGATGCGATCACAGAGAGCCTGAAGTCCTTGTGCCGCCAGAGTTCCGGGACGGCCCGGCTGGACTTCGCGGCATCACTCGTGTCCAGGTCGTCTTCCGCAGGCGCGAGCCGCTCGCTTTCGTCTATGTCCGCGACGTGCGCCTTCTCGCTCCTGATCACGATCCTCACCGCCCCGACGCGTTGGCGGTCGCCGTCGAAGGCGTAAGCGACGCCGGGGGCGTGAGCCAGCCGGGACTCGGGGGCGCCACGGCACCAGCCGCCGGCGACGCCGAAGGGTTGCCAAAGGAGGGAGTCGGACTCGGCACAGCCCCCAGGGGCACCGGCTGAACCGCGTTGTTGGTCGAGCCCGCCTGGTACGCGAGCACCCCGCCGATCAGTAGGCCCAGCACTACGGCGACGGCGAGTTGGGCCACAACACGCGCCAAACCACTTCTTTGCGTGCGGCGTCGCAGTGCGGACCGATGCCCACTGCGCACTCCATCCACCTCCACGTCCGCCGTACTGCCCCCGGCCGTGCTGCCCCCGGAGTGAAAGGGTAGAACAACCACTTGGCCTGACGCGGGAAACTTGGAAAGGTCCAATATTGCAGACTTCTAACGTCGCAGGTAGGACGCGTGATCGTGAAGTGACAGCCATGAAATACACGGGCCGTGCGCGGCAGCAGGAACACGTCTTACGCTAGTTTCAGCATCGGCGTCACCGACAGCGATCAATAGGACACTGGCTGCCCTAGCGTGGGCGCGATCCGCAAGTCGCCCACCAGCACCTTCAGTTACTTCCCCGGGTCGGGAAGCTGGTGACGCCAGGCCGGTCGAATCCCCGGAATCTTATGCGCAACTTCTTACAAATTTCTAACAAGCCCGCGCTCGCCTCGTCTAGTGATACTAATGTGAGCCCTGGCGTGTCGGCCACTCTAGGCGACGAAGGGCGGAACATGCTCACACTGCTGGGCTTTACCGTGCCTTTGTGCCTTGACGTATTCGCCGTCTCATTTGGCGTTTTTGGGGAAATGCGCCTAACTTTTGCGCAGCGGATACGCATCACCGTGCTGTTCATGGCGTTCGAGATCGGGATGCCGCTGGTCGGGATGGCACTGGGGACGCCACTGACTCACCTCACCGGCGTCACCTCCAACTTGCTCATCGACGGCGCCCCGGCCAATGCCTACCAAATCCACGTGGCCAACGTCAGTCACGCGGCCGACGTCTTCGAGCATTCTTTCTTCGGTCGGTATATCGACCCGATTCTCATCCCAATGGTCATAGCCGCCATTGGCCTCTGGATGCTGGACGAGGCCCTCAATGACGATGATGACGACGAGGCAGGCAAGGCGAAGGCAATGGTCACCGCGCGCGGCCTTTCCATTATCGGCCTAGGCATTGCCACCAGTGTGGATGATCTGGCCATAGGCTTCACGCTCGCCTTCAACGCCTACTACCTGCCCTTGCATGATATCTTCACCGCCATTGCCATCCAGGCGTTCCTGGCCATCACAGTCGGCCAGTTCCTCGGCTGGAAGGTACGCACCGGAAGCCTCCGGTTGAACGTGGGACGCATCACCGCCACCTCCAAGTTGATAGCGGGCGGCGTACTTGTCGCGCTAGCGGCCGTCGTCCTGCTCACCCCCGAGATCATCACCCACGTCGTCCCCCATATCTACCACTACAGGTACATCCCGCCGCTGCCACTACACGTACATCCCGTCGCTGCCGCTACCGGAGGGCCTCGACCAGGGTGAAGCCGGCCATGACGAC
Source organism: uncultured Actinomycetes bacterium (assembly GCA_963847965.1). Lineage (GTDB taxonomy): Bacteria > Actinomycetota > Actinomycetes > Streptosporangiales > Streptosporangiaceae > Palsa-504. The sequence goes on from CAWKCG010000049.1 coordinate 41,200, forward strand.
CATCACCAGGGCGGCCAGGCGGGTAATCCACCGCACCGGAAGGATCTGCGACAGCTTTTGCCCTCCGGTGACGGCTAGGGCCGTCACCGCCCACAGGGCCAGCACGCTCCCGATGCCCACAGCCACCGGATCGTGGTACCTGGCGGCGAGGTTCGCGATCATGATGTCCGACAGGTCACCGAGTTCAGCCAGGAGGATCACCGCGAAAGAGGTCGTCGCTACGGCCCAGAACCCGGTGGCGTTGGCCTTCCGCAGAGCTTCGTCATCATCATCTGCGCGCAACACCAGTACGGCGCCGATCAGGAACACCGCAGCCACCGCGAATTGCACGATCCGGTGCGGGAGCAGGCCGAGTAGGCTGCCTAGGGTGACCGCCAGCACCACGTGCACCGCGAACGCCGCCGCCGCCCCGGCTAGCACCCAGCCCGGCCGGTACCGGGTGCCGAGCACAAAACTCGCCAGCCCCGAGTTGTCCGGCATTTCGGCTACGAATACCGTCCCGAAAACGATCCCGGCAATAAGCAAGCCCGCCACGTAACCACCTCTCCGCCAGGCTGGCGCGGTACAGGTCACTCAATGTGTCGCGGTGACCTGGATGAGCTTGATCACCATGATGACGATCGCGAAGACGATGTAACCGCGCAGTGCCAGCAGCCCGATCCGGCGCGACATGCTGAGGACGGGCCGCTGGAGCGTGTCGATCGCGGGGGTGCGCCACGCGACCCGGCGGTCCCTGAGGATCTCCTTCCACTCGGCACGTGTCATGCTGGCCGGGCGCTTGTTGCCGGCGGGGTCCGCGGCGAGGGCTGCGTCATCCTCCCGGGCTTGCCGGAACCGCAGCAGCGCGAACGCCGCGATCACTCCGAGCATGGTGCAGATGCCGAGGCCGATGAAGCACTGCTTCAGGGTGATGACCGGCCAGAAGGTCGTGACGAGCGGCGCCAGCGAGAAGGTCAGCACGATCCAGGCAATGATGCCGGAGATCCAGTTCTGCGCGGTGCCGTTGGCCCACGGACCGAGAACCGGCTTATCGTTGGCGAGCAGGATCAGGAAGACCAGGGCCGAGGGCAGCAGGATGCCGTTGAGCGCCTCCACGCCGTTGATGACCACATTCAGGTCGTTGCCCCAGGCCAGCGTAACGACGGCGGACAGCCCGATCAGGATGGCGTACAGGCCGTAGAACCACGGGGCCTGGTTCATCTTCCAGTGCAGGGAGTGCCGCATCTTCGGGGACACGTCGCCGAGCGTGTAGGTGGTGGTGAGTGCCGTCAGGTTGGCACCGATCAGCGAGCCGTCGAGTGCGGCGATGGCCAGCAGGTCGCCGACGCCGTGGCCGACGTAGTGCTGCAGCTGGGCGAACGTCTGGCTCAGGTCGTTGAAGTTACCGAAGGCGCGGGTGTGGGCCAGGCCGAAGGCGCAGGCGCCCATGATCACGAGCGCGCCGATCACCTCGATGACGATGCCCACGCCCGTGTCGAGCCGCTCGTAGTTCATCCAGCGCGGGGTGATGCGCTTGTCGACCACGTTGGACTGCTGGAAGAAGAGCTGCCACGGCTCGACGGTGGTGCCCACGACCGCAACGACCAGCAGGAGCAGGGTCGCGTTCAGCCCGCCGGGCATGCTCGGGACCACGCCCGCGGCGGTCGTGGAGATGCTGCTGTGGGTGAAGTAGATCATCGGGAACGTCACGAAGTTCGCGATGACCAGGAAGATCAGGAACCGCTCCCAGTAGCGGTAGGTCCCGCCGGCCATGACCGCGAAGAGCAGGACCGCCGACGTGATAACGGCCCAGAAGTTGGACATGCCGAAGAACGACAGCGACTGCTCGACGCCGATGAACTCGACGACGATGGTGACCGCGTTGATGACGAACAGGTCGGCGACGGAGAAGGTTCCCCACAACCTCCCGAACCTGGAATAGATAAGTTTGCCGTGGCCGACGCCGGAGACGGCGCCCAGCCGCACCACCATTTCCTGGCAGACATAGAGGATCGGGAACAGCAGCACCAGGGTCCAGAGCAGCTTCATGCCGTAGTCCTGGCCCATCTGGGCGTAGACGGAGACACCGCCGGCGTCGTTCCCGCCGCCCATCACGATAAGCCCGGGACCGATGATGACCAGGAACAGCCTGAGCCTGCGCTTCCAGGACTTCGTATTTCCGGTCTCACTTCTTTTCAAGGTGCCGAGCGCGCCGACAATATCGCCCACATGCTGTGGGTCGAGTACCGCGGGACCGTCGGATCCCGGCGCAATTTCGAGCGCCGATGTATCCGGGTTGCCGATAGCCAATGTCGCACCTCTCCGGCTATGGATAGGCCAAGCCGCAGCCGTACCGATCCGCCCACGGGCAACGTAGACGAGCTCATGTTGGCTGTTACCGGGTTTCGGGTGAGATGTAAGACATCCTTAAGGTGAGATTCGCGATAATTCAGGGGTGAGACCCAGGGCAATCCATCCCAATCGGGCGATGAGCTGCATGTTGTAATATGTGTTTCACTACACAAGCGCCCTTTGCATGAAACAGGTGTTGCGTATCCATGGACGCGGAGACCTACCCGTCGAGCTGGCTGGTGTTCTTGGCTCAGCTTCCGAGCAAGCCGTCCAGTGCGCGCGTAGCGCTCTGGCGACGCATGCGAGCCGCCGGCGCGACCCCCGTGGTGAACGGCGCCTGGATGCTACCCCGCACTCCTGCGCACGAGGATTTCTTCGAACAATCATGCGAAGGCGTCATCAGGCGGGGCGGGACCGGGTTGGTGCTGCGAGTCTCGGGCTCATCCCCGGAATCGGAAGAATCGATCGTGCGGCTTTTCCAGTCCGACAGGTCCCGTGAATATGGCGAGTTCGCGGAGCGCTGCGCCGCCTTTCTCGATGAGATTAACCGGGAGTCCGCTGCTGAGAAGTATACGTTCGCCGAAATGGAGGAGAGCGAGCAGGACCTGAAGAAACTGACGCGCTGGCTGGCGAAGATCCAGGCGCGGGACTTTTTCCCTAATGGGCGCAGAGATCAGTCGGTCGCCCTGCTGGCACAATGCCGACATGCCCTGCGAGGCTTCTCGCAGGCGGTTTACAAAGTCGAGGGGGTGCAGGAGTCCGCCGCGGGATGGGATTATCCCATTACCTTACGAGGTTGGAAACAGCTCAAGGTTCCCGGACGGGGGTGGCTAAGGTGGCCCGGTGAGCTTGCTGATCCGGGTCGCTACCGTAGCGGCCCTGTTCGCGGGGACCAACGTCGATGACATGGTCATCATCTCCCTGCTGAGCGCGTCCGCACGGGCGGGCAGGCCGCCACACGCCGGGCAGATATGGGCCGGGCAGTACGTGGGCTTCGGCGTCCTCATCGGCGCGTCGCTGGCGCTGGGCCGGGGCCTCGCGCTGGCGCCGGAGCGCTTCCTGTGGGTGCTCGCCATCCTCCCGTTCGGAGTCGGCGCCTTCGGCCTCGTGAACGTGATCCGCTCCCGGCGCCGCGGCGAGGAGCCGAACGCTCCCTCCCCTACCGCCGGAATGTACGCCGTCGCCGCGATCACGATCATCGACGGCGGCGATGACCTCGCCGCGTACACGCCCTTCTACGCCACGATCCACGCGGGCGAGATCGTGGTCAGCATCGCGGTCTTCGTGGTGATGATCGCGATCTGGTGCCTGATAGGCCGACACATCTCCCGCTACAAGCGGGTCGCCGACGTCATCGACGATTACGGTGACTGGATCCTCCCGGTGACCATGATGCTCCTCGGCCTCTACGTCCTCGGCAAGACCCTCCACTTCTGACCGTTGCCGGCCAGGCCAGGCTGCCTCGGCATGGGTAACACTGAGATGGCCGCCGGGCACTAAGGAGTGTGGAGATCGGAGGGACGCTCATGGCCACCGTCCGTATTGCGCACGCCGAGCCCCGGCCCGGGAAGCTGCCGAACGGCGGGTTCTTGACCCTGGGCCACCTGGTCGTGCTGGCCGACGACGCCGGTCACCGTGCGGTGCCAGTCTGGCTGAGGGGAGATCCGGGCGCAGACGACCTGGCGGGGCTCTTCGAGTCCGCCGCGGCGCCGGCCGGTGAGATCGTCACGGCCGGCGTCTCCTGAGGAGCTCACCGCCCGGCTGCTGCGCGCGGCCGGCGCCAGCGTGACCGGCGTGGACATCGAGATGACCGCGCCTGATGCCGGCGAGCTGAGCCCGCAGGCGGCCGTGGCGCGGGTCGGGCTCAGCGGCCCCGCGGGCACGCGGCACGTCAACGCGGCGCTCGGCCTCGGCCTAGCCATGGCGGCCGCCGCGGGCGCCCCGGTGCGCCTGGCCGACGAGGTGCTGGACCGGGTGGCCGTACCGGTACCCGGCGAGGATCTGCTCGCCCCGCTCCTGGACCGCCTGCCGCCCGCCGCCCGGCTGCTGCCCGGCGGCGGGGTAGGCGGCTGGCCGGTCGGCACCCTCCCCGGCCAGCGGCCCCGCTTTGAGCCCCGCAACCTGGACTTCGCCGACGGCCTGGACCGGTGGGACCTCGACTCCGGTTCCCGCCGCGAGGCAGGCTGGTCGGGCCAGGAGGACTACACGGCCGCGGCCGACGGCGGGTCCGCGGTCTTGTCCTCGGCCGTTCCGCGGCCCGCCGGTTCCGCGGCCCTGGTCCAGTCGGTCTTCGCCGATGACTACCGCGGCGCCACGGTCGTCTTCCGCGGCGAGATCCGCGCCAAGCACGGGACCGAACAGGCCGGGCTCCGCCTGGAGATCCTCAGGCACTGGTGGCGTAACGGGCGCCCCCGCGAGGACCACGGCCTCACGTTCTCCGGCGGCCGCCGCGACTGGAGCGAGTATGAGATCACCGCGCTGATCCCCGAAGACGCCGACATCATCCGGTTCGGCATCACTCTCACCGGCACCGGCCGCATCGCCCTGCGGAACCCGGACCTGCGCACGGCCGAGCCGGCCCGCGGCGCCTGACCGGCTGACCGTTATGCGTGCGGAGATCGGAGACGGCAACCTGGTCCGGCTGGCCCGGGAGGGCGACACGGTGGCGTTCCGGCTGCTGGTGGAGCGGCACCAGCCGGCCGTACGCGCCCGCGCCCGGAGCCTCGCCGGCAACCCCAGCGACGTGGACGACGTCGTGCAGGAGTCGTTCCTGCGGGCCTTCACGGGGCTGGACCGGCTGCGCGACCCGGACCGGTTCGCGGGCTGGCTGGGCAGCATCGTGCTGAACGTCTGCCGCGGCCTGCAGCGCCGTCCCCCGGTCACGCTGCTGCCCGACTGGCCCGAGCCGCTCCACCCGGCCACCTCGCACGGCCTGCCCTCGGCCGACGACCTGGACCGGGCCGACGTGCTGCGCGCGGCGGTGGCCGGCCTGCCCGCCGGACAGCGGCGCGCCGTCACGCTGCACTATTACGCCGACCTGCCGCCCGACCAGATCGCCGAACCGGCCGGCGCGGCCCGGGTCAGCCTGCACAAGGCCCGGCTCAAGCTGCGCGCCTACCTCACCGAGCACCGCCCCGACCTTGTTCCCGCCGCCTACCGGAGGACACCCATGACCACCGTCCGCGTCGCGCGGTTCGAGCGCCGCATCCCGCCTGGCCCCGACCCCATCGGTTTCCCCGCCCACGTCATCATGCTCGCCGACGACGCGGGCCGCCGGGAGCTGCCGATCTGGCCGCAGGGCTTCGATGCCCGGCGGCTCTCCCAGCTCTTCGAGCCGCCGACCGCAGATCAGGAACTCGCCGAGACCGCAGCGGCGCATACCGTAGACGAGCTCACCGCCCTGCTGCTGCGGGCGGCCGGCGCCAGGGTGACCGGCGTGGATATCGACGAGCTCGGCCCCGAGGTGGCGGTCGCACGGATCAGTCTTGCCGGTCCGGCCGGAACCCGGCAGGTCACCGCGCGTGTCGCCGAGGGGCTGGCGGTCGCGGTCAAGGCAGGCGCGCCGGTCCGGGTGGCCGACCCGGTGATGGACCGGCTGGCGGTGCCGCTACCCGATGACGGCCGGCCCGTTCCGCTCCCCGAACCCGCGGCCGCGCTGGCCGCCCTGAGTCCGGCAGGCCGGCCGCGCTATGAGCCGCGTAACCTGGCGTTCGCCGGCGGCCTGGACGGATGGCTGCTCGGCGGCAGCTTCACCGGGCACGCCAGCCACTCCCACTGGCAGGACTACTCCAGCGCCGCGGAAGACGGAATCGCGGCGCTCTCCTCGACCGTGCCGCAGCCCGCCGGATTCGCCTTCCTGGGCCAGGAAATGTTCGCCGACGACTACCGCGGCGCGGTCGTCACCTTCAGCGGCGAGTTCCGCACCCGCGACACCGCGGGGACAGGCACCGCAAGCCGCGCCGGGGTGTTCCTGCGGGTCGTCAGGGCGGAGGACGTGCGGCTGTCCCTCACTGAGCGCGCCGCCGTCAACGACCCCGACAACACCATGGTCACGATCGCGGGCGACCACGACTGGACCAGCCACCGGGCCACGGCGCGAGTCCCCGAAGACGCCAGCACCGTCATGTTCGGCGTCTTCCTCGCCGGCCACGGCCGCATCGAGATGCGCGACGCGCAACTGACCCGCGGCGCCTGACCGCGCGACCGCGATGGCTAGGTCAGCGCGAGCAGGGCCAGGCGGAGCACGGCCAGGTCTTCCGCCGTGCAGTCGACGTGCGGGCTGATCCGCAGCAGCGGCTCGGTCATCTCCAGGGGCGCGCGGGTCACCATGCCCGCGGTGGTCACGATGCCGTACTCGCCCAGGAGCCGCTCCCTGGTCGCGGCGATGTCCTGGCCGCCCGCCGCGCGCAGCGCGGTGATCGCGGAGGGCGAATCGGCCGGCCCGACCACGGTCCACCCCGGCAGCCCGGCCAGGGTTTCCCTGGTCTGCCGGCCGACCGACGCCAGCTGCTGCCATACGAGGGCCGGCCCGGCCTGGACGAATTCCCGGACGGCGGTGCACAGGCCGACCCACCCGGCCACGTGAGCCTCACCCGCCTCGAGCAGCCAGACGGGGCTGGCGCCGGCCGGGCGCATGCTGGCCACCAGGTCAGACGCGCTGACCCGGAGCTGGCCCCAGCAGCGCTCCGCGATGCCTATCAGGCCCACGCCCCGCGGCCCGGTGAGCCACTTCCTGCTCGTGGCGTACACCACGTCGGCCCCGCACGCGGTGTCCACGTGCCCGAGGGCCTGCGCGGCGTCCACCCACAGCGGGACGCCCGCCGCCCGGCACAGCGCCGCGGCCTGCGCGACCGGCTGCACCAGGGCCCGGTGCGAGGTCACCTGGACCAGGTGCACCGCGGCCGGCGGATCGGCCGCGAGCCTACGCTCCAGCGCCGCCAGGTCGGCCGCGCCCTTGTCGTCGATCCCGAGTCCGGTCACGCGCAGGCCCCGCTCGGCGAAGGCGTGCAGGTTGGGCCCCCACTCGCTCGGCACGACCGCAACGGTGTCGCCGGGGTGCAGCGGCCACACCGCGAGCAGCGAAGCGAGCGCCGTCTCCGCGCTCTGCACGAAGGCCAGCCCGGCGGCCGGGACGCCCAGCAGCCGGGCCAGTTCGGCGCGGCCTTCGGCCAGCACGGGCTGCGCCTCGGCCTGGGCGACGTAGGCGCCGACGACGGCCTCGCGCTCGGCGTGCGCCGCCGTCGCCCTGAGCGTGGCCACCGACGACCGTCCGGCGGCGGCGGTGTCGAGGTGAACGCGCTGCGCGGGCGGCCTGCGCTCACGCCACCAGCCCCACTCCTCGCCCACGCCCGCGCGCCCGGCTACGACGGGCCCGGCGCGGCCTGCTCGGAGTCGCGCGACTCCTGCGGCTCGGGTTCGGCGGCCGGGTCGTCCCCCGGACTTTCCGGCCCTGAACCCGCCGCCGCCGTGACCGGCAGCGGCTTGCGCTGGCTGCGGTAGAACCAGACCGCGCCGACAATAGTCAGCGCGCACGCGATGTACATGTTCAGCCGCAGCCCGAGGAAGTACACCGAGGAATCGATCCGCAACGACTCCTCGAAGATCCGGTACGCGGAATAGCCGAACACGTACAGGGCGAACAGGCCCGGCGGCTTGATGCCCCTGTGATGCCCGAGCCAGACCAGCACGCCCGCCCAGGCGAAGTCGAAGATCAGCTCGTAGAGGAACGTCGGCTGGAAGGTGCTGAAGTGCAGGTACTGCGCCGGGATGCCGCCGGACACGCGGTACTGGTACGGGATCTCCAGGCCCCACGGCAGCGACGTCGGCCGGCCGAACAGCTCCTTGTTGAAGTAGTTCCCGATCCGCCCGATCCCCTGCGCGACCAGCAGCCCCGGAGCCACCGCGTCCATGAACAGGCTGACGCTCACGCCGCGCCTGCGGAGCCGCCAGACGCCGACCGCGCTGGCCAGCGCGACCCCGCCCCAGATGCCGAGCCCGCCGTCCCAGACCGCGAACACCCCGTACCACACGTGCGGGATGTCCATCGGCGTGGTGATGTCGAAGTAGATCCGCCCGCCGATGATCCCGGCCGGGACCCCCCATATCGCGATCTCGCCGACCAGCTCGGGGTTCCCGCCGACCGCGCTCCACCGCCGCCTGGTCATGACAATCGCGACGGCGATCCCGACCAGGTACATCAGCGCGTAGAAGTGGATGACCACGGGGCCGATGTGGAAGCTGCTGATCGACGGGCTGGGAATGTACGCCGACATCGCCACCATAGCGCCGAGCGTACACCGGGCCGTGAACCGGACCGGCCGGTGTTACCACCGCTCGTTCGGGATCAATGGGATGCGGGGTCGGAGCGGCGTGTTTCGATCGGGACGGTCGCGGTCTCCACGGCGGCGAGCGGCGCGGTACCCGCGTCGGCGGCGGCGGCCGCACGCGGCGCCACGTGGGTGGTAACCGGCACCGGCGGGACGATGGACGACCGGTCCGGCATGCCGGCCAGCCGGTACACGTCGGAACCGTCCACGGTCTCCACCTCGAGCAGCAGGCTGACCAGCGAGTCGAGCTCGGGGCGGTGGGCCTTCAGCAGGTTGATCGCGCGGGTCTCGGCGTCGCGCAGCAGGCTGGAGACCTCCTTGTCGATCTCCGCCTGGGTGGCCTCGGCGAACGGGCGGCTGGACAGGCCGCCGCCACCGCTGCCGAGGAACACCGACCCGCCCTCCGGGTACCCGATCGGGCCGAGCGTCGGCGACAGGCCGAACTCCCTGACCATCTTGATGGCCAGGTCGGTCGCCCCGGCCAGGTCGTTGGAGGCGCCGGTCGAGCCCTGGCCGATCACCACCAGCTCGGCGGCGCGGCCGCCGAGGCGGACGGCGAGCGAGTCGAGCAGGTAGTCCTCGCCGTACATGTGCCGCTCGACCAGCGGGAGCTGCTCGGTCACGCCGAGGGTCTGCCCCGCGGGCAGGATCGTCACCTTCGCCACCGGGTCGGCGTGCTCCGACAGGGCCGCCACCATGGCGTGCCCGGACTCGTGCACGGCGACCGCGTGCTTCTCCTCGGGCAGCAGGACGTTGGAGCCTTCCCGCCGGCCCAGGATGATCCGGTCCCTGGCCGCGTCGAAGTCGGCCGCGGTGAGCACATCGCGGTGGTCGCGGACGGCGAAGATGGCCGCCTCGTTGGCCAGGTTGGCCAGGTCGGCGCCGGAGAAGCCCGGCGTGCCGCGGGCCACCACGGTCAGGTCCACGTCCGGGGCCAGCTTCTTGTCCTTGGTGTGCACGACGAGGATCGCGGCCCGCTCGTTCACGTTCGGCAGCGGGATCGTGACCTGCCGGTCGAACCGGCCGGGCCGGAGCAGGGCCGGGTCGAGCACCTCGGGCCGGTTGGTGGCCGCGAGCACCACGACGCCCGTGGACGGCTCGAACCCGTCCATCTCGGCCAGCAGCTGGTTGAGGGTCTGCTCGCGCTCGTCGTTGGACACGACCGCGCCCGAGCCGGCCCGGCGCTGGCCGATGGCGTCGATCTCGTCGATGAAGATGATGCAGGGCGCCCGCTTGCGCGCCATGTCGAACAGGTCACGGACCCGGGCCGCGCCGACGCCGACGAACATCTCCACGAAGCTGGAGCCGGTGACCGAGATGAACGGCACCTGCGCCTCGCCCGCGACCGCGCGGGCCAGCAGCGTCTTGCCGGTGCCTGGCGGCCCGACCATGAGCACGCCCTTGGGCACCATCGCGCCGGCCGCGGCGTACCGGCCCGGATTGCGCAGGAAGTCCACCACCTCGGCGATCTCGGACTTGGCGCCCTCGTAGCCGGCCACGTCGGCGAACGTGGTCGAGGGGCGTTCCTCGTCGAACACCTTGGCCCGGGACCGGCCGGCGCCCAGCACGCCCTGCAGCCCGCCGGCCGCGCTCCGGGAGATCCGCCGGAAGAGCCAGACGAACAGCAGGATGGGCAGCCCGAAGATGATCAGGTAGATCAGCACCTCGGTGCCGAAGCCCTCCCCCGACGGGGCGGTGGAGACGTTCTTGATGTTCTTGGTCAGGTTGTCCAGGGAGGTCTGCCCGGCCTGCGGCGGGATGACCACCGTGAAGCTCGCGTTGTCCTTGTACAGCGTGCCGGTGCTCGTCCCGCCGACCGACCCGGAGATCTGCAGGCTCTGCACCTGATGGTTGGCCACGTCGGAGAGGAACTGGGAGTAGGACAGGCTGGTCGAGGTCGAGCGTGCCGGCAGCAGGAAGAACAGGGCAAGGATGAAGAGGATCATGATCGGCCAGAGCCAGTTCCGCCAGGCCGGTGGCGGCGGCGGTGCGGTCGGCGCGGGCTTGCCGCCGTCGGGCGGTGGCGTTGCTTGCTTACTCATGGCAGCTCCTTGTGATGCCCAGTATGCCCGTAGTTCGTGGCACGATAAGCAGCGGACGGGCTATCCGGCCAATGGTCAGCACACTGTCGGTGAACGGTCAGGGAGCCTCCAGGATTCCGCGGCGGAGACGCTCACGGGACGAGCACCGCGCCGCCGCCGAAACGGCCCGCTTCGGGCACACGCCGCAGGCCGGGACCCGGAACAGCAGCTCGCCGGATCCCGGCCGTGGTACGTCGCGGTCAGCCCTTACGCGGCTCGCCCCGGTAGGTGCCGAACGACCAGCGGTTTCCCTCCGGGTCACGCGCCGCGAAATCACGCGAGCCGTAGTCGGTGTCGTGCGGCGCGCTGATGATCTCGGCGCCCGCCGCCCTGGCCCGCTCGTACACCGCGTCGACTTCGTCGGTGACGACGTAGGCCCCGAACGCGCCCGGATTCGTCGCGCCCACCTCGGTGCTGTCGTTCTCGCGCACGGAGCCCAGCATGATCCCGCCGCCGGGCGGCCAGGAGAGCTGGGCGTGATGGACCTCGTCCCCGTCACCGTAGACCACGGTCTCCTCGAATCCGAACGCGTCGACCAGGAACCTGATCAGGGCCCGGGCGTCGCGCGCCCGCAGGGCGGGCCACACCTGAGGCTGCGGTGTGGCCGGCGTCGCTTCCGGCATGACTGCCACCTTCCTTCCCTTGCCGTGCCGGCCCTCACCAGGTCCGGTCAGCCCAGGCTCCCCCATCAGGCCCGGCGGCGGCTTGGACGTTTCGGAACTCTTCCGCCAGCCACTGGCTCGGCGGGCAGCCCGCCAGCGCCCTGAACTCCCGCGCGAGGTGCGCCTGGTCAAAGTATCCGCAGGTGGCGGCCAGGTCGGCCAGCCGGTACCCGCCTTTGGCGGCCTGTGCGGCCAGCAGGTGCCTGGCCCAGTTGAAGCGGATGACCCTGGCCGCCGCCTTGGGCGTCAGGCCGATCTCGGCGCGGAACCGGCTGGCCAGGTGGCGGCCGCTCCAGCCCGTCTGTTCGGCCAGCTCGGCAGCGCGGATGGCCCCGCCGGAGGTCAGCAGCTGGCGCCAGGCCCAGCCGACCTCAGGCGCGACGCCCGCCCGGACGCCGGCGCCTGGCCAGGTCCGCGCCCATCCTGCGCAGCAGGATCTCGTCCAGGATCGCGAACCGCTCGGGCCAGCCCGCCGCCTCGAGCACGCGGAACCGGAGTTCGGAGCACAGGTCGCTGAGCACGGCTTCCGCGGGCACGTCGATCTCGGCCAGTTCCCCGGCCGGCAGGCCGAGCAGCGCCCGCGTGCCGAGCGGGCGGAGCGCGACCTGGATGCCTGACTGCGCGCCCTCGTGCGCGATCAGGGCCGGCGCCGAGTGCAGCCCGCCGAGCAGCGTGGCGAAATTCCCCGGCCGCTGCCCGGGATCGGGGTGAGCCAGGATCACCAGCGGCTCGTCCAGCGTGATGATGAACGTCAGGAACGGGGACGGCAGGCCCCGGTGCCGGGCCGGCGGCACCCCGCGCTGGCGGTAGCCCGTGTACCAGGCCACGTAGGGGCGCAGCGGCCCGGCCGGCCTAACCCGGCAGTGCTCATCGACCGGCGGCCCGTCCGCGGGGACCTGGCGGGTCCGCCGCCCCGGCGAAGAAACCGGGCCGGCCGTTGAACCTCCCGTGCGGCTCATACGTTTTTCTCAGCAGAATCCCGGCATCGGTCCAAGTGTGGGGGTTCTCATTATTTGCGCTGGTAGCGAGCATGCGGCACAAGTCGGGACCATCTCCCCAGTGTATGGGGCCACGGGGGGCCCGTCCCGGTTCGGTGGCATGAGGAAGGTATGCCGGGCCGCGGACGTTAACGGGACAAGTGGAGGGCACGTGATCATTCGTCAGCTGGACCGCGCGGTCGCCTGCGGGGCAGCGCCAGACGGGGGAAGTGAGAC
>CAWKCG010000050.1:0-287131 GCA_963847965.1 uncultured Actinomycetes bacterium
CAGCAATCCCAATTCGGCGATCACGTAGATCACACTCAAGCATCGCCGCTACGGCGCGTTACGAACGCTGGCTGCTACGGGTCGCGTACCGAGCTGTGGTGGTCGGCGTCGAGCCTGGTGTCGATCTGGCCTGCGGGCAGCGCAGGGCTGCCCGGTCCGACGAGGGGTGCCCAGGTGTTCAAAGCCCGGCTCGTTCGTTCGCGTTTCGCGCGTTGATGGCTTACCGGGCCGGGGACCGCCGAGCCGGTTCAGTTGTCGATGTTCTGCTGGTGCAGTTCGGTTTCGAGCAGGTCCATGGCTTTGAGGAAGGCTTGTTGCTCGGCGGGGGTGAGCTTGTCCAGGACGCGGGCCAGTGGTTGGGCGGCGCCGTCGAGCCAGTGGCCGATCAGGGTGGCCTGGCCGGGGATGATCTGGACGATCGTGCGCCGCCGGTCGGCTGGGTCGGGGCGCCGTTCGACCAGGCCTGCGCGGTCAAGGTCGGCGAGCACGCCGCTGACCGTGGGCAGGGTCAGGTCCAGCCCGGAGGCCAGTTCCCCGACGGTGAGCGGGCCGCCGCGGATCTGCTCGAGCGCGGCGACGTGCCGCGGGCTCAGCGGAGAGGGTACGGGCGCGGGCGCGGCGCGGTCCTGCCAGCGCCGCATTCCCCGGGTCACGCGGGGAAACAGCTGCATCAGGCGCAGGCACAGTGCGGAGTGCTCGGAGCTGCCCGCCTGGTCCGCCATGGTCCTGCTTCCGTGGTGCGCCGTCCCGTCTTGACCGTCTGCACCCGAGTATATATGCTTCTGCTATCAAAATTATTCTGATTCAGGAACGAAAATTTACGGAGGGCGGCATGACACCGCAAGGACAGCCGGCTACCTCAGCGCTGCAGGCGCTGGCCGGGGACGGCACGCTGACCGGGTCCTGGATCCTGGACCCGGTCAGGTCCGAGGTCCGGTTGGAGAGCAGGCACACCTGGGGGCTTCTTCCGGTCCGAGGCGTCTTCGGCCAGGTTTCCGGCCACGGCGCGGTGACCGCAGCCGGCCAGGTCACCGGCACCCTCACCGTCGCTGCCGGATCGATCGACACCAAGAACAAGATGCGCGACAAGGACCTGCGATCGGCCAAGCTCTTCGACATCGCCAGCCACCCGGACATTACCTACACCATCGATGGCATCCAGCCCGCCGACGGCAGCGCCCGGGTGACCGGCAGCCTGACCGTCCGCGGCCGCACCCGCCCGCTCTCCTTCGACGCGACGGTCTCCGCCGCCGCAGACGAGGTGCGCCTTAGCGCCGAGATCCCGGTCAACCGGGCGGATTTCGGCCTGACGTACAGGCCGCTGCGTATGGCGTCGCTGAACAACACCATCACTGTCCACGCGGTGTTCACCCGCCAATAAGACCGCGGCCCGGCACGCCACGGCCCTGCTCCTGCCGGGGACACGGAACGTCATCAACGTTGACGCAAGAGCCACGAAATACCCGCCGATATGCATCCATTCGACGCGGGCGTCCGGGCGATTAAGTTCATTTCATAATTGGCCGATCTGCATATGGCGGTCGTTCGTGATCGAGGGGCGCTTGACGATGAGCGCTCGCGACTGGGTTGGCCATCTATCGACCATCTCGGCTTACCTCGAATTGCGGGCCTGCGAGCAAGAGGAGGAGTATTGCCAGATCATGCAGGTCCTGCCTGGAACGGCCGGGATAGCTGCCGGCATCACGGCGCATCTCGCGCGGGCCTCTAGTAACGGGAGGCCCGGGCCCGGCGCTGCACGTAGCGGGGCCACCAGACCCGCTTGGCCCGCCGGTAGACCCAGTACGCCAGCAGGGCTTCGGCGAAGATGAGGAGCAGCCCCACGATGATGGCGACGGCCGCGTCGCCGGCGCTGGTGACCGGTATGGCCGCCCACCGCACGACCTGCCCGGCCCCGGCCAGATAGGCCACCCCGTTGGTCAGCGCGATGACGAAGACCACCGTGGCGAAAGAGAAGAGCGGCATCCCCAGCCACGCCCCCGTCCAGAAGATGAGGGCGATCAGACGTTTCGGCCAGCGCAGGCGCCTGATCCGCTGCCTTTCCAGGAGGATGGCCTGTTCCCGCACCTGCGCGGGCTTGCGGTGCATCGCGACGCTGTAGCCGATCACCACCAGGAGCGCGGCCCCGGCCCCGGCGCCGAACGCGATCGTGAGGCCGTAAAACCAGGGGGGCGATGGGGTGCCGTTTGAGTTGGCGTTCGAATTAATGGCCGTGCACGCCACGAGCCCCGCGATGGACCAGAAGATGGCCAGCGCCCAGCCGTGGCGGCGGCGTTGGACCCGTACCGCGGCGGCGAGCACGGGATCGGAAGTGCCGGCCGCCTGATCGGGAAGCTTCTCCTGGCCGCCCGTCGGCGGCGCACTGCTCATGACGGCAGTGTAGATTTTTCAGAATTCGCGGAGAAGATCTCCGGGGAACTGGGGCAGAACGGCTCGTGGGTTCCCCCCCAGCGTGGAGGGATCCTCTTCCTCCAGCGACACTTCGTAATCGTGCGAGTGAGTACGGTGGACGTGATGCGGCCACCGAATTCCCGCCGCCAGCGATCCAGGTCTACGGCTCCCCGCCCCCCGGCGCCAGCCCGCAAACCGCCGCCTAACCAGTCCTGCCCGCCACCGGCATGCCACCAACGGCCGGCTTGGCCGGCGCTGCCGCGCGCCCGCCCTGTCCGTTAGGTTTTCTCACAGTTCGGGTTAACCGTGCCCCCGTCGATATCCCCGAAGCCCCGACAGCCTCATTCCGGAACCGGCCGTGCGGACCGGGTGCCCTGATGGCTGCATCCGGTTCAGCACCTCCGGCCACCTGTTCGACTGCCAGCAGCGCGCTCTTGCCGAGGCAGGCTGCATGCGCGTCTGCACCGACAAACTCCTTGGCATGACCGAGCGCGCAAACGCCCAGCTCAAGTGCTGGCTGGCACATCCTCCAAACTCCGCTGCTGCTCCTGGCGCGCCGGACAGCTCGCCAAAGCCATTCACACGCTCGAGATTCACGCCCGATAGAAGGATTGAAAAGGCTCACTGCCTGCTGGCCGCAGATTAGGTCGATCTGCATGGGACGGCCATGCGGCCTGTGTCGGCCTATGAGCAGCACAAAATCGTTTCGTACCCGAGTCACGCTGCTTCTTACGTCACGATCTGTATTCCGCCGAGCTCATGAGCTGTCGAGAGATATCCGCCTAATGTGATGGATGAAGCCGATATGTGACGGATGAAACTGTAGGGCTGGATGGGGGACTTCGATACCGGAAGGATTGATCTGTGCGGGTGCGCGACTCGCGCTGCCGGTAGTTCGCGGTCGCTTCAGAGATGGCATGAGGTGGTTGCATGCTGCGCACAACGATCACGTAGTGCCTGAAAGCGTATTTTGTGATGGAAATGCCAGTTATGTGCGATAGCCCGGCAAGCTGCGGTTTCAGTGCCGTGGGACGGGCTAGTTCACGAACGCCACCGCTGAGATGACGCCGAGGTCTGCGGCGGGCGTGCGGAACACCCAGCGCTCTGCATGGGTGACCGGGTTGAACCACAGCAGCGAGGTGCTGCCCAGGCAGCCGCCCGCCTGCTCGGTCAGCAGCCACCGGCCGGCCTGGGCCACCACGACACCCGGGATCAGGAGCGGGGTGACCGTTCCGTTCCGATGCGCACGGGCGATGAACGGCGGACCGCAGGATGCGAGCGCCTGCAGGTACAGGGCACCGCCAGGAAGCCGCCAGCCGTTGATGTCACCGTAGTCGGGACCGTTCTGGCCGCGCTGCGGGGTCAGCGCGGCCGGCCGGGCACCGCTGACCGGCACCAGCCACAGCCGCGGTCCCGCGATCCCCGGACCGCTGCACTCGGCGAGCACCACGCCGTCCCGCCACCACCGGACCGGCGCGCAGCTTGCGCCGCGGCGCACCGGGAGCGGCAGCACGCCGCTCACGCCACCCAGATTGCTGACCAGGCTGAGCGCAGCGGAGCCGGGTACCACCAGGAACGTGCCCGACGGCGCCTCCAGCGCCGCCGCGCCGAACACGGCGGCTGCGGCCGATGACGCGCTGGACGGCCACGTGGTGAGCACCCGCACCAGCGCGCCGCCGAGCGTGTAGCGGGCCAGTGCGGTCAGGCCGCCGCTGGTGCTCTCACCGAGAATGCGGAGCCCGTCCGGACGGGAGTAGCCGACAGCGGTCACCCCGGCCGGCAGGCTGACCCGGCGCATCTGGCCGTCGGCCAGCGTGATCTGCTCCACGGCACCGCCGGACAGTTCGGCTAGCACGCGTGTCCCGTCCCCGGACCAGGCGATCAGGCGCGCGCTTGCGCCGGTGTCCGGGATCCGGGCCAGCGGGTACCGGCGGCCACCAGGGGCAACCAGGTACAAGGTGTCGGCCGCGGAGCGGCGGGTCATCCCGGCGGTCGAGTAGAGCACCAGCGCCCAGCCGGGGCCGACGGGGGGCAGTGGGGCCGCGGAAGCTGCCTGGATGGCAGCCAGCACTAGCACGACGGCCGTAACTGCCGCGCCAGTCGCGGCGCGCAGCCCCCGGAACCTCATCGCAGTCCCCTTCGCGTGCTGGATCCCGCCGGCAATCGGTATACATCAGCCCATCGTGCGCAGATGCCATCCCGATCAGGAGTTGCATCTCCGTTATACGCCCGGCCGGCCCGTCATGACCGCGGCGGGAAGCGCGCGGGGCAGCGACGCGGCCCGCGGACGCCGGGCGCGGACGGGTACACCCCTGCGGATCTCGGCGAACGCCTTTCACCATCGAGATCGCAAACCCCGGGACGACTCACGCGGCACCACGGCTCGTACCCTGCAGGTAGCTGCTGACCAGGCCACTCAGGCAAAAGCAGGCCACCCTCCGTGATGAACATGGCAACGCATCCGCTCGCGAACCGCCGTTACGTGGTGTGTCCTGAAAGGGGAGTGAGGCGATGTAGAAGGTCGCCGACACGAACCGTGCTGTGCCAGTGATGGAGGTAGGTCCTCCGGGTTCGCCGTGCAGGCGGGGAGCCCAAACCACCGCAAGCTGCGCCGGTTAAGAGCCGGGGTGGTGAGCGTTGCGGAAAGGGCCCGCTGTCAGCGGGTCAGGTGTGCGGCGAGAAGACGAACGCGTGTGAACCACTGCTGACGCATCGATAGGCGGAACGATGGCATCAAAACCGGGGAGGCGCATAGTTCCCGGGACAAAGGCGCGCCGTGCTGGTGTGCCCTCAGCCAGGGGGTGGCCTGCATGCTGCCCTGGCGGTGCCCGGTGTAGAGGTGGCGTGAGCTCGTCGCGGGCGCTGGCATGGAACAGGAGAACCTGTCGCCCCGATAGCGGCGGCCAGCGAAGTGGGGCAAGGGTGCCCTGCTGGCTGCGAGAGGGAGGACCGCAAGCGGCACGTACCGCGAGCGGCAGAGTACCGAGGCGGGGCACAGGGACGGGGCGGCCCGTAGTAGTGAGGAAGGTCCTGTAATGGGGCTGGAGCGAAGGGGCCGTGCAGACCAGGGTCATCCTGAGGCCAACCCGTCAGGGGAGGAGCCGAGGGAGCGACCCGAGCCGAAGGTGAAGTCGTTTGAGATCGGCAAGCGCCTGATCGTTGAGGCGTGGGAGAAGGTCCGGGCCAACAACGGGGCGCCGGGCGTGGACGCCGTCGGCATCGGCCTGTTCGAAGAGCAGCTGAGGGACAACCTGTGCAAGCTGTGGAACAGGATGAGCTCGGGGAGCCAATTTCCCGGGGCCGGTGCGGGGCGTGGAGATACCGAAAGATCATGGGGAAGGCGTGCGTTTGCTCGGCGTGCCCAACACGGGCGATCGGGTGGCGCAGACTGCGGCAGCGATGCTGCTGGAGCAGAAGCTGGAGCCGGTCTTCCACCACGACAGCTACGGCTATCGCCCTGGGCGCAGCGCCCATGACGCGCTGGCCGTGTGCCGTCGCCGGTGCTGGAGCAAGGACTGGGTGCTGGACCTTGATGTCCGCGCCTTTTTCGACTCCGTTCCGCATTCCCTTCTACTGAAGGCGGTCGCTCACCACACCAGCGAGCGGTGGGTCCTGCTGTATATCTCGCGGTGGCTGAAAGCGCCGATGCAGATGCCGGACGGGACTATTGTGCCGAGGGAGAAGGGAACCCCGCAGGGCGGCTTATGCGCAGCGCTGGCCTGCCGGGCCTGGTGGGGGCTGGATCGGCGAGCGAGCGCTGCGCATAACTCTTCGTTGATGCGGCGGCTCACAGGCTGGCGAGCCAGTTGAGCAGTCCGGCGTCCTGGTTCCATTCGGGCAGGTCGTCGGTGACGACGACGTCGGTGTAGGCGGCTTCGAGGGCCTTGCGCTTGGCCTCGGTGGAGGCGCGAGCGTAGATGTCGGTGGTGGCCAGCTCTGCATGCCCGAGAAGGTCGCGGATGTAGGGCAACGGCACGCCTGCATCGTAGAGATGCATGGCCCGGGAATGCCGCTTATGTGTTCTACATAAACGCCATTATGTGGACGGCCGTGTTATGTGGCTGGCAGCAGCATCTCCGCTGGTAGCAGAGCCGCGCGTGCTGGTTCCGGCCACATAACCCCGGTGTGTTATTCGCAGAAGCGGTCGAGCCATGCGAGGAGATCTTGGTCTGCTGTCCAGTCGGGCAGGGGTTCGGGGGTGAGTGACTGGTAGGCGCTTTCGATGGCCTTGCGTTTGGCTTCGGCGTCGGCGCGGGCGTAGATCTCGGTGGTGGACACGTCGGCGTGACCGAGCAGGTCGCGTATGTAGATCAGGTTGACTCCGGCCTGGAGCAGGTGCATCGCCCTTGTCCTTCTGATCACGTGCGGGGTGACGTTCAGCCCGGCCGTGTAGCCGGGGTCTCGCCGGCGCAGGGACTGGACGTGCCTGGCGAGGATCTTGGTGACACCCCAGCGGGTTAACCGGGAATGTTGCGGGCCGTTGAACAGCGGGTCTGCGTCTTTGCCGACGCCGGGGTGGGGGGCGCGCCGGGTGAGGTAGTCCTCCAGCAACTGGGCTGTGGGGTCCATCACCGGGACCCGCCTGGTCTTGGAGCCTTTGCCGTGCAGCGTCACCACCGACGGGTGTGCGACGCGGACGTCGCAGGTGTTCAGGTCGATCTCCTGGACGCGGGCGGCAGTGTCGTAGAGCGTGGACAGCAGCACCATGTCGCGCAGACCGCGCCGGGTGGCTGGGTCTGGTGCGGCCAGGAGGGCTTTGACCTCGTCGCCGGACAGGTACCCCATGTCGCCGGCGGGGGTTTTCTTCTGCTTGATGGCGATGATCTCGGTGGCCTGGCCGAGGAACTCTGGCCGCCCGATGGCGGTGTAGCGGATGAACGATTTGATGGCGGCCAGGCGCTGGTTGCGGGTTGCCGCCGAGTTGCCGCGCTCAGCTTGCAGCCAGTCCAGGAACGCCAGCACCCGCGCCCGGTCGATGTCGGCGAGGCGCAGTTTCTCGGGCGGGGTTGCCTGCATGTCGCGGAACCAGGTGAG
Source organism: uncultured Actinomycetes bacterium (assembly GCA_963847965.1). Taxonomy (GTDB): domain Bacteria; phylum Actinomycetota; class Actinomycetes; order Streptosporangiales; family Streptosporangiaceae; genus Palsa-504. The sequence goes on from CAWKCG010000050.1 coordinate 7,444, forward strand.
CAGCAGCCTGATCGCGTCCCGGTAGGACGCGATGGTCTGCGGGGACAGGTCCCTTTCGGCGGCCAGGTGGCTGGTGAGGAATTTCGACAGCCACCGGCCGGCCAGGTCGCCGCAGGCCGGCCTGGCCGGGCTCATTGCCGGGCTCCTTGGGGCGGGCCGGCCGGGCCCGGGATGACATAGCCGAACCTGGCTGTGACCATGGCGGCGACCTCGGGGTGCGCATCGGCGGTCAGCTGGAGGTAGTACCGGGTTCCGCGCAGGTCGGCGTGGCCCAGGTAGGCCGACAGGTAGGGCAGCATGACGACCAGGTCCGCGCCGCCGGCGGCCCAGCGGCGCAGGTTCGCCACGGCGAAGCCGTGCCGCAGCGAATGGATGTGCGGGCCGCCGGGGAAGTGGGGGATGCCGGCGTCGGCGAGGTAACGGCGGAATCGGTTGTAAATCGTCGACTTGTCCGCCGGCCTGGCAGGGTTGCCGGTGTGGAACAGCTTGCCGGCGGGTTCGGGGCAGGGGTGGGCGGCGGCGATGTAGCTGTCTAGAGTGGCGGCCAGGCGCCTGGTGACGGGCACCAGGCGGTTCTCGTGGTTTTTGCCGTCGCGTATCTCGAGGGTCGCGCGGGCCGGGTCGAAGTCGCGCAGTTCCAGGCCGAGTGCTTCGGACAGCCGCAGCCCGGTGCCGTAGAACACCCGGAACAGCACCGGGTCGACCAGCGCCCGGTTCGAGTTCTCTGACTGCGGCTGGGTGTCGATGACGCGGAACAGGCGCCGGATCTCCTGGTCGCTGAAGACATACGGCGGTGGCCGGTGCGGTTTCTTCACCGCTGTCAGCGCCGGCGGCGCCCACGCCTGCCAGCCGAACTGGCGGGCGTGTTCGGCCAGGTCGCGCAGGACGAGTTCCTCGCGGCGGATGGTGGAGGCTTTGAGGTGCCGGCCGTAAAGGAACTCCTCGACGGCTTCCCTGAGGATCGAGCCGTCGGCGTAGCCTTCCTGGCGGCAGTGCCCGGCGAACTGGCGCAGCACCCGTTCGGGGAAGTCGTACCGGTACCCGCCGGCGTGGCGGGCGGCGACCAGCGTGTCGATCAGGCCGCCCAGCGGCGCCGCGCTCACGAACGTGCTCCGTGCCCGGCGTCGAGGACGTCTTCGACGTCCAGGGCGCAGCGGCGCAGGTGCTCGGTATCGAGCCGCAGGTAGTGCGCGGCGGTTGTCGTGGCAGCTGCGTGACCCAGGACCGCGGTGATGACCGGCGGGGGCGTGCCGGCCTGGAGCATCGCGACCGCAAGGGCGCCGCGCAGCAAGTGCAGGCCGTGGTAGCGGCGTGCCGGGAACATGATCCCGGCACGCCGCGCGTAATACCGGAGCCGGCAGCCCGCCGACGACGACGAGCCGAACGCCGTGAACGGGTAGCGGTGCTTGAGGAACACCTGCGCGCAGTCGGCTTCGGGCCGGCCATGGCGGATGTAGTCGATCACCGCCCATCCCACGTCGCCTGGCACCGGCAATCTCAGCGGCAGGCCGGTTTTGTGCTGGGTCAGTGTCAGGGTCTTGGCCCGCCAGTCGAACCATCCCAGTTCCAGGCGGCGCAGGTCTCCGACCCTCAGGCCGAGCCTGGCGGTCAGTACGATCATCGCGTAGTCGCGTTTGCCGATCGCCGATTGCCGGTCGATCTGGTCCAGGACCAGGCGGACCTCCGCAGCCGTCCACGGATAGGGTGCCGTCTGGCCGCGGCGGGGATAGCGCTGCGGCGGGAGCCGGCTGGCCAGGTCTTCGCCGATCTGACCGGTCTGGTGCAGGTGGCGCAGGAAATCGGCCAGGTTCGAGCGCAGCGTGCCGTTGGTTTTCGCCGCGTAGCCCCGGTTCTGGCGCCGGGCCCAGAACCCGGCCAGGTCCCGGGCCTGCGCCTGGCCCAGGGTTTCCAGTCCGGCCTCTTCCAGATAGGCCAGGAACGCATCCGCGGCGCGTTGCTTGGTCACGACGCTGGCTTCGGCGTTGCGGCGCCGCCGGCACGCCGCAAGGTACTCATCCCGGGCCGCGCGGAAACGTGGTGGGCACCGGTCGGCCAGCGGCGCGGTGGCCTGGCCCACTCGGGGCATGCCCCCGTCCAGGCATTCCATCAGCAACACCAGGGGCCGGCGTGCGAGCTGGGCTTGCCGGGAACTCGCAGGCTCACGCAGGCCCGCCAGCCTGCACCCGGACCGCTGGGCCACGAAATCCAGGCAGTCCGCCTCAGCCGGGAGGCCCTGGCCGCGGGCCTGCAAGAACCTGGCGAACGCGTTCAGCTCCGCCTCGTGGCGCTTGACCGTAGTACGTGATCTGCCTGCCGCGCTCAACGCGGCGATCACCCGCGCTGATGCCTCGCGGACGCTTGCTGTCTCCATGCGAATCGGCCTTTCTGATCGTGATGAACAGACAAGGCGATTCTTCGCTGCGTTATGTGGCCGGAACCAGCACGCACGGCTCTGCTACCAGCGGAGATGCTGCTGCCAGCCACATAACACGGCCGTCCACATAATGGCGCAGATCGTGGACTCGGGGGCCGTGGCCCCGCCCGCCGTGGGAAATGCGGGCCTGCCACAAGAACCGGCGGAAGTTCCTGTTGACGTTCATGAGCGTCAGCGGGAGTCCTTTCCTGCCGGGGAAGAACCAGTCCCCGCCGGTGCGCCCGGCGATCTGGGCGTGATAGGCGGCGAGCCGTTCGCGCAGCGGCGCGCTGACCGGCACCTGCCGGTCCTTGCCGCCCTTGCCATCACGGATTGTCAGCACACCGGCCTCGACATCGACGTCGCCGAAGCGCAGCAGCCGGGCTTCGGAGGCACGCAGGCCGCAGGCGTAGATCGTGCGGAACAGCACCGGCATGACCAGGTGCCGGAACGGGACCTGCGAGTCGTAGTGGCAGCGGTCAGTCTGGGCGAACAGGGCCGCCAGCTCCTGATCGGTGTAAATGTGCGGGAGGTAACGAGCGGGCCTGGGCAGCGCTCCGCCGGGCAGGACGTAGGCCGGCACGCACCGCCGGCCTAGCCAGCGGGCCAGCTCCCGCACCGGCGCGGCCAGGCCGTGCAGGGTCGCCGGCTTGACACCGCGCTGCCGTGCCGCCGCGATCCAGGCCTCGACCGAGGCCCGGTCAGGCGCCTCCAGCCCGGGGAACTGGCTGGCGCAGAACGCGGCGAACCGGGCCAGCACCCGCTCCTCGGCGTCATACTTATAACCCGTAGCGCGTTTCTCGGTAACCAGGGCCGTGATCGCGCCGGCCATCGTGACGGCGGGGCTCACCGTGACACCTCCGGCGCCGGCGCGTCCGGGTCCAGCGCGCACTTCGACAGCAGGCCCAGCGAGGATTTCAGGTAAACGCCGGTCGACCGGACAGACTGATGACCGAGGATGTCAGCGATCTGCTCAACCGGCGTGCCGCCTAACTGGTAGCCAGCGTATGACGCAGCGAGTGCATGCCATGACGGCGTTTCTCGCTCACCGGGACGTGCGCAACCCGGGCGTGCTTGACCAGGATTCCATGCAGATGCTCCTGGTCGGAGAACGGCCCGATCGGGGCCAGGTGCCGCAGGAACACCTGGGGACAGTCACTGTCCGGCCGGCCATGGCGGATGTAGTCGATCACCGCCCACCCGACCTCTTTCAGCAGCGGGAGCTGCACCCGGTCACCGGTCTTGGCCTGCACCACGAACAACCGGTTGCCGGCCCAGTCGAAGTCGGCGAACTCCAGCCGCCGGATGTCAACGCCGCGCAGCCCGAGCCTGGCGATCAGCAGGATGATCGCGTAGTCCCGCTTCCCGCACGGGTTGTCCCGGTCGATCGCGTCGAGGATCCTGGTGACCTCGCCGGGATCCCATACCGACGGGATCCTGGCCTGCCCGGCCGAGCGTGCCGCCGGGACCGCCTCCAGGCAGGCGCCACCGACCAGGCCGTCAGCCGAAGCGAACCGCAGGAATGACCGCACCGCGCACAGCTTCTGCTCGACCGTCTTGAACTGGTAGCCGGCCAGCGTCGCGACGAACGCCCCGATCATGCTGGCGTCACAGCAGGCCAGCCCGCCGCGCGTGCCGGTGAACGCGACGAACTCCCCGGCCAGCGTCCCGTAGGTCCGCACCGTCGATGCCGAGAGCCCAGCCGCGCGCAGGTGCGCCTGGAACCGGGCAACCGCCTCGGCGCCGGGCCCGTCCAGCTTGCTCACCGACCGGTTATAGCGGCGCAGCACCCCGTGCGCCGCGTACTCGCCGAGCATCGCGGCGACCCTGAACATGTAGATGTCATTCGGCTTCAGGGTGCCGGCCTGCTCCTTGCCGAAAAAGCCGCCCAGGCCTGGTCGACCCACGCCATCGCCACATCCAACGAGAACTCTTCCGCACCGCGGGCAGCGAAGTACTTCTGCAGACGGCGCCAGCAGCCCCGGTACCACACCATCGTCGATTCCTTGTAGCCCAGGCGCACCAGCTCCGCGTCCAGGCCAGACACCAGCGCAGGCAAAGCGACCATCCGGCCGACCTCCGATCACGCATGGCCCGGCACCCTGCCGGGCTGCATAATCGGAATCCTCGGGGTTATGCGCAGCGCTCGCTCGCCGATCCAGCCCCCACCAGGCCCGGCAGGCCAGCGCTGCGCATAACCCAGCACTGTTCATAAGGTTCCCCGATTTCGCCGTTGCTGGCTAACCTGTTCATGCACTACGCGTTCGACACGTGGATGGACCTGGAATTCCCGGACTGCCCGTTTGAGCGCTATGCGGATGACATCGTCGCTCACTGCGACAGCGAGGAACAGGCCCTGCAACTGCGGGCTGCCATCGCCGAGCGGCTCGGGACCTTGGGTCTGGAGCTGCATCCCGTGAAGACGAAGATCGTGTGTGCGCCACGCGCGCAAGAGGGAGAGGTCGGGATGTAGGTAGGAGACCTCGATCGATTGTGCTGCTGCGTGGAAGATGAAGGTTGTGGCCCTTCGGCGCCGCTCTTCGGGGAGAGGCGCCAAACCGCCCACTGCGGCATTGGCTGAAGACCGTTGTCGTGAGCGAGTGGGAAAAGGCGCACATGATGCGTCAGGTGGGGATCGGGAAGGCGAGCGCAAGCGAATCGCTGCTGACGTGTCGAAATTAGTTTCAGATGGCATCAGAACTGGGGCGAGCACGAGGCTCCAGGATGAGTCTGGCGGACACCCGGTTTACTGGCCAGGCGGTGCCCGGCATATAGGCGACGCGAGCCCGGTCTGCGGCTTCCGCGTGGAACGTGGGAAGGCTGGCCCCGATACTGCCGCCGGTTCGGCGGTGAGAGGGAGCGCGCTCAAGCGGGCGGAACCTGCGAGGCGCTGAGTACCGTCGCGGGGCTGGCATTCGGACCGGCTCATAGTAGCGGCGAGGCTCCTGTAATGGGGGCGGAGCGAAGGAGCCGGACTGTCCTGGTGAAGTTCGTTCGGGCAACCAGAGGATTCTGGGAGGGATCGAGTGGGCGAGCCGAAGTCGGGGGAGAAGCCCTTTAGTATTTCGAAGTGGCTCGTGTGGAAGGCATACCAGAGAGTCAAAGCCAATCAGGGAGCGCCGGGCGTGGACGGGTGCTCGATCGAGGACTTCGAGGCGGATCTGGGGAATAATCTCTACCGGATCTGGAATCGGATGTCCTCGGGGAGTTACTTCCCGCCCCCGGTGCGGGCGGTGGAAATACCGAAATCGCATGGCGGGGTGAGGATCCTCGGCGTGCCTACCGTCGCGGACAGAATCGCGCAGACAGTGGTAGCCATGGAACTGGAGAAAAGAGTGGAACCAAAATTCCATCCCGACTCCTATGGGTATCGGCCGATGCGGTCCGCGCTGGATGCGGTAGGGGCGTGCAGGCGACGCTGCTGGGAGCAGGACTGGGTGGTTGATTTGGATATCCAGAAATTCTTCGACAGCGTGGATCATTCACTGATGGTCAAGGCGGTGGAGGCTAACACCGATCAGCCGTGGGTAGTGCTGTATGTGAAGCGCTGGCTTGCTGCGCCGATCCAGCACCCTGATGGATCCCTGCATGAGCGGAACAAAGGAACGCCGCAAGGCTCGGCTGTTTCGCCTGTGCTGGCTAACCTATTCCTCCATTATGCGTTCGACACCTGGATGGCGCGGAATTTCCCGGCCGTCCGGTTCGAAAGATACGTGGACGATGCGGTGGTCCACTGTGCAGACCTGCGGCAGGCAGAAATGCTGCGGGACGCGATCGGCCAGCGGATGGTCGAAGTCGGGCTGCAACTGCACCCGGATAAGACCCGGATAGTTTACTGCAAGGACAGCAACAGGCGAGGGGATTACCCCAACGTCTGGTTCACGTTCCTGGGTTATACCTTCCGTCCCCGCAGGGCGCGGAATGAGCGAAGGGGAGTGCGCTTCACCTCGTTTCAGCCCGCGATGAGCCGGGAGAAGCTGGTAGAAAAAGGCCGCGAAGTCCGTGGCTGGCGACTGCATAGGCGGCCTGGTGATTCTCTGGTAGACCTCGCAGAAGCGGTCAATCCGATCGTGCGAGGCTGGATGACCTACTGGGGCCGGTTCTACCGGACCGAGATGGACCCCCTTCTCAAACGCATCAACACCTACCTGATGCGCTGGGCGCGGAAGAAGTACAAGCGGCTGCGTGGATTCAAACGCCTCAGAGGCATGGTGGAAAGGGGTCACGCAACGAGACCCCGGCCTATTCGCGCACTGGGCATGGACACGCAAATTCCACCCGACTGGATGGTAGGAGCCGTGTAACGGGAGACTGTTACGCACGGTTCTGTGAGAGCCGGGGGCTGAGATGCCCCCGGCTACTCGACACTGCAAAGACGCGAACCGCCGGGGGGACTTCGAGCACACCAGCTTCGATTTCCTCGGCTACACCTTCCGGGGTCGCCTGGCCAAGGGCCGCAGAGGCTATTTCACTGGCTTCTCCCCGGCCATCAGCGGCAAGGCGAAGAAGGCGAAAGGCCGGCAGATCAGGGACTGGCATCTCAACCGCCGCAGTGGCGCGGACCTGTCCGGCCTGGCCAGGGAGATCAACCCCCAGGTCCAGGGCTGGATCAACTATTACGGAGCCTTCTACCGCTCCGAGTTGTGTTTCCTGGCATGGCGCATCAACGAGCACCTAGTCCGGTGGGCCATGCACAAGTTCAAGCGATTCCGCGGCAAGTACGCCAGAGCGATGGACTGGCTGCAGAAGGTGTATCAGTACAAGCCGGGCCTGTTCGCCCACTGGCAGCTCATCGCGTTCACCTAAAGCCGGACTGTGGGGGCCGGATGACGGGAGACTGTCACGTCCGGTCCTGAGAGCGGCGGGGGGGTGAGATTCCCCCCGCCGACTCACTCGGCTCCGGCAATCTCGGCGTTGGTCAACTTGAGCGCACAGAACGGGCCGATCTGGGGGTATGAAGTCAGCCTCGGTGCGGCAGGGACTTCCGCCGGGGTTCGCCGGATGCCGGGGTGGGCGTACCGGTCAGCTCATCATCGACGGCGCGGCGTGCAGGCCCGGCGCCAGCCACGGAAGCCAGATCACGGCCACCGCCAGGGCCAGCGCGGCGATGCCGGCTGCCCGCCCCGCCGTCCGGCCCCATCTCCAGGTCTTCTCGATCAGCACCACGGCGGCCAGGCCGATCATCGCGGCGATGTTCATCACGCCCACCGCGACCAGGATCACCATCAGCCCCCAGCAGCAGCCCAGGCAGTAGGCGCCGTTATGGGCGCCAGCCCGCATGTCGCGGAACCTGCCCCGGTACGAGCCGTAGTGCAGGAGCAGGGCCAGCGGGGAGCGGCAGTGCGCCAGGCAGCGCTCCTTCAGCCTGCTCAGCTGGTACACGCCGCACGCGGCGAAGACCGCCACGGCGAGCACGTGCGCCGCGCCGGGATGCTTGCCGGTCAGCCAGCCCGCGAGCCAGGCCAGCCCGAAAGCGGGCACGCCAGCTGCGGCCCAGACGGCCAGGTAGCCCGCCACCAGGGCGGCGATCCGCACCGTCCGGTTGGTTCGCACGGTCTTGGCGTACAGCGAGGCCGTCGGCGCCACGGACGGCAGCATCATGGCCGCCATCATCAGCGTCCACACCGCCACAAACACGGCCAGGCCCAGCCCCATCGTGCCGGTCATCCCGGCCATCCCGCGGGCCAGGGCAACGGTCGCAGCCCAGGCCCCGGCGGCCGCAATCAGCACCAAGCCGGCGTCACGGGTGACAAAACCCGCCTGTGCCTGGGCCAGGCCCGCAGGGCCCGAAGGATCCGCAGACCCGGCGGATCCGCTCAGCCGGACCACGAGAACGGTGCGGAAAAGCCGCTCTGCCCCTCACGCCCCCAGTCGATCCCGAAGGTCGACAGGTGCGCCGCATTGGCCGGAGCGACCGTCAGCGTCGTATTCGACGGATGGAACACGTTCGTCAGCCGGACCGGATCCTGGCCTTCCAGCGCCACGAAGTCCTCGACTCCGACGTCGATGTCATCGCCGATCCGAACGTGATGGCCGCGGCCGTCTTCGCTGTAGGTGATCGGCGTCTTCTCCACGCCGAGCATTTCGCCGATGAGCGGCGCCAGCATCGCGGGCGGCCCGCCCGCCTGCCCGGACAGGACCGTGCCGAGCTGCTCAGCCTGGCTGTCAGACGCGGTGTCATCCAGGTACACGCCCACCCGCCAGTCGCCCTGGCTCATGACCGGCGGCGTATCCAGGAACAAGGCGAAGTTCAGGCCGCTGACCTCGACATCGTTAATCTGGCCCGACTCGACGTGATAGGCCAGCAGCGCCCGGCAGCGGTCAAGCGTGGCCCTGGCCGTCAGCGCCGACCAGGTGCACGGGCAGACCACGTCGCACGAGCACGACTCGAAATACGTTCCCTTTAGCTGCCAGGCCATACTCACTCCCTCCTGACGCAACCACCGTAAGCCTCCCGCGTACCGCACTGATCGTCAACGCCTTCCGGGAACGGCCTCCCCCAGCCACCGCAGAGTATCCGGCCACCCGGGGCAGGATCAGCGGCGCAGCCCGGCGGTCCTGGGGATATGGCTATCGCGCGCCGTCACCAAGGCAGAACTCGCCCGCGTTATACGCGGTGAAGTGGCTGCTCTCCACGATCCGCAGCATCATTCCGGGCGCCGGGCAGTCCAGGCCGCCAACGGCAACCTGGTCCGGGCCGGGCAGCTCAAGCGGCTCGCCATCCTGCCGGCCTCCCGGCAGCCCGGCGGCGACGAGATCACCCCACCATGAAACTGAGACGCCAGGCGATCGCGGCCAGATACGCCGACTTCATCGAGTCCCTGTACGCCGGGACAGGCCAGCCGGCGCAACCCGGGCGGGCCTGGCTCCCCTCGCCAACCGGGATGCGTGGCGGCGCCGGCCTGACCCGGCGTGCGAACTGGGCCTGCGCCAGGCAAGTGCCGACGTCGTCTGTCCGCCCCGTTGGTAATCGGCACGCCTTGCGGGTACATAGGTGCTGTTAATCGCCTGCACAGGAGGGGCCATGAGCTATGCCAGGCAGATGCTGGATACCTACCCACGTGCCTTGAACGTTGACGCCAGCGTGCTGGCCGCTGCCATCGATGCGATCACCGATTGCGCTCAGGCCTGCATCGCCGACACCGACGCGGACCTGGGCGAGCAGAACGTGACCGAGATGGTCAGGTGCATCCGGCTGTGCCTGGACTGCGCCGATGTCTGCACCGCCACCGCCGGGGTCACCAGCCGCCCGGCCGACTACGACGCCGATGTCACCAAGCCGCTGCTGCAGGCATGCGTGGCGATCTGCAAGAGCTGCGGTGATGAGTGCGAGAGGCATGCCCGGATGCACGAGCATTGCCGGGTCTGCGCCGAGGCCTGCCGGCGCTGCGAGCATGCCTGCCGGGAACTCCTGGACGCCCTGAAGTAGCAGGCCCGTCCCACGGCAAAGCGAGCCAGCGCGCCCACGGGGCGCGCAAAGGCCGACGGCCCAAGACTGGACCGGAGTGGCGCCCATCCCCGCCACATCCGCCCGGACCCTGATCGCAGAGCGTGGTCGATCAGCCGATGACAGCCACGCATGTAACCGCCGTAGTAATAGGACGACGCGCTAGGGGCGGTTGTCCTGCGGTGATGTGGTTGATACGGGAACGTCCTCCTGGTGCGGTAGTACGGGCTTGGTGTCCCAAACGCAGCGAGGAGGACGTTCTGTGAGCAAGGGTAGCGGCACGACCCGGGGGGACCGGCGGCGGAATGCGCGGCGGGAGCGGCTGCGGGCGATGCTGCCGCGTGATGGCGCGGTGATCGGCATCGACCTGGCGGAGGATAAGCAGGCGATCGCGGTGGTTGATCATGACGTGCGGGTGCTGGCCCGTAAGACGGTGCGGGTGCCGGCGTTCCGGCTGGGTGAGGCGCTGGACTGGGCGGTGGGGCAGGCGCGGGGCAGGATGTTCGCGCACGTGACGGTGGCGTGCGAGCCGACCGGGCCGCGGTGGCTGCAGGTGCAGCGGCTGTGCGCGGAGCGTGGCCTGCCGCTGGTGTGCATCCAGCCGCTGGTCTCGCATATTGCCCGTCAGCAGCAGGATTTCACGGCGCATAAGAGTGATGAGTCTGACTGCGTGATGATCGCCCGGCTGGCGATCGAGTTGCACTGCTATATCCCGGAGGAGCTGGATGAGGCGTGGGCGCAGCTGCGGCACCTGGGGCGGCGCCGCGCCCAGCTGATCACGGCGGCGACGGCGTCGGTGCAGCGGGTCCGGGATTTCCTGTCGGTGGCCTGGCCGGTGGCGGCTGAGGCGTGCGCGCACCCGTTTGAGTCGGTGACCTGGCTGGCGGCGCTGCAGGTAGTGACGTCGCGGTGCGGCGGGCCGCCGGAAACGCTGGCCGCCATCGGGCTGGCGGAATTCACCGCCCTGGTCCGCCAGGCCGTGGCCGGGTGGGGCGGCCAGCGGCCCGCCGGGCCGGTATGCCGGGCCGTGTTCGCTGCGCTGACCAGGACCGAGGGGGTAGTGGTATCGCACCGGCGGGGGCTGCTGCGGCGGTGCGCCGATGAGCTGGGTGACCTGCAGCGGACCCGCGCCCAGCTGCGGGCCGTGGAGGCGGACATGACCGCCGTGCTGGGCGAGCTCGGCCTGTCCCGGCTGGCGGACATCCCCGGGCTGACCGCTGTCGGCGCGGCGGCGATCTTGGCTGAGACCGGTGATCCCCGCCGGTATGACAGCTCATCATCGCTGGTCAAGCATGCTGGGCTGTCCCCGTCCGGGAACGCCTCGGGCGCCTTTGAGGGCCAGGCGCACATCTCCCGCCGCGGCCGGCCCGGCCTGCGGCTGACCGTGTGGCGCGCGATCTGGCCGCTGCTCATCCACAACTCCGTGATGGCCGCGAAATACGCGGCGATGATCGCGGCCGCCGACGCCGCCGCGGCGCAGGCCGCGCAAACACAGTCCGGGACCAGATCACGGCAGTCCAGCGCGGCGGCCGCGGCCCGCGCGCGGCGCGCGAAGGCCCGGGTCGCATGCGCCGCCTCGCTGCTGCGCTGGATCTACTCCATCGTCGTCCACGACACCGGCTGGGATCCTGACGTCGCCTCCGGCGCCGCCAGCTGCCAGAAAGCCCCCCGCTGCCAGGCGGAGGCCGCCTGAGCGCTTCGCCGTCCGCACCCGCACCGGTGCCCTAGACCTTCCCCCCGATGAGGGGACAGCGAGCCCGCATCCGCCCTGAGGATCACCTCGCAGATAACCCTGGGCAGCTCTCCCCTGGTCGCCCGGACCTTCTCACCAGCCCGGTTGAACGCTGTAGGAGCAGGCCCGCCCGCACCCGCGGGCGGGCCGAGCCCGCTTGCACTACGTAGGGCGAGAAGACCCGGGTGACGGGCACCGCAACCGCGCCGCAAACGACCACCGGCCCGGCGCGGAATTCCCCATGCCCGCACCCGGCGAACGCCCGCCCCCATCGGGCCAGCCGCAGTAAAAACCCCAGATCAGAACTCATTCACCAAGACCACCAGAAACTCTCCGGAACCGCTTGACGTACCGCTTCTTACGCTGGTTATCTCCAGCCCGGATTTGGGCGTCTTCGCTGTAACCGCCGCGGGTGTTTTGTGTGCTTTTCCCTACGTCGTGGATGCATTACCTGAACAGTGTCTCCGCCGCAGACCAGGTACGTTCCCCTTTGTCGCTGCTGTTTTTAGAACTAGGTGGCTACTGCCTGAACGTTGTTCAGCGACATGTCTATGCCGCAGACGCCCTGGTCAGATGCGGCGTAGACAGGGACGACTTCAGATAACCGCCGTTCGGCGCGCCGATCATGCGGCGTGCGCCGGCACGCCGTGCCGCACGCGAACGGTTGATCTGTTTGCGCTAGGTCCGTAGCGATTTCGCACTCTGCCGATTGGCCCACCAAGTTCATGTGTTCGCCGGTGAGCTCGTTCGAATGGGGGTGCCGCTCGGGCCGATGTCGGGGAGGCGCGGCGCCCGGCGTATGCATGCGCGTTGCTCGACTGTGGGCTATGCCGCGCGTCTACCAGGGCTATACCTGCCACACGCAGACTCGCTCTTGACGGCAGGTAGCACGTCGCGGAAGAGGAGTTCACATGCCATTCGTCAATGTAAAGCTCATCGAGGGCGTGTTCACGCCCGATCAGAAGCAGCAGATCGTCAGGGATCTGACCGAGGCCATGGTCGCCATCGAGGGCGAGAACATGCGCGCGGTGACCTGGGTGGTGGTCGAGGAGGTGCAGAGCGGCGACTGGGGCATCGCCGGTAACCCGCTGAGCACTGCCGACGTCAAGGCTCTGGCGGCCGGTGCGCCGGTCGGCTAGTCACTCGATCAGTGGCGATGGGGGCATCGGGTAGGGGGCGAGCAGGTCGAGGTAGGGTTCCGGGTCGCCATCCCAGGCGAGTGCCCTGACCTGATCGAGGCTGCGCCGGCCGCTGAGGGTACGGAACAGCTCGAAGGTGTCAGCGGTGAGTTCTGCGGCTGGCGGCCCGAAGCCCGCGAGCCACTGGTGTTCCGGGGTCCGCAGTCGCAGCGCCGGGCGGCGGGACTGGTGCAGCCGCTGGCCTAGCCAGCTGGCGTAGATCCGCAGGCCGAGTGCGGATGCGGGGGCGTCGCGGTCGCCGGGCAGGTGCAGGGCCCCGCGCACGTCGTGCAGGTGGACAGCCAGGTCGGCAACCGGCGCCGAGAGCAGCCAGGCGGGTGCGCCGGGTGGATGCGGGTTAGTCCCGGCGAGCATCGGCTCGAGTGCCGCCGCTGCGGCGGCCCATCCGGTGAGCTGGGACTGCGCTGTGCGGCTACGCCTTGACCGCACCTGGCTGGCGGTCCACTGGTCTCGCGCCGCGGCTAGCCGTGCGTCGCGCCAGGCATCGGCGGCGCCGTAGAAATAGGTGCCGTTCACGACGTCCGCGGCGACGCCAGCCAGATGCGCGAGGACATCCAGGACCGTCCAGGCTGGGCATGCTGGCACCCGCGCTGCGAGCGCGGCCTGGTCCAGTCCGGCCAGGAGGTTCTGCAGCCGCTCGCGGGCGTCGGCGTAAGCGCCGGCCAGGTCAGCCACGGCCGGTAGGTTCCCCGATGCGCGGACGGTTCGGCCAGGAGGCGGCCCAGCGGGAAAGCCGCTCGGCGGTGAAGACCTCGGACGGGCGGCGCAGGCGGGTGAACAGGTCGCGCCACTCCTGGGCGGCGTGCGGGTCGGCGGCGAGCCCGGCGAACATGGGCTGGCCGTGGTCCGGGTGCGGCAGATGGGCCGAGTGGAACGACCACTCATAGTGTTCGGCAGCTCTGGCGTCTCGCCAGGTCTGGTAGGTGTCGAGGGCCTGGTCGCCGCGCAGTAGCGCGTCGGCGACGAACCACGCTTGTTCCACCGCGTCGGAGATGCCCTGGGCGGTCACCGGATGCTTGAAATGGCAGGCGTCGCCGGCCAGCGCCCAGCCTGGCCCGTGCGCTGGCCGGAAGAAACCACGCAGCATCGGTTCGGGTGCGACCACGAGCGGGGAGATCATCGTGGCCAGGTCGATGAGCCGCGGATTGAGCGTCGCGGGGAAGCGCCGGATGCCTGCCAGGTAGGTGCCCATTCGATCACCCTGCACCAGGGGCGGCCGGCCGGCCAGCACCACCAGGTGAATGCCGTCTTCGCACGGGCAGCAGATCAGGCTGAGGTCCTGCCGCACGTCCATCCGGAACCATTCGGTCGCCGGGAGCCCCGTCCAGTAGCCGAACAGGAACGCGAGATCCCCGGTCAGCGGGCGCGTCCCGGCTAGTCCCAGGGTCCGGGCGATTGTCGAGTTCCGGCCGTCGGCGCCGAAAACCCACGGCGCTCGCGGGGCATCACCGGCGGCCAGGACCACCCCCCGCACTGGGTCGCCTGGCCGGCCAGTGCCCGCCAGGCCGGTGACCCGCTCGCCGAACCGGCAGGTTACGCCCGCGGCTGCGGCTTCCTCGACAAGCGCGGCGTCCAGCGTGACCCGCCGGATGCAGGTCAGGCGGTCCTCGCCCGCTATAGGAGTAAATGCACCCGCCACAGTGTGGCCCAGGACTCGCCAGCTCCATTGCAGCCGGGGGATGTCATGGCCGGCGTGCAGCCGGTCCATCACCCCCAGCGCGGCCAGCCGCTGCAGCGTGTTCGGGAACAGGAAATGCGTGGACACGGTGTCGCTCGGGAAAGTGGCGCGGTCGACAAGCAGCACCCGCCAGCCCGCCCGGCCAAGCCGCGTCGCGAGCACCGAGCCGGCGCAGCGGGCGCCGACCACAATCGCGTCATAGTCGGTCATTGCCGCCTCCGCGTCGCTGTCAGGCCCTAGCACAGCATGATCCTTGCTGGCAGCGCAGCGGTAGACTCCCGGTAGAGCACGCCCAAGGTGCCAAGGCGGTGCACAGAACTATGCAGTTCCTGGTGCTCGGGCCGCTCGAGGTGACCGCGGGCGGCCGTACGGTCCGGCTGCCGGCAGCCAAGCACCGGACGTTGCTCGCCGCGCTCCTGGTCCGCGCGGACCAGGCGGTATCCGCCGATGGCCTGATCGAGGCGCTCTGGGACGGCCAGCCTCCCGCCTCGGCCGCCAAGACCCTGCAGACCTACGTGTCCCAGCTGCGCCGCGAGCTGGAGCCGGCCGCAGCGGCTGGTGACTGGCGGGTCCTGCGGACTGCCGACGGCGGCTACCGCCTGCACGTGGACCAGGACATGCTGGATGCTCGCCGTTTCGAACGGCTGACCGAGGAGGGCAGGCGGGCGCTCCGCGGCAAGCAGCCCGCCAGCGCCGCCGCGTGGCTCAGTGAAGGGCTGGCACTATGGCGCGGGCCTGCCTATGGCGAGCTGGCCGTCGCGCCGTTCGCCCGTGCCGAAGCGGCCAGGCTCGAAGAACTCCGGCTGGCGGCGCTGGAATGGCGAGCAGAGGCCGAGCTGGCGCTCGGCGCTCATGCCGAGCTCGTCGGCGACCTTGAGGACCTAGTGGATCGGGAGCCCTTCCGGGAGCAGCTCTGGGGTCATCTGATGCTGGCCCTTTACCGCTCCGGCCGTCAGGCGGACGCTCTTCGCGCTTACCGGCGGATCCGCGACAATCTCGCCGCGCAGCTCGGCATCGACCCGGGACCGGGACTGCGCCGCCTTGAGGAGCAGATCCTGCGCCAGGACCCCGCCCTGGACCTGACCGCCTCTCCCGCCGGCCCGCGCGAGCACGCATCTTGCCTGCCGCCAGTCTTCGCCGGCACGCCGAAGGCGCCGCTGATTGGCCGCAGCGCCGAGCTGGACCGGTTGCAGCAGGCATGGACAAGGGCCACGACGGCTGGGCGCCAGCTGGTAGTGGTAACCGGCGAGCCCGGCATAGGCAAGTCGCGGCTGGCTGCCGAACTCGCCCGCCACGTGCTGGCCGACGGGGGCGAAGTCCTGGTCGGGAATGCCGCCGAGGAGCCGATGGCTCCATACCAGGCGTTCATCGAGGCGCTCGGACAGCACGAGAGCCTGGCCCAGGTGGCCTCCCGGCTCCCCGAGGCCGTCAGGTCCAAGCTGGCGCTGCTGCTGCCGGCCGCAATCCCCGGCGTGACGACCACAGGCTCGCAGGGCGGAGAGCTTGACCGGTTCCACCTGCTGGCGGCGGTATCGGCTCTGATGGCGGCTATGAGCAGATCCGGCCCGCTCCTGCTCGTGCTGGAAGACCTGCACTGGGCCGACCGGGCGACCCTCGCGATGCTCCTGCACCTGGCCCGCTCGCCGGAGCGGGCGGCTGCGCTGGTCCTGGTGACCGCCCGCGATGCCGGCCTTGGCGTCGGCAGCGCCTGGATGGAAGCCGTCGATGAGATGCGACGCCACCGGCTCGCCGAATTCGTCGCCGTCCGGGCGCTCGATGACGAAGGCGTCGGCGGTCTGGTCGCCGGGCACATCGGCCACGATCCGCCGCCGAAACTGGCTGCCGCGATCGGCCGCGTGACCGACCGCAACCCGTTCTTCGTCGAGGAGCTGCTCCGTCACCTGGTCGAGACCGGCGCGATCGATCCCGCCACCGGCCGGTGGCCGGCGGCCGCCGCGATCGAGGATCTCGGCGTCCCTGACGAGGTCCGCCAGGTGCTCGCCAGCCGCCTGGCGCGGCTGTCCGCCCCCGCCCGGGAGCTGCTGCAGATGGCTGCCGTGCTCGGCAGGGAGTTCGAATTCACCCTGCTCAGCCAGCTGACCGGCTGGCAGGACGGGCAGGTGATCGAGGCGGTAGAGGAGGCGTTGCGCGCCAGCATCCTCAGCGACCAAGGGAGCTCCTGGGTGGCCTCTTATGCGTTCCGGCACGCGCTGGTCCGCGAGGCGCTGTACGCAGACATCAGCCAGCCACGCCGCCAGTCCCTGCACATGCGTGCCGTCGCGGCGATCGAAGCTGCAGGCCCGCCCGACGCAGAGGGAGTTGCTGCCACCGCCGTGCATCTGCGCCTAGCCGGACCGCTGGCGGACCAGGCCAAGGTCGTCAGCCTGTCGATCCGGGCCAGCGACGCGGCGGCTGCCGTGTACGCGTGGGACGAGGCCGTGGCTCACCTGCGCGCGGCCTTCGCGGCGCTC
Source organism: uncultured Actinomycetes bacterium (assembly GCA_963847965.1). Lineage (GTDB taxonomy): Bacteria > Actinomycetota > Actinomycetes > Streptosporangiales > Streptosporangiaceae > Palsa-504. The sequence continues at coordinate 24,384 of CAWKCG010000050.1, forward strand.
GAACGGGCCAAGGCGCCGCTCATCGAGCGGGCCCGGGTCGCCGAGCGGCTCGGCGTCCTCGTTCACAGGGCCGGCACCGACCTGCAGGGGGGCATCGGCTTTCTGGAGTGGGCGCTGGCTGCGTACCTGTCGGTGGGGGACGTGCAGGCAGCCGCCCGCGCCCACTCCCGGCTCGGCATGCACCTGACGACGTATCCGGCGACTCTCGACGTCGCCGCCGGGCTCGCGCACTACGAGGCTGCGGAGGCGGAACTTGCCCGCCAGCCCAGCAAGCGGAGGCTCGGCTACCTTTACGTCGGCATGTCCATGGCGGCCACCTTCGCGGTGCGCACCGGGCAGCTTGAGGTTGCCTCGCGGCGGGCGCAGGAGATCGCCGAGGAGCTAGGCGACGAGCCGCTGGCAGGCTGGGCCAGCTATCAGCGCGCCTGGTGCGCCTTCAACCACGGCCGGCTCGCAGAGAGCCTGTCCCTGCATGAACGGATGCGCGACATCGCCGGTCACATCGATGACGTGAATATGGGCTCGTGGGCCGCGTTCGGGCGGGCGCTTCTCAGCGGCACCTACCTGGACGACCCGCTAACCGCCCGGACCTGGTGCGCCCAGGGCCTGGCCCTGCCGCACCTGGACGTGTTCCCCAGGCAGCGCGACAGCCTGCTCGACCACCTCGGCCTGGCCGCGGGCAGCAGCGGCAAGCTCGCCGAGGCCCGGCGGATTGCCGCGAGCCTCGACCAGGGCACGGTGCTGGAGCGGATGCTGTTCTACTGGTCGGGGGAATGGGAGCAGGCCGAAGCGGCCTGGACGGCGGCCGGAGACCGCGACGCCAGCGCCGGCGACCGCCTGGACGGCGCCATCAACGCCTACTGGTCAGGCCGGATGCGGCGCTTGCTCGCCGCCTACGGTCCGGCCCAGACCGCGCTCGCCGACGGCCTGGCTGTAGCGGTGCAAGGACCCCAGGTACCCGCCGAGCTGATGCTCCGGGCCGAGCTTGCCCTGCTAGCCGCCGAGCGCGGCCGTGTGGAGGAGGGTAAAGCCGAGCTTGCCCGTTGCCAGGAGATCCTCCGGTGGGGCGAGGACTGGCGCGGGGTCGCCGGACGCGTCGCCCTCGCCGCCGGAATGCTGGCCGCCGCCGCGGACAGGCCCACGGAGGCGGCCGAGGCCTTCGCTGCGGCCGCTCAGACTTTCCGCGGCTACGCATGCTGCTGGGACGAGGCCGAAGCTCGCTGCTTGTGGGCCAGAGCGCTGCCGGCCGAAGCCGGCTCGCAGCGGGAGATAGCCGCCCGCCTATACCGCAGCATCGGCGCCGGTCACCGCTGGGCGACCTGGGTAACCAGGTCCACGAACTGACGGCCGCGCAGCAATGCGCAGGCACTTGACGGCGCTACTCCACGATCCAGAACGGGCCAATCTGGCCGCTCAGCGCCGACTCACACATCCCGAGGTCGGTCACACCGAGTCGGCGCTCGGCGCTGAAAGTACTGGCGCTCGTACCGGGCAGGTGCGCACTTTCCGTGATAGGGCTCCTGCCTTCCTTGACTGTTGCCCCAGGCGGTGCGGCGGGGAGTCGACAGACGTGACTGGGCTAGTGACGGCGCCAGCACTGGTACTGACAGCCGGCCCGGGGAAAGATGCTCGCTAGTGCTTGACAGACACGCCGGGCACTGGCACGCATTCCAGACCCGTTGGCACACTCTCGATCCAGCGGGACACTGGCCCACCGATGCGGCCCTGACCTAGCTGGCAGCAGGAGGAGGCGCTTGATATGGACGTGGAGAACCTCTTGGCAAAGGCGGCGGACAATCTCTCGGTACGCCGCGCGTTCGGCACCGCGTACGAGAAGGACGGCATGCTGATCATCCCGGTCGCGATTGTGGCCGGTGGAGGCGGCGGCGGCACAGCACGGACTCAGCGCGGTAACTTGGCCGCCGGCCCCGATGACCCGTCGGGGGAGGACGCCACGGCTTATGACGCCGCACTGCAGGACTCAGGGCGCACAGAGATAGGCGGGGGCTTCGGCGGGCTGGTGCTGCCGTCAGGCGCCTACGTCGTGAAAGGGGACCAGGTCCGCTGGGTACCCGCGGTGGACGTGACGATCGCCGTGCTGGCTTCACTGAGCCTGGTGCGGGTGCTTGCCCGCGCATGGAGCCGCCAGCGGCGGCGCCCCGGTCGGCTATAGCACCCTGTCCGGGCATATCAGGGTGGGCCGGACTGTGCTGCGGCCACGTCCAGGTCGGCACGCTCTACGACAGGACAACGACGGCCGGCCCGCTCACCGCGAGGAACAACAAGTTGGCAGCCCGACTGCATATTCGCTCATGGACCGTGTTGTCCATACGCTGCTCACGTTCCGTGTTCAGGCTAGGACTTCAGCCTGGCGCGCATCGCCACCCTTATGCCTGCTTGCGGTGGTATGCATTCCATGGTTGACCGCCGCGCCGAGCTGGATGTTCGGCGCGGCATAATAGGCGGTGACATGACCGCCACTGCGCTCGCTCTTTGCGCCTACCGCGGCTGAGCCCTCCGGTAGCGGCGGCCGATCAGCCAGTAGCCGACCGAGCCGAGGGTGTTGACCGCACTGAAGATCCGCCAGAAGGTTTTACTTCCCCGGACCTGCTGTGCCGGCTCCTGCCGAATGTCCCGCCAGGTCCAGGCCGCGGCGAGGGCGTGCCCGGTCAGGACCAGCACCACGACCCTGCTGGACTTGCGTTCCATAGCTGATCATTCCTTCCGTGAGCCAGTGCGCGGATGAACGCCATCACGCTGGACCGCGGCGATGAAACCGTCCGGATCGACAAGGCTCACGATCAGTTCGGTGACCTTCATCCGGCGGAACAAGGTGCTGAGGCTGCGCTCGGTGTGGCAGGGCGGGTCGACCTCGATCTCTACGAGGCCGTCAGCCGAGCCGTTCGCCAGCCAGCTGCCACCCTTGGCATGCACGCCGATTGTTCCCCTCGTCTGATGTGAGGACCGGGCGGCCCGGCGGACGGATGCGCGCGGTACGTCGACCTTGAAGTCGGCCATCCGAAGTCGGAGCTCGCCGGCGTCGACCTCGATCCGCCCTCCGGCCGGACCCCCGCCGAGCAGGGTGTCGGCCCAGGTGGAGATCGGACCCATGTCCTTATAGCTGATCGCAAACCATTCCGGTTCCCCGGCCGGATCGCTGCTACTGGCTGCCCGGAACTCCCTGATGACCTCGCGCCGGGCGGCGGCGTAGGACTCACCGGTCTTCGCCATGCGCCTGCGGGCAGCAACCTTGATCTTGTCATGCGCCATCGGTTCCTCGATCCGGCGGCTTCGTCCCGGCGTCCAGCCACCGCAGAGTGATCACGATGGGAAGAAAAGAACCCACACGAGGGCTGCGCCGCTCTTGTCCTCAACCGCTACCGCCAGCGCCGGGCCAGGGTAACTCGGAGACAGGCAGGTGTGTTAGCTGCCATCACAAGCATAGCCCCTGAAATGATAGCTGCCAGGTGCCCAGCATGGCGCGCCCTGCGATCGTCGTACGCGGCGGCAGGAGACGGCATTTCTTCAGCTTCCAGGGGCGGCGGCTGGTTCGCGGCCGGTGCCAGAGCATCCGGGCCCAAGGGCCATCGGCGGTAGGCCGCCGGGAGACCGCATCCGCTGCCTCCTCAGCTGGCGGAAGATCCGTCGAACACCGGCTTCCGCGGTGCCATGCGCCGGGTACTTCAACGCTGCCTTCTAACCGGCGGACTCGATGGTCGTTGCCGGGTTACCGTCCGCTCGGTCCATGGCCTGCGGGCACGGCGGAGCAGTGCACGGGCCCGGTCGCGTGACGGCACCTGAGGCTGGGGCTGGCCGGGTGGGGTGCCGCCGGGGCGGGACACCAGGATGCCGGTTGCGGCTGCGGCCAGGGCGGCGAGTGACGCGGAGTAGACCAGGGCCGTGGAGTGCAGTCCGAATGTGGTGGTCGCGACGCCGGCGATTAGCGCCGGGACGCTGAACGCGAGGTAGAGCACGGTGAAGATGGCAGCCACTAGGCCGGCCCGCTGACCGGGCGTGGCCAGGGCGGTGGTCACGCGGAAGGCACCCAGGAAGGCCAGGCCGAGGCCGACGCCGGCGACCGCGGTGCCGGCGAGGAAGGCGACGGATGTGGCCGTCGCGATCGCGCCGCATGTCACCGCCGTGCCTGCGAGCAGGAATAGGCAGCCGGCCAGCATCGCCGCCCGGGAGCTGATACCGCGGAGCACGAACGCCGCCGCGGCCCCGGCCCCGCAGAGCAGGAAGATCACCAGCCCGCCCCACAGCAGGTTCGGCGAACCCGTCGCCTGGGCGGCCAGCGACGGCCCCAGCGACAGGTACAGGCCGGCGAGCGCCCATGGAGCGACAATAGACGGAACGGCTGCGGCGAAGGTTCCCCGGGCCTGGCGCGGCACGGCGACCATGGGCCGCAGCGAGGCCAGCACTCCGGTACGCCGGGACCCGGGTTCGGCCATGGCCAGCACGGCCATGATGCCGACGGCGGACACGGCCAGCAGCGCCCACCAGATCAGCCGGGTGGGCGCCGGGGCGTACTGGACCAGCGCGCTGGTGACCAGCGCGCCCAGGGCCAGGCCTAGGCTGTTGAAGGTGCTGGTCACAACGGAGGCCCGCTGGCCGCCCGGTGGTTGCAGGTCGATCAGCGCGGCGCCGAGCGGCCCGATGGCCAGCCCGCCCGCGATGCCCTGCAGGGACCTGGCCGCATACAGTGCCCCGCCGCCGTGCGCGGCCAGGAAGACCGCGCACGCGGCCGCGCTGAAGACGAGCGCCGTGATGATCACTGGCCGTCGGCCCAGGTAGTCCGACACCGACCCGAAGAACAGCAGCGTGACTAGCAGGGCCAGGACGTACACCGCGAATACGGCGGTCAGCGTGGCCGCCGAGAAATGAAACTGGACCTGGTACACCCGGTACAACGGCGCCGGCGCCGCCGCCTGGAAGAACACCATCAAGAACAGCCCGGCCAGGATCCAGAACGCGATGTGGTGACGCCGCGACCGGCGGGCTTCGGTGTGCTGCCGCGCGGTCCCGTCTGCGGTCAGCGGTGCACGCCCGTCCAGGGCGCGGCTCACGAGGGCCTCTGCAAGAAGTCGCGGATCACGACCTCGGTCTGGGGAGCTAAGCGGCTCGTACGTGAACGTGCCGGCGTTTGGTCTGGACAATGTAAAGAGCTCCTTCGCGGGACGATGGCCTGCGGCCCGGGGAGTGCCGGGTGGGTGACGCCTCCGCCTGAAGGCCGGTCTGGTCAATGAACCGATCCTGACCCGAGAGTATTAGTTCTGTCAATAAACTTAAGTCTGTTACATGAATCATAGTCTGCCGGCTGAACTATCTCTGGTAGGCTCCATCTATGGCTCTTCCGAACGACTACGCCGGGCAGGCCTGCTCCCTGGCCCGCACGCTGGAAATCATCGGCGAGCGGTGGACGCTGCTGATTGTCCGCGACGCCTTCTGGGGAGTGCGCCGGTTCGGGGACTTCATCGACCACCTGCAGATACCGCGGGCAGTGCTGACCAGCAGGCTGAAGACCCTGACCGCGGCCGGCGTGATGACCCGGGTCGCCGGCGAGCGTCATCTCGAATACGAGCTGACCGGCAAGGGCGCAGCCCTGTGGCCGGCCGTCCTGTCCCTGATGAGCTGGGGAGATGACTTCTGCGCCCCGGCCGGCCCGCGGCGGCTATTCCGGCACGCCGCCGACGGCGGGCACGTCGACCGGTAGGGGCGGTGCGACGCCTGCGGCAGGCCGGTGCCCGCGGCGGACACCATCCTCGCCCCCGGTCCCGGGCTCGAGCCGCCGGCCGACGACGGCAGCTGGGTAGCCGCCGCACTGACCACGCCGCACCGGCTGCTGCAGCCCTTGCGCGCGGCCGGCGAAGGTTAGGAGAGCCCCGATGATCCGTTGTGTTCGCATGTGGACCGGCGAGGATGGTGACTCGCTGTTTGAGGAAGGCTGGATCGATCTCGCTGAGGGGGTGCGTGGCGATTCCGTTGGCAAGGCCGTTCCCGTCGTCGAGCTGTCCTTCCAGGAAACGCGGTCGGGCGGGTCATACGAGTGGCACCAGGACCCGGTCCCGCGTTTTGTTATCGCCCTGTCCGGCACGCTCGAGTTCAAGACGAAGTCGGGTACGACGTTCATCATCCGTCCGGGCGACGTCCTGCTCGCGCAGGACAACAGTGGCACAGGCCACAAGTGGAAGCTGATTGGCGACGATCCGTGGCGCCGGGCCTACGTCGTCTATGCAAACGGAGCCGACCTTGACTTCAAGCCAGCGAACACGGAGGGGCCGGTGTGAGCACCGCCGCGTCGAAGAGCCCAGACGTCGTGCTGATCGGCGCGGGCATCATGAGCGCCACGCTCGGTGCCGTTCTCAAGGAGTTGGAGCCGACGGGACCCATAACCGGTCTTCTGTAGCGGTGCCGCGCAGCGAATCAGGCTCAGACCACGGCTGGTTCGAGCACCTCAAGGGCTCCGGTGTCGGCGTCGAAATGCGCGGCAGCGCCGATGGGAAGGGTAGCTTGATGGGTCCCATGGCCGATCGGGAGGTAGAAGCAGCACGGGATGCCGAGCGGGATGAGCAGGTCGGCGAAGACCTGCTCGAGGCCGAGCGAGGCCTCACCCCGCGGGTTGACGTCGACATGGTTGCCGATGGCGATCCCGGCGCAGCCCTCGAAGCAGCCGGCCGCGATCATCTGCGTCAGGTGCTCGTCGACTCCCATGACGGATTCGCTGACGTCCTCGAAAAAGCAGACCTTGCCGGCGAAGTTGACCTGCAGGGGCGTGCCAGCCAGATCGGCGAGCCGCGGCAGGACGCCTCCGGCGAGGATGCCGTCCGCCTGTCCGGGTACCAGGGTGGTCACCCAGTCGTCATCGGGACGGGGGGCGACCTTGAACGGCGTGCCTGCGAACAGCGCGGCATGCACTCCGGCAAGCGTGTAGTCGTTCGCTCGGCCCAGCTTTGACACTCCCGGCCCGTAGAAGCTGACCCAGCCGAGCCGGCGGGAGATCAGCGCGTGTAGCACCGTGATGTCCGAGAAGCCGACGAACGCCTTCGGGTTCAGGGCGGCCAGTCCATCAAGAGCATCGTCACCGAGGGCAGCGACGGTCCGCTGGGCCCCGTAGCCGCCTCGCGCGCACCACACAGCGTCCACCGACTCATCGCTGAGAGCCCACAGCAGGTCCTCAGCTCGACGACTGTCTTCACCGGCGAGGTAACCGCGAACCTCACGGACAGCCGACCCGACAACGACCTGAAGGCCCAGCCGCTCCAGGACCCGGACGCCCCGATCCAATGCCGAGGGGGCGAGAAGGCCGCTTGAAGGCGCGACGACCGCCACTCGAGCGCCTGGACGCAGCCGCATCGGACGCCGCGCAGCGGCTTCAGCGGACCGGGACAACACCGGACAAATTGTATGCGGCCACCCGCATTGGCGTCGTACCCGCCAAGGAAATGCCGCCCGGTGGCTAGTTCCCGGCGACTCGCGCGATCGCCTTTCAGTGTGGCGGTGGTCCGGCAGCGATACGGGACCGGGCCGCGGCGATTCCGCCGCGCCACCAGCCCATCGCCTCAACCCACCACGTCAGACCGGCCTTGGCATAGGCGGCAACAGCACGTGATCCCAGACGAAGACGCCAAACCCACCCGCTCTGCTCAGCCGCAACCCCCAATTCCATCAGCAGCTGCGGGTCACCAAACTCGCCGACGTTCGGCAGACCCACCGCGCACGACACGTTCACTGGACCTCCCGATCTGCTCGCCGCCGCTGTGATCGATAGCCAGAATATTGAAAAGGCCCGAGTTCATGCAGCATGAAAACGGGACCTCGCCGTGCAGCCCACCCTACAGAAACCCGAGTTGGCTCATTTAGTGCGCAACGTACGCCGGACTGCGCGGCCGGGGGCTCATGTAGGGGTTCGCAGGCAGGTGCCGCGCGGTTTCCCGGTGTTCTGTTGTCGCGGGGGCCGCTGCGGGCCTGCTGTTACCGGAGCGGTTCAGCCGCTGCGGCCCGCAGCCGGGCTACCGATCCGGCTGCGACCAGGGCCCACCCGGCGGCGATCCTCGGCCTGCGCCGCTGCACGGCCCGGGCCACCCAGGGGACCTGGAACACGACGGTATAGGATTCGTTGGCGATCGCGAGTACCGTCAGCCGCCGCGGGTGGCGCAGGCCCCACCACACGCCGATGACCATCCCCACGACAGTGGAAGCAAGCTTGTACTGGGGGGTGTTCGTGGCCTTGAAAAAGGGGGCGGACCGCGATAGGAGGCGCTCTAGGCGGCGGGCCGCGGGTGTCGGCGTCCGGGCGGCAGCGGGGGCCTTGGTGCCAGGCTCGGGCAACACCCCCTCCCTTTGCAGCCGCTGGATGTTCTGTTGCATGTTCTGTCGCACCTCGGCCGGGGTCGGCGCTTCCGTGCCCAGGCCCCAGGCCACCAGCCCGTAGCCAGCAGCGCTCGTCCACGCGGCCAGGGCCCGCTGCCGCCGCCCGGCGGCCCAGTGCCCGGCCCCGACCGCGGCCTGGGTCACAACCGGGGCGACACGGGGCACCCATCCGAGCATCCCCGAGGGCCTGGCCCCGTCCAGAATGGGCAAGGCCACCCGCAGCACCTGGGCCCAGCTGTCATCACGAGCCATCCCGGCATTGTCGCCCAGGCGACGCGTGCGTGCCAAGCTCCCGGGCTGCCGCCACCCCCGGCGTCGCCGCCCGGCGGGGGGCAGGGCGGCGCCGACGCTCAGCTCCGGCCGCACCCGCGCTAGCACCCCGCCGCTCACCTGCTCAACCGGGATCTCCTGGCCGGACTGCGGGGCCCGTGTCACCTCCTGCTCCCCCCGTGCGGAAGTACCCCGCACCGGGGACTCAAGCTCGAACCCTGGTGATCCCATCCACTACGAGTCCAACCTGGTTACTTTAGTGCGCAGATTTCGTCAACTTGAGAAGTAAATCCGCAGGTCAGCGTATTAAGCCGGTCGAAAGTCCATGATCGTGAGCCAAGTCGGGTCGATAACCGCGCGCGTACCCGCCTAATTGGTTCGGTGCGGTGGCTCAACTTTGAACGATCACTGTCGTAAGCATGCAGATCTGTCTTATCTGCGCGGGCATCTGAACAAGGGCGAGAGTCACTGGACCTTCCGGCGGAGGCCTGGACGGCATGGGCGCGCAACTCGTCTGGGGTCTGCGGGTGGCCCCGCAGACAGCGTCGGACGATCCGGGGAACCTCGTCCGGGGCCGCATGATGCCAGTGGCCGGGCCCGTGCAGGGCGGCCCGCTGGCACGCGGCTGATGGCGTCCGGGGCAAGTGCCGTGCGGCGGATCCCCGCAGGCCCGGCCTTTCCGCCGACATGCGTGGTGATCTTGTCATGGAACATGCCCGGCCTGCACGGTCTCCGGCTCCGAGCAAAAAGATTTCTCCTATCAACGATAGCCTCTTGTGTTCCTATCGGCGATAGGTTAAGCTCCTATCAACGATAGGAAGCCGCCAAGGAGGACCGGGATGGTACCGATCTACGTGGCTCGCGGACTGGCGGACGGCCGGTACCGGGAACTGCTCGCCGGGGCGGAGCGCCGCCGGCTGATCGCGGCGGTGCCCGCCGGGCCCGGCGCGGTCCAGCGGTTCGCCCTGCGGGTGGCCGGCTGGGGACGGCGGCCGGCGGTGGCCCGGCGGCCGGCCGCCCGCGCGCCGCGGGCATACCGGCCGCTGGCGATCTGACCGGCTCACGATGGCGAACCCGGTCGCGCGGCGGCGTGCGGAGAAGACGGCGGAGATCGTGGCGTCCGCCTGGGCGCTGGCCCGGGCGGACGGGATCGCCGGGGTGACGCTGCACGGCCTGGCGCGGGTGGTGGGTATGCGTCAGCCCTCGCTGTATGTGTACTTCGACTCCAAGCTCGCGCTGTACGACGCGATGTTCGCCGACGGCAACCGGCAGCTCCTCGAGCGCCTGGACACCATGACGCTCTCCCCGGAGCCCCGCGAGGCACTCAGGCAGTGGCTGCATGCGTTCGCCGCGTTCGGCAGCGAGGACAGCGAGCGGTACCAGCTGCTGTTCCACCGGCCCATCCCCGGCTTCACGCCCTCGGCGGAGTCGTACGCGCTGGCCGAGAAGGTACTTGGCGGCGCGTCCACGCTGATGCGGGCGGCCGGGGTAACAGAGCAAGGCGACATGGACTGCATCGTCGCTATCACCGCCGGCGTGACCGACGCGCAGATCAGCAACGATCCCGGCGGCGACCGCTGGCTCCGGCATCTCAGCCGTCTCCTCGACCTGCTGGTCAACGACGTCATCGCAAGGGGGAGGACCCAATGAACACTGACCGCATCGGCCGCGCGGAAGCCCGCCGCCTGGCCGAGGACGAGTTCGCGCGCTTCGCGGAACTGGCCGCCGCGCTCACCCCGCAGGAGTGGGCGATGCCGACCGACTGCACCGCGTGGGACGTCCGCAAGATCGCCCTGCACGTGCTCGGCTCGGCCGACGCGCAGGCCTCGGTGGGCGAGTTCGCGCACCAGCTGCGCCGGGGGCTGCCGCTGAACAAGCAGATCGACTCACACCACTGGGTCGACGGCCTGAATGAGCTGCAGGTCCGCGAGCGTGAGCAGCTGTCTAACGCGGAGCTCGCCGGGCAGCTGAAGACTGTCGGCCCGAAGGCGGTCAAGGGCCGCTGGGGAACCCCGGCCCCGATGCGGCTCACCCCGCTGCCGTTCGGACCTCCCATTGGCTGGCGGCCGCTGAGGTACCTGCTCGACGTGGGGTTCACCCGCGACGTGTGGTGCCACCGGATCGACATCTGCCACGCGACGGGCCGGCCGATGGACCTCAAGCCGGACCACGACGGCCGGCTGGTCGCCGACATCGTGGCCGAATGGGCGCAGCTCCACGGTCAGCCGTTCGACCTGATGCTTGACGGGCCGGCCGGCGGCACCTTCCGCCACGGCCGTGACGGCGAGCACGTCGAGATCGACGCCATCGACTTCATCCGCACGCTGGCCTGCCGCCGGCCAGGCAGCGGCGTGCTCAGCAACCCGCTGCCCCTGTAATCCCCGTTTCACCGCCACACCACCACCACCACATCACCACCAGGAGGAACATCATGGCCACCGTCATCATGCAAAAGTGGGACGGCATTACGCCCGGCCAGTACGACGCGCTCCGGGAGCTTGTCGGCTGGGACCGCGACGTGCCCGCCGGGATGCGCTTTCACGTCGCCTCGTTCGGCGGCGGCGTTCTGCGCATGACCGACGTGTGGGACAGCGAAGAGCTGTTCGGCACGTTCGTCCAGACCCGGATCCTGCCCGGACTCCGCCAGCTCGGCATCCCCGGCCAGCCCGACATGATCACCCAGGCCGCGCACGAGGTCACCGCCGTAGACCGCACCTGACAAGGAAGGTGGCGGTGCCGGGCCAGGCCCGGCACCGCCACGGTGACCCATCCCGCGGGCGCCGCCCATCCAGCGACCGGACGGCCATCCCCGCGGCCGGACAGCGCCGAGCCCCGCGACACAGACACCCCATCCCACCAGCCCGGAGGACGTGATGAGAAGGAGCCGAACGGGGCCGGCCACCACCCCGGCCTCCGGCGAAGCGCCCGCCAGCACCGTGGTCAGGGCCCGCGTGCCGCAAGAGCGGGAACCGGCCGCGGAACGCACCGAGACAGGCGGCGGCCGCGGGGTCGGGTTGCACACCGACGGCCAGGCAGGTCGGAAGTGCCCCATCCTGGATCGCGCCCTGTACCGAATGCCGCGATAAGGCCACCTCGGAAAGCAGCGTGAGCTAGAACTGGACATTCTGTGCGCGGCGCACAGTCCATCGGCACGCTGTTGCTAAAGAGACAGAGCATCGATCTGATTTCCTACCAGAACAATGGGAAAGGCCGCACGATGATCGCCAGCAAGGACTGGCAAGCGTGTCAGTATCCCAGCTCGCGCATAGATATGCGGGGGCGGATGAAGGGCACGACGGCACTGGTAGCCGTCGGGCTCGTGCGGCCTCATAGCTGGGATCTCAGCACGTCGAACTCGCAGCCTGGCGAGGATGGGTCGAAGCCGTGCTCGATCAGCCAGCGGGCCGCCTGCAGGCTTCGCAGCGACCACCACGCGCGGATCACGTCGAGGTCGACGTCGGTGCCGTAGCCGGCGACAACGTCGCCAAGGTGCTCCTGGTGTCCGAGCGTCAGGATGGCGAGGTCGTGCAGGGCATCGCCCTGGCCCGCCCCGGACCAGTCGATCACGCCGGTGATCTCGTCACCGTCGACGAACACGTGGGCGACCTGCAGGTCGCCGTGCGTGAACACCGGTGTCCACGGCCGGAGCGCAGCCTCGGCGATCCGGCGGTTGCGCGTGACCAAGTTGGCGGGAAGGACGCCGTTTGTGATGAGCCACTCGCATTCGCCGTCGAGCTCTGATGCGATCTCGTCGAGGCTCCGGCCAGGCCATGGCGGCACCGGCGCGTCGTGCAGCATCCGTGCGGCGGCACCGGCCGCGGCCCACGCCGCCGGCGACGCGGTCGACGGCTCGCCGAGGCGGCCGAGTGCCGTCCCAGGGAGGGCGGCGAGCGCGAGCACGGGCGGCTTCCGCCACAGGACCTCCGGAGTCGGGATCGGCGCCATAGCCATCGCCTCGACCTCGACGTCGGTGCGCGTCTGATCAGCGTCGATCTTCAGGAACACGTCACCCACGCGCAAGGTGGCGCACTCGTGATGAGCGACGACGACCTCGACCTCCTCCACGCCGGCCATTATCGCGGGGATGACCACCGCCGTCACCGGGTTTATCGCGTGCGCCTGCGCGGGTGACTGCTTCCCGCTCGGAGTACGAATCGGCATGCATTACGGCGCATAGGTATGCGACTCAGCCGACTCGCTCACATCAGGCATGAGTGTGTACCGCATTCCTCGGCGCCTAACCAATTAATCAGCGTTAGAAGTTAGCTGCGCACACGCATTCGGCCGCGGTCGATAACTACCGTGCCGTCCTGCTTCGCGGTCTGGAACATGGCGCCGCCGTCGTCTTGCCAGATGGAGACGACCAGCGTCTCGCCGGGCAGGACCGGACGGGTGAACCGGGCGGACATCGAGCCGAACCGGGCCGGGTCGGAGTCGCATAGCGCGTGCAGCAGCGCCCGGGCGGTAATCCCGTAGGTACACATGCCATGCAGGATCGGCCTGTCAAACCCGCCCCTGGCGGCAAACCGCGGGTCGGTGTGCAGCGGGTTGCGGTCACCGGTCAGTCGGTAAAGCAGTGCCTGCTCCGGCCTGGTCGGCTGCTCGACCCGCAGATCGGGGTCGCGCCCGGGGCGTTCCCACTGTTCGCTACCGTCCCGCGGGCCGCGCTCGCCGCCGAAGCCGCCCTCGCCGCGGATGAACGCACTGCTCCTGCTGGTCGCCAGCGGGTCCCCGGACTCGGCGTCGACGGCCACGTTCTCGGTGACCACCAGCGCGCCGGAGCCCTTGTCGTAGATCCCGGTGACGGTCGAGGTCGTGCGCGCCGTTCCCGCCACCGGCAGCGGCCGGTGCAGCTCGAAGGCCTGCTCGGCGTGAACGAGCATGGCCCGGTCGAAGCTGCCCAGCGAGCGCGCGGCCGCGCCCCGCGCGACCAGCACGCCGAACGTCGGCAGTACCTTCTGCTCGATCCCCGCCGAGTTCTCGGTGGTGAACTCAAGCTCGCGCAGCGGATCGCCGAGTCCCGCCCCCACCGCGACGGCGTACAGCAGCGCGTCGGTGGAGGTCCACGAGCGCTCGTGCGGTTCGCTCGCGGCCCCGATAAGGCTATGGTCAAGCGCCATGACGCACCTACCCCGCTAATCGTAGAATTGTTTTCTAGTATTAAATTCATACGGCAGTTTCGTGAGAGGCGGTCGGGGATGGGCGTGCTCGACGGGAAGGTGGCCCTGGTGACCGGGGCGAGCCGGGGCATCGGGGCGGAGATCGCGCGGCGGTTCGGCGCGGCGGGCGCGGCCGTGGCGGTGGCGGCGCGTACCACCGAGGGGTCCTCCTCCGTGTTGCCGGGCACGATCGACGAGACCGCGGCCCAGATCCGCGCGGCAGGCGGCACCGCGGTCGCCATCGCGACCGACCTGGCCAAGCCGGGCGACAGGGAGCGGCTGGTCGAACAGACCACCCGGCTGCTGGCCGCGCCAGACATTGTGGTCAGCAACGCGGCGGTCACCTACTTCACGCGCGTCGAGGACTTCACGCCGAAGCGGTACGCTCTCATGTTCGCGGTACAGGTCGAGGCGCCGTTCCACCTGGCCCAACTGGTCCTGCCCGGCATGCGCGAGCGCGGCGCGGGCTGGATCTTGAACATCTCCTCCGTCGCCGCCCGCCACCCGGCCATTCCGCCCAACGCTTGGGCGGGGCGCGGCGGCACCGTGTACGGGATGTGCAAGGCGGCCATCGAGCGCTTCTCCACTGGCCTCGCGGCCGAGCTGTACCCGGACAACATCGCGGTCAACGCGCTCTCCCCGACCCGCGTGGTCCCCACCCCGGGCACGCTCTTCCACCACCTGACCACCGAGGACGACCCCAGCAACGAGCCGCCGTCGGTGATGGCCGAGGCAGCCCTGCTGCTGTGCCACCGCGAGCCGCGCACGCTGACCGGCCGGGTCACCTACTCCCAAGAGCTGCTCGCAGAGTTCGGCGTTCCCGTGCCGCAGGCCGGCTGAGGGCGGACGCACGCCCGGTCACAGGCCGATCCGGGTGGCGAGCCGCTCCCGGTGATAGCTGCCGTCGCCCAGGAACAGCTCGCTGGCCTTGGCCCGCTTGAGGTACAGGTGCGCGTCGTGTTCCCAGGTGAAGCCGATGCCGCCATGGATCTGGATGCTCTCGGCCGCGATACGTGAGTACACCTCCGAGGCGTAGGCCTTGAGCATCGAGGCCAGTACCGGGACCTCGGGTGAGCCCTCCGCGACCGCAGCCGAGGCGTAGCGGACCGCCGACCGCAGCGATTCCACCTCGAGCAGGAGGTCGGCGCACCGGTGCTTGATCGCCTGGAAGCTCCCGATCGCCCGGCCGAACTGCTGCCTGATCTTGGCGTACCCCACCGCCATGTCCAGCGCCCGCTGCGCGCCGCCGAGCTGCTCGGCGGCCAGCGCGACCGCCGCCACGTCAAGGGTGTGCTCGAGCACGCCCCGGGCCGCACCGGGTGAGCCGATCAGCCGCGCGGGCACCTCGCTGAACTCGCACCGGGCCATCCTCCTGGTCTGGTCCAGCGTGGGCAGCGCGCGCCGGCTCAGACCCGCCGCCGCGCCGCCGTCCACCGCGAACAGCGAGAGTTCCGGCGCGCTTGACGGGTCGGTGTCGGTCGCCGCGACCGCGAGGATCAGGCCGGCGCCGTGCCCGTCCAGGACGAAGCTCTTGTGCCCGTCCAGCCGCCAGCCGTCCCCGTTCTTCGCCGCGGTCAGCCGGATGGACTCCGACCCTTCGAGATCCCACGATCCGCCGTCCTCGGTGAAGGCCAGCGTGGCGATGGTCTGCCCGGACGCGATGCCCGGCAGCAGGTCACGCCGGGCGCCCTCGTCGTCGCTGGCCAGCAACGCGGTCGCCGCCAGCACCGCGCTGGCCAGGTAAGGCCCCGTGTACAGCGCTCCGCCGAGCTCTTCGAGCATGATCGCCTGCTCGGCGAACGAGAAGCCGGCTCCGCCGTACTCCTCGGGGATGGCGATGCCCTGCAGGCCGAGCTGGTCGGCGGCCTGCCGCCAGACGTCGGCGTCCATCGCGTCCGTCGCATCCATCAGCTCGCGGACCCGCGGCAAAGGCGCCCGCTCGGCCAGGAAGCGGCGCACCGACTCGCGCAGTTCCCGCTGCTCCGGGCTGACTTCCAGGTTCATGGCTAGGCTCCGTTCCCTGCGTTCGCGTCCGGCGGCCCGGTGACGACGAGCACGTCCAGCGCCTCGATCTGGTGGCCGTCCACCCAGAGCGGATTGACCTCGAGCGCGCGGAGCGACCCGTCAAGCGAGGCGGCCGCGTCGCAGATGCTGATGATCACCTGGGCCAGCGCGTCCAGGTCGGCGGGGCGCGTGCCGCGCGCCCCGCGCAGCAGCGGGGCACCGCGCAGGTCGCCGATCATGCGCTTCACCTCATCGGTCGTGACCGGCAGGAGGCGCAGGCTGGTGTCGCCTAGCAACTCGGTCCAGACGCCGCCCAGCCCGACCGCCAGCACCGGGCCGAACGTCCGGTCTACCGTGACCCCGGCCAGCAGCTCCACCCCACCGGACCGCATCGGCGACACGAGCACCCCGTCCACGACGGCTCCGGGCACGGCATCCCCGGCGGTACGGACTCGCTGATAGGCGTCCCTGACCTGCGCGTCGCCGTGCGCGCCGAGCGCCACGCCGCCGATATCGGACTTGTGGGTGAGCTGCGCCGAGCACACCTTGAGCGCCACGGGCCGCCCGATCCGCCCGGCCGCCCGGGCGGCCGCGTCGGCCGAGGTCACCAGCTCCGCGGGCACCAGCGGCACGCCAAAGTCGGCGAGCAGGTCGCGGGCCGCGGCTTCGGACCAGGGCCCGGCCTGGCCGGGGCGCCCGGCCCTGGCCGGGGAGCCGGTAAGGGCCGGTATGACGGGCGGGGCCGGGGGAGCGGCGGCGGTCCGGTTCTCCAGCCAGCGCAGCGCGTGGCCGAGCGCCTGCACCCCCGCCTCGAACCCGCCGAGCAGGTGGATATGGTTGGCCGCCAGCAGGTCCCGGCCGTAGCTGGATACGTCGACGCAGGTGGAGCCGACCGGGATCACGGGGATCCGCGCGGACGCGACGCGCTCGCCGAGCCAGCGCGCTCGCTCCTCGAGCCTGGCGGCCATGCGCTCGTCCGGTGGCCGCGCGTCCGGCACCACCAGGCCATTGAAAAGGACGAAGTCCAGGCCGGGATCCTCCAGCGCCGCGTCAAGCGCGTGATCGACCGCGCTCAGCGCCTCGGTCCGCGCGTTGGCCAGCATGTATCCGGTCACGTCGAGCGGGTTGCCCGCGACGGCGAACGGCGGCAGGTGCGCCTTGATCGCCTCGACCGTGCTCGCGGCGAACGGCGGGATCTGGATGCCCTGGGCGCTGGCCCGGTCGGCGATGATCCCGCAGGCCCCGCCGGAGGCCGTCACCACTCCCATCCGCCGGCCCCGCGGCCAGCGGTCGTACCCGAGCAGCCCGGCCGTGCCGAGCAGGTCCTCGATGCTGGTCACCCTGATCACGTTGTACTGGCGGAGCACGGCGTCCACCACGGCGTCGTCGCCGGCGATCGACCCGGTGTGCGCCAGCGCCGTGGCCTGGCCGACCGGGCTCACCCCGGCCTTGAGCGCCACGATCGGCTTGTCCGCCCTGGCCGCCGCCTCGGCGGCGCTGGCGAACCGGTCAGGTTCCCTGATCTCCTCGAGGAACAGGCAGATCACCCGGGTCTGCTCGTCGTCCACCAGGTACTCGAGCACGTCGGCGGTGCCGATCATCGACTCGTTGCCCAGGCTGACCACGGTGCTCACCCCGATCGCCCTGGCCCGCGCGAAGGCCAGCATCACGCTGGCCAGCGCGCCGCTCTGCAGCGCCAGGCCGACCGGCCCGGGGCGCAGCGGCAGCGGGATGGTCAGCGCGAACGGCCCGGCGCGCGCGTGGGCGTTGAGGAACCCCAGGCAGTTCGGCCCGAGCAGGACGATCCCGTACCCGGCGGCCTGCGCGACCAGCCTGGCCTGTTCGGCCTGCCCTTCCGGGCCGGCCTCGCCGTACCCGGCGGCGAGCACGATCGCGTTGCGGACCCCCGCCGCGCCCGCGTCGTCGATGACGTCAGGGACCGCGTGCGCCGGCGTCATGATGAACGCCAGGTCCACCGGCTCGGCCAGCTCGCGGAGGCTGCGCACGGCCGGCCTGCCGAACACCGTGGCGTGCTTCGGGTGCACCGGGATCAGCGGCCCGGAGAAACCAATGGCAGCACTGGCAGCGGCGATGAACTGCGCCCACCCCGACGCGTCGGAAGCGCCCACGACGGCCAGGCTGCGCGGCGCGAAGAACTCCCGCAGTCGGTCCGGCTCCAGGGAAGCGCGCTGGCTCATCAGTTCGCCACCCGCGGCTCCTTGGGCAGGCCGAGCGCTCGCTCCCCGATGATGCCGCGCTGGATCTCGCTGGTGCCGGAGTAGATGGTGCCGGCCTTGCTGCTCAGGAAGACGTTCTGCCACTCCGACGTTGGGTACCCGGCCCCGTCCGGCCTGAGCAGGCCGTCGGCGCCGGTGATGCCCATCGCGATCTCGCCGAGCCACTTGTGGTATTCGCTCCAGAACAGCTTGGTGATCGAGGCCTCGGGTCCTGGCGGCTGCCCGGCGGCGACCTGGGCCAGCGTGCGGAGCCCGTTGAAGCGCATGAGCTGGACCCTGGTGTAGGCCTGCGCGAGCTGCTGCCGGACCAGCGGGTCGGTGATCCTGCCGTTTTTGCGGGCCGTCTCGACCAGGTCCCAGAACTCCCGCTCGAACCGCAGGTGCTGGACCGTGGCCGAGCCGCCGCGCTCGTGGCCGAGCGTGGTCATGGCCACCCGCCAGCCGTTGTTCAGGCCGCCGATGACGTTGAACAACGGCGCGTGCACGCCGTCGAGGAAGTCCTCGCAGAACTCGGCGGCCCCGGACAGCTGCCTGATCGGCCGGTACCGCACCTCCGGCACGGTGAACGGGATCAGCACGTAGGACAGGCCCTCGTGCTTGGGCGCGCGCGGATCCGTCCGGCACAAGACGAACATCATCGTCGCCCGGGCGGCGCCCGAGGTCCACAGTTTCTGCCCCGTGATGACGATCTCGTCGCCGTCCACCTCGCCGCGCGTTTCCACCGCGGCGAGGTCGGACCCGTGGTCGGGCTCGGAGAAGCCCTGGCAGTAGACGTCCTCGCCGGACAGGATGCGCGGAAGGAAGTGCGCGCGCTGTTCCGGGGTGCCGTGCACGATCACCGAGGGGCCGACCAGGGCCTCGCCCATGCCCCGGATCACCCGCGGCACGCCCGCCCGGTAGAACTCCTCGTTCAGCACCGCGACGCGCACCGCGTCCAGGCCCTGGCCGCCGAACTCGGCGGGCCACTGCGGGCAGATGAGCCTAGCCCCGGCCAGCGCGCGCTCCCATTCGGCGTACGCCGGATGCGCCATCGCCTCCGCCAGCCCCCTGGCCCGGTAGCCGCCAGGAATCATGGCCGAACGCCAGTCGGCCAGGCCGGCCAGCGCGCGCGGCGCCTGCGCCGCTATCCACTCCCGCAGCTCGGTGCGGAACTGCTCCATCTCGGGGCCAAGGTCAAGTTCCATGGGCGGGCCTCCGTGCCAGACCCGGCACCGGAGAACCCATGCCACCCGGCGGACCGGTTCTGGTTGCTAATCCTAGAATCAGATTCTAGGCACGATCGAATATCGCGGCTGGTCGGCTTGTCAAGCCCCAGGGCGCCACGGGCCCGGGGCCAGCAGCCGCCTGGCGTACTCGAGGATCGCCTCGATCACCTGGTTGGCCTGCCGGCGGTTCGGCGCGGTGGCCACCTGACGGGCGCCCTCGCCGATCAGGCCAGTGAGCATCGTCGCGTACAGCCGGTCAAACGGGGCGTCGGGCAGGCCGAGCAGGACGTCGTTCTGGGCCACCCACTCGCTGCCCCGCCGCCGTTTGACCACCTCGAAGTCGGGCGGGCCGTCACCCGAGGAGAACAACAGCGTCAGGTCCCGGCGCTGCCAGCTGCCCTCCATGAAGGCCCGTGCCCCGGCGCAGAACAGCTCGGTGGTGTCGGTCACCTCCGCCTTGCGCAGCCGCGCCACCGCCTTGCTGGCGGCTTCCTCGTGGATTCGCTGGTGCTCGTGCCACAGGGCCATGAAGAGCTCGCTCTTGCCGCCGAAGTGGTGGTACAGGCTGCCCACGCTCGAGTCGGCGCGCTCCACCACGTCGGCGATGCTGGTCTGCGAGAACCCCTGCTCGGTGAAGACCTGCCGCGCCGCCTCGAGCAGGGCGCGCCGCGTCTTGGGGGTGCTGCCCCACTGCCAGGCGCCGCTCGCCGTCGGGTCCTGCCGGTCCGCCCGGGCCGGTGACTGCTTGCCCATCGGGTCCCCACCGATCCGCGCGCCGGTCCGCGGGCGCGCTATCCTCGCCTCGTGCCGCCGGGCTCCCGGGCCCCGCGGCGGCGCCCGCGCCGGGCCTTGACACGCCCGGCGTCCGGCCTAGAAGCTAATTCCAGAAGATCATTCTAATCTGCTCAGGTACCGGCAGCCTATGGGCAGGAAGGCCAGGGCGAGCGGCATGGGAAGCCTGGACGGGCGGGTGGCGATCGTAACCGGCGCCGGCCGCGGCATCGGCCGGTCAGTGGCGCTGCTGCTGGCCAGCGAGGGAGCCTCCGTCCTTGCCAACGACCTGGGCGGCTCGCTCGACGGCTCGGGCGCCGACGCGGCGCCCTCGCGGCAGGTGGCGGACGAGATCCGCGCCAGCGGCGGCGCCGCCGCGGCCAACGGCGCCGACGTGTCCGATCACGCGGCCGCCGAGGACCTGATCAAGACCGCGATCAGCGAGTTCGGGCGGCTCGACGTCCTGGTCAACACGGCCGGCATCCTGCGCGACCGGATGGTCTTCAACATGACCGAGCCGGAGTGGGACGACGTGATCCGGGTCCACCTCAAGGGCACGTTCAACACCACCAAGTTCGCCGCCGCCCACTGGCGGGCCGAGCGTAACGAGGCGGCCCAGAACCGGATCATCAACTTCACGTCGGTCTCCGGGCTGCACGGCAACCCCGGGCAGCCGAACTACGCCGCGGCCAAGATGGGCATCGTCGGGCTGACCTATTCCGCGGCCAACTCGCTGGCCAGGTACGGAGTAACGGTCAACGCCGTCTCGCCGGGCGCGGCCACGCGCATGACCGAGTCGGTGCCCGACGAACGTCGCCGGGTCAGGACGGGAACGGCCGACGAGCGCTCGCCGGATAACGTGGCCCCGCTCGTGGCCTACCTGGCCAGCGAGCGATCCGGGTGGATCACCGGGCGGATCGTGCATGCCGCCGGGTACGAGGTCGCGCTGTACAACAACCCGCAGCCGGTGGTCAGGGTGATCGGCACCGGGCCGTGGTCGCTGGACGCGCTGGCGGCGCAGGTCGAGCGGTCGTTCGGGCCGATGCTCGGTCGGCCGTGACCATGGCCGCCAAGCCGGTTCCTGAGCCCACACCGGAGACCCAGCCCTTCTGGGACGGCTGCGCCTCGGGCGAACTGCGCCTCCAGCGGTGCACCGACTGCGCGCAGGCCTACTTCTACCCCCGCCCGGTCTGCCCGGCCTGCGGCTCGGTCAACGTCGAGTGGTTCACGGCCAGCGGCCGGGCGACGCTGTACTCCTACGTGATCAACCACCGTCCCGCGCCCGGCTTCGAGGACGAAGCCCCCTACGCCATCGCCGTCGTCCAGCTGGCCGAGGGGCCCCGGATGATGACCAACCTGGTCGGCGTGCCGAACACCCCGGAAGACCTCGTGCTCGACATGCCGCTCCAGGTGACGTTCGAGCCGCGCGGCCAGGTTTACCTGCCGATATTCGCTCCCGCCCCGGAGAGGAGCCGGCCCGTGAGCGGCGAGCCGGGCGTGATCATCGCGGGCGCGGCCGAGACCGACCAGGTCGGCAGGCTGCCCGGGCACTCCACGCTGGCCCTGCACCTCGAGGCCGCGGTGAACGCGGTCCGCGACGCCGGGCTGAGCCTCCGCGACATTGACGGGATCGCTACCGTCTCCGCGCCCGGCCCGGTGCAGGTCGCGCACGCGCTCGGCATCGTGCCGCGCTGGATCGACGGCACCGGAGTCGGCGGCACGTCGTTCCTGCTGCACGTCAGGCACGCGGCAGCGGCCATCAGGGCGGGCTACGCGCGGACCGTGCTGGTGACCCACGGCGAGTCCGGGCGGTCCCGGGTCGGCGCCACGCCGTTCCGCGGTTCCCCGTCCTCGCCGGGCGGGCAGTTCGAGGCGCCGTACGGCACGTTCGGCCCCACGACCACCTTCACCATCACCGCCCTGAGGTACATGAAGGACTTCGGGCTCACCCACGAACAGCTCGCGTACGTCGCGGTGGCGCAGCGCCGGTGGGCCGCCAAGAACCCCCGCGCGGCCTACCGCGACCCGATCACGGTCGAGGACGTGCTGGCCTCGCGGCTCATCGCCTACCCGTTCCACCTGCTCGAATGCTGCCTGGTCACCGACGGCGGCGGCGCCCTCGTGATCACCTCCGCGGACCGCGCCGCCGAGTTCGGAAAGCCCGCCGTGCACGTACTGGGCACCGGCGAGTCGTCCGAGACCCCGATGATCTCGCAGATGGTTGACTTCACCGAGTCGCAGGCCTTCCGGCTGGCCGGCCAGGCGGCCTTCGCCGAGGCCGGCATCGGCCCCGCCGACGTCGGGCACCTGATGATCTACGACGCGTTCGCGCACGTGCCGATCTACGGCCTGGAGGCGCTCGGGTTCGTCGAGAAGGGCGAGGCGGGCGCGTTCATCGCCGAAGGCCACACCGAGCCGGGCGGCCGGCTGCCGCTCAATACCAACGGCGGTGGCCTGTCCTACACCCACACCGGGATGTACGGCATGTTCGCCATCACCGAGGCCGTCCGCCAGGTCCGCGGCGAGGCCGCCGCCCAGGTCGGGTCCGCCGACATCAGCGTCGTCCTCGGCAACGGCGGCACGTTCTCCACCGCCGGCGTCCTGGTCCTGGGCCGCCACCCGCGCGCGCGGCCTATCACGTAAGCCGGCCCGGCGCCCCGGTCACCGAGGACATCGCGCCGGGCCAGCACCCGGATCGCGGCTCACCGGAAGCCAGCAGTCGCGACGCGGCCGCGTCGGTCCGCGGATCCATCCTGTGCCTTACTCGGCGTAGGTCCGCAACACGCGCAGCGCGATGAACCCGTGCGGACCGGTGGCAGCCAGCTGGGCTTCGGCCCAGGCCAGCCGGCGCACAGCCACCCGGCAGAAGTCCCCGGCCGGACCGGTGATCACCGACTCGGCGTCCGGCCGGCCGTACCGCCAGATCTGCGACCCGGCCGGGTCGGTCAGCTCGCACCGCACCGCCGCGGTCGGCGGCTCGCCCGCCAGGGCCAGCGCGTACGGCAGCGTGCGGTGCGCCAGCCAGGCCACGTGCCGGAGCCGGCCGGTGTCAGGGAAGTCCAGGCCGAGCGGCCCGGTGATGTCCAGGCCGTGCGCCCAGTGCTCGGCGAGCCGCGTGGTGGCCAGCGTGGCCGGCTTGACCGGCCCGGTCACCCAGCCGACCGGCCGCTCGGCATCGCCCGCCGTCAGCGCGGCCAGCGCGGCCCGGCGGGCTCGCCGCCACCGCTCGAACACCTCGGCAGGCCCGGCCCGTTCGGCCCGGACCGCCGCCTCGGCGCGCTCCTCTATCGTGTTCCCGGTCACCGCCGAGAGCCCCGTCCGCAGGTCACCGCCCGTCATGGTGGCCTCGACCGCCTCCTCCGACTGGGCCAGGTGCAGCACCACGTCGGCGACCGTCCACCCATCCGCCGCCGACGGCGACATCCACTGCGCCTTCTCCAGCCCGGCCAGGATGTCCTCCAGCCTGTCCTGCTCCGCGCCCAAATCGTCAAACACGGTCATGCGTTGGACTATGACACACGAGCATCGCGCCGGGGAACCGCCGAAATCTGGCCGTGGCCGTCGGCGTAACCCCGGCCCTCATCGGCGCGTGCGGGATCTTCACCGCGGCCACCCGTCGTCCCCACGCTGACCGGCGCGGTCTGCGACCTTCCGGCCGAATCCGAGGCCGGCCGAACCAGTAACGGCCTAAACCGGCCTAACGAGCCGCCGCGATCGCGACGGCGACGTGCGCGGGGCCGACACCGCTGCTGTACTTGGTGCCCTTCTGGAACCCGCCGAACGCCAGGGCCAGCACGACGAGGATCACGATCAGCAGCACGACCCACATCAGGCAGCCGACGGCCCGAGATCTCGGCGTCCACCGGCGGCCGTCGTACCTCTCGCGCCGGCGCCCGAACCCGTACCTGTACATGGGGTTGTAACTTCCCAGGCCACGCGCAATATGCGGCCCGGCCCGAATTATCTGAACCGGCGCGGGTAGCTGACGCCCGCCCTGGAATCACCCATGAACGTGAGGCAGCGAAATGGCGCGCACGCCGAGGCTGAGGTCGCTGGCCGGCCTGGCTGGTGTCATCGCGTCCGTGGTGGTCCTGATCCTGGTGCTGTCCGCGATTCACCTGCTGCCGCGGCTGAAGAACCCGTTCGCCGAAACCACCACGGTGACCAGCCAGCCCGTCCTGCTCAAGTCGATCACCGCGCTGAGCCGTTACGAGGCCGCCAGCGGCTCGTTCGAGGTCGTGGTGGACCTCACCAAGCGCGTAAGCCTGATCCCGTCGTTCCTGGCGGGCAGCGAGACCCTGTTCATCGGGCAGGGCACCGACATCGCCTACATCGATTTCTCGCAGCTGAAGGGCAACGCGATCACGGTCAGCGCGGACCGGACCACGGTGACGGTCGCGCTCCCCAAGGCGCAACTCGAGCCGGCCGTGCTGAACGTGTCCCAGTCGTACGTGTACGCCGAACAGCAGGGGCTCTTCAACCGCATCGGCAACTTCTTCTCCGGCAACCCGAACAGCCAGCAGCAGGTCTACGTCCTGGCGGAGCAGAAGATCCAGACCGCCGCCCGGCAGAGCCCGCTGCTCGCGCAGGCGCAGAAGAACACCGAGGAGATGCTCACCGGCATGCTCACGTCCCTCGGGTTCAAGCAGATCACGGTCACCTTCGGCGCGGTCCCGGCCCGGACGTTACCGCACCACCGTCGCGATCCGCGCGTTGACCGGGATGTTCCGCGACCTCAGCCCGGGCCGCTGCCCGTGCAGGTCGAAGTCGAGGCGGACCCCGGGCCCGAACATGAGGCAGTGCGTCGACCCCCCGAAGTGGAACATGCCGAGCTGGTCGCCCTTCTTCACGCGCTGCCCCTGGTAAACCGTGATCTCGCAGGTGGAGACCTCCGCCATGCCGACCGCCAGGACGCACATCACCCCGATGGCCGGGTTGTCGGCCTCGATGAACAGCATCGCCCGGGTGGCGACCTCGGTCAGGTAGGCCTGCGACTCATTCCCGCCCGATGAGTCGTACCCCTCGGCGGGCGTCTCGGAGTAGTACGTCCCGTCCTGCACGTAAGCCTTGGCGATCCGCCCGTCCACCGGACTGTGCCAGCGGTGGTAGCTGAGCGGGCTGAGGAACGCCTGGTAGATGGTGCCGCCGACGAACGCCTCGGCCAAGGGGTCGTCGGCCAGCATGTGCGCGACGGAGTACGGCTGCCCCTTGACCCAGAAGTGGTCGTGCCGGCGCACGCCCTGCCTGAGCCGGTAAGGCGCCGACTCGCAGGCGTTGACGATGACGTCGGGGTCGTCGGGGGACGCCACCGGCCGGGCCCCCGGGCGGAGCCGCCGGGTGAAGAAGTCGTCCCACGAGGTGAAGCCATAGTGCGGTGCGGCCGGGTCGCACACGAAGTCCTCGGCGAAGTGCGGCATCTTCGCCAGCGCGTCCTGGCCGAGCCAGCCCGCGGAGGTGCCGTTGAGCACGCTGGCCGAGTCCGGTGACCGCAGGAAGATCCCCCACTCGTTCAGCATCTTCTTGAACTGCGCGTTGACCCGGTCGTTCGAGGAACGCGGCGAACCCTGCCTGGGTGCCCATCGCCCAGTCGAGGATGGCGCTGATCGGGCACCCGACCAGCGCGGTGTCGTTGTACACCGGGGCGTGCGTCAGCACGCGGTTGAACATCTTCAGCAGCTGGTCCACGGTCCTGACCTGCGGCTCGTGGGTCGGCGTCCGCGCGTAGGGCACCTGCCTCAGCATGGCCGCGAACAGCATGAAGACCACCGGGTCCCGCTCGATCAGCTGCCGGAACTCCTCCACCACGGGGAGCAGCGGCACCTCGCCCTGGGCGTCCACCTTCGCGGCCAGGTCGTCTACCCACTGCCCCAGGGCCTGCTGATCCGAGGGAAGCCACTCACCGACCCGGAACGGAACCGCGTCCGCCATCACGTCTCCCCTGCCTGAGCCGCCCTCAGGCCGAAGCATAGCCACCTTGCCACCGCCCAGGCCCCGCGGCTATACGTGGGCCCTACTGGTCACGACCGGGGGGATCCCGAGGGGTCGTCGCCCCGGGGAGTTACCGCCACCACGGCACGCGGCGCTGCTCGGCCACGTGCGCGGCCGGGTCGGTGATCGCCGCCGCGTGCGAGCTGAGGTGCTGCAGGTGCTCGTGCACCCATAGCAGGTGCGGATGGTGCGGGGCGGTGATGACGCGGACCAGGTTGGGGCCGTCCTCGCCGGGGCCGCCGGCCGCGCCCGCCCGGCCGGATCGGCTCAGCACAGTGACCCCGGCGCCCTCGTCCGCGCCGTCGGTTCCGTGATCTCCGCCCGCCCCGCCGGATCGCGCGGCAGCGCCATTGTCGGCCAGGCCGGTGAAGGGGGGAACGGCGACCGGCAGCAGCACCTGACCGGGGAAGGGCCGCCCGACCAGCACCGCGATGCGCTCGTAGAAGCCCGCCAGGTCCATGGTGGCCTTGGCCAGCGTGTTACGCGCGTAGGCCCAGTCCCCGTGCGGATGGTGCCTGGCGTGGTCGGGCGCCTGCATCCCGGCCAGCGAATAGGCCGTGAGCCTGATCCGCATGGTGGCCATCACCAGCATCCAGAGCTCCTGCTTGGACAGGCGCTTGGCGCCCTGCTCGGCCAGGAAGCCGCGGAGCGCCTCGTCGAGCCGGATCGAGGCGGTGACGGCTCCGGCGCCCGCGTCCGGCGGGTCGTGCCGCGTGCCCAGGGCCCAGCCCACCGCCTGGGCCAGGTACGCCGAGTCGCGCCGGAACGCGTCGGCCAGGTCGTCGCCGACCACCGACCCGGCGCCCCGCGGCCAGAACAGCACGCCCACCACCAGGCTCACCGCGCAGCCGAGCGCCACGTCCTGGATGCGGAGCAGGCCGACCTTCCACCCGACCGGAACGAGCAGGTTGAACAGGACGACGACCACGACGGTGAACGCCGCCTGCCCGAACGCGAACGGCAGCGTGCCCGGCGCGTAGGCGGCCACCGCGATCGCGATCGGCAGGGCAGCCCACAGCGCCGGCGTGCTGGTGCCGATGCCGAGCAGGAGGAGGGCGCCGACGGCGAAGCCGACGACGGTACCGCCCAGCGCCCGCAGCGCGGTCGACTCGGTGGACGCCGCGTTGGTGCGCAGCACCGACAGCGTGCCGAGCACCACCCAGAACCCGTGCTGGACCCCGGACAGGTCGGCCACCAGGACCGCGGCCGCGAGCGCCAGCGACCCGCGCACGGCGTTCAGGAACCAGACCGACCGGAAGCTCGCGTGCCTGGCCATCACCCCGACGGCTCCGGACAGCGCGGCAACGCGCCGCTCCTCCACGGTTCCCTCCGGCTGTGCGCCGTACCAGCCGCGCCGCCTGGCGGCGACCGTCTCGGGGTCGGCGCGCCTGGTGGCGACCAGCGTGTCGGCGACGACGGCCCGGACGGCGATAGCGATCACCTGCGCGTGGAAGGCGTGCCTGGCGACGACCTCGACCGCGTCGTAGTCCCCTTCCGGTGCCGCCGAACGGTGGTACGCGGTGCTGGCTTCGCGCTGCCGGTCCATCTCGGTCAGGTCGGGCAGCGCGTCGCTGCTCCCGGCCAGCAGGTCGCCGGCCTGCCGGAGCACCGAGGCGGTCAGCGCGAACAGGTCCCGGTCGGGCTGGGCGGCCCGGTCCAGGTCCGGGTGCCCGTCGGTGGCGTCGCCGGTCAGCACCGTGCACCATTCGAGCAGCTGGACGACGCTGGCCAGGCCCTGGTCGGCCGTGGCCAGGCCGAGCGGCCGGTACGGCGTGCTTCCGAACGCGCTCATCAGCTCGTGCTTGGCGGCCAGGTAGGCGGCCCGGTCCGCGGCGGTCGCGGTGCCGCGGACCGACGCCTCCAGGTAGGCGGCCAGCGTGCGGGCCGACCCCGCGGCCGCGGCGCGCAGCCGGTCTCCGGACGACGGCGACGGCAGGGTGAGCACGACCGCGGTGGACACGGCCGAGGCCAGCCACCAGCCTGCCAGCCGGTCAGGGATCATGCCCGGCGTCCCCGGCGTGGCCACCGGCAGCACGAAGAGGAGAAGCGCGGCGGTGACGCCGGAGGCCGCGTTCGGCCCCGCGTTGCCGATGAAGAAGATCCCGAACGCCACTGGGATCGTGACCAGGACAGCCAGCCAGTCGATCCCGTTCACCGCGGTGCCGATGATCAGCCCGATGCTCCCGGTGACGGCCAGCCCGAAGTGCGCCACGAGCTTGTCCCGCCTGCTGCCCCCGAACGAGGCCATGACCAGGTGCGCGAATCCGCCGAACGCGGCGAACAGGGCCATCTGCAGGTTCCCGAAGCCCTCGAAGGTCAGCGCGAACAGGGCGGGAATCACGATCACCGCGCGCAGCGCGCGCAGGCCAGCGGGTACCGACCACTCCGGCAGCCATGCGGGTCTGGTCCAACCGGGCATTGGCTCAGTCTAAGTAACCGCGCGCGGTCCAGGTAACCCGCACGCCCGCTCCCGAGGGCCCCGAAGGACGCGGCGCGACTACATGACGGCACGTGGTAGTCTGAAACGCTGTCCGGCGAGTAGCCAGGACGGATAGGGGCGTGCTGCACCCTCATGTGGCCGCCTCGACCCCGAAACGGGGAATCAGCCATCTGAGCCCGTTCCGTGCCAATCTTAAGGAGTCACGTGCCGCTCGACACCGCCGTCAAGAAGGAGATCCTGGCGGAGTATGCGACCAGTGAGGGTGACACCGGTTCGCCGGAGGTCCAGGTCGCACTGCTGACCAGGCGGATCAACCACCTGACCGAGCATCTGAAGGTGCACAAGCACGACCATCACAGCCGCCGCGGGCTGCTGCTGCTGGTCGGCCGCCGCCGCAGGCTGCTGAAGTACCTGGCCAAGAAGGACATCGCGCGCTACCGCGCGATCCGGGAACGCCTCGGCATCCGCCGCTAGCCCCGGCTCTTCCTCGTCGGCCAGGAACAACAACTGAATACTGTCAACACTGACATCCCGTAGCCCCCGGCCCCGAGCGTCAGGGCCGGTCCTCGGTAGTGGTCCCCGGGCAGGTATCTCCCGAGAGCCCGAGGGCTTCGATCGAAGACCGGCCGGCTCCCCGTCAACGGGCGAGCCAGGCCACAAGCGGCACGGCGGCGGGTGGGTGCGGGATCTACCGCAAGGAGGTCTCACCCGTGGAGGGTGCCCGAAGTGCCGAAGCCGTCATCGATAACGGCGAGTTCGGCGTTCATACGATCAGGTTCGAAACAGGCAGGCTGGCGCGCCAGGCGGCCGGTTCGGCCCTGGTTACTCTCGACGGCGAAACCGTGGTCCTCTCCGCGACCACGGCGTCCAGGCAGCCGAAGGAAGGCCTGGACTTCTTCCCGCTCACCGTCGACGTGGAAGAGCGGATGTACGCGGCGGGCCGGATCCCCGGCTCGTTCTTCCGCCGGGAGGGCCGTCCGTCCGAGGACGCGATCCTCACCGACCGGCTCATCGACCGGCCGCTGCGCCCGTCCTTCGTCAAGGGGCTGCGCAACGAGATCCAGATCGTCGCGACGGTCCTGGCGCTCGACCCGCAGCACCTGTACGACGTCGTGGCGATCAACGCCGCGTCCATGTCCACCCAGATCGCCGGGCTGCCGTTCTCCGGCCCCATCGGCGGGGTGCGGGTAGCGCTGATCAAGGACCAGTGGGTGGCCTTCCCCACGCACGAGCAGCTGGCGCACGCCACCTTCGACATGGTGGTCGCGGGCCGGGTGCTTGAGGACGGCGACGTGGCCATCATGATGGTGGAGGCCGAGTCCACCCCGGAGACGCTCAAGCTGCTCGCCGACGAGGCCAGCGGCGCCGTCGCGCCCACCGAGGACACGGTGGCCGAGGGCCTGGACGCCGCCAAGCCCTTCATCAAGATCCTGTGCGAGGCGCAGCAGCACCTCGCCGACCTGCACGCCGAGGCCAACGCAAGTACCGAGTCCCCGGTGTTCCGCGACTACACGCACGCCCAGTACCCGGTGTTTGTCGACTACACCGAGGACGTGTACGAGGCCGTGGCCCGCGAGGTCTCCGACGAGCTGAGCAAGGCGCTGACCATCGCCGGCAAGCACGACCGCGAAGCGGAGACGGAGCGAGTGCGGGCGCTGGCCACCGAGCGGCTGGGCGAGTCGTGGGAGGGGCGCGAGAAGGAGATCAGCGCCGCGTTCCGCTCACTGACCAAGAAGCTGGTCCGCGAGCGGATCATCAGGGACGGGGTACGCATCGACGGCCGCGGCCTGACCGACATCCGGCCGCTGTCCGCCATGACGCACGTGCTGCCCCGGGTGCACGGCTCCGCGCTGTTCGAGCGGGGCGAGACCCAGATCCTCGGCGTGACCACGCTGAACATGCTCCGGATGGAGCAGATGATCGACACGCTCAACCCCGAGCGCACCAAGCGGTACATGCACAACTACAACATGCCGCCGTACTCGACCGGGGAGACCGGCCGGGTCGGCTCGCCCAAGCGCCGCGAGATCGGGCACGGCGCGCTCGCCGAGCGCGCCCTGATCCCGGTGCTGCCCGCGCGGGAGGAGTTCCCCTACGCGATCCGGCAGGTGTCCGAGGCGATCGGCTCCAACGGGTCCACCTCGATGGGCTCGGTCTGCGCCTCCACCATGGCGCTGCTCGACGCCGGCGTGCCGCTGAAGGACATGGTGTCCGGCATCGCGATGGGCCTGATCCACGAGGGCGGGCAGTACGTGACGCTGACCGACATCCTCGGCGCCGAGGACGCGTTCGGCGACATGGACTTCAAGGTGGCCGGGACCGAGCAGGTGATCACCGCGCTCCAGCTGGACACCAAGCTCGACGGCATCCCCGCCTCGGTGCTCGGTGCCGCCCTGAAGCAGGCCCGCGGGGCCAGGCTCACCATTCTCGAGGTCATGCGCAGCGCCATCAGCGCCCCCGGCGAGATGTCCCCGTACGCGCCGCGGATCATCACCATCAAGGTGCCGGTGGACAAGATCGGCGAGGTCATCGGCCCGAAGGGCAAGATGATCAATTCGATCCAGGACGACACGGGCGCCGAGATCACCATCGAGGACGACGGCACGATCTACGTCGGCGCCACCGATGGGCCGTCGGCCGAGGCGGCCAGGGCCGCGATCAACGCCATCGCCAACCCGCACATGCCCGAGGTCGGCGAGCGGTTCCTGGGCACCGTCGTGAAGACCACCACGTTCGGCGCGTTCGTGTCGCTGCTGCCCGGCAAGGACGGCCTGCTGCACATCACCCAGATCCGCAAGCTGCACGGCGGCAAGCGGATCGAGAACATCGACGACGTGATGCACATCGGCGACAAGATCCAGGTCGAGATCCGCGAGATCGACGACCGCGGCAAGCTGTCGCTCGTCCCGGTCGAGGTGGTGGAGCGCGAGGCGGCCGGCGAGGACCTGTCCGGCGGCGACTCGCGCGGCGACCGCGGGCCCCGAGAGCCGCGAGAGCCCAGGGACTCCAGCGGTCCCAGGGACCGCGGCGACCGTGACCGGGGCCGCGGCGACGCGAACCGGGACCGCGGCGAGGGCGGCGACCGCGATGGCCATCGCCGGACGCGGCACCGGACCCGCGGGCATAACGAGTAGATGGATACCGAACGAACCCGTGGTGTCAGCCGCACGGTCCTTCCCGGCGGCCTCAGGGTGGTTAGCGAGTTCCTGCCCGCGGTGCGCTCGGTGGCACTGGGCATCTGGGTCGGCGTCGGCTCCCGCGACGAGGACGAGGCGCACGCGGGCGCGACGCACTACCTGGAGCACCTGCTGTTCAAGGGCACCGCGCGGCGGACCGCGCTGGATATCTCGGCGGAGATGGACGCGGTCGGCGGTGAGATGAACGCGTTCACCGCGAAGGAGTACACGTGCTACTACGCGCGGGTGCTCGACGCGGACCTGCCGCTGGCCGTGGACATCCTGTCCGACATGGTGACCAGTTCGCTGGTCACGCCGAAGGACGTGGACGCCGAGCGGAACGTGGTCCTTGAGGAGATCGCGATGAACGAGGATGACCCCTCGGACACCGCGCACGAGGCGTTCACCGCCAAGTTGTTCGGCGACACCCCGCTCGGCCGGCCCATCCTCGGCACCGCGGACTCGATCCACGCGATCACCAGGGAGCATATCTTCGAGCATTACCAGGCCATGTACACCCCGGAGCACCTGGTGGTGGCCGCGGCGGGCAACCTGGACCACGAGAGGCTGACCCGCCTCGTGGCCGACGCGTTCGGCCCGGCGCTGCAGCGGGCCGCCGAGCCCGCGCCGCCACGGCTGAACGGCAGCCACCCCGGTTTCGGCGCCGCCGGCGGCGTC
Organism: uncultured Actinomycetes bacterium; assembly: GCA_963847965.1. Lineage (GTDB taxonomy): Bacteria > Actinomycetota > Actinomycetes > Streptosporangiales > Streptosporangiaceae > Palsa-504. The sequence goes on from CAWKCG010000050.1 coordinate 56,682, forward strand.
GGCACGAAGCTGGTCTCTCGCGGCATCGAGCAGGCCAACCTAGTGCTCGGCTGCGAGGGCATGTCCAGGACCGATGACCGCAGGTTTGCGCTGAGCGTGCTCAACGCCGCGTTCGGCGGCGGCATGTCCTCCCGGCTGTTCCAGGAGGTGCGCGAGAAGCGCGGCCTAGCATACTCGGTGTACAGCTTCTCCGCGCAGCACGCCGACACCGGCCTCTGGGGCATCTACGTCGGCTGCCTGCCCAGCAAGGCCGACGACGTGCTGGCCATCTGCACCGAGGAGATCACCCGCGTGGTCGAAGACGGCCTGACCGACGCCGAACTAGCCCGCGGCAAGGGCCAGGTCCGCGGGTCGATCGTGCTGGGCCTGGAGGACCCCTCGTCCCGGATGAGCCGTCTCGGCAAGTCCGAGCTGGTCTACCCGAGGCTCGAGCCGGTCGAGGAGGTGCTCACCGCCATCGACGCCGTCACCCACGACGACATCCGCGGTGTGGCCGCCGACGTCCTGACCCGCCCCAAGGCCCTGGCCGTCGTCGGCCCCTTCGACGATCCCGCCGCCTTCGCGATCTGAGGTCTGCCAGGATCGTGCCTAACCGCTAACGGGAGGACGCGATGATCAAGGTCGGCGTGCTGGGAGCGCGGGGACGAATGGGACGCGAGGTGTCCCGGGTGATCGCGGAGGCCCCGGACCTGGACCTGGCCGCCGAGGTCGACCTGGGGGACGCGCGTGACCCGCTGACCGGGTGCGACGTGGTGGTGGACTTCACCCATCCCGGCGCGGTCATGGGGAACCTGCGCTGGTGCGCCGAGCACGACCTGGACACCGTGGTCGGCACGTCCGGGTTCGGCGAGGACCGGCTGGACGAGGTGCAGGGCTGGCTGGCCGATCACAAGGACGTGCGCATCCTCATCGTGCCGAACTTCTCCGTCGGCGCCGTCCTGATGATGAACCTCGCCGCCCAGGCGGCGAGGTTCTTCCCCTCCGCGGAGGTGATCGAGCTGCACCACGCGGGCAAGGCCGACGCCCCGTCGGGAACAGCGCTGCGCACCGTGTCCATGATCGCCGCCGCGCGCGCCGCGGCGGGCCTCGGCGCGCCGCCCGACGCCACCGCCTCGGCGCTGCCCGGGGCCCGCGGCGCCACCGTCGGGGACGTCCACATCCACTCGGTGCGGGCGCCCGGCTACGTGGCCCATCACGAGGTGCTGTTCGGCGGGCCGGGGGAGACCCTGACGATCAGGCACGACTCGCTGGACCGGGCCTCGTTCCTGCCGGGCGTGCTGCTCGCCGTCCGCCAGATCGGCTCACTCCCGGCCGGCCTCACCGTGGGCCTGGAGGCCCTCCTCGGCCTGGGGTGACGTACCGTCGGGGTATGTGCCGAAGCATCAAGACCCTCCGCCCGCCCTACGCCGAGCTGGTCACCGAGGACGACATCCGCGCCGCCGCGCTGCAGTACGTGCGGAAGATCAGCGGCTTCCGCACTCCCGCCGGGCATAACGCCGAGGCGTTCACCCACGCGGTGGACGCCGTCGCGGCCGCCACGGCCACCCTGCTCGATCAACTGGAGGTCCGCTCCCCGCAGCGCAGCCAGGCCGGTTAGAGCAAGCGGATGGGCCCCGGAGACGGCCGCGGAACGTACACCGCCGCGCCGGTGGCCCGGCCGAGCAGCGCCGCGGAGACCCGGGCCGCCAGGAACCCCGGCAGGTAGCTGGCCAGCTCACCGGGCTCGACGAACCGGTAGTCGTCAAGCTCGTCCTCCTGGAGCCGGATAGGCGCGTCCTCCGGCAGGACGCCGCCGTCGAAGACGAAGTGCACGATCGGCCTGGGCCGGACTCCGTCGGGCGGGGTCCAGTCGACGGCCAGCAGCGGTCCCGGGGCGATGTCGACGCCGATCTCTTCCGCGACCTCGCGCCGGCAGCCCAGGTGCGGCGGCTCGCCGTGCTCGATGATCCCGCCGGGCAGCGTCCAGTGCTCACGGTAGTTCGGCTTGACCAGCAGGGCCCGGCCCGCCGGGTCGGTGAACAGCGCCGCCGCGGAGCCGAACATCGTCGGCAGCCCGGCATACCAGGCCGCGTCGGACGCACGCGAACTCGCGGCGCTGTCGCTGTCGGGCACGCACACGACCCTACCCGGACACCGGCCAGCCGTGCCTCACCGAGGCCGGATGACCGGCCCGACGGTGCGCTGGCGACCTTTATACATGCGACTCCGGCACCCCCAGGACCGCGGCCAGGTCGGCCTTCAGGTGCGGCGCGGCAGCGGCCACCTTGGCGAGCAGCAAGCTGGTCCGCGTCTGGCCCAACGCGGTGAGGCTAATCTGAGGACACCCGCTCCCTCGGTAGCTAAACGTAGCGAGGGTTCGCCGCCCGTCATAGAACGTGCCCGTGTAAGAGTTCCCGTGCTCGGCCGCGATGCACTGGAACGCCGGCTCCGGGAGGCCAGCGCGGGCGAGCGCGGCGCAGAAATCACCGAACAGCGTGCGCACCAGGGTCGCGTCGCGCTGGGTATACGTCCGCGGGCCTCCGCGGGCCGCCGCGAGCCGCTTCACGGTGGCCGAGGTTGCCTGGTTCACGCTGGCGCAGCCCGCTACGCGGGTTGCCACGGCCAGCACGGCCTGGCCCGTTCCAGACGAATGTGGTGTCGTCGACGGTGCTGCCGACGCCACCGTCGTGCCGCACCCGGCCAGCCCCGCGCACAGCAGTCCCGCGGCCGCCAGCCCGCGGATTCGGCGGTTCTCCATCATGCCTGTTGGACGCGCCCAGGATGCCATCCGTTCCATCGTGCCTCCCTAGAGATGTGCCGGCACCAGAACGAAGCGGGACGCGGTTCCCGGATTGCTCCCGGAACCGCGCCCCGAACTTCTCATCTAACCCGTCGGGTGTCTATCAGCGCGACGGGCTATTCACCGTTTCCTCCTGTCGGATTAACCGTCAGGGGTTGAGGAATTCCTCCAACCAGCTCTGCACGCACCCTGCATGCCCGCCGGTCCTGGCGAAGACGCGGTTGCTGAACTCCTCCTGGGTGATGAAGTGCTGGCCCTCGATCGTCTGGTTGTACAGCGCCCCGGGCGTACCGCCCGTCGCGCCGAAGATGTAGGCGCAATCGTCGGAGATCTCGTTGCCAGTGGAGTCGTACCAGCCGGTCTCGGTGTCCGGGTCGGTAATCGACTCGCTGGTCTCGTGGCTTAGCGGGCTGATCTCGGTGTCGGCGTCGGGGTTGCCGTTCGGCGACTCCTCCGTGGGGAACCTGGCGTCGGTGCCGCACGTGAACCCGGTCGGCGAGTCGTAGATCGGGTAGTCCAGGTTCGTGTACACGGCAGCGCTTGCGGACGTGCTGTGGTAAGCGCAGTAGGCCGCGGTCGGCTCGTTGTTGACCGTGCATTCGTTGTTGGTAGCGTCCGAGCCGGGGTTGAAGCAGGACTCGATGTGCTTGGGCAGGAACAGCTCGTAGATGTGGTTGAGGTTGTGCGGCAGGCCATAGGCCGCGGTGACGGTGTTGACCTCGGCCTGGAGGTTGTTGTCATCCAGGCAGGCGGTGTAGCCCGTGCCATCGTTGTAAATTCCCGTGGTGTCCGCGGCGGACACTGTGCAGGTGCCGGTCGTGGGCAGCGCGGTGCTGACGTCGATGGGCGACGCGGCCTCGAACCGGTACTGCATTGTCCCGTTGTTGCCGTAGTACTCGGTCAGGACCGAGAACACGTTGGTCAGCTGGCCGCTTGCCTCCGCCACGTCACGGATGTATTCGTCGATGATGTTCTCGTAGGAAGACGTGAACGAGTAACCCGGCGGAGCCCAGAAGATCGGCACAATGACCACCGGGCCGGTCCTTTGGGTCGACATGATGTCGCCATCATCACAGACCGTGCCGGGGATGCAGTTAGCCGTGGGCGGGATTCCATGGAAGAGAATGGGCGGAGTGCCGTTGTACGCCGGCTCGGGCGGGGGCGGCGGGTCCTGACAGGTGCTACTGGTGCCTGCCGCAATAATGACGCCACCGATCTGCAGCGTGCGGGCCGTGCTTGTGACCTGCGACGCCGAGACCGTGCAAGGGGGTCCTGCCGTCGGCGCGTCGGCCCTCGACGCGGTGGCGCTTGCCACCGTCGGGGTCGCCATGGCGAGCGCGCCTGCCGCGGCCAGGGTAAAGGCCACACCCAGGCCACGACGCTTTCGTGCTTTATTCATTGTTCCTCCGTGTTGGCGGACGTCCGGGGCTGTCTGCCGGAGCCGCAACTACGCTACCGGGCCGAGCGCCCACCTTCCGTCAAATGCCACCAAGGTACGCCGAATCTTGATATATGCCTGCCTGATTTGTATGGCAGTCATATCGCCTGGATATCGTGATCCCGTAGCGTATTGATCGCTGGTCTCTGAGTATCTTTGGTATATTTTGTCGGTATTCTTCCTCCGCATGGATGAGTGCGCGAAACCTGGAATGGTTGATCTTGTAGAAGCGACCTGAGCTTTCCTGCTCCAGGGACACCTTCGTTGGCCACACCGGTCGTTGGTCCGAGTCCTCCGGCGACGTCGCGGCGGTAGCCTAGGCCCATGCACACTCCGGGTGACGACACGTCGGCGGCCGATACCGAGGCGAGCCGGGTCGAGGTGTACGTCACGACCGATACCTCGGCCGCGCCGCATAAGGCCGGCGAGCCCAAGCTGTACGTGATGTACGACGCGGCCCATCCGGACGGCGACAAGCTGTACTTCACCGAGGCCGAATGGGAGGCGTTCGTCCTGGGGGTCAAGGACGGGGAGTTCGACCTCGACGAGTCGGGCAACCTGCCCTAACAGTCCCGCGCGCATCCGCGGTCCGCGGCACGGCACGGGTCGCTTACCTCACAGGGCAGGCTTGCCCGGCCCGGTGCTCTGCGACCCCGACAGCCCGTACACCTGCGACTCCGACAGCCCAAGGACCGCGGCAAAGTCGGCCTTGAGGTGCGGCGCGGCGGCGGCCGCCGTCCCGATCAGGAAGGTGCCGCGCGTCTTGCCCGCCGCGGTGAGGTCGAGCCGCTGGCACCCGGTCGGGAGGAAGACGAACGTGGCGAGGACCCGCTGCCCGTCATAGAACGTGCCGGTGTAGTCGGTCCCGAAGGCGGCCGGGCAGTGCAGCGGCGTCTGCGGGATGTCAGGGTGGGCGACGGCCGCGCAGAAATCACCGAACAAGGCGCGCACCAGCTTCTCGTGGCGCTGTATGTACAACTGCGTGCCCCGGTTGACCGGCTCGGGGACCAGCAGGTGCCGCACCACGATGACCGAGGTCGCCTGACCCACACCGGCGCAGCCGGTCTCGGCTACCGCCGCCTTCGCCATCGGCGTCCCGCCGGCTCCCGGCGCGGGTGGTGTCGTCGTCGGCGATGTCGAAGCCGGCGGCGATGACGCCACCGCCGTCCCGCACCCGGCCAGCGCCGCGCACAGCAGTCCCGCGGCCGCTAGCCCGCGGACTCGGCTCTGATTCGTCATCCCCCTTGGACGCAGCCCGGACGTAATCCGTTCCATCGTTCCTCCCGGCGTCATCAGAACGCGCCGGCCGCCACGGCGGCCCCCACCGCGACCAGCATGGCGCACGCTATCAGCTCACTCCGTTCTCCCGCGGCTACTCCGATCTTCGCGCCGAGCTCGAAGGCCGGCCAGCGACATGAGCACGCTGACGACGCCGAACACCGTCGCCGCCACGGCCAGCCCAGTCCGATACGAGCCGAGCGCGAACCCGGCCGCCAGGTTGTCCACGCTCAGCGCGACCGCGCTGACCAGCACGCGCCCCGTCCCCCACGCCCCCCGGCCCGCGGGGACCCCACCGGCGCCGGAGCCTTGAGGCCCACCAGGCCGATCAGGTTCCCCAGGCCGATCAGGCTCCCCAGGCCGATCAGGTTCCCCAGGCCGATCAGGCTCCCCAGGCCGATCAAGGCCCCCGGGGCGACCGCGACCCCCAGGGCGATCAGGGATCCCGGGGCTCCTGGGTTCGGGGCTCCGCCTGGCCAGGACTAGGCCGATCACCCCGACCGCCACCAGGACCGCCCCGCCGAGCCAGTGCGCCGAATGCCCGAGGCCGCTCGCCACGCCGTGCCCCAGGGCCAGCCCGAGCACGGGCATGCCCGCCTCGAACAGGCCGAACACCACGGCGACCCGCACCCTGACCAGCCCGCTGACCCCGCTGACCCCGATCCCGACGGCCCCGGCGAAGTTGGAAAGCCCGAGGGCCGCGGCCAGGAGCAGCAGCGCGAGCACGCGCCCACGCTACCCGTCCGGGCGGCGGCCCCGAAGGGCCGTCACCACAGCTTGTCGGGACCCGCGCCCTCCAGGCGGAGCAGCAGTTCCTTCCGTTCCAGGCCGCCGCCGTACCCGGTCAGGCTGCCGTCGCTGCCGATCACCCGGTGGCACGGCACGATGACCGAGATCGGGTTCGCGCCGTTGGCCAGGCCCACCGCGCGCGACGCGACGAGCCTCTTCCCCAGCGCCCGGGCGATGTCCCCGTAGCTGACCGTGCTCCCGTAGGGAATCTTGGTCAGCTCGGTCCACACCGCGAGCTGGAACGGGGTCCCGCTCGGCGCCAGCGGCACGGTGAACTCCTTCAGGTCGCCGGCGAAGTACGCCTCGAGCTGCGCCGCGACCTCACGGAAGGAAGCCGGGCTCGGCGTGAGCCCCTGCTCGACCCGGGCCGAGTGCCGGTCCGCGTCGATCATCCAGAGCCCGGTCAGGGCGTGCCCGTCCCCGATCAGCAGCAAAGAGCCGATGGGGGAGTTGACGATATGGGAAAGGCGCGGGGCATCGGTGTCCGGCGCCACGAACGGACTGGTCATGACTGGCTCTTCTCCTCCAGGTAGGCCCACAGGTGATGAACGGCGTAGGACCGCCACGGCCGCCAGCCCTCGGCCAGCTCCGCCGCGGCCCTGGCCGCCCTGGCCCGCCCCGCGGGCCCCCTCCCGCCCGGGACACCCGAGACGCCCGGGACGTCCGGGACGCCCGGGAGAGCCCCGAGCCGCCCGAGAGCGCCGAGCACCCCCACGTCGCCGGGCAGGAACGCGTCCGGGTCGGCCAGGGCGCGCATCCGGATGTAGGCCGTCGTCCACGGCCCGATCCCCGGCAGCGCGAGCAGCCGTTCCTCCGCGAGGTCGCGTTCGGCGCCCGGGTCCAGGGACAGGTCACCGGAAGCGAGCGCCGTGGCCAGCCCGGTCAGCGCGGCGGCCCGCGCCCGCGGCATCGGCAGCGTGGCCGGATCGGTGGCGGCCAGCGTCTCCGCCGCGGGGAAGCAGTGCGTGAGCGCGCCGTCCGGCCGCTCGAGCGGCTTGCCGTAGGCGGCCACCAGCCGCGCCCCGAGGCGCCTGGCCGCGGCGACCGACACCTGCTGGCCCAGCACCGCGCGCAGGGCAAGTTCGTTACCGTCGACGTGGCCGGGCGAGCGCCGCCCCGGGCAGCCCCGCGCCAGCGGCCCGAGGACCGGGTCCGCCGACAGGTAGCCGGTGACCGCCTCGGGGTCCGCGTCCAGGTCGAGCAGGCGCCGGCAGCGCTGCACCGCCGCGGTCAGGTCGCGCAGATCCTCAAGCTGCAGCTCGCACTCGACGAAACCAGCACCACGGCCCGGCCCGCCGACCTCGCCGGCCGGCCGGGACACGATTCCCGTGCCGTTCGGCAGCTGCAGGGTCCGGCGGTAGCGGCTCCCTTCCACCGATTCCACGCCGTCGATCGCGCGGGCCGCGAGGAAGCCGAGCATCCGGTCCAGGTCGATCGGCACCCGGTACGGCAGCCGCAGCCTGATCAGCCCGGGAGCGGAGGGGTCCGCGAGACCCCGGACCCCGGCCAGGGCGCCAAGCCGCCGCGGCCTCGCCGCCTGCCCCCTCCCGCCCCGAGCCGAACGCAGCTGCGCTGGGCGTCACCGCGAAGACCTCGCGGATCGTGTCGTTGAACTGCCTGATGCTGGCGAACCCGGCCGCGAACGCGATCTCCGAGACCGGCAGCGCGGTCGTCTCAACCAGCACCCGGGCCGTCTGGGCGCGCTGCGCGCGCGCGATGGCCAGCGGCCCCGCGCCGAGCTCGGCGGTCACCAGCCGCCGAACCTGCCGCTGCTCGTACCCGAGGCACGCCGCCAGCCCCTCGACGCCGTCCCGGTCGACCACTCCGTCGGCGATCAGGCGCATCGCGCGCCCCACGACGTCGGCCCTGATGTTCCATTCCGGCGAGCCGGGGGAGGCGTCCGGGCGGCACCGCTTGCAGGCGCGGAACCCGGCCTCCTGAGCCGCGGCCGCGGTGCGGTAGAACCGCATGTTCTCCCGCTTCGGCGTGATCGCCGGGCACGACGGCCGGCAGTAGATGCCCGTCGAGGTCACCGCGGTGAAGAACACGCCGTCGAACCGGGCATCCTTCGAGACCGCCGCCGCGTACCGCTGCTCGTCGTCGAGCGCCGGAACGCCGGCGCCCGCCGCACCGCGCCGGCTCCGCCCTGTACGTTGCTGTTTCACGCTCTCCACAATGCCACCGCCGGCGGACCAGTACTGGCGGAAATCGGACAGGGACCCTCACCGGGTAGGCTCGCCGCTAACGAGCGTGCCAGCCCGCGCGCGGTTCGGCGACAGGACGAACAGGAGAGGTCATGCAAGCCGAGATCAAGGGCACCACCATGCCGATACTCGAGGTCACCCTGGACCAGGGCGAGCAGGTGGTCTCCACCCACGGCGAGCTGTCCTGGATGACCCCGAACATCCAGCTCTCCCAGCACATGAGCGCCAGCGGCGCCCCAGCGGGCCAGGGCGGTGGCGGCGGCGGTTTCATGCAGGGCCTGAAGCGGGTCATGGGAGGCGGCGGGCTGTTCCTCACGCACTACGAGGCGGTGTCGGGCACCGGCATGGTGACGTTCGCGGCGAAGATGCCCGGGCATATCATGCCGACCGATATCGCCCCCGGCCAGGCGTACTTCGTCCACCGTCACGGCTGGCTGTGCGGCACGCCCGGCATCACGGCGAGCGTCGGCCTGCAGCAGAGCTTCCGCGGCGGTATGTGGGGCGGCGACGGGTTCGTCCTGCAGAGGCTCGAGGGCCAGGGTCGCGCCTGGATCGAGCTATCCGGCGAACTCGTGCACTACACGCTCGCTCCGGGCCAGACGCTGATGGTGCACCCGGGGCACGTGGGCATGTTCGAGGGCAGCGTCCAGTTCACCGTCACCCGGATGCCCGGCATCGCCAACATGGCGTTCGGCCAGGACGGCTTCCACCTGGTCGCGCTGACCGGCCCGGGCCAGGTCTGGCTGCAGTCGATGCCGCTGCCCATCCTCGCCCACGCGCTCGACCCCTACCTGTCCCGGCAGGGCGATCCCCAGGCCGCCGAGTCAGGCGCCGTCGGCGGCATCATCGGTTCGATCATGCGCGGACAGTAACCGGGCCTTTCGCTACTCTCTACGCCGAACGAGCGGTGGTTCCACCCCCAGCGCCAACGATCTGTACTCACATCGGTACCCTGCACCTCAAGTTTCTCTCGCGCCTCACATGCGTGACTCCGCGTGGAATGTTACCGGGAAGATAGGTAACTATCACCCTGTTACCCGTTGCATTGTGGACAGTACATAGAGTTACACTACAAATGGTAGCGAAATAGCTGCGCACCGTGTTTAGACGGACCGCAGATCAGGATCGTAGGTGTGGGTCGTGTCCAGCAACTATCCGGACGAATGCCCGTCAGCGAGCCAGGGCGGGGACTCCGAAGCCAGGCTCCCGGTCCAGGCCGAGGGCCAGCGGCACACGGTGACCGACGGGGAAAGCGGGGATGACATGGCCGTCCGACTCGGCGACACCTGGACCTGAAAAGCAGTCGGCGGCGGCACCGGCCCTTCCTCTCCTCCGGCGCTCAGGCGTCCGGTGCCGCCGCCGACCCAGGGTTCTATCCCTGCTCGATGCGAAGCCGGTTGCCCGCGGGGTCGCGTACGGCGGCGTCGCGGACGCCCCAGAACTGGTTGGCAGGCTCCTCGAGCACCTCGACTCCCGGCGTGGCGGCGATCTTGTCGAAGGTCTCGTTGAGGTCGTCGCAGCGGAAGTGGGCCGGGTACAGCTCGCCCTTGGCGAGCATGGCCGCGAGGGCGTCCCCGTCCTCCTTGGAGCGGCCCGCATGCGGCTCCGACAGCACGATCGCGATCCCGGGCTGGCTGTCGCTCACCAGGGTGATCCAGCGGAAGCCGCCTTTGGCGACCTCGCTGCGCACCGTCAGGCCGAGGGTGTCGCGGTAGAAGGCCAGGGCGGCGTCGGGATCGTCGACGAGGATGTGCACGGTGGAAAGTGAAACGGTCATGGCCCGACTCTAGGCGGGTGCGTCGGCCGAATGCTTCTCAGAAACTGCTCTGTTCTGCGGGTCGCTGCCGCCCGTCTTGCGCGGCCGGGTCACGACCATCGTCTGGCAGGTGGACAGGCCGCGCAGCTCATCATGGCTGCGGGCGCGGTACTCCAACGGCGTCTCGCCGACGAGCTCGGTGAACCGGGCGGAGAAGGAGCCGAGGCTCGTGCAGCCCACCAGGAAGCAGACATCGGTCACGCTCAGGTCGCCCTGCCTCAGCAGCGCCTTGGCCCGCTCGATACGCCGGGTCATGAGGTAGGAGTACGGCGTCTCGGAGTACGCCTCGCGGAACCGCCGACTGAAGTGCGACGTCGACATCAGCGCCGTGCGGGCGAGCGCCGGGACGTTGAGCGGCTGCGCGTACTCGCGGTCCATCCGGTCGCGGGCCCGGCGCAGTCGACGCAGCTCATCGAGGTCGGCGCTCATGCTCTTATTCTGCCCCCCAGTCACGACAACTGCCCAGTTAGCAGCCCCACAGCATCCCCAGCCCCGCCGCTAGCTCCGCCGCCGTTAGCCCCCGCATCCGTTAGTCCCCGCATCCGTTAGTCCCCGCATCCGCTCGGCGGCTAGACCCGCCAGAAATCGAACCGATCGCGCCCGGCGCGGAACCCGGCGGCCTCGACCACGTCGACCGCCAGCTTGAACTTGGCGCCGACTCGCCAGGGCTGGTGCGCGTCGCTCCCGAACGAGACGGCCCGCCCTCCCGCGTCACGCCACCACCGGATCAGCTCGACCGAAGCCAGCGGGCTCTTGGTATTCACCTCGAGCACCCGTCCGCTGGCCGCCAGGGCGCGCAGTACGGCCCGGTATTCCGCCTCGAAGGCCGTCTCGTCGTAGGGCCCGGCCGGCGGCGGCCACGAGCGCCGCGGGAAGTCCAGGTGCGCGAGCACCTGGAAGATGTCGCTGCCCTCGATGAGCCGGACGACCTCGGCCAAGTACCTGCGCATCACCTCACCGGCCGACAGTGACCCGAACAGCTGGTCGGCCGCCGTCAGCCGGCCGTCGAACGGTATGGCGTGCACCGAGCCGAGCACCCGGTCGAAACCGGCCCTGGCCACCAGGGCCCCCGCGCTCGCGGCGAACATGTGCGCCTCGCCGATCTCGGCTCCGGACAGGATGCGCAGGTCGGGGAAGCGCTCGCGGCAGTCCTCGATCGCCGCCAGGTAGCCCGTGACATCGAGCAGCCGCATCGCGCTGTACCGGCGCGGATCCAGGTCCTCCTCACCGATCCCGTCCCCGTCGGTCCAGTCGGTGAAGTCCAGGTGGTCGGTGAAGGCCACGCACCCGACGCCGACCGCCAGCGCCTGCTCACAGCTGCGCGCCATCGACGCCGCGGCAGGCGCGTCCCACGACCACTCCGTGTGCACGTGGTTATCACTGGGGGGACACCAGTTTCCGCTGGTCACGGTGGGGTTAGCCGCCTCGGGGGAGGTCATCGGCTACAACGCTACCTCACGGGACGCACGCCAAATGGGACCGCCCCCGGACCCGAGAAAATCCCTTCACCCCTTGACAGAGCGTCAGGCTAGCCGTCCTTGATGCGGGCGAGGAAAGATCGCCATGCGTCGGATGCTCACCGCACGCATCTCCAGCCACCTGGGTCAGCTGGAGGCCATCGAGCAGGGCCGACTGGATACTGGGCTGGCGGGTGCCGACGTCACACTGGCGGTCGGCACCCGCACCCCGGCGCAAACAGCTGGGCATCACGGTGGCGCAGCTCGTCGACCTGGCGGACATCGCCTACGGCACGCTGTACGCACCGAATCCTGGCTGGACGACCACGAGGCCTAGATCAGGCAGGCTTGCGCAGGATGTGGTGCTTGATCCACTGGTGGTTCCGCTTTCGCAGCTGCCTGCGTATTTCGACGATCCGCGCAAAGTGGCGCGTATAGGTCTTCATGGGTGTCCCCTTCATGATGGCTCACCTCCTGCTCCCGCAGTAACAGCCCCTGTTGGTAACGCGGCAGAGGCGAAGGTCCCCTCAGGCCTGCCACTCCTTGTACGCCGCGTCCAGCGCCTCGGCCGCGTCACCGGCCGCTTCGGGTTCCCGCTGATCCCCAAGCCAGGCCGTCACCCCGCGGATGGCGACGTCCGGCGCGCCAGGCCTGATCGCCAAGGCGATAAACACGACCGACCAACGACAGGGCGATCGCCCGGTTGCAGCGGCGGCACAGCAGCGGGAAGGCTAGACGGCGTGGCTGAGCAGAACGCACCTCGCGTAACCGAAGACATGGTGACCCGCGCATCCCACGCGCTGTGGACCGAGGTCAACCCGGAATACCAGGCTGACCCCCGCGACTTCACCGACGCCGACATCGCGGCCGGGAAGCTGCGTGAGGCCGACGACGCAGACACCGCGCAGAACCGGGCCATCGTCCGGCGCGTACTGGGAGCGGCCTTTCCCGACGCCTGGCTGCCCGATGACGTCCGCGAGCTGCTGACCGACCTTGCGCAGGGCGGCCACGTCGACGCCGACGTCACGATGCGGGCCTCGCAGCTGCTCGCGAAGTACAGCCAGGAAGCCGACCATGGCTGACGCGTACTGCTGCGCGCGGCATCGCAGGCTGATGTTAAGCCAGTCACGCCCTATCCAGGGCACGGAGACGAGCGATCCCCCGCCCGGGAGGGCAGGCGACCCGGCGGAGGTGACCCTGCGCCTGGTGCAGGATCACGACCGCATCGCGGAGGGCATGAACGACATCGTGGTGCACCGGCTGTTCTCGGCGGGGCTCTCTCTCGAAACGGCACTGGGGCTGATGGGCGACCATCCTGGAGCCGCGAAGGTCCAGGACGCCATCGGCGAGCTAGACCTGGCGATCCGGGACTTCAGGAAGGTGCTGTTCTGCGATACGCGCCGCCTGGCCGCTCGTTCATTACCCACGAGCGCGCTCGCGTCCAAGGCACTTTCTTGACTTCCGGCTGCGGATTACTCAGGCGGCTATGCCCGCGGCAGCTCGACGACGCTGCTCGGTCTACGTGTGCACGTGGTTGTCCGGCGGCAGCACGCTGCCATGTTAGCCGAGAGGACGACCCCCCGGCCCTACCAGCCTGGCTGGCGCGGCTTGGCCGAGGTGATGACGTAGACCGCGCCGGGCTCCGGGGCGGCCTCGGTGGCCGGGGCCTTCAGCGCGGGCGGCTCGGGAACGGCCGGGGCGTCCGAGGGTTCCGGTTGCTCGTCGTCGTCAGGGCGGCGTTTCTTCGCCGAGTCGGCGCTCGCCTTGGCGGCCAGCTTCTGCCAGCGCTCTTCCCATTCGGTGACGTTCCCGCCGCAGGCGCGCACGTACGCGACGGCGACGGGCAGCGTCGGCATCCGGAGCCCGCCCGCCGCCGACGCGAGCGTCTTCATCGTGTAGTGCGAGAGTTCGGCCATGGCCTCGTAGTCAAGCTCGGCCTTGGCGCGCAGCGCGCGCAGGTCCCGGGCGAACGCCTCGAGGCCGTCTGGCGCGATGCTGGCTATCGAGTGCGCGGCGCCGCGCGGCCGCTCTGCGGGAACGGCCGTTTCCCGCTGGCGGATTACCGGGCCAGCCGCCTCCTGCGGAACCGGCCCGCCGCCCTGGATCCCGTACGGCGGCCGGGACGCCGGGCGCTCGCGGGCGTCGGACTCGGCGCCGTAAGGCCCCCGTGCGCCCGCGGGCGGGACACCGGGAGCCTGGGGCGGCGGCTGCCCTGGGGCCCACCCTGGCCGAACCCAGCCGTCGCCCAACGAGTCCTGGCCCGCGGGCCGGCCGCGAACCTGACCCGGACCAGGCCGATTCCAGGTTCCCTCGGCCGGCCCCGCCGCCTGCGGGCGGTATGGCTGGTCGTACCCCGGAGGAACCCGGCGCCCGTTCGGCAGCCAGTACTGGCGCCCCGGCATGGGCCCGCCGGTCCCCGCGCCGCCCAAGGGCCCGCCGTTTCCCTGGCCGCCGTTGGTCTGGCCGCCCATCGGAGGCCGCCCGTTCGAAGCATCACCGATCAGAGGCCGCCCGTTGGAGGGATCACCGATCAGAGGCCGCCCGTTGGAGGGATCACCGATCGGGGGCCGCCCGTTCGAAGCATCGCCGATCACGGGCCCGCCGCTGGCGGGGAAACCGCCCGGGCTGGCACTCGGCGGCGGGAAGCGGCCAGGCTGGCGCAGGCGCGGACGGCCGGGCTGGCGCAGCCGCGGCGGGAACTCGTCGGGTCGGCGCAGCAGCTGGCCGTAATAGTCGTCCTTGGCCCCTTGCGGCCCGTTCACTCCGTCGGCGTCCGTCGGCTCGTCCCCCTCGCCCCGTCGCCGGTAGGCGCGGTGTTCACCTGGTCTCCGGCGCCTGGGCAGACCATAGGCATCGCGGCCCAGGCCGGTGTCGCCACGTTCCACCAGGTACCTCCTGGACCATTGTCCAGCCGTGCCGCGGGAAATCTGCCCTTATCTGGAGAGTGTAGGTCGACAGAAATCCCCTGTAGGACCTGGACAGTTAATTGTCACCAATTGCACATATTCGGGAGGTATTGACCTGATGACACCGTGTATAGCACGGCTCGCGGGGCGCTGCCTGGCGTGATGCGGACCAAGCCAGGCGGGGATACTCTCAACGTAGAAGCGTTCAGCGGAGCGGCCACTGTGTCCTGGATCATATGGTTGATCGTGGCAGCCGTGCTCGGCGTTGCCGAACTCCTCACCACGACCCTCGCCTTCGGCCTCATCGCGGTCGCTGCGGTGGTCGCCGCCGTGGTCGGCGCGTTCCACATCGGTCTGGCGTGGCAGCTTGCCGCGTTCATCGTGGCGGCCGGAGCCGGGCTCGGCGTCGTCCGCCCGATCGCGATCAAGCACATCAAGCAGCCGCCGTCGCTGCGCACGGGAACCGCCGCGCTCGTCGGCCGGTCGGCAGTCGTGCTCGAGGAGGTCACCGAGCACAGCGGTCGCGTGCGGATCGACGGCGAGGAGTGGTCCTCGCGTCCCTACGACGAATCGCTGGTGATCCCCGTCGGCACCAAGGTCGACGTCATGCAGATCAGGGGGGCCACCGCCCTCGTCTATCCCCGGGAGTAGCCATGGTCTTGGCGGAGATCCTCATCGCGGCGGTAGTCGCGCTCCTTGTCGTCATCACGGTCATGCGTTCGGTGCGGATCGTGCCGCAGGCCCGCGCGCGCAACGTGGAGCGGCTCGGCCGGTACCGCAAGACGCTGGAACCCGGGATGAACTTCGTCATCCCCATGATCGACCGGGTGAAGCCGATTATTGACCTGCGCGAACAGGTCGTCTCGTTCAACGGCGCGCCCGTGATCACCGAGGACAACCTGGTCGTGCTCATCGATACCGTGCTGTTCTTCCAGGTGACCGACCCGCGCGCCGCCGACTACGAGATCGTCAACTACATCCAGGCGATCGAGCAGATCACCGCGACGATGCTGCGCAGCGTGATCGGGTCGATGGATCTGGAGCAGACGCTGACCTCGCGCGACAAGATCAACGCTTTGCTACGCGGCGTGCTGGACGACGCGTCGGGCAAGTGGGGCATCCGGGTGACCCGGGTGGAGATCAAGGCCATCGATCCGCCTAAGTCGGTCAAGGACGCGATGGAGAAGCAGATGCGGGCCGAGCGTGAGAAGCGCGCCGCGATCTTGACCGCCGAGGGCGTCAGACAGTCTAAAATCCTCACCGCGGAAGGCGAGAAGCAGAGCGCCATCCTGAGCGCGGAAGGCGCCAAGCAGAGCGCGATCCTGCGTGCCGAGGGCCAGGCCCAGGCCATCGGCGTCGTCTTCCAAGCCGTGCACGAAAACGACCCGGACCCCAAACTGCTCGCGTACCAGTACCTCCAGATGCTGCCGCAACTCGCGCAGGGGCCGGGCAACACGTTCTGGGTCATCCCCAGCGAGGTGACCACGGCGATAAAGCAGGTCGCCAGCGCCTTCTCCGGCACCGCCGAGGCGCCGGTCCCCGGCGCGGGCGCCGGACCCTCCCCGAAGCCGCGGCCACACCGCGAGCCGCCCGCCGTCCCCGCCGCCGACGGCACACCCGCGATAACCGCCGGATCCGCGGCCGAGACGGCGCCCGAAGACCTCAGCGCCATCCTGGCCGCTGCCGTTCCCGGCCTGGACTTCGTCGATCCCGGAGCGCCGGCCGGTCCGCTGAGCTCGGCTGACCCGCTGAGCGCTGTCGACCCGACGGTCCCCGCCAACGGTCAGGCCGAGGTCTCCGCCGTAGCGGAGGACCGCGACTCGACCTAGCCGCGCTCAGGCCACGAGCCTTCCGTACGTCTTGTAGATCGGGCACACGTTCACGTGCGGCAGCTGTCACGTCAGCCGCGTTTGTGCCAGCGAGCTTTCCGGCGCGGCGAACGATATTTCCTGGCTACCTGATCAGCAGGACCAGGATGCTGCCGATGATCGCGGCGACCACCATGACCGCGATCAGCCTGATCGGGAAGAACCGGTCGCGGTGTGATTCGTCCGGCGCAGCCGTCGGCACCGGCGCGCGTACCGGCTGCGTGGCCGGCCGCGGCAGGGCCGTCGCGCGTACCGGCTGGGTGGCCGCCTGCGGCAGCGCCGACCCGCCGGCCCCAGCGGACTCGGCGTCCTGCGCCGGCTCCGGCGCGGGTTCGGCGTCATCCAGCGCCGCGCGCCCGGTGTCCGCCGGCCGCCAGGCCGGCTCGCTGTCTGCCGTGACCGACGATGCGACCTGGCTGTCCGCAGACCACCGCGTCGGCTCGGTGTCGTCGAGCGTGACCGGCGAGGGCGCCTCGGGATCGAACGCCTCGGTGACAGGAGGGTCGAGCAGGTTGCTCGCGTACGTCGCGTGATGGTTCCCGTTGGCCGACCCGGTGTCCTGGGCGACCGCGGAGTCCCAGCTCGGGGCCGTGTCCCACGGTGTCTCGGTCTCCCAGCCTGAGCCGCGGCCAGACCGGGCGTCCCAGGCGGAGCCGCCGTCCCGGCCCGCGCGGGCATTCCAAACCGAGTCGCCCCAGCCTGCTCCGGAGTCCCGGGCTGCGGGACCATCCGTAGTAGCGGGCCCCGTGGATACGGTTTCAGGATCGGCCCGGCCGAGGGCCGCGGCCTGCGGCCGGCCGGTGTCGCGGGTGGCGTGATCCGCGGTCCCACCTCGCAGCGCGGCCCTGATCCGCTCCGGGTCGTACACGTCTGGCGGCCCGATGGTGATACCAGCGCGGGCTCCCGCTACCGCCGCCGGGCTGGCCCCGGCGGCCCTGACCGGCAGGCCAGGGTCGGTCTCGGCCTCGTACGCCAGGCGCCGCCACCGCTCTTCCCATTCGGGCACGTCCGCGTCGCAGGCACGGACGTAAGCGGCCAGGATAGGCAGGCCGGGCAGCCCTGGCCCGTTCTCTGCTTCCTTGAGGATGCTGCTCGGGAAGTGCGCCCTGGCCGCCAGTTCGTCGTATCCGATGGCGGCCGCGTCGCGCAAGGCGCGGAGGTCGGCCAGGAATCGTTCCTGATTGTCGCCTTGACCGGCCGACCACATACCCCGGGCTTGCAACTAGACACCTTCCCGTTGGACACGCATCGGCCTCAGGCGTCACCCTGGACCCGCACCTCAGCAACTGGGATTAGGGGCAGAGTAACTTGCCAGCAGCCGCGATGTTGCGGATACCGCGCATTTCGTGTCAAGTGTCTCGCGTCCGGGGGCGCACCGCCCCCAGAACCGCCGGCATCCTGAGTTGCAAAAACGAATCGGAGTTCCATCGGTTCAGAGGTGCACCGCGAGCCCGGCCGCGAACGCGATCCCGAACGCTAGCTGGAGCCGCCCCGTCTGGCCGAGCGCCCTGATCAGCGCCGGACCCGAGGCGCCCGCTCGCACGGACCTGATCGGGAGGCCTGCCAGTGGCAGGGTGGCGACGGTGATCAGCGCGAGCGGCCGGTAGAAGGCGAGCGCCGCCGCGAAGCAGAACGCGAGCAGCACCGCCAGCACGTAACCGGTCCTGGTGCGCGAGTCACCGAGCCTGACCGCCAGGGTCCGCTTGCCCGCCAGCGTGTCGGTGCGGATATCGCGCAGGTTATTGACGATCAGCAGGGCGCAGGCCAGCAGCCCGGCCGGCACCGACGCGGCCAGCCCGAGCCAGCTGAACCTCGCCATCTCCACGTACGCGGTGCCCGCCACCGCGACCACGCCGAAGAACGCGAACACGAAGACCTCGCCGAGCCCGTGATACCCGTAGGGGCGCGGTCCGCCGGTGTAAAACCAGGCGGCGGCGATGCAGGCGGCGCCGACGGCCAGCAGCCACCACGAGGTGACGGCGGCCAGCGCCAGGCCGGCCGCGCCGGCCACCGCGAAGCACCCGAACGCTGCGGCCAGGACCTGCCTGGGCCGCGCGAGCCCCGCGGCGACGAGCCGCACCGGCCCGGCCCGCCGCTCGTCCGAGCCGCGCACGCCGTCGCTGTAGTCGTTGGCGTAGTTGACCCCGATCTGCAGGGCAAGCGCGACGACGAGCGCGAGGACCGCCCGCCACGCCGAGAACCTGTCGTACCCGGCCGCGACCCCCGACCCGATCAGCACGGGCACGATAGCCGCGGGAAGGGTCCTGGGCCGAGTCCCCGCCAGCCACTCCCGCGCATCAGCCACCCCCAGATCTTAGGCGACCGGCCGTGCACGCCCTATCGGCGGGCATGCGGGCCGGGGCCGGGCCGGCATAGGCTCGCGGGGCTCGACCCCCACGGCCGAGGTAACGTCCCGCTCGTAGTAAGCCAGGGGCTACGCCGGATCCGCCCAGTCAGGGCTGAAGCCTCCTGGCCCGTGCACTCGCGTTACGGGGGACGGCCGGCTTCAGCCGACGAATGACTTGATGTCCTTGACGAGCTTGTCCTCGATCTCTATGTTCCAGGCGGTCTCAGCCACGTCCACGACGAGGAACAGTCCCGACACGAGCAAGGTCTCGATCACCGCAGTTGCGAGGTGCTCGAGCCATCTGCCGATGCCGATCCGGACCGTGAAGTCGTCGGGGCTCCCGGCGATCGCGATCGTCATCGCGCGGTCCGCGGCGATGAGCCCGCTCCAGAGGTGGCCCTTCCTGGCCTGAAGCACCACCCCCTGGGCGCTCGGTGCCGAGGCCTGGACCATGAAGCCGTCGGCCTCCAGGTACGCCACGATGTGGGCCTGCAGTGCGGTGAGGTCTGTGCCCTTGCCGACAAAGTGCTCGGTCTTGTCGCCGATCATGACGTCCTCCCGGATTCCCCTCCGCGTCCGACGATAGCAAGGAAGAGGTGGCGGCGCCCGCGGCGCACCCGGCAGGCACGGTGTGGGTGCCCCCAGCGCGAAGACTGGGGCTTTCCGGATGGCGCCGGCAATAGTCGGCCGGTGATGATGGGCGGCATGGAAGCTTCCGCAGGGGCGGGTGACGCGCCGGCCGGGCCGGGCCCCACGCCGTACCTGCCTGAGCCGACCGGCCCGAGCCCGGTGGGCACCACGTCGTTGTGGCTGACCGACACCTCCCGTCCCGATCCCTGGGTCGCGGGGGTGAACGCCCGGGAGCTGATGGTCTCCCTGTGGTATCCGGCGGTGCCGTCGGACGGGCGGCGAGCCCAGTACATGACGCCGGCCGAGTCTGAGCTCCTCCTGGCCACCAAGCCCGCCACCAAGGACATCACCGGCGTGCCGCCGGACGCGCTGAGCGCGGTCCGGACCAACTCTGCCAGCGACGCCGCCCCGGCCGGGGATCAGCGCAGCCTGCCCCTGGTCGTGCTCTCGCCCGGCTTCACCAACCCCCGCAGCACGCTCACCGCCCTGGCCGAGGACCTGGCCAGCCACGGCTACGTCGTAGCCGGGATTGATCACACCTACGAAAGTGACGCCACGGCCTTTCCCGACGGGCGGATCACCACCTGCCTGGCCCGTGAGGCCCTCCGGCGGGGCCGGGCGGAGAAGGCAGTGGCAGGCCGGGCGGCTGATATCTCCTTCGTGCTCGGCGAGCTGACCGGCGCGCACCCGGCCTGGCCGGGCGCCGGGCTGATCGATCCTTCCCGGATGGCGATGGCCGGCCACTCCCTCGGCGGCGCCGCCGCCATCGCGGCCATGGTGGCTGACTCCCGCATCCGCGCCGGCATCGACATGGACGGCAGCACTGCCGCCCCGATCCCGGACGAGGGCCTGGCACGGCCGTTCCTGTTCGTTGGCAAGCAGTCCAACTACACCCCGGGAAGCGGGATCATCGCGTCGCCGGACGGGAAACACGTGAAGGGTTCCGTGCTCACCTGGCAGCGGGACTGGGAACTCCTGACCGGCTGGAAGCGGTGGCTCGTGGTGGCCGGCGCGGTGCACGCCTCCTTCACCGACCTCGTGCTCCTGGCCGATCAGCTCGGCATCGACATCGATGCCCACCTCCCCGGCGCCCGCTCCCTGGACATCACCCGCGCCTACGTCCGGGCCTTCTTCGACCAGCATCTGCGCGGCAGGCCCCAGGCCCTGCTGGACCAGCCGTCACCACGCTACGAAGAGGTCATGTTCTGTTCCCCAGACGCCAAAACCCGCACCTAGCCCCCAGCCGGAGCAGGAACGCGCCGCCCATGGCCAGCCCGGCCACTGTGAGGTCGTATTACTCGCTGATCCTCGTGTGCAGGCGGACGACCGCTACCCTGGCGCCGACGTCCAGCTCGCCCCGGGCGCCGTCGGCGGCCCAGCCGGCCGACTCCAGGAAGCGCCGCAACGCCGAATCGGTGTCCAGCGCCCAGATCGACACCGTGTGGAAGCCGTCCTGACCGAGCGTGTCCGCGGCCGCGTGCAGCAGCCTGCTGCCGTGCCCGTGTCTGGTCAGGTCAGGCCTGACGCGCAGCTCGTACAGCTCGCCGTCGGTGCCCGGCCAGCGGTCGGCGTCCGTGGCCGGCCCGGCGGAGACGAACCCGACGACCTCGCGGGGTGGGGTTCCCAGCACCGCGACCAGCACCCGGTGCCTGCTGCTCGGCGGGTTGGTGATCGCCTCCCGCCACCGGTCCCGCCACACGCCCTGCGCCTCGTCGCCCGTCAGCTCGGCGAGCAGGTCATCGGGGACGACCCCGGCGTAGCCGCACCGCCAGCTGGCCACCTGGACGCGGGCGACGCTGTCGGCGTCGGCCGCGCGGGCGGGCCGAACGAAACCCTCGCTACCGGACGGCGAAGGCGAGCTCACTTGTCCGGGTGGGCGATCAGGGTGATGTCACGCGCCGCGCCGGACGCAGCCGACGTGGCCATCGCGGCGTAGACCTGCAGGGCCGCGCTCACCGGCCGCTGCCGGTCGGCGGGCCGGTACGAGCCGAGCCGGGCCAGCACGCCCTCCCGGCGCAAGACCAATTCATCCTCGGGCACGTCGAGCCTGAGCTCGCGGCGCGGGATGTCGAGCACGATCGTGTCGCCGTCCTCGGCCAGCGCGATGGTCCCGCCCGCCGCGGCCTCCGGGGCGACGTGACACACCGAAAGGCCCGAAGTCCCGCCGGAAAAGCGCCCGTCGGTGATCAGCGCGCAGGCCCGGCCGAGCCCTCTGCCCTTGAGGAAGCTGGTCGGGTACAGCATCTCCTGCATGCCGGGCCCGCCGCGCGGACCCTCGTACCTGATGACCACCACGTGGCCGGCCTGGACCGTCCCGTCGAGGATGCCCGCGACCGCGTCCTCCTGGCTCTCGAACACGACGGCGGGCCCGGAGAACTGCCACAGCTCTTCCGGCACGCCCGCGGTCTTGACGATCGCGCCGTCGGGGGCGAGGTTGCCGAAGAGCACGGCCAGCCCTCCGTCGGCGGTGTAGGCGTGTGCCGCGTCCCTGATGCAGCCGCTCGCCCGGTCCGTGTCCAGGGTCTCCCACCGCGCCGACTGCGAGTACGGCCGCGTGGTCCGCACCCCGCCGGGAGCGCCGTGGTACAGCTCGACCGCCTCGGGGCTGACCGACGAGGAACCCAGGTCCCACGCGTCGAGGAACTCGCGCAACGACGCGCTGTGCACCGTGCGCACGCTGCGGTTGAGCAGCCCGGCCCGGTCGAGTTCGCCCAGGATCGACGGGATGCCGCCGGCCCGGTGCACGTCCTCCAGGTGGTACGCGCTGCTCGGCGCGACCTTGCACAGGCAGGGAACCCGGCGGGACAGCTCGTCGATCTCCTTCAGCCCGAAGTTCACCCCCGCCTCGTGCGCCGCGGCGAGCAGGTGCAGGATCGTGTTGGTCGACCCGCCCATCGCCACGTCCAGCGCCATCGCGTTCTCGAACGCGTCCCGGCTGGCGATCGACCGCGGCAGCACGGACTCATCGCCCTCCGCGTAGTACTGCCTGGTGATCTCGGCGATCAGCGCAGGCCCGCTCGAAGAGCCCGCGCCGCGCCGCGTGCGTGGCGAGCGTGCTCCCGTTGCCCGGCAGGGCCAGCCCGATCGCCTCGGTCAGGCAGTTCATCGAGTTCGCGGTGAACATGCCCGAGCAGGAGCCGCAGGTCGGGCAGGCGGATTCCTCCATGGCCAGCAGCTGCTCGTCGGACACCGAAGGATCGGCCGAGGCCACCATCGAGTCGATCAGGTCGAGCTTGCGTACCGCCCCGGCCCCGGCCACGGCAGCCGCCGCGAGCCCGGCCAGGCGCCGGCCTCCATGGGCCCGCCGGACACGAAGACCGTGGGGATGTTCAGCCGCATGGTCGCGATCAGCATGCCCGGCGTGATCTTGTCGCAGTTCGAGATGCAGATCATGGCGTCGGCGCAGTGCGCGTTCACCATGAACTCCACCGAGTCGGCGATCAGCTCCCGGCTGGGCAGGGAGTACAGCATGCCGCCGTGACCCATCGCGATGCCGTCGTCCACCGCGATCGTGTTGAACTCGCGCGGTATCGCTCCGGCCGCGCGGATCGCGTCCGCCACCACCTGGCCGACCTCGCGCAGGTGGACGTGCCCGGGGACGAACTCGGTGAAGCTGTTGGCCACCGCGATGATCGGCTTGCCGATGTCCTCCCTGGCCACCCCGGTCGCGCGGAGCAGGGCGCGGGCACCCGCCATGTTCCTGCCGTGCGTGACCGTACGGGACCGAAGCGGCGGCATATCGATCTCCTCCCCGCGCAAACCCGCAGGATCTGGATTCAGGAAGCACCAGCCTACCGGGACGGAGAGTAACGCGTTCCCCTGATGACGGTACGGGTCAGCGGGTGACCGCCTGCGGGTACGCCGTCTGGGCCGCCTTGTCGATGCGCTCGATCTGGCTGTCGGTCAGCAGCCGCGCGTCGCCTCGCCGGGCCATGCGCCGCAGGTACCTGCGCAGCCGCGGACCGCTGAACACGTCGACGTCCCTGATGGTGGCGACGTCCCAGGGGATCTTCGGCCCGTAGACCGCCATCGCGGGCCGGACCGTGACCTGGGTCCCGGCCGCACTGGACAGGTGCGCGGCCGCCTGCTCGGACTCCCAGCGCGCGTGGTCGAGCCGCTCCCTCATGCTGAACGGCCCGAGCCATAGCTCGCTCTTCTTGGCCCGGACCGGCAGCCTCCTGTCCCAGGCCTCCGAGTCGAAGGCGAAGACCCCGGCGGGGCCGATCACCAGGTGGTCGATCTGGTCGCCGCCGCCCGGGATCGGGGCGCAGTGAACGGCGCGGTAGCCCGCGCGCTCGAGCTTGCGCAACTGCCTGCGGGTGCGCCGCTGCGCCGCGGTCTCCCGGACCCGGACCCCGCCGGGGCCCACCAGGGCCCCCCGGGACCTGACGATGGTGATGGCGATGACGGACAGCACGGCGAGCGTCAGCCCGACCAGCCAGTTGGCCAGGATGGAGAACGCCACCATGACGACGATCGCGACCGCGGCCCGCCACTGCCAGGACCGCCTCCTCGGGTCGGCGGACAGGTGCGCGAGGTTGCCCAGGTGCTGGCCGATGCCCTCCCGCCGCGGCTCATCCGCCTGCGCGGCCACCGCGGAGACCACGGGTGCCCGCGGCCGCCTGAGCCCCTTATCCCCTGCGGACGTCGCGGACCCGCCGGAGTCCGAAGACCCCCCGGACCTCCTGGACTCCCACGAGCCCCTGGGCTCCCAGGACGCCAGGCCTCCGCGGAACCCTCCGGTCTCCGGCGACGCGGGAGTCACCCGCGGAGCGTCCGTGCTTCCGGACGCCCGGTAATCGGGGTAGTCGGGCCCGTCCGGGTCCTCGGGCCGGTCCGGCGCGAGCGCGTCCGAAGGGTCATCGAGTTCGGACTGGTCCGACGACCAGTCCCAGAACGGCAGGTCGTCTTGATCCGCGGCCGCCTCGGCCGCCTCGCCGGACCCGGAGGCCGGCGGAGCAGCCTCCGCCGCAGGCGGAGCGGACGCACCGTTGGCGCCCGGCCAGATCAGCCGGACCGCTCCACCGGATTCGGGCGTCCCGGACTGCGGACCCGAGGGGGCAGGCGAGGGAGCCGGAACCTCCCCGCGGTTGCTTATCCTCACCAGCCGGGTCGATGACCTGCGCTTTCTCAGCCTGGGCCACGCCATCCGGTACTCACCACCACCTCAGCGTAACGCCCTATCGACGGTGCGCAAAGCACCGTTCACCGACGATTCTGCCCTTTCCAGGGCTGTTTATAGCGGGCCATTCGTCCCGGTAATGCGCCAAACGTCCCTGCTCCCTCGTGGTCTACGATCTCTTACCATGGCGCAGATTCACGAGCTCACCATGACCGAGCTAGCCGCCGCGATCCGCGCGCGGGAGCTTTCGCCCGTCGCCGTCACCGACCATTATCTGCGCCGGACGCAGGAACTCAACGATCAGGTCGGCGCCTTCTACACCGTCACCGCCGAACTCGCGGCCGACCAGGCCAAGGCACAAGAGAAAGCGGTGCTCGAAGCCGAAGACCCGGCGGCGCTCCCGCCGCTGACCGGCGTGCCGATCCCGATCAAGGACCTGAACATGGTCGCCGGCGTGCGGCAGACCCTCGGCTCGCTCGCGTTCGCCGACAACGTGCCCATGACCGACGACAACGTGGTGGTCCTGATCAGGCAGGCCGGCGCGGTCATGACCGGCAAGACCGCGACCCCGGAATTCGGGCTGCCCTGCTACACCGAAACCAAGATCGGCCCGCCGGCCAGGACCCCGTGGGACCTGTCCAGGTCCGCGGGCGGGTCGAGCGGCGGCGCGGCCGCCGCGGTGGCGGCCGGCCTCGCGCCCGCCGCCCAGGGCAGCGACGGCGGCGGGTCCATCCGCATCCCGTCCAGCGTCTGCGGCCTGTTCGGGATCAAGCCGACCCGCGGCCGGATCTCCGAGGGCCCGCTGATGCCGGACCTGGCCGGCCTGGGGGTGAACGGCCCCCTCGCCCGCACCGTCGCGGACGCCGCGCTGCTCCTCGACGTGATGTCGGGGAACTTCCCCGGCGACATGTACACCCAGCCGCCGCTCCCGCCCGGCGAGTCGTTCCTCGGCTACGCGCAACGGCCGCCCGGCACGCTGCGGATCGGCCGGACCCTGCAGAACGCGGTCGAAGGCGCCGACGTCCACCCGGACTGCGTCGCCGCCTACGAGGACGCCAGCAGCCTGCTGGCCGGCCTGGGGCACGAGGTCGAGGACATCACCTTGCCGATGGGCCCCGACATCGTGCCGTTCTTCGAGACCCTGTGGTACGCCTACGCCACGCTGGTCCCGCTCGCCCCGGACCAGGAGGGCCTGCTCCTCCCGCTGACCAGCTACCTGCGCGGCCGCGGCCTGGTCACCACCGCCCCCGATCTCTTCTTTGCCCAGGCGTACCTGCAGGCCGTGACCCGCGCGGCGGTTACCGCAACCAACGCCTACGACGCGATCCTGACCCCGACGCTGGCCCTGCCCCCGCGCCCGGTCGGCTGGTTCGACGAGGTGGAGCCCGCCGAGAACTTCGAGCGGCAGAAGCGGTTCACCCCGTTCACCGCGGTCTACAACGTGTCCGGCCAGCCGGCCGTGAACGTCCCGCTGTACTGGACCGACGATCACCTGCCGATCGGCGTGATGCTCGCCGGGCGGATGGGCGAGGAGGGGACCCTGATCTCCCTGTCCGCCCAGCTCGAGCAGGCGCGCCCCTGGAAGGACCGGCACCCCCCGATCTGGTGATGCGGACCCTCGGCCGGACCCTCGGCCGGGCCGTCAACATCGTCGCCGCCGCGTGCGCCTGCGCGGTCGTGCTCGGCCTCCTCGGGTTCGGC
This sequence comes from uncultured Actinomycetes bacterium, assembly GCA_963847965.1. Taxonomy (GTDB): domain Bacteria; phylum Actinomycetota; class Actinomycetes; order Streptosporangiales; family Streptosporangiaceae; genus Palsa-504. The sequence continues at coordinate 83,017 of CAWKCG010000050.1, forward strand.
TACCGCACCATCCCCGCGCTCGGGCCCGCGCTGGATCCGGGCCGCGGCGTGTGGACGTCGGCCGTCGGCGGCGAGCCGGTCAGGTCGCAGACGCTCCGCCTGGCCGGGCTCCAGCAGCCCGTCACCGTCTCCTTCAGCCAGCAGGGCGACGCCTCGATCCAGGCCGCCACCGATCACGACCTGTTCCTCGCGCTCGGCTACGTGCACGCGCAGTTCCGCCTGTCCGAGATGGACGAGGAGCGCCGCCTGGGGGAGGGCCGCCTGGCTCAACTCGCCGGCCCGTCGGACCTGGCCTCGGACAAGTTCGAGCTGGAACTCGGCCTGCTCCGCACGGCGCAGGAGGAATGGGCGCAGATGCCCAAGGCCAGCGCGGCGGCCCAGGCCCTGCTCGCCTACGCCCAGGGCGTCAACGACGACCTCGCCCGGGACCGCGCCACCGGCCAGTGGCCGGCCGCCTTCAGCCTGGCCGGGGTGTACCCCGGCTCCTGGACCCCGGTCGACAGCCTGGTCATCCAGGGCGAGCTCAGCCAGGAACTCGACTTCACCACGACCCCGCTGGACTACGCGCTGCTCGAGCGTTCCCTCGGCGCGGCCAGGACCATGGACTGGTTCCCGCTCATCGCGCCGGACGCCCAGACGCCGTACGACCCGGGCCCGTACGCCAAGCTCCCCCTGACACCGCTCGCCCCGCGCGCGGCGAGCAGCGGGCCGAAGACAAGCACCACCGCTCGTTCGGCGAAAATAACGCCAGCGGAAGCGGAGGCGGCGGGGACCCTGCTCGCCGAGGTCAGCCGGCTTCCCGTCCAGAATCAAAGGCACGAGTACCCGGACAGCAACGCCTGGGCCGCGAACGGCCCGGCGGTCAGCGGCGGGGGCGCGCTGCTGGCCGGCGACCCGCACCTGCCCCAGACCCTGCCGTCGGTCTGGTACGAGGTGGCCATGTCCGCGCCCGGCCTGGACGTCGCCGGGGTCAGCGTGCCCGGCCTGCCCGGCGTCCTGATCGGGCACAACAACAGCATCGCCTGGTCGCTCACCGACACGCAGAACCAGGCCACGCTCTTCTACGAGGAAAAGACCAGGGGAGACGAGTACTACTGGGACGGCGCGTGGCGCACGATGCAGGTGGTGCACTACGAGATCCCGGTGCGCGGCGCGGCGACCGTCCCCCTGACCGTGGACCTCACCGTGCACGGGCCGATCATGACCCAGGCCGGGCAAACGACGTCGGTCGACTGGATGGGCAACGTCCCGTCCCCCGACCTCGCCGCGATCCTCGCCGTCTACCACGCGACCGACTTCACGCAGTTCAAGGCCGCCCTGGCCCACTGGTACGCGCCGTCGCAGAACTTCGTCTACGCCGATACGGACCCTCCGACCGGGAACATCGGCGCGGTCTCCGCGGGCTACTACCCGCAGGTCGCCGCGGGCTGCCAGCCCTGGCTGCCGATGACCGGTACCGGCGCCTGCGACGTGACCGGGGTCATCCCCTACGCGGCCGTCCCGCAGGTCTACGACCCGCCCTCGCACGTGGTGGCCACCGCCAACCAGCGCCCGGTCAACGCCGCCTACCCCTACTACATCGGCACCAGCGCCAACTTCTTCGACCCCGGCTACCGCGCCGCGACCATCTACGCCGCGCTGCTGAAGCGGCCCGCCCCGCTGACCGCCGCCAGCTTCGCCGCCATCCAGACCAGCCTGACCGACCAGCTCGCGGTGCGCCTGGTCCCCGCGCTGCTGAACGCCCTGCGGGGTACCTCTCTTTCTCCTCCCGAACGAGCGGTGGTATCCCTCCTGCGCACCTGGCCCGACTCGATGGCGGTCGGCTCGCCGGCGGCCGCGCTCTGGTGGACGTTCCTCGGCTACTACCTGTCGGACACCTTCCAGCCGTGGTGGACGCACTCCGGGGTACCGGTAGCCAAAGACCCGTTCGGCCTTGCCGTAACGGTCAACCAGGTCAGCCTGGTCGAGGACCTCGAGGCGTGGACGCTGCACGACCCGGCCAACCCGGCGTTCTCGCTCCCGTCGGGGCGGGCGCGGACCGCCGCGCAGGTCATGCGCACGGCGTTCGCGAGCACGGTGGCGCACCTGTCGCGCACGCTCGGCGGCGCTCCAGCCTCGTGGACCTGGGGACGCCTGCACTCCCGCTCATTCCCGGCGTTGAGCGGGGCCAGCGGCCTCGGGTACGGGCCGCGCGCCGCGGGCGGCGACGCGTTCACCCCGGACGCGGCCGACGGCTACCCGGTCTCAAGCGACGGGCCGAGCTGGCGGATGATCGTCAGTTTGTCCTCCGCGGGCGTCACGGCCGAGGGCGTGTACCCGGGCGGGCAGAGCGAGAACCCCGCCTCGCCCTGGTACGACGACCAGGTGCCGCTGTGGTGGGACGGACAGTACCTGCCCGTCCCCGTCCCGGGCCAGCCCGCGGGGACGCTGACCTGGACCCTCGCGGTGAGCACCGGTGGCTGACCCAGAAGCGCCTGGGCAGGCGCGGCGCGTACCGGCTCGGCGACCTGCGCGCCCCCGCCCCGCCGCCCCCGCGCCCGCCGGCGCCGTACCGCCCGGCGTTCGCGTCCCGGGCGCCGCGCGGCTCGTTCGTCCGGTGGCTGGCCGCGTGCGCCGTCGCGGGCGTGCTGATCGGCGTGGGCGCCGGTTCCGGCCTGTGGTTCCTGCCGTTTGTGGTGGGGCTGGCGGCCGGGGCCGGGCCGTGGCGGGCGCGCTCGGCGCTCGTCCTGGCCGTGCTGGCCACCGCCGCGGGCTGGGGCGCGGCGCTGGCCTGGCCGGCCCTGTCCGGCGTGCCGCAGGGCGCGACCGCGCGCACCGTCGCCGCCCTGGCCGGGCTGCCCGCGTACGCCGGGGTCGGCGTTGCCGGCACGTTGCTCGTCGGCGTCGCCCAGGCCCTCGTCGCGGTGTGGCTCGCCCGCGCCGTGACCTACCCCCTGCGGTAGGGGCCCGGCTCCCGGCGCGCTACCCGAGGCCGCGCAGGAAGTCGATCAGGCCGGCGAAGTACACCTGCTGGTCGTCGTACATGGCCATGTGGCTGCCGTCCGGGCAGAGCAGGAACCGCCCGCGCGGCAGCAGGCCGGCCATCATCTCCATGAACGCCGGGTCCATCGTGTCGTGGCCGGCGCCGATGACCAGCGCCGGCACGTCGATCGTGGCCAGCTCGGCGGTCCGGTCCCAGTGGGCCAGCGTGGCGTCGGCGCTGATGCCGAGCTCGCTGGGACCCTGCATCTTCACGTAGATGGCCGGGTTGATGTGGGCGAACGCCCGCTGCACCGGGTCGGGCCAGTCCGCAATCGGCATGCGCAGCACGTGGTGGACGTAGTGCTGCTCGTTCAGCAGCTCCATGTACCTGGGGTCCTCGGTCTCGCCCCGCGCCTCGTACGCCTTGATCTCGGCCAGCGCCGCCTGGTCCATCGCCGGCATCAGCACCTGCTCGGCGTAGGCGTTGTAGGCCGGGACGCTGGACATCATGCTGGAGACGACCAGCCCGCGCAGGTGCTGCTGGTGAGCCAGCGCGTACTCGATGGCCAGGATCCCGCCCCAGGAGTGGCCGAGCAGGACGAAGTTCTCCCGGTTCAGGCCCAGCGCCCGGCGGACCTGCTCCACCTCGTCGACGAACCGGTCGAGGTCCCACAGCGAGGTGTCGTCGGGCTGATCGCTGCGCCCGGAGCCGAGCTGGTCGTAGTAGTAGTACTCGATCCCCGCCGCGGGCAGGAAGCTGTCGCAGGCCTCGAAGTACTCGTGCGTCGCCCCCGGCCCGCCGTGCAGCAGCAGCACCCGCAGGTCGGGATGGTTGCCGACCCGCTTCACCCACACCCGGTACGGCCCGGCGGGGGTGTCCACGCCGATCATCCGGGAGCCGCCGCTCAGCACGTCCTCCCGGCCGGAATAGTCCAGATACCCGCTCATCGGCGCGTTCCTCTCATCCTGCGGACGCGCGCCATTATGCCAGCGCCGGGCCGGCCCGCACCGGCGGCGTCACGCCCGGCCGCCGCGAGGCCCGCTGGCGGCCTCTGCGTATAGTGCGCACGTGAGCTCCGAGGTCAGCGCGATCTTGCTCGACGCGGGCGGGGTACTGATCTTCCCCCAGCCTGGCCTTCTGCTGCCGCCGCTGTTCGCGGCCGGGGTCTTCCCCGACGTCGCCGCGCTCGAGCAGGCCCACTACCGGGCGATGGCGGTCCAGGACCTAGCCGCCACGCCGCCCGCCGCCGGCACCTGGTGGCGCGATTACCTCACCGGCTACGTCGCCGCGTGCGGTGTACCGCAGGAGCGATGCGGCGAGGTGGCTCGTCAGATCGCCGAGGTGACCAGGGGCCACGCCTGGTCGCACGTCGGTACCGGCGCCACCAGTGGCCTGCGGGCCCTGGCCGCGTTCGGCCTGCCGATGGGCGTGGTCTCGAACTCCGACGGCACAGTAGAGGCCGAACTGCGCCAACTGGGCGTCTGCTACGCGCCCGACGGACGCCACTACCCTCCCAACGCCGGGGTCAGGCTGGGCGTGGTGGTCGACTCCGCAGTGGTCGGCGCGGCCAAGCCGGACCCGGCCATCTTCAGCATCGCGCTCGACGCCCTCGGCGTGCCCGCGAGCAAGACCGTCCTGCACGTCGGCGACAGCCTTCGGTACGACGTGGCCGGCGCAGTCTCCGCCGGCCTGGAGCCCGTCCACCTCGACCCGTACGGGTTCTGCCCGTTGCCGAGCGGCCACCGGCACATCCGCACCCTGACCGAACTAGCCCGGACCCTGGCCGCGTTATCCGCTCGGCGCTTGCCCTCCGCCGCGGATAGACTACGGGCCTGCCTGACCACGGCCAGAAAGCGAGTCGCAGAATCATGCGCTGGTCCCAGATGCACATCCCGACGCTGCGCGAAGACCCGGCGGACGCCGGCGCGCCGAGCCACCGCCTGCTGCTGCGGGCCGGCTACATCCGCCAGCTCATGGCCGGGCACTACTCGCTGCTGCCCCTCGGCCAGCGGGTCCGGCTGAAGGTGATCGGGATCATCCGCGAGGAGATGAACCGGATCGGCGCCCAGGAGATCCTGATGCCGGTGATGCACCCGGCCGAGCTCTGGCAGCGCAGCGGCCGCTACGCGGTGATGGGCGAGGAGCTATTCCGGCTCAAGGACCGGCGCGGCGCTGAGCTAGTCCTCGGGATGACCCACGAAGAGGTGGTCTCCACCCTGGCCGCCGAGCTTGAGTCCTACCGCGACCTGCCGCAGATGTGGTACCAGTTCCAGACCAAGCTGCGCGACGAGCCACGCCCGAAGGCCGGGCTGATGCGCACCCGCGAGTTCACCATGAAGGACTCCTACAGCTTCGATCTGGACGCGGCCGGGCTCGACGTGTCCTTCCGCGCCCACCGCGACGCGTACGTGCGATCGTTCGAGCGCCTCGGCATCCCGGCCATCCCCGCGCAGGCCTCCAGCGGCGCGATGGGCGGCTCGGACTCCACCGAGTTCCTCTGCCCCTCGCCCAGTGGCGAGGACCTGATCATCCGCTGCCCGGAGTGCGGCTACGCGGCCAACATAGAGGTAGCGGCGTCCCGCCTGGATTACCTCGATGATTCTTCCGAACGAACCGTGGTGCTCCCTGCCCCCCAGCCCTTCCCGACCCCGGGCGTGCGGACCATCGAGGATCTCGCCGTGGGCTACGACGCCCCGGCCGAGCGCCAGATCAAGACCCTGGTGTACTGCGTGGACGGGACGCTCACCCTGGTCCTGCTCCGCGGTGACCACGCGCTGAACGAGCAGAAGCTCATCGACGCCACCGGGGCGGTCTCGATCCGCCCGGCCCAGCCGGAGGAGATCCGCGCCGCGCTCGGCGCGCTCCCCGGGAGCCTGGGCGCGGTCGGCGTCACCGACCATCCGATCATCGCCGACGAGGCGCTGCACGGACGGCGCGGCATGACCACCGGCGCCAACGTTGACGACACCCACCTGCGCGGCGTCGACGTCGAGCGCGACATCGCCGTCGGCCAGTGGGCCGACCTGCGCGAGGTCGCCCACGGCGAGCTGTGCCTCAACTGCGGGCACGGGCTCGAGGTCGAGCGCGGCATCGAGGTGGGCCACATCTTCAAGCTCGGCTACAAGTACGCCGACGCCTTCGAGCTCCGCGTGTCCGGCCCGGACGGCAAGCCGGTCCGGCCGATCATGGGCTGCTACGGCATCGGCATCGAACGCGCGATGGCCGCGATCATCGAGGTCCACTACGACGAGAAGGGCATCATCTGGCCCGTCGCGGTCGCCCCCTTCGAGGTGGTGGTGGTGGTCGCCCAGCAGGACGACCCGGCCGTCGCCGAGGCCGGCCTTGAGGTGTACCAGGCGCTGCTCGACGAGGGCGTGGAGGCCATCGTGGACGACCGGCCGGTGCGCGCCGGGGTCAAGTTCAGCGACGCGGAGCTCGTCGGCATCCCGTTCCGCGTCACGGTGGGCAAGCGCGGCCTGGCGGCCGGGTCCGCCGAGCTGACCGACCGCGCCACCGGGTCCACCGTCCAGATCCCGTTGGAAGACCTGGCCAAGCACGTCCAGGACGCCGTGGCCCAGGCCATCGCCCAGCGCTGAGGAGCTGTCGTGCCGGACAGCGCGATGTGGCTGGACAAGCCGGAAAGCCATGACTACCAGGCGGCGGAAGAATACCTGTCGCTGATCATGTCGCCCAATAAGGCGGCCGATTACCGGCAGAAGCTCTCAGACGCCCGGGACGAGATCACCCGCCACAAGGCCAAGGACATCCTGCGCGCCAGCCAGCTCCCCCTGCTCGGCCAGGACAACAAGCACGTAGCCTCCGACCTGGCCAAGGTCAACGCGGGCGAGGCCCTGTCCCCGATCCTGCTGCTGCGCGGCGGCGACGCGCACCCGCTCATCGTCGCGGACGGCTACCACCGCGTCTGCGCAAGCTACTGGCTGGACGAGAACACGGACATCCCCTGCATCCTGGTCTAGCACGCTACCGCCCGCCGGCCAGACCGACGGCCGGACGCGGTGACGATGCGCCGGGTCGCCAGCCGTCTCGGCGTGGTGCCGATGACCCTGTACACCTACGTGCGCGGCAAAGCCGAGCTGCTGGACCTGATGCTCGACGCCGCCTACCAGCGGATGCCCCGCGCCGACACCACCAGGCAGCCCTGGCGGCAAGCGATGGAAGATGCCCTAGTCAGCGAGGAAATGTAGCTACTGTACTAGAAAACTCGTACAAAACCAGTACGCCGCCAGCCAAAATGTCAGTGCCTAACGATAGAATTCGAATCAGGAAAGACGGGGATCTGCTAAGCGAACGCAAGGGCAATCTATGGTGGCGTGGCCGGGACCGGGCAGCGGGCAGGGCGGGGACCCCGCCGGCGACGCGGTGCCCGGCGGGCAGGGTGAGCCGCCGCGTCCCGGTCTCGCGCTGGCGCAGGTCCTGGACCAGGTGTCGGGCCCGGACCGGCGGTGCGCCGCCCTGGACGACGATGAGGCCTTTGAGGTGCTGGGCCGGTGGGACGCCCTGGAATCCTGGTGTGCCTCGGCCAAGCTCGGCGTGGCCCGCGAGCTGATCCGCCGCCGGGCCGTGCCCGGGCTCGGCCCGGACCAGCCCGGCGGGCTGCCGCAGGCGTGGCAGCCGTACCTGACCGAGGAAGTCGCCCTCGAGCTCGGGATCTCCAAGCGGGCGGCCGACATGCTGATCGACCTGGCCTGGATGCTGGAGGCCCGCCTGCCCCGGACCGGCGCGGCGCTGGATGCCGGGGTGATCAGCGCGGGCAAGGCGCGGATCATCGCCGAGGAGACCGGCGTGCTGGCCGATGCGGACGCCGGGGCGGCCGAGGCGCTGATCGCCGGGCAGCTGGCCGGCCGCACCCACGGGCAGGTCGCCCGGCTGATCGCCCGGGCCGTGGTCAAGGTGGACCCCGACGGCGCGCGCAAGCGGCGGGAGAAGGCGCAGCAGGAAGACGCGCGGGTGGCGTTCTGGCGGGAGCAGGCCGGGACCGCGGCGCTGGCCGGGTTCGGGCTGCCGCCGGATCAGGCGCTGGCGGCGAACCAGCACATCCAGGACAAGGCGCTGCAGTACCGGGCGTGGGGCATCCCGGGGACCGTGGACCAGCTGCGGGTGCTGGCCTTCCTGGACGCCCTTAACGGCACCGACGCCCGCCACCGCTACCCCCAGGCAGACCCCGGCAGCGATACGGGCGCCGGGCCCGGCGACGGACAGCAAGGCCAGCCGGGCGGTCCCGGCGGCAGCGGCCCGGACCGGGATCACGCCGCTGGCGGACCCGGCGGCGCTGGGGATGCCGGGCCTGGTGGCGGCCGGGACGGCCAGCCGGGCGGCGGTACCAGTGGCGGTCCCGATGAGCACCAGGCCTGTGGCGGACCTGGCGGCGATGCGGGCGCCGGGCCTGGTGACGGCCAGAATGGCCAGCCGGGCGGCGGCAGCGGTGGCGGGCCGGCGGGCGGCCCCGGCAGTGGCGGACCCGGGTCGGGCGGGCAGCCGGCCGGGTCCGCGCCCGGGCTGGCGGGGCTGGCCGCGAGCACGAACCTGACCATCCCGCTGCTGAGCCTGCTCGGCCTGGCCGAGCACCCCGGCGACGCGTACGGCCTGGGCGCGCTGGACCCGGCGCTGGCCCGCGAGTTCGCGGCCGCCGCGGCCGGGCACCCCGGCTCGACGTGGTGCGTGACGGTGACCGACCAGGACGGGCACGCCATCGGCCACGGCTGCGCCAAGCCCGCCCGGACCCGGCGGGGTAACCGCCCCGGCCCGGGAGACAACGGGGCGGCCGGGAACCGGGACGGCCCCGGCCCTGCCTTCACCCCCGCCGGCGACGGGCCGGCCGGCGGCTACGGGACCTGGCAGCTGACCATCGCCGGCCAGCGGTTCCAGGTCCGGCTCGGCCCGATCCCGGTCACCGGCTGCGACCACCGGTATGAGTCCGCGGGCTACCAGCCGTCGGATACCCTGCGGCACCTGGTCGAGATCCGGGACGGCCAGTGCACCTTGCCGGTCTGCGTCCGGCACGCCCGCCGCTGCGACTTTGAGCATGCGGTGCCCTGGCATCAAGGTGGCCGGACCTGCGCGTGCAACGGGGGGTGCCGCTGCCGGCATGACCACCGGATCAAGCAGAGCCCGGGGTGGACCGTTTCTCAGCCGATGCCGGGATACCACCAGTGGACCACCCCGGCCGGCCGCACCTTCACCACCGAACCCATGCGACACCCCATCTAAGAGGAAGATGGCCAGCGTGGCAGACGCCAGGCCGGGGGACTTCGGCATGGCCGCGCTTTACGCGGCGCTCGACGAGCAGTGCCTGGCACGCGGCCTGACCTGGGCTGGGGTGACCCGCGAGATCAACCCGGCCACCAGGCCGGTTACTGTTCTCGGAACCCGCCCGCATTAGTAGGGCGACTTGACGTGGTCGGTTATGGGCGCGTGACGAGGTCGGGGACGGCGTGGCGGTGGTCAGCGACACGCGGGGATCTGGCCGGCAGGAACGCCGAGCCGGCGGTCGCCGCCGCGCAACAGATGGTGAGGTACCACAGCGCCGCGCTGGCCGCGTGGGTGAAGGCGTGCCCGCCGGGGCGCGGCCCGAGTCCGGCGAAGAAGATGCCCCCGGCCACCGCGATGGCCAGAACGCTCCCGAATTCGACCACGGTGTTGATGACGCCGGAGGCTCCAGCTGACAGGCGCGGGGGAATGCGCCCGAGCACGACGTCGGCGAGCGTACCGGAGACGACGCCGAAGGCGATGCCCGCGACGGCCAGGCTGGCTGCCAGCTGCCAGGCGTGCAGCCCGGCGCCGTAGCGCCCGACGAGGGCGATCATGCTGCCGAGCGCAGCGGTCATGACGAGCGTGCCGGCGCCGACGGCGGCCCGTCCGAACCGCTGCCCGAGTGGGGTGGCGCCTGCCGAGCCGACGATGATCCCGGCCGAGAAGGGCGTGAAGCTGATGCCGGTTCGCAGCGGCGAGTAGCCCAGGCGGGCCAGCCAAGTTCGCGGCCCTGGATGAGCGGAAAGAACACGGCCACCAGCGCGAGGGTGAGGACGATGACGCCAGGGACGCTGACCTGCTGGGACGGGTCGGCGGGAGAAGCGGGGATAAGCCGCACCCCGGCGGCGAAGGCGGCGATGCCGACGGGCACGTTGATCAGGAAGATCGCCCGCCAGTCGAGCCCGGCGACGTTCGCGGCCAGCAAGACGCCGCCCAGCAGCGGCCCGGCGGCGCCGGCCAGGGCCAGCACCATCCCGTAGATGGCGAAGGCCTTTGCCCTGGCCTGTTCGCTGAACTCGGCCTGGATGAAGGTGAGGACCTGCGGCAGCATGAAGGCCGCCGCGCCGCCCTGGACCGCCCGGAACCCGATGAGCATTCCCCCCGACTGGGCCGCCCCGGCCGCGGCCGACGCGGTGACGAATGCGGCCAGCCCGGCGAGAAAGCAGCGTCGGCGCCCGACGCGGGCGCCGACGCGGGCCCCGGTGATGAGCAGAAGGGCCCGGCGCAGCTCGGTTCTCTTCGGCCTGCTCAACCGGTCAGTCGCGGTCCAGGTCGGGCTCAATCCCACGGACGTGGAGGCGCTGGGCGTGCTCAGCGTGCTCGGCGTGACCACGCCCACGCAGCTCGCAGGCCTGCTCGGGATGGGCACAGGTGCCGTCACCCAGGTCATCGACCGGCTGGAGGACGCGGGCTACGTGCGGCGAGTCAGGGCAGCCAAGGACCGGCGCAGCGTCAGCATCGAGCTCGTCCCCGACAAGGCCAAGCAGGTCGGCGCCTTCTACTCCACGCTGCAGCGAGACGCCGCAGAGCTCACCGGCCGCTACGACGATCACGACCTCGCGCTGATCGTGGAGTACCTCACCCGCGCCAACGACATACTGCGCGATGCGGGCCACACGGCAGCCGGAACGAAACCGGCCCAGCCTTCCGCCGGGACGTCCAGCACGCCTCGCGCCGACGAGCGTCTCGGTTAGCGCGGGCGGTAGGCGCGCAAGAAGGCGCGGGCGCCGCTGCTGGCCATCCGCCTGATCTCTTCGTCGGACGCGGGCAGGGCGCCGAAGAGCGTGCGGTTGTTCATCTGGCCCATGCTGCTCCTGCCGCTGTACTTCCAGGAGGCCCGCGGGTACAGCGCGCTGGCGGCCGGCCTGATGCTGGTGCCGCAGGGCGTGGGCAGCCTCCTGCCGCGGACGATCCTCGGGAAGCTGACCGACCGGTACGGGCCGCGGCCGGTCTCGCTGGTCGGCATCGTCCTGGCGGCGGTCGGCACGGTGCCGTTCGCGCTGGCCGGCCCGCACACCAGCGTGATCCTGCTCGGCGCGGCGCTCGTGGTGCGCGGCGCGGGCCTCGGCGCGGCGACCATCGCCCCGATGGCGGGGGCGTTCCAGGGCCTGCCGAAGGCCGAACTCCCGCACGCCAGCAGCGCCATCAGGATCGCCCAGCAGGTGGGCGGCTCCTTCGGCGCGGCGGTGCTGGTCGTCATCTTGACCCGGCAGGTGGCCGCATACCGAGCCGCGCACGCCGCGGGGCTGGTCACGGCCTTCGGCCACACCTTCTGGTGGTGCGTGGGCTTCACCGCGCTGGCGGTGATCCCGGCGCTGCTGATGCCGGGCCGCCCGGCCAGCCCGCCCGCTAGCCCGAACGGGCAGCCAACGCCGACCATCGGCGAGCAACTACAGGGCCAGTCTTGACCGGTTGACATCGCCGCAGCCAGCCACCTGAAAATGATGACGTGATCGACCGCGCCCGCGACCCAGACGACGACGTCATCCAGGCCGGGCGCGAACCGCGGGGAGGGTCCCCGCGCCCTGGCCGCCTGATCTGGCTGCTCGTCCTCGTGGAGACCGTCGCACTGGCCGTCTCGATCACGGTCGCCCTGCACTACCGCACCGAGGCGGGCGAGCCCCATCGCGCCAGCCCGGCCAGCCGGGCCAGCCCGTCCTCGCCGATGCCTCAGGTGACCAGCGTGGCGCTCAGCCTGCCCGCCGCCGGGGGCGTGACCGGGACGGTGGTCATTACCGCCGCCACCCTGCCCGGGTCCGGCCGGGCGCAGTTCACGGTGTCCGCCGTCATCACCGGCGCGCTGCCGGGCACGTACTACAACCTGATCGGCAACGACTGCTCGACCGGGGACCCACTGGTGCCCGACGACGTGTGGGCGATGGGATTCACCAGCGCGAAGGGCACGGCCGACCTGACCGGCTACGCCTGGACCGGCGCGGTGACGGACTCGTTCTGGCTGGCCCTCGACCCGTCACCGGCCAGCCGTCCGCCGGGCCTGCACGGTCAGTTCACCGAAGGCCGCGCGGCGCCCTACCCGGCCGGCCAGTCCCCGTGCCCCAACTGAAACGGTTACGCGGCCTGGCGGTCCCGTGCTGGCAGCGACGGCGTGCGCACGGCGCACGCCGATCGCGTCATGCCCGCCTCCGGACCCAGGAAATCGAACGCACGCGCGGCGGTGCCCTGATAGCCTCGCACCTGCCACTGAAACTTCTTATTTTCGCTGATCACGGGATGAGGATGGGTGGTAGCCGGGCCTGGGGATGGCCGTCCCCAGGCCCGGCACTTAGGTGGGTCACGCTATCTGCCTACGTGCCGCAGTGCTTCAGTGAGCAGGACCGCACCGCAGATAGTCAGCGTGATGACGATGATGGCCACGATCCGGAGCGCCGTACGCCAAAAGCGGACACAAAGCGCTACGACCACCGTGACCAGCACGATGATGGATTGAAAGCCGCCTGGCGGGTCTGGTACCGGGGGCATTGTCTCTCCTTGGTCGGCCGCCGTTTCGGGAGAGGGCAGACCTCGGTGCGGAGCAGAGTTCAATCGGACCCGGGAACGCGGCGGCGGATGCCTGGCCAGAACCTTGATCGAGCATGACGGTTACAAGGGGTAGCCATCCGCTGGTGCCGCATGTACCATGAGTGGGTCCTCAAGTCCTGTCCCTACTAGGTCGGTCTGGGGATTCAGCACGGCCGGTGTGCCATCACCGGCCGTGTCGTTGTTTGCTGCTGTGGACGAAAGACCAGCGTCTCTGCCGCTCGGCACGCAGTCCTGCAATCGGGCGCGGGGAGGGCCTCGGGCTCGGGCCGCCCTACGAGGTCCGGTGCCGCTGTGCACGTAGGCCATATTCGTGCCCCCCCTCGTCTTGCGGGGACGTCAGCCGGTGGTTTAATTGTGAGTCACAGTGAGACTCTCATCAAGAGTCGTAACGGTAATATTCATGAGACTTAGGCGAGCCGCCTGCGGGGGCAGTGCTCTTATGACACACTGGTCCCGCGTTTTGCCTGAGTATCGGAGAGCAGGGGCAGGCATGGCCACCTCAGGAAGCCCGACGGTCCGGCGCCGCCGCCTGGCCGCCGAGCTCCGCCGCCTGCGCGAGGAGGACGGCCGTACCGGTGAGGCGGTCGCGGACCTTCTCGGCTGGTCCAAGGCGAAGGTCAGCCGGTATGAACTGGCCCGCGGTGGGCTTAAGCCTGGCGACGTGGCGCGCCTGCTCGATGTCTACGACGTTCAGGGCGAACACCGTAAACAACTACTCACCCTGGCCGAAGAAGCCACTCAGGAGGGCTGGTGGGAGGCGTACTCCGACGTCCTGACTGCGGAGCACCTGGCTTACATCGGCCTGGAGGCCGAGGCCACCTCGATATGTCAGTGGCAGATCAACGTGGTCCCCGGGCTACTGCAGACCGAACAGTACGCCAGGGACATCTTCTCGGGTTACCAGGAAGTGAGCCCGACCGCCCCGACCATCATCGAGCGCAAGGTAAAGACCCGCCTGATCCGGCAACAAGTCCTGACCCGCGACCAGCCACTGGACCTGGCGGTCGTGCTCGACGAGTCCGTGCTGCGCAGGCAGCGAGGCGAGCCCGCGGTGATGCATGAGCAGCTTCAGCACCTCGCGGAGGTCGCGAAGCGGCCCAACGTCACGGTGCAGATCCTGCCCCTGGCCGGGCCGAAGAGGCTCGCGATGGATTCCTTCCAGATACTCCAGTTCGGCCAGGCGCACGAGACCCCGCTGCGCAACGTGGTCAGCACAGAAAGCCTGCTCAACTACCTCTACGTCGAGGGCGAGACGGACACCTACGAGTTCCGGCTCGCCTTCGAGCACATCGCACAAGAAGCTCTCGACCCGGAGGAGTCCAGGGAGCTCATTGTGCGGTCCGCCCGGCAACTATGGGAGTTACCAGTATGGGAGTTACCAGCCGGGCACCGCTTTATCCGCACCACCATCGCAGGGATGGGATGAGTCAGAAGGGATAAGGATGGACGATAGCCACCCCGGTCCGGCAGGCAGGGCGGAGGATGGCGAGGGTTGTGATCCTCGCAGCCGGTCCTGGCGGAAGAGTTCGTTCAGCATGAGCAATGGCGACTGCATCGAGGTCGCAGTCCTAGCTAATGCTCATGTTGGCGTCCGTGACAGTAAGGCAGCCGCCGGACCGCAGCTGCGCTTCCCTCCTAGTGTCTGGACCGCTTTTCTCGGCGAAATACGGGGGTAAACCTCTGTAAGAGCCGTGGCCGAAGGGACGGCCATCCCCAGGCCCGGCTACCGCAAATTCTCATCCCGTGGTCAGCAAAGACAGACACCCCGAAGGCTCAACACCTGAATCGTGAACGCTGCCCGGCCGAGGCTACGGCGCCTGGCGGTCGCGAGCCTGGCACCGCAGGGCGCGCAGCACGTCGTCACGGCCTTCGAGGAGCAGCCGGCGCAGCGCGGCGGGCGGATCCACGCCGGCGATGTACGCGTCCGTCACCTGGACCGTCTCGGTGGTAAGCGCGCACGCCATGTAGACGCCGCTGACGAAGTCCTGCGCCATCGTCGACGACCAGTCCCGCCACACCTCGCCCACGACGTCGAAGTAGTCCGCCCGGTACGGCTCCACCAGCCCGGGCTGGTCCGGGTCGGTGAACCCGGCCAGCGTCGCCCGGAACATCGCGATGGTGAGCTCCCCGCCGATCATGGCCCGCCAGGCTTCCTGCTTGGCCTCTGCGGTGGGAATCGCCGCTCGGCACGTCGCGGCGTGCCTTTCGCCCGCGTCGGTGACGTCCCGTGCGAGCTCCGCGTCGATCTCATCCGGGCCGAAGGTCCGGGAGCCGTTCAGACCCGCCGACGGGCTGCGGCTCACCAGGCGCGCCAGCAGCGCCCAGCGCAGGTCGGTGTCGACGGACAGGCCGTCGAGCCGCTCCGAGCCGTCCAGCAGCCCGGCCAGCAGCGCCAGGTCATCGGCGGAGGTGGCCACGTCGGCGAAGGCACGCAGGTACGCCAGCTGCGCATCCGACCCGGCCGGCACCGAGCGGAGCAGGCGGCGCAGCGCGCCCGCGATCAGGCCCAAGCCGGATTCCCGCCAGTCCGGGTCGGCGAACCTGCGCACCGCCGCGGCCGCCTGGCGCAGCAGCGTCTGGGCCACGCTGATGTCGGCCACCGAGAAGATGCCCGACATGACCAGCCGGACGTAGTCGCGCGCGGGCATCTCCCCGTCGCGGCACATGTCCCAGGCCGCCGCCCAGCACAGCGCGGCGGGGAGCGAGTCGGTGAACGAGTCGATCGAGCCGATCACAGTGCGCAGCGAATGGTCGTCGAGCCGGATCTTGGCGTACGTGAGGTCCTCGTCGTTGACCAGGACCAGGTCCGGCCGGGCCACCCCGGCGAGTTCCGGTATCACAGTGCGCGCCCCAGCTATATCGACCTCCACCCGGTGCCGGCGCGTCAGGCCCTCCTCGGTCTTGTCGTACAGGCCGATCGCGATGCGGTGCGAGCGCAGCACGGGGTGGGCGGGCGCGGCTTCCTGCTCCACCGCGAACTCGGTGAACCGGCCCGCGTCGTCCGTCGAATAGGACGCCCGCAGCGTGTTGACCCCCGCGGTCTGCAGCCAATCCAGCGACCACGCGGCCAGGTCGCGCCCCGAGGTTTCCTCAAGCGCGGCCAGCAGGTCCGCCAGCGTCGCGTTGCCCCACGCGTGCGCGGCGAAATACTTCCGCACGCCGGCCAGGAAATTGTCGCGCCCGACGTACGCCACCAGTTGCTTGAGTACCGCGGCGCCCTTGGCGTAGGTGATCCCGTCGAAGTTCAGCTCGACCGCGGCGATATCGGTGATGTCGGCCGCGATCGGGTGTGACGAAGGCAGCTGGTCCTGCCGGTAGGCCCAGGCCTTGAACAGCTGCGCGAACGTGGTCCACGCCCACGTCCAGCGCGTGGCCTCGGCCTGCGCGAGCGTGCCCGCCCAGGTGGCGAAGGACTCGTTCAGCCACAGGTCGTCCCACCAGGCCATCGTGACCAGGTCGCCGAACCACATGTGCGCCATCTCGTGCAGTATGGTCTCGCCGCGCGCCTCACGGGCGAAATCGGTGACCCGCGACCTGAAAATATAGGCTTCGAGGAAGGTCACGCAGCCCGCGTTTTCCATCGCGCCTTCTTTGAATTCGGGCACGAAAACCTGATCGTATTTGCCGAAGGGATATTTTATGCCGAACGAACGGTGGTAAAAGTCAAAGCCCTCGCGAGTCACCTCCAGAATCTCGTCGGCATCGAGGTAGGGGGCCAGCGATTGACGGCAACACACGCCGAGCGGAATCCCGTCGTGCTCGCCGCGGACGACGTGATACTCACCGGCCACGACGGCCGTGATGTAGGTCGGCATGGGCGGGGTGGGCGGGAAGTGCCAGCGGACCACCTCGCCCTCCGCGAAACTCGACTCCGCGGCCATGTTGGAGACGACCAGCCAGCCCGCGGGGGCGGTGACGGTCAGTTCGTAGCTGGCCTTGAGGTCGGGCTGGTCGAAGCACGCGTAGACCCGGTGCGCGTCAAACGTCTCCAGGTCCGAGTACAGGTAGACGCGCCCGTCCGCGGGGTCGGTGAACCTGTGCAGCCCCTCGCCGCTGCGCGAGTAGGCGCATTCGGCGCTCACGCGCAGCACGTTGCTGGCCGCCAGCCTGTCCAGCGTGATCCGGTCACCGTCGAAGGCGCCCGGGCCGACCGGCGCCCCGTTCAGCGTGATCTCGCGCACCGCGGGGGCGGTCAGGTCGACGAAGGTGGACGCGCCGGGACTGGCGCAGTCGAACCGCACCACGGTGACGGAGCCGAACGTCACCTCTCCGCCCTCCGGCGCGGCCAGGTCGAGGTCCACGTGGTAGGAGGCGACCGTGATGAGCGCCGAACGAGCCTTCGCCTCGTCGCGAGTCAGGTTCGAGGTCACCGGCAGTCCTTTCGTCGATGTGGCCGACGCTACATAACTAGCGCATGCGCCGCAGGAATGCACGGTTGGGCCGCCGGGTTGACGCTGCCGGGGGAGAGGCCAGGTTCAGTCATGGATGGTAAGGAGTGCGCATGACCCAGCAGGAGCCTACGCGCGTCGACTTCTGGTTCGACCCCATGTGCCCGTGGGCGTGGATCACGTCACGCTGGATGCTCGAGGTCGAGCAGGTCCGCCCGGTCACGACGGTCTGGCACATCATGAGCCTGGCCGTGCTGAACGAGAACAAGGAAGGCCTGTCCGACCGCTACCGGGAGGGCTTGCGCGCCGCCTGGGGCCCGGTGCGGGTGCTGGCCGCGGCCGAGCAGGCGCACGGCCCGCAGGTGCTCCTTCCGCTGTACACCGCGCTCGGCACGCGGTTCCATAACGACAAGGCGCCCAGGGACCGCGAGACGATCGTCGCCGCCCTGGCTGAGGCGGGCCTGGAGCCCAGCCTGGTGGACGCGATGGACTCGACCGAGTACGACGAGGCGGTGCGCGCCTCGCACGCCGAGGGCATCGAGCGGGTCGGATACGACGTGGGCACCCCGATCATCACGGTCGACGAGATGTCGGTCTTCGGCCCTGTCGTCTCGCCGATCCCGCGCGGTGAGACCGCGGGCCGGCTCTGGGACGGCGTGCTCCTGCTCGCGGGCATCGACGGCTTCTTCGAGCTGAAGCGGTCCCGTACCCGCGAGCCGATCTTCGACTGACCTGGCCCGCGCCTAGGGGCGGGGCGCCCACACGGTCGTGCGCTTGACGTCGCGGTCCTCCAGCGCGCCCAGGCCCGGCACGTCGTACCCTGTCAGCGGGGTGAGGCGATCTTGCGGCAGATACGCCCGCCCGAAGTCGCCGACCAGGGCGGCTACCCCGCAGGCGCGGGCTCGGTCGAGGAACCGTGTCACCCGGCAGGCCAGGTCGCGCTCGTAGAAGGCATCGGCCACCAGCATCAGGTCGACGCCATCGGGTAGGTCGTCCCGGCCCAGGATGTCGGCGCAGACCGCGCGGACCGCCACGTGGTTGGCGGCCGCGTTCATGGTGATGGCCGCGGCCGCGAGCGGGTCGACGTCGTAGGCGGTCACGGCCGCGGCCCCCGCCCGGGCCGCCGCGATGGCGACCAGCCCCGAGCCGGACGCCAGGTCGATCACCTGCCGGCCCGCGGCCGTCTCCGGGTAGTCCAGGAGGTAGCGGGCCATCGCCTGCCCGCCCGCCCAGGCGAACGCCCAGAACGGCGGGTCGAGGCCGGTCCGCCCGGTCGCCCGCTCCACGCGCTGCCAGGCACTGACCGGCTCGTCGGCCAAGTGGAGCCGGATCTCCGGAACCAGGGGTACGCGGCGCAGTTCGGTGAGCTCCCGGATGATCTCGGGTGCGGGCACGACGATCCTCCCTGCGTCGGGCGCGCAGCCGGACCCCGGCGGCGGCTCCGCCCCTGAGCCGGTCAGCGCGAAGGCCGTCCCCGCCTGGATGACCTGACCCTGCGCCTGCGAGTCCCCTCCACTCGCCCCTGACCGCCCCCCCGGTCCCTGTCCCCCCGGTCCCTGTCCCCCCGACTTTCATCCGCCCGGCCCGCATCCGCCCGGCCCGCATCCGCCCGGCCCGCATCCGCCCGGCCCGCATCCGCCCGGCCCGCATCCGCCCGGCCCGCATCCGTCGGCCAGCCGACCGCCACTTCTGCCTCAGCCGCAACGTTCGTCTTGACCGCGTCGCCGGCTTCGGTTACAACAACGCTCTCCTCAGCCGAACCGCCGGCCACGCCCGCCACGCCCGCCGCTTCCGCCGCGCTCGCCTCGGCCTCCTCGGCCCAGGCGAGGTGCTCGGCGCGCGGCCGGGACACATCCCTGGCCCGCATCGCCGCGTCGGGCGTCACCTTCATGGCCGGCATGACGTCAGCCTAGACATTGACTCGCAGGGGCGGGCAGAGTGGGGATCGTGTCGGGGGACAACCAGATCACGGGCCCGCGCCCGCCAGCCACTGTGCCACCCGCCGACACCAGGCTGCTGATCGCGGTGGGCAGCCTCGGCGGCATCGCCGGGGGAGTGCTGTCGGGCAGGCTGGGCCGGCGCCTCGGCTCGGCGCGCGTCATCTGGTTCTCGATGCTCGTCCTCGGCCTTCCTCAGCTGATCGTGCCGCTGGCCGAGCCGGGCTGGCGCATCGCGCTGTTCCCCGTCGGCTTCGCGGCGTTCTCCTTCAGCGCCGTGGTGTACAACGTGGCGCAGGTCAGCTACCGGCAGGCGATCTGCCCGCCTCGCCTGCTCGGGCGGATGAACGCCGCCGTCCGCTGGGTCGTCTGGGGCACGCTCCCGCTGGGCGGCGTGCTCGGCGGCACGTTCGGCACCCTGCTGGGCGTGCGCGCCACGCTGTGGATCGCGTTCGGAGGCAGCTGGGCGGCCGGGTGGTGGGTGTTCTTCTCGCCGCTGCGCCGGATGCGCGACATCCTAGAAGCCCATGGGGCACCAGGGAGCGGGGTCGGAGGACATAGCGGCGGACAGCTGCCGGACGGCTCCCTGGCGCAGCTCGGTGACGAGCCCGGCCTCGGCCAGCGCGCCGAGCCTGGTGCCGCCCAGGTACGCCGCGCCAAGCTCGCTGACATCGAGCGCGACATCGGGCGCGGCGGTGGCCGGCACGCACGAGGCGGTGGCCGTCACGCCCGCAGCCGTCACGCCCGCGGCGGACAGCCGCCACCGCCCGGCGTTCGCCGGGATCAGGCGGTCCCGCACCTCGATCACCACGTCCACCGGCGCTGAGTAGCCGCGGCCGGCCAGCGCCCCTGGGACGTCGATGATCCGCGCCCACAGCCCGTCCAGCAGCCGCGGCCGCGCCCTCCTGCGGTCGGCGAGCAGGTAGAGCAGCGGATCATCGACGGGGCGCCGGCGCACCAGGAACTCGCCGGTCAGGTCCCTGCTGAGCAGGTCAGACCAGAGCGCGGCGCTGGCCGCGGGGTCGGTGGCCATCAGCTCGCGCACCCGCAGCACGTCGTCGGGCAGCGAGGTCTCGTCCCAGCGGTCCTGGCCCGAGTACAGCGCGTAGCCGCGCGGCCCGCCGTCATCCTCAGCGAGCACGCAGTGCAGCGGGCTCGCGCCGTGCCGCTCCTCGACCGGGTCGTAGGTCGCACTCCGCCACCACGGCTCGTTCCGCGCGATGAAGCCGGGCCGGTGCGGGAGCACCGCGTCGTAGACCTTGGCCAGCTCGGGCAGCGCGGCCGCAGGGTCGGTGATCCGCAGCCGAAGCCGGCTGTCGGCCGGCCCGGTCGCCGCCAGGGCGCCCTCCCCCCGGTGCAGGGTGTACTCGGCGTGCCACATCGCGCAGCCGTAGCCGTATCTAGGGTAGATCGGAGTCTCGGACGCCCACAGCACTGCCAGCGGCTCGCCGCGGTCGCGTACGTCGGCCAGCTGGCGGGCCATCAGGCTGCGCAGTACGCCCCGTCGGCGGTGCGAGGGGAGCACGGAGACCCACGTCACCCCGGCCGCGGGCAGCGTCCGGTGCCCCGGCACGCTGAGCTGGAAGCTGTACACGGCGGTGCTGCCGACCGCTTCCTGGCCGTCGAAGGCCGCGAGGGTCCGGTCGAACTCGAGCCGGGTCAGCGCCGATTCCCTGTCGGCCTCGGAGAACGGTGAGCCGTGGAAGGCGTGCATCGCCACCCGGGCGAAACCGTCGAACTCCTCGGGGCTGACGGGTCTGACCGGGTACCGTTGGTCGTGACCGGGTGCCGAGTTGGTCATGTATGTTTCGTACCCCAGCCCGCCCGCTAACGCGACTGGTTTAGCCGACCCCGGCCGGTATCGAATACAGTGCCCGCATCATGGTTAGCGCTCCGCACCTTCCCCAGCCGGCCGGATCCCCCCGGCGCCGGGCGGGGAAGGCGCTGCGGGCCGCGCAGAGCCAGCTGACCAAGCAGTTCATCACCAGTAATCGCCGGCTCGCGTTCGTGCTCTCCGTGCTGGTGCTTGTGATCGCGGTCGCGGCCGTGCACGTGTCCGAGTGGTGGTTCTCGCCCGGCACGATGATCCTGCCGATCCTGGCGGGCGGCTTGCTGCTGTGGCCGCGGGCCCTGCGCATCTTCTTCGTCTTCGCCGGTGCCGCCCTGATCTACGACATCGTGGAGGACAAGGCCGGGGCCGGGATCATCGCCACGATCGTGCTGACCGGCGCCCTGGCCGACGTCCTGGCGCGGACCAGGGAGAAGCTCGGCCTGCTTGGCCTGCGCGGCGACCAGATGCTCGTCGAGTTGCGGGACCGCATCCGAACCCAGGCGAAGCTGCCCGACCTCGGCGAGGGATGGGGCTCCTCGGTGGTCCTGCGGCCGGCCGGCGGCTCCTCGTTCGGCGGCGATTTCGTGGTGTCGGCCTGCGACGGCAAGACGCTTGAGGTGGCCCTCGTCGACGTCTCCGGCAAGGGCATCGACGCCGGGACTAGGGCGCTGCTGCTGTCCGGCGCCTTCGGCGGGCTGCTCGGCTCGGTGCCGAGGGAGGAGTTCCTGCCCGCCTGCAACGCGTACCTGCGCCGCGGGTCGGCCACCGAGGGCTTCGTCACCGCCGTCCACCTCGCGCTCGACCTGACGTCGGGCGAGTACGCGCTCGCCTCCGCCGGGCACCCGCCGGCCGCGTACTACGACGCGGCGGCCGGCCGCTGGCGCCTGACCAAGGCGCGCGGGATCGTGCTTGGCGTAGTGCCGGACCTGCGCGGGGCCGCGACCGAGCAGGAGCACGGCGTCCTGCATCGCGGCGACGCGCTGATGCTCTACACTGACGGGCTGGTCGAAGCGCCCGGGCGGGACATCGACGAGGGTACCGACCGCCTGCTCGGCGAGGCCGGGCGCGCATTCACCAGCGGCTTCATGGCCGGTGCCGGACCCCTGGTCACGGCCATGCAGGAGAGCACCGGCGGCTCCGACGACTGCGCCATGGTCCTGATCTGGCGAACCTAGCCTGCGGGACCCGGCGGTCGGCTCCTGATCCGGCGGAGCCAGCCTGCGGACCCGGCCGTCGCCTAACCGGTTCCCGGTCGCGCTCGGCTAACCGGTTCCCCGTCGCTCGGCTAGCGGTTCCCACGTCGCTGCAGGTCTAGACCGGTCCGACCTGCAGCGCACGCCCCGCGCGGGCCTGATCGCGGCCGCCTCTGACGGTCAATCAATGGGTATTCCGGCGCCGCTTTCCGCGAAACTGACGATCACGTCAGGTCTATTAACTAGCATAAGTTGTTCGATGATGCAAACTATTTCTCCGCAGCGTAAACCGTACGAACGGTAGCGATCACCTCCCTCGGCGCGGTTCCGCATGGTGGACAACCGAGCGGCTAACCGAGTGTCTAACCGGACCCCTAACCGACGTAGCCGTCATGTGACGCACACGTCATTGTTTGCAATGGCTAATGCATTACCTGGAAAATGACGGGGTGGCAGGGGAAAGTCGGGACTTGGCACAGACGGGCCTGCGCGAGCGCGTTCGCCCGTCAGTTACGCATGCCGAAGAGGTGGTGGCCAACGCCTCGGGGGAGAACTTTCCCGTCGCCCTGCGCCTGCTGCCCCGGCGCTACCGCGGGCACCTGACCAACTGGTACTTCTTCGCCCGCCTGACCGACGACCTCGGCGACGAGACGCGCGAGGACGGCGAAGACCCAGCCCGACTGCGCCTTCGCCTCCTTGAGGAGCTAGCCGCCGACGTCGGCCGCGTCTACCAGGGCCTCACCCCGAACTCCCCGGTCATGCAGGCCATGGCCGAGACGGTCAGGGACTGTCACGTGCCGGAAAAGCCGCTGCTCGACCTGATCCAGGCCAACCGGCAGGACCAGCAGGTCACCCGCTACCGCACCTTCGCCGACCTGGTGCAGTACTGCGAGCTGTCCGCCAACCCGGTGGGTCAGGTCGTCCTGCACATCTTCGCCGCCGCCACCCCCGAACGCATCGCCCTCTCCGACTGCATCTGCACCGCCCTCCAGTTGGCCGAACACTGGCAGGATGTCGCCGAGGACCTCGCGCACGGCCGGATCTACCTGCCCGCCGAGGACCTGGACCGCTACGCCGTCACCGAGGCGGACCTGGCCCAGCCGTCCGCGAGCCCGGCGGTCACAAAGCTCATGCGCTTCGAGGTCGACCGGGCCGCGCGCCTGCTCGACGAGGGCGCCCCCCTGGTCGGCACGCTGCGCGGCGCGGCCCGCCTGGCCGTCGCGGGCTACCTGGCGGGCGGGCGCGCCGCGCTCGCCGCGATCGCTAAGCAGCGGTACGACGTGCTGAGCGCGCAATCCAAGCCGGCCAAACCCCGGATGGCGGCCGAACTGGCCCGGGCCTACGTGAGGGGGAGGTGAGCACGCGCAGGTGGAACTGACCGACGCCTACCGCGAATGCGAGCGGATCACCTGGTCGCAGGCGAGGAACTTCGCCTACGGCATCAGGCTGCTGCCCGCGCCGAAGCGCCGCGGGCTCGCCGCCATCTACGCGTTCGCCAGGCGGATCGACGATATCGGCGACGGCACGCTCCCCGCCGAGGAGAAGATCGCCGCCCTGGAAGACGCCCGCCGCGCGGTCCTCGACCTCAGCCAGCCGGATCCGCAGGACCCGGTCCTGCTTGCCCTGGCCGACACCGGGCGGAACTTCCCCGTCCCCATGCCCGCCTTCAGCGAGCTCATCGACGGGTGCGTCGCCGACGTCCGCGGCACCACGTACGCGACGTTCGAGGACCTGCACCACTACTGCCGCTGCGTGGCCGGCTCCATCGGCCGGCTGTCCCTGGGCATCTTCGGTACCCGCCACGACGCCGCGCAGGCCGCCGGGATCGCCGACTCGCTCGGCGTCGCCCTCCAGCTCACGAACATCCTGCGCGACATCCGCGAGGACTACGCCAACGGCCGCGTCTACCTGCCCGCCGAAGACCTGGCCAAGTTCGACTGCGACAGTGCTGTCTTCGGGGGGACGACCCCCCCAGACCCCCCCGCGCCTGGGGGAGAACCGTCCCCCCCAGACCCCCCCGGCCCCCCCGGGGAATTCGTCAAGCTCATCGAGTTCGAGGTCGAGCGCGCCCGCGACTGGTACGCCACGGGGATGCGCCTGCTGCCGATGCTCGACCGCCGCAGCGCCGCGTGCACCGGGGCGATGGCGGGCATCTACCGCCGGCTCCTCGAGCGCATCGCCGCCGAGCCCGCCGCCGTGCTCCGCGGCCGGATGTCGCTGTCCGGACGGGAGAAGGCCGGCGTCGCGGTGCAGGCCCTGGCCGGGAGGATCAGATGACGCCCGCCCGCCTCCCCAGCCCCCTTCATGCCGTCGTGATCGGCGGCGGCCTGGCCGGGATCACCGCGGCGATCGCGCTCGCCGAGTCGGGCGCGCAGGTCACCCTGCTCGAGGCCCGCCCCAGGCTGGGCGGCGCCACCTGCTCCTTCACCCGCGACGGCCTGACCGTCGACACCGGGCAGCACGTCTTCCTCGGCTGCTGCACCGCCTACCGCGGCCTGCTCGCCCAGCTCGGCATGACCGACCACGCCCCACTCCAGCCCCGCTTCGACGTCACCGTGCTCGCTCCCGGCGGGCGCCGCGCCCGGCTCCGCAGGACGGCGCTCCCCGGTCCCGTGCATATGCTGCCCGCGCTGGCCAGGTACTCTTTCCTCTCTTTGTCCGAACGAGCGGTGGTATCACGCCCCGCGCTCGCCATGCGCGCCTTGGATCCGGCCGACCCGGCGCTAGACGCCCAGCGCTTCGGCGACTGGCTGACCGCCCGCGGCCAGTCCGAACGCGCGCGCCGCGCCCTATGGGACCTGTTCACCGTCTCGGCCCTGAACATCGCCGGCGACGACGCCTCCCTGGCGCTGGCCGCCACCGTGGTGAAGACCGGCCTGCTCGGCAAGAACAACGCGGCCGACATCGGCGTCCCCGCCCGCCCCCTGGGTGAGCTGCACGGCGACGCCGGCGCCGCCCTCCTGGCCCGCCTGGGCGCCCAGGTCCGCCTGAACGCCAAGGTCACCGCCATAGAGCCGATGTCGCTCAAGGCCGGCCACGGCGACGTCCCGCACGCCACCTTCCGCGTCCGCCTGGCGCGCCCCGCCGTCGCCGAGGGCCACGCCGGCCAGGGCGAGTCGGACGCCGCCGGGGGCCAGTCGTACGCCACCGGGCGCCAGTCGGACCCCGCCGGAGGAGAGCCGGACGCCGCCGGGGGCCAGTCGTACGCCACCGGGCGCCGGTCGGACCCCACCGGAGGAGAGCCGGACGCCGCCGGGGGCCAGTCGTACGCCACCGGGCGCCAGTCGGACCCCACCGGAGGAGAGCCGGACGCCGCCGGGGGCGCCGCGGACGCCACCGAGCTCACCGCCGACGCGGTGGTCCTGGCCGTCCCGCACGAGGCCGCCGCCCGGCTGATCCCGCGGGGCGCCCTCCCGCCCGCCACGGTCGACGGCTGGGCCGGCCTCGGCGCGTCGCCCATCGTCAACGTGCACGTGATCTACGACCGCCCGGTGACCGACCTCCCCTTCGCCGCCGCCGTCGACTCCCCGGTCCAGTGGGTCTTCGACCGCACCGCCATCTCCGGCCTCAGCCGCTCCAGGACCGGCCAGCAGTACCTGGCGATCTCGCTGTCGGCGGCCGACGAGTACGTGGACGTCCCCGCCGCCCAGCTACGCGAGCAGTTCATCCCGGCGCTGGCCGACCTGTTCCCTGCGGCACGCGACGCCAAGGTCTCCGAGTTCTTCGTCACCCGCGAGCGCCGCGCGACCTTCCGCCAGGCCCCGGGCACCGCCGCGCTCCGCCCGAAGCCGGCGACCAGGCTGCCCGGCCTGGTCCTGGCCGGCGCGTGGACCGACACCGGCTGGCCGGACACGATGGAAGGCGCCGTCCGCAGCGGCCTGGCCGCCGCGATCGAACTCCGCCGCGCGCTGCGGCCTACCTCCGCGGCCAGCATCGCTTTCCCTCGGACAGCGGTCACCGCCGCCTCCCCCCAGACAACAGCGGCCACCGCCGCCTCCCCCCAGACAACAGCGGTCACCGCCGCCTTCCCCCAGACCACGGGGCCCGTCGGCGCTTCCGCCCAGACCACGGGGGCCGCCGGCGCTTTCCCCCAGACAGCGGGAGCCACCGGCGCTTTCCCCCAGACCACGGGGGCCGCCGACGCTTCTCCCCCAAAAGCGGTCGGCACCGTTTCCCCCCCAACGACGGCGGCCACTGCCGCTTCCCCCCTAACGACGGAGGTACGTCAGTGACTGCTGTGATGCCTGAGGGTGTGGCCCTGGCGCGGGACCTGGTGAGCCCGGCGATGGAGTCGGCGATCGGCCGGCTGACGCCGGACGTGCGTGTCGTGGCGGCCTACCACCTCGGCTTCGCCGACGCCGAGGGCCACCCGACGGGCCACGGCAGCGGCAAGGCACTCCGCCCCGCGCTCGCCCTGCTGTCGGCCCGCGCCGCCGGCGCGCCGCCCGAGCGCGGCGTGCCCGCCGCCGTGGCGGTCGAACTCGTGCACAACTTCTCGCTGCTGCATGACGACATCATGGACGGCGACACCGAGCGCAGGCACCGCCCGACCGCTTGGACCGTGTTCGGCGTCGGCGCGGCGATCCTGGCCGGTGACGCACTGCTCGCCTTGGCCCAGGACCTGCTGCTCAAGGACGGCACCCCGCAGGGCGCGTGGGCGGCGCGGTGCCTGTCCGCGGCGGTGCAGCGGCTGATCGGCGGGCAGGGCTCGGACCTGGCCTTCGAGAAGCGCGACGACGTGAGCCTGGCCGAATGCCTGGAAATGGCGGGGGACAAGACCGCCGCGCTGATGGCGTGCGCCTGCAGCATCGGCGCGGTGCACCTCGGCGCCCCCGCGACGCTGGCCATGGGCCTGGCCGGGTTCGGCGCGCACGTAGGGCTGGCCTTCCAGCTCACCGACGACCTGCTCGGCATCTGGGGCGCGCCCGAGGTCACCGGCAAGCCCGTCCGCGCCGACCTGCGTGCCCGCAAGAAGTCGCTGCCGATCGTGGCCGCGCTGACCAGCGGCACCCCCGCGGCCGCCGAACTACGCGCCCTGCTCACCGACCCGCAGCCGCTCTCTGAGGACGACCTGATCCGGGCGGCCAACCTGGTCGTCGCGGCGGGCGGCAAGCAGTGGGCCGAGGCCGAGGCCGACGCCCAGCTCACCGCGGCCAACGCGAGCCTGTCCGACGTCGACCTGCCCGCCGACGTCCGCGCCGAACTGACCGCCATCGCCGAGTTCATCACGGCTCGCCAGTGGTAGCCCAGGCCAGGGGGATACGGGAGGACGGGCAGTCCCCCCGTGCGCGGCGGGTCCAGGGGGGTCGTCCCCCCGGACTAGAAGCAGCGCGGGACGCGCTAGCACGCGCGCGCGACCACGTGCTCGGGCTGCAGCACGCCGACGGGTGGTGGCAGGGCGAGCTGGAGACCAACGTGACCATGGACGCCGAGGACCTGCTGCTTCGCCAGTTCCTCGGCGTGCGCGACGAGGCGGCCACCGCGGCGGCGGCCCGCTGGATCCGCTCTCAGCAGCGGGAGGACGGCACCTGGGCCAACTTCTTCGGCGGCCCCGCCGACCTGTCCACCACCGTCGAGGCCTACCTGGCGCTGCGGCTGGCCGGAGACCCGGTCGAGGCCCCGCACATGGCCATCGCCCGGTCCTGGATCCTCGAGCAGGGCGGCGTCGAGGCGACCCGCGTGTTCACCCGGATCTGGCTGGCCCTGTCTGGCCTATGGTCCTGGGACGACCTCCCGGTCATCCCGCCGGAGCTCATCTACCTGCCGTCCTGGTTCCCGCTCAACATCTACGACTGGGGCTGCTGGGCCCGGCAGACCATCGTGGCCCTGGCCGTGGTCCAGTCCTTCCGCCCCTCGCGGCCCATCGGGATCTCCATCGACGAGCTGAAGACCGGCGGTCCGCACGGCCGCGCCCCCCGCCCGCGTCGCTCCTTCGACGCGCGCCCCATCCCTGACGCGCGCCCGTCTGCCGACCCCTGGTCCCAGGTCTTCACCGCCCTGGACAAGGCCCTTCACCATTACCGGCCGGTAAAGTCGGTGAGGCGGGCCGCGCTGCGGCGGTGCGCGGAGTGGATCATCACCAGGCAGGAGCGGGACGGCTGCTGGGGCGGCATCCAGCCGCCCTGGGTCTACTCGCTGATGGCGCTGAACCTGCTCGGCTACGCCCTGGAGCACCCGGTGATGGCCCGCGGCCTGGCCGGGCTCGACCGGTTCACGATCACCGAGGACTCACCCGACGGCCCGGTGCGCCGCCTCGAGGCGTGCCAGTCGCCGGTCTGGGACACCGTGCTGACCATGATCGGGCTCGCTGACGCGGGCCTGCCGCCGGAGGACCCGGCGCTGACCCGGGCCGCGCGCTGGGTGCTGGGGGAGGAGATCCGCGGTCCCGGCGACTGGCAGGTCCGCCAGCCGGACCTGGCCCCCGGCGGCTGGGCGTTCGAGTTCGACAACGACAACTACCCGGACACCGACGACACCGCCGAGGTGGTGCTGGCGCTGCGCCGGGTGGCGCTGCCACAGACCGGGCCCGCTATCGACCGCGGGTTGCACTGGCTGGCCGGGATGCAGTCCAAGGACGGCGGCTGGGGCGCGTTCGACGCGGACAACACCCGCGCGCTGGTCAACAAGCTGCCGTTCTGCGACTTCGGCGCGGTCATCGACCCGCCCTCGGCCGATGTGACCGCGCACATCGTCGAGGCGTTCGCGGCCGAGGGGCAGGCCGACCACCCCGCGGCCCGCCGGGGCGTGGTGTGGCTGCTGCGCGCTCAGGAACCCGACGGGTCCTGGTTCGGCCGGTGGGGCGCCAACTACGTCTACGGCACGGGCGCCGTGGTGCCCGCGCTGATCGCGGCCGGGGTCAGGCCGTCCAAGCCGTGCATCCGCCGCGCCGTGGCCTGGCTGGAGGAACACCAGAACCCGGACGGCGGATGGGGCGAGGACCTGCGCTCCTACGACGACCCGTCGCTGGCGGGCCGCGGCGCCTCCACCGCGTCGCAGACCGCCTGGGCCCTGCTGGCCCTGCTCGCCGCGGGCGAGCACGGCAGCACCGCGACCGAGCGCGGCGTCCGGTGGCTGGCGCAGACGCAGCGCGCCGACGGCAGCTGGGACGAGCCCCAGTACACGGGCACCGGCTTCCCCGGCGACTTCTACATCAACTATCACCTGTACCGCCTGGCGTTCCCCCTCAGCGCGCTCGGCCGGTATGTAGCGGCCCACACCTTGGGAGGCACCGCATGACCGAGACGATCCCGGGGCCGCGCGTGGGCAGCGAAGATCCGCTGCTCATCTGTAGCCCGCTCCGGATCGAGGCCCGGGCCGTCCGGCGCGGGCTCAGGGTCAGGGGGGTACGGGGGGGCGGAGAGCCCCCCCGTGCGGGGGTTCCAGGGGGTCGTCCCCCTGGGCTAGCACGTCCCCCCGTAGAGGTACTGCGCACCGGGTACGGCCCGGTCCGGGCGGCGAAGCAGGCCGGGCAGATGAGCCACCGGTCGTTCGGCGAAATGATGATCATGGGCGTGGGCGGCGGCCTGACCACCGACCTCAGCGTAGGAGACCTCGTCGTCGGCACCCATGCGGGCAGCGTGACCTGCTTGTCCGCGCCTCTGCTGGCCGGCGAGCTGCGGCGGGCCGGGCTGCCGGTGCGGACCGGGCGGATCACCACCGTCGATCACCTGGTCAGGCGGCCGGAGCGGGCCAAGCTGGCGGCCGAGGGCTGGCTGTGCGTCGACATGGAGTCGGCACCGCTGGCCGCAGGCGCGGGCGACCGCCCCGTGGCGGTGATCCGGGCCGTGTCCGACACCCCGCATCGCCCGCTGACCGGCATCGTCTCCGGCGGGCTCGCCGCGCTGCGCTCGCTGCGCGCCGCCGCGCCGGTGGCCGAGCGCTGGGCCGCGGCGTGCGGGACGCACCAGGTCCTGCTGGCCGGGCCGCGGTGGTTCTGCGCCGGCGTCGAGCGCGCCATCGAGATCGTCGAGCGCGTCCTCGAGCGGCAGGGCGAGCCGGTCTACGTGCGCAAGCAGATCGTGCACAACACGCGCGTGGTGGGTGACCTGACCAGCCGAGGCGCGGTCTTCGTCGACGAGCTTGACCAGGTGCCCGACGGGGCGACCGTGGTGTTCTCCGCGCACGGCGTGTCGCCGATGGTCCGCGAGGAGGCCGCCAGGCGCGGCCTGGCGGTGATCGACGCGACCTGCCCGCTGGTGGCCAAGGTGCACGTGGAGGCCAGGCGGTTCGCCGCCGACGGGTACACGCTCGCGCTGATCGGCCACGCGGGCCACGAGGAGGTCGAGGGCACGCTGGGGGAGGCGCCCGACTCGACCGTCCTGCTGCAGACCGCGGAGGACGTCGCCGCGTTCGAGCCCCGCGACGGTGAGCGCGTCGCCTACCTGATGCAGACCACGCTGTCGGTGGACGAGGCGGCCGAGGTGGCCGGCGCCCTGCGCGAGCGCTTCCCCTCGGTGCGCGCCCCCAGCAGCGACGATATCTGCTACGCCACCACCAACCGGCAGGCCGCCGTCCGCGCGATCGCCGCCGAATCCGACCTGGTGCTCGTGGCGGGCTCGGCGAACTCGTCCAACTCGGTCCGGCTGGTGGAGACCTGCGAGCGCGCGGGCACGCCCGCGTACCTCATCGACGGCGCGGAGGACATCCAGCTCGGCTGGCTGGCCGGGGCGTCGGTGATCGGCCTGACCGCCGGCGCCTCCGCGCCGCCCGCGGTGGTAGAGGAGATCATCTCGGCGCTTTCGGGCCTCGGCCCGCTGTCGGTGTCCGAGCGAATCACGACCACGGAGTCAATCCGGTTCGGTCTGCCCAAGGAGGTACGGCACTAATGCCCATGCCACTACGTCAGTCCGTGCGCGTCGGGTCCTACCTGATGCGCAAGAAGCTGGCTGGCGAGACCAAGTTCCCGCTGCTGGTGGAGCTCGAGCCGCTGTTCGCGTGCAACCTGAAGTGCGCGGGCTGCGGCAAGATCCAGCACCCCCACGACATCCTCAAGCAGCGGATGCCGGTCGAGCAGGCCCTGGCCGCGATCGAGGAATGCGGCGCGCCGATGGTGTCCATCGCGGGCGGCGAGCCGCTGATGCACCCGCAGATCGACGTGATCGTCGCGGAACTGATCAAGCGCAAGAAGTTCGTCTTCCTGTGCACGAACGCGCTGCTGCTGCCGAAGAAGCTGGACAAGTTCAAGCCGTCTCCGTACTTCGCCTGGGTGGTGCACATCGACGGGCTGCGCGACCGGCACGACGAGTCCGTGTGCAAGGAAGGCGTGTTCGACGAGGCGGTCGCCGCGATCAAGCTCGCCAAGTCGCGCGGGTTCAAGGTGAACACCAACACCACGTTCTTCAACACCGATAGCCCGCAGAACGTCATCGACGTGCTGAACTACCTGAACGACGACCTGGGCATCGACGAGATGCAGATCTCGCCCGCCTACGCGTACGAGAAGGCGCCGGACCAGGAGCACTTCCTGGGCGTGACCGAGACCCGCGAGCTGTTCCGCAAGGCGTTCGCGGACGGGCGGCGGCGCAAGTGGCGGCTGAACCACACGCCGCTGTTCCTGGACTTCCTCGAGGGCAAGGCCGACTACGCCTGCACCGCCTGGGGGATTCCCTCGTACTCGCTGTTCGGCTGGCAGCGGCCGTGCTACCTGATGTCGGACGGGTACGCCAAGACGTACAAGGAGCTCATCGAGACGACCGACTGGGACGCCTACGGGCGGGGCAAGGACCCCCGGTGCGCGAACTGCATGGCGCACTGCGGGTACGAGCCTTCGGCCGTGCTGGCCACGATGAGCTCGCTGCGCGAGTCCATCAGGGCGGTCCGCGGCCACTGAGGAAGACCCCTCACGGGCTGGGGAATCTCGCAGATTACGTTCAGCGGCGGGTCAGGAAGCGTCGCCATGCTCTGAAGTGGCGCGGGGACCCCGCTCCGGGGCGGGCCCGCGCCACCACGTGCGAAGATCTACGGCGCCACGGACCGGCCGTCGGCGTCGGCTGCCCGGCGCGTTGCCGACGGGAGTCCGAGATGTTCCTTACCTACCTGCGGCGGGAGCTGCGCCGCCGCCTGCGCCAGGCCGTGTTCATCGCGCTCGGCCTCGCGCTCGGCGTCGGGCTGGTGGTCACGGTTACCGCGGCGGCCACCGGAGTCAAGAACGCCCAGGGCACGGTGCTGCACGCGCTGTACGGCGTGGGCACGGACATCACCGTGACGAAGACGCCGACCGCCGGGTCGTTCAGCCCGGGCTCGTTCGGCATCGGGTTCCGGACCGGGACCACGAAGCGGCCCGCGGCCGGGACCAAGATCAACGAGAGCACGCTGCGCGCCGGCGGCACACTGGCCTCGATCAGCTCGTCCTCGGTGACCACGGTGGCCGGCCTGCGCGACGTCGCAGCGGCGGCCGGCGGGCTGACCCTGACGGACACCGCAGTGTCCGGGACGGTGCCTGCCATCAACTTCAGCGGCGGCGGTGGTAGAGGGGGCTTCCCCGGCGGCGGCTCAGGGAGCTCGTCGGGCTCCGGGTTCCAGAATTTCAGGGCCAGCTTTACCACCAGTAGCTTCAGCGTCGAGGGCGTGGACCTGAGCGCCGGCGAGCTCGGCCCGCTCAGCTCGGGCAAGCTCAGCGCGGGGCGCACGTTCACCGCCGCGGACGCCGGTGCCGACGTCGCCCTGGTCGACTCCTCCTACGCGACGCAGAACAAGCTTTCCGTCGGCTCGACCATCGACATCGGAGGCAGCAGCGGGACCGCGACCAAGTTCACGGTCATCGGCATCGTCAGCGAGCCGGCCGACGGCAACCCGTCGGACGTCTACATCCCGCTCGCGGTCGCGCAGAAGCTGGCCGGCCTGAAGAACGACGTGAACACGATCTACGTCGCGGCCGGCAGCTCCTCGGCCATCTCCGCCGTCGCCGGCGAAATCGGAAAGGCGCTGCCGGCCGACACGGTGACCACCTCGGCCGACCTGGCCAGCGAGGTCACTGGCTCGCTGGCCAGCGCCTCTAGCCTGGCCAACAACCTGGGCAAGTGGCTGGCGATCGCGGTCCTTGCCGCGGCGTTCCTGCTGGCCAGCTTGCTGACGATGGTGGCGGTGTCCCGCCGGGTGCGTGAGTTCGGCACGCTGAAGGCGCTCGGCTGGTCGAGCCGCCGCATCGTCGGCCAGGTGATGGGCGAGGCGGTGGTCATGGGCGTCATCGGCGGTGCGATCGGCGTCGGGCTCGGCCTGGCCGGCGCCGATCTGGTCTCCAGGCTGTCACCCAAGCTGTACGCCGTGGTCGGGCAGACTACGGGCTCGGCCACGCCGGGAGGCGCCCGGCAGTTCGGCTTCGGCGGCGGCGCGGGCTTCCCTGGCGGCGGCGCAGGCTCCCCGGGCGGCGGCGGTGCGGGCCGCGGCCCGGGCGGTAGCGGGTTCGGCGGCTTCCGCAACGCCAACGCGGCCAACCACACCGTGGCCGTTCACCTGACCGCGTCGGTCAGCCCGCACGTCATCCTGCTCGCGGTCCTGCTGGCCGTGGCGGGCGGCATCATCGCCGGGGCGTTCGGCGGGTGGCAGGCCGCCCGGCTCCGCCCGGCGAACGCGCTGTCCAAGGTGGCCTGACCGACCCAGCCCAGCGGAGGAAATCCAGATGTACAAGCTGTCCGGAGTGACCAAGAACTACCGGAAGGGCCGCAGCACCATCGCTGCCCTGCGCGGCGTGGACCTGGTCATCGAGGACGGCGAGTGGCTCGCCGTCCAGGGCCCGACCGGGCAAGGCAAGTCCACGCTGCTGCACATCCTGGGCGGCCTGGACCGGCCGTCCTCCGGCGTCGTCGAGTTCGACGGGCGTGACCTGGCGCGGCTGCGCGAGACCGAGGTGACCAGGGTGCGCGCCCGGTCCATCGGTTTCGTGTTCCAGACCTTCAACCTGGTGCCAACGCTGTCCGCGGCGGAGAACGTGGAAGCCGCGCTCGTGCCGCTGCGGGTCTCGCCCGACGCGCGGCGGCAGCGGGCCGCGGCGGCGCTGGACTCCGTCGGCCTCGGCGACCGGCTGCGGCACCTGCCCGGCGAGCTGTCCGGCGGGCAGCAGCAGCGGGTCGCTATCGCCCGGGCCCTGGTCAAGGAGCCCAAGGTCCTCCTGGCCGACGAGCCCACCGGCAACCTGGACGAGGACACCAGGGACGAGATCATTGCCCTGCTCGAGGCGATGTGGCGCGAGCGCGGCCTGACCATGGTGCTGGTCACCCACGACAGCAGCATCGCCCGCCGCGCGCAGCGGATCGGCGTGATGAAGAACGGCTGCCTCACCATCGAGCCGCCCAGCCGATCGTCGGCTGCTGATCCGCAGGCGGCTCCTCCTCAGCCGGTTCCTCCTCAGCCGGTTCCTCCTCAGCCGGTTCCTCCTCAGCCGGTTCCTCCGCGGTCCACCCGCCGCCCGCAGGCCGCTCCATCGCACACTCCCGAGCTGCGGGCACCTGACCTTCCCGAGCTGCGGGCACCTGACCTTCCCGAGCTACGGGCACCTGACCTTCCCGAGCTACGGGCACCTGACCTTCCCGAGCTGCGGGCAACCTGACCTTCCCGATTTCGAGGACCCCGACCTGGCCGATTTCGAGGACCCCGAAGCCGACACCGTCACGTTCGACTAGCCGCCAGCGCGGTTCCCGTGCGATGACGCGGCAACCCGGCTGGCCCTAGCCGTCCCCGTCGAGGCGGGCTTCGCGGCGTAGCAGGGCGGGCAGGTCCCCCGGTTCCGGGTCGACGCCCCGCAGGCCGTGCTGGGCGAACCAGCGCCCGACGTTCTCCGCGTCCCTGGTCAGGAACCAGGCCCCGCGCGGGTTCGCGA
This sequence comes from uncultured Actinomycetes bacterium, assembly GCA_963847965.1. Taxonomy (GTDB): domain Bacteria; phylum Actinomycetota; class Actinomycetes; order Streptosporangiales; family Streptosporangiaceae; genus Palsa-504. The sequence continues at coordinate 117,952 of CAWKCG010000050.1, forward strand.
TCACGTCGACCACCTGCGGCAGGTCGATCATGACCAGGCGCCCGTCGTGGACGAGCAGGTTGTAGGCGGACAGGTCGCCGTGGGCCAGGCCGTCCCTGGCCAGGTCGACGAGGGCCTGCACGAGCTGATCCCACAGCCCGGCGAGTTCGGCGGCGCCGGGCCTGATCTCGGCCAGCCGCGGCGCGGCCGTCCCGTCCGCCGAGCCGATGAACTCCAGGAGCAGCTCGGTGCCGAGGATCTGCGCCGGGTACGGCACCGGAATCCCGGCCGCGTAGAGCCGGACCAGCGCGCCGAACTCGGCGCCCGCCCACTGGCCCGCGATCAGCTCCCGCCCGAACGCGGTCCGGGTCGCAGCGGCCCGGTTTTCCCGTGAGGCCCGGGTCCGGCGCCCCTCCAGGTAGTCGGCGTCGCGGTGGAACATCCGGTGGTCGGCGGACCGGTACCGCTTGGCGGCGAGCAGGCACGACCGGTCCGTCCCCGGCACGCCGCGCCTGAGCAGGAAGACGTCGGCCTCCTTGCCGGTCTTCAGGATGCCGAGCTCGGTATCGACCGCGGCCAGCTCGGTGACCAGCCAGCCCGGGTACGGCCTCGGGCCCTTCGCGGTCGGCGTGGATTGGTCCCAGGTGGTCCACCGGTCGCCCTCGGGCAGGCCGTCGGTGGCGTCGAAGACCTCGATGGACGGCAGTCCGTGGCGGACCCGGACGCGCTTGGCCGTGGTCGGCTCGTCGTCGTCGAAACGCCACTTACCGCGGCGGGACCTGAACTCTCCGTGGTACGCGGAGGGGTGGTTGTGCACGGGTGATGCTCCTCGGCTGAGCGTGGGATAGGGCAGGCAGCAACGCGCCCGCGACGGGCATAGACACGTGACCTCTCCCTTCCGCTCAGCCGGCCTGCACGACCGGACCCGCTGCAGGTTGCCACACGCCCGCGGGCGCGCGCAACCGAATTTCTGCGTGGGGCTAGCCGACCATCGATCCGACCAGGGTTCCCTGCTCCACTTCGCCGGCGTGCCTGCTGCCGAGCATGCCGAACTGAAGCATGGCCTGCGCGACCCGCTGGATCCTCGTCAGGTTCACCGGACCGATCGGATAGCCGGGCAGCGCAATAGCCGCGGTCACCCGGGGCGGCAGGGCATCGTACTTCGCCATGGCGGCCTGGACCGCAGACGGGTCGGCGTCGGCCAGCGCCTGCCCCTGCTCGATAGCCCGCACGAAAGCGGCCGCCGTCTTCGGGTACCGCTCCGCCCACGCCCGGGTGGCGACGTACCCGTCGATGGGGAACCCCACGGCGTTGCCTTGATCGAGGTCAGCCAGCACCCGGTCGCCGTATTCCTCTCCCGCGAGCGTGATGTACGGCTCGGCCAGAAACGCCGCACTCCATGCGCCGTGCTGGAGCTGCCCGGGAATCGCGGGGAAGCCCTGGCTGTCCGTGACGAAGGTCACCTTCCTCGGTGAGATTCCGTTCTCGGAAAGCAGCAGGCTGATCAGCAGGGTGCCGATGCTGTTGGTTCCGTTGACTCCGATCTTCTTACCCGCGAGCCCGGCGACGGCCGTGATGGGCGAGTGTGCGGTAGTGACCAGCACGCGCGTGTTGGGTTCCAGGACGGAGGCCTCGGCTAGAACGCGGAACCTGGCCCCCGCCGCCTGCGCGGAGATGTACGGGATGTAGCTTCCGGCGCTGATGTCGACCTGGCCCTCGAGCTGATCTGTGATGATCGCCTGGCTGCTGGCTATCTTCCGGATGACGACGTGCAGCCCCTGCCGGGCGAACAGCCCCTGGTCCTGCGCGACGTACAGGCCCGCCAGGTCGACGGTCGGTATGGCGGCGACCGTGATTTCCGGTTCCTCCGGCGGGGGCGCCGCCGGGGCGGCCGCCGCGGTGCCGCACCCAGCGGCCAGGATCGTGATCGCCGCCGCGATGGGCGGCACCAGGTGAACGCTGCGGGTATTCATCTCGGCCTCCCGTGCGCGACGGCCATGGTCATGGGCGTACGTGAACACCTCGTGAGCGGGCCCCGCAGACCACCGCCCGGATGGGTGATCAGCCGTGATCGTAACCAGCCGAGCCGACGACGGCAGACCAGCGGTAGGTACCCTCATTGATCCGTAATGTGTTACAGAAGACATTTATGTGACGATTGGTAAGGCTGAGTAGAGCTGCCCCCACCAGGCCGCGGCTGCAGAGGACTTCGCCTACCTCGGCCAGTAACGCGGCCATCGCACCACCGTCTGTGCGACCAACCTGCCACCAACTGTGCGACCAACGTGCCGCGCAACCGCCTGCCCCGCCAGGTAACGAGTGCTCCGCCGCGTCTGCAGACTGCGACCAACGCACCACGAACCTAGCGACCAGCGTGCCACGACCATTGCGACCAACGCACCATAAACCCTCCGACCAACGCACCACGTACCCAGCCGATAAGCTGGCCCGAAGTCCGCCGATATGGCACTCTGATCAGGTGGTACGTGTTCCCCCGAGCCCGCTGGGCAAGCTGCTCGCACGGCACGCGGAGGCGTCCGTAACCGAGGCTCTCACAGACACCAGAGTCGTTGTCGTGGTCGGCCCCCGCCAGTCCGGGAAGAGCACCCTGGTCGGCCTGGTCGCCAAGGGCCGGACCGCTGAGTGGCGGAACCTGGATACCGCCACGACCCGCCAGGCGGCGATCGCCGATCCGGCCGGATTTGTCGACTCCGCCGAGTTCATGGTGATCGACGAGATCCAGCGGGTACCCGAGCTCCTGCTCGCCATCAAGCAGCAGGTGGACACCGACCCGAGGCCCGGACGGTACCTGCTCACCGGATCGGCGCGCGTGCTCGGCCTGCGCGGCCTGCCGGACACCCTGCCCGGCCGTACCGAGACGATCGAGCTATGGCCCTTCTCCCAGGGTGAGATCGACGGCACCGCGGACCGGTTCGTGGACGCCATCTTCGAGCAGGGCGAGGCGCTGGCTCACGAATCGGCGCTGACCCGGCAGGAATACGCCGAGCGCGTCGTCCGAGGTGGCTTTCCCGAGGCGCTGGCCCGGACGAACCCCCGCCGACGTGAGCGCTTCTTCGACTCCTACCTCGCCGATCTGGTCGCACGCGACGTCAGCCAGCTGTCCGAGATCGAGCGGACGCCCGAGATGCGGGCCCTGATCCGCCTGCTGGCCGCCCGCTCCGGTCAGCTCCTCGTCGTCAACGCCGTGGGCAGCGACGCCGGGCTCCCGGCCAGCACCGTCCACCGGTACCTGGCCCTGCTGGAGGAAGTGTTCCTCATCAGGCGGATTCCACCCTGGTCAAGGAACGTCAGTACCCGGGCCATCGGGACCCCCAAGGTGGCCTTCGTCGATTCGGGTATCGCGGCCAACCTGCTGGGCGAGGACACGCGGAGCCTGCTGCGGCCAGGAGGGCAGTTCGGCCCGCTCCTTGAAGGATTCGTGCTCATGGAGCTGGCCCGCCAGCTGACCTGGTCGCGGCAGCGTGTTGAGCTCTTTCACTACCGCACTAAGGACAAGGTCGAGGTCAACGCGGTCCTCGAGAACCGCCGGGGAAACGTCGTCGGCATCGAGATCAAGGCCGCCTCCACCGTCACCGCAGCGGATTTTCGCGGCCTGCGGCATCTGGCCGGAAGGATCGGTGGCGACTTCATCGCCGGGATCGTCTTCTACACCGGCCCCCAGACCCTGCCCTTCGGCCCGCGCCTGCGCGCCATGCCCGTCAGCGCCCTCTGGCAGGTGTGAGGTACCCGCCATCCCGACAGCTCCCGAGCGGCCAAGCCCTTCCAATATCCCGAACGAGCGGTGGTACTTCCCCCAGTAACCCGCTGCGGCCCACCCCGTCCGGCGTACCGGGCGTTAGGAGTCGTGGGAAGTCTTGTCGCCCTCGCGCAGGTCGCGGATCGCGGCCTTCGCCTTGCGCCCGGCGTCGCTGTCGCGCAGGTCCCGCAGCGCCTCACGTGCCCGCTTCGCGGCGTCGCTGTCCCGCAGGTCCCGCAGCGCCTCCTTCGCCTTGCGCCCGGTCTCGCCTTCGCGCAGGTCACGGATCGCCGCCTCGGCCTTGCGCCCCATCTCGCCCTGCCGCAGGTCGCGGATTGCGGCCTCGGCCTTGCGCCCGCGGTCGCTGTCCCGCAGGTCCTGTATGGCGGCCTTCGCCTTGTGCGCCGTCTCGGCCCGCTGCCCGCCGCGCAGCCAGGCGGTCAGAATGGACCACCACCTGCGCAGCTGCGACTCATTTTCGGCCATCGCCGACTCTCCTTCGCTTCGAGCGCTTCGAGCGATTCGCGCCCGTAGCTCGCTCCAGTATTCAAGATATAACGTGATGTCCGCTTCGGCCAAGCCGAGGCTGAGCGCCACCCGGCCGACACGCGACCCTCTGATTGCTACCCGTCTGCCCGCCCGTGAACCGGCTTAGGTAGACGTCGGTGAAAGAATGCCTCACGTGCAACGTCAGCGCATCAGCGGGCACTCGCCCTACGAGCCGGTCTTCGGGTTCTCCCGCGCGGTGGTCGCCGGGGATCGGGTCCTGGTATCAGGAACCGCGCCCGTCCCGCCCGGCGGAGGCCCGCCTCCCTCCGGCGCGCACGATCAGGCCAGGCTGTGCCTCGACCTGATCAGCGAAGCCCTGCACAAGGCGGGCACCGGCCTGGATCACGTCGTGCGGACCCGCATGTTCATCACCGACACGGCCCATTGGCCCGAGGTCGCCCGCGCGCACGGCGAGGTCTTCGCCGACATCCGCCCCGCGGCCACCGCCGTGATCGTGGCCGGCCTGCTCGACCCCGCCTGGCTCGTCGAGATCGAAGCCGAGGCCGTCCTGCCGGATACCTAGCCGGGCGGGCGCACCGTCGCGAATGGATCCCAGGCTCCCCCTATCATCAAGGACCAACGCTGAGCGACCCGCACCATGGCCGTCCGAAGAGTGCCGTAATCCAGTTCCCCGGCGTCGCTTCCGGTGCGTGCGAGCCGGGCCAGGATTTGCGGGGAGGATCCGGGCTTGTGGGAGGATCCGGGGGACTATAGTGCACCAAATCCTCCCCGGAACCCGGATCTTCCAAGATCTTTTTTGATTTTCTGTTCCAAGAGATTCGCGTGCGCATACTGGGCCGCATAGGGCTGCTGCTATCTCGGCGGCCATGCTCGACGACACTGTGCTCGACAGGCGGCTGGGGTGCCGCCAGTTCACGGTGCGCTAAGTGCGCTGGATGCCGTCCAGGATTACGTCGACGACCTCGTGGATGAAGTGCTCGGTCATCGGCAGGTGACCGAGCAGCAGCCGGTGCTGGGCGGCGCCGAAGAACAGGTCGAGGACGACCTCCCGGTCCACTGACGGCGGGATCTCACCGCGGGCGATCGCGCGGTCCAGCATGATCCGATGCTGGACCCGCAGCGGCTCCATCACCCGGTCCCGCCACGCCGCCCGCAACTCCGGGTCGTGCTGGGCCTCGGCGACCAGGTCAGCCAGCAGCCGCCCCATCGGAGTACGGGTAACCGCCCGGACCCAGGCGTGCAACGCGTCGAGCAGGTCACCGCGGAGCGTCCCCGTGTCCGGCAGCGGCTGCTGCTCCTGGAACGACGCGACGAAGGCATCGAGCGCAAGCAACCCCTTGGACGGCCAGCGCCGGTAGATCGTCGCCTTGCCGACCCCGGCGCGCGCCGCGACCTCCTCGATCGACATGGCGGCCAGGCCGCGCTCGGCCAGCAATTCCACCGTGGCCGCCAGGATCGCCCGGTCGGCTTCCTGGCTGCGCGGCCGCCCCCGCGGTGCCCCGCCACCTGCCGCGCGATCGTCGGCCTCGACCGGAATATCCACGTTCATGGCCCGGTTCTACCCTTCAGAAATCCGAAACGATCCGTAACGTATTTGATTGGTATCATGCCCGTTACAGCGCCTCCCAACCGTCCCCAGGCCGCGAACGCCGCGAACGGCGCGAACCCTTCGAACCAAGCGAACCCTTCGAACCAAGCGAACGCCGCGAACGGCGCGAACCCCGCGAACCAAGCGAACCCCGCGAACCAAGCGAACCCCGCGAACCAAGCGAACCAAGCGAACCCCGCGAACCCCGCGAACCCCGCGAACCCCGCGAACCCCGCGGGCACCGTCCTGGTCCAGCCCAAGCCTCGCCGGCCCTTGCAGCTAGCCCTCATCCTCGTTGCCGCGTTCATGGTCGTCCTTGATTTCAGCATCGTGAACGTCGCCCTACCCTCGATCGAGCGCGAACTTCACATGCCGCCGAACGCGGTGCAGTGGATCGTCACGGGGTACGCCATCTCGTTCGGCGGATTGCTCATCCTCGGCGGCCGGGCCGCCGACCTGCTCGGCAGGCGGCGCATGTTCGTCGCGGGCCTGATCGCGTTCTCGCTGGCCAGCCTGGCGGGCGGCCTGGCGCAGGACCCCGTGCTGCTGATCACCGCCCGCGTCATCCAGGGCGCGGCGGCCGCGATTGTCGCCCCCGCGGCGCTCTCCCTCATCACCACCGGCTTCCCCGAAGGCGCCGAACGCACTCGCGCCATCGGTCTCTACGGTGCGATCTCCTCGGTCGGCTTCGTCTCCGGCCAGGTCCTCGGCGGCGTGCTGGTCCAGTTCACCAGCTGGCGCGCCGTGTTCCTGGTCAACGTCCCGGTCGGCCTGATCGCCGCCGCCCTGGCTCCGGCCATCCTCGGCGCGGCCAAGACCGCCGGTGCGCCGCGGCAACCGAAGCACCGCCTCGACGTGCGCGGCGCGCTGCTCATCACGACCGCGGTCGCGCTCGTGGTGTTCGCCGTGTCCCAGGGCGTCGTGTCCGGCTGGACCTCGCCTCTGGTCATCGTGGCCGCGGTGGTAGCACCTGTGGCCGTCGCAGCCTTCCTGAAGGCGGAAACCCGCCACCCGCAACCGCTGATCCGCCCGGCCCTGCTGCACCGCAGCGCACTGCGGAACGCGACGACCCTCGCGTTCCTGATGGGTCTCTGGAACGGCGGGGAGATGCTCGTCCTGTCCCTGTACCTGCAGCAGGTGCTGCACGAGTCGCCCCTGTTCACCGGGCTGGTCATCGCCCCGCAAGGCGTCGTCGGCTTCATGATGGGCATGCTCGGCCCGCGGATGGCGCGCCGCATGGGCATCAGGCGGCTGCTCGTCCTGACCGCCGCCACGGCCGCGGTCGGCTTCGCGGTCCTGACCCAGCTTCCTGCCGACGGGTACAGCCCGGTCCTGTTCGTCGTCACGCTGATCGGCTTCGGCACCGCCGGTACCGCGCTCGGTTCGACGGTGCTCGCCAGCCGCGGCATGCCCGACTCCGATCAGGGCCTAGTCGGCGGCATGATCAACACCAGCCGCCAGATCGGCGCCGCGGTGGGCGCGGCCCTGCTGCCCGCCGTCGCACTGAGCGTCAGCGGCGGGATCGGCGTCTCCGGCGACCGCGTCGCGATGTTCACCGCCGCGCTCGCCGCGCTGACCGCCACCGCCGTCGCCTTGCGCGCCGCCCACCCGTTCTCCGCCCGCGCCCGCACCGCCAGCTAGCGCCAGGCCACCCCGGCCCGGCCGGCGAGGGTGGCCATGGGCCCCTCGCCGACCATCTCAAATATGCCGAACGATCCCTGGTTCCACCTCCGCGCCGCCCCTATCGTCCCGCGGGGGCTCCGTATATCAGGCGGCCGGAAGACATCCGCCATACGCAGCCGAACCACCCCCGCGGGCACGAGCCCGCCATCGCCAAGACCGTCTCGCGGCCGGCCCCAGTCGCCCGCCGTGACCCCGGCCTTCCGCGTCTCGCTGCCCGGGCGGCCCGCGTCGGCCCGGCCCTCCGCGCGACCCGCGCCGGCCCCGCCGCCCCTCCGGAACAGCGTGAGCGTGCTCAGCCCGATGCCGGCCAGGATGGCCGCGCCGCCGAGCAGTAGCCCGGCGCCGGCCGGGTCGCCGAAGAAGGCGGCGCCGGCGACGGCGCCGACCAGCGGCTCGAGGTTGAGGAAGGCCCCCGCGACCTCGGACGACACCCGGCTCTGCCCGTAGGCGAACAGCGTGAACGGCAGCACCGTGCCGCAGGCGGTCAGCGCCGCGACGGCCAGCACCGGGCCAGGGCTGGCCGGCGTGTGCGGCACGCCCTCGGTGATCACCGTGAACGCCAGCGCGCCGAACGCGGCCCCGAGGAACTGCACGGCGGTGACCGCGACCGGGTCCCGCCCGGGCAGCAGCCGGGCCTGACCCACGGTGAAGGTGGTCGAAATCAGCAGGGAGGCCAGCACCAGTGCGTCACCGCGCAGGGTCGCGCCCCCGCCGCCTCCGCCGCTGGTGACCACGGCGACGCCGGCCAGCGACAGGGCGAAGCCCGCCCAGGCCGCGGGCCGGGCCACGGTCTTGTGCCACACGGCGGCGATGATCGCGACCAGCACGGGCGAGGCGCCGATCAGCAGGGCCGCGTGGGTGACGCTGGTCCGCGTGATGCCCATGTTCTGCACGATGACGGACCCGCCGTACCCGATGGCGCCGGAGGCCAGGATCCTGGGCGTGAAGGCGGCGCGCAGCCCGCGCTTGCCCACCGCCAGCAGGATGGCGGCGGCCAGGCCGAAGCGCGTGGCCGCCAGCCACCCGCCGGGCAGCCACTCCAGCGCCAGCTTGGACAGCGGGACGGTGGTGCCCCACAGCAGCCCAGCTACGCAGAGGGCCGCCAGGGCGTGACGGCGGTTCGTGTTCATGAATCCATACTCGCTGGAAAGGGCCCAAAATTCGTCGCTAGGGCACTAGAACGATATAATATTTAGCACTATGGCAGCTTCACTTGACGATGTTGATATCGCACTGCTCACTGCGCTGCAGGAGGACGCGGACCGCACCAACGTCGAGCTCTCCCGCCTCGTCGGCCTGTCCCCGGCGGCGACGCTGCACCGGGTCCGCCGGCTCAAGGAGTCTGGCGTCATCCGGGTGATCGCCGCGCAGCTCGACCCGGTCGCCGTCGGCTTCCCGCTGCAGCTCTACGTGACGGCCACCCTGGCGCGGCACGACCCGCGCTCCAGCCGCATCTTCGACGACCAGATCTGGGCGCTGCCGCAGATCATCGCGGCCAACAACGTCGCGGGCGAGACCGATTACCTCCTCACGGTCGTCGCCCGCGACGTCGCCGAGCTCCAGCAGGTGCTCGCCAGCCTGGCTACCCGCGGTGGCCAGCGGCTCGTGACCTACCTGCGCCTGGCCGAGGTCAAGCCCCCGTCCAGGCTGCCGCTGGGCCTCATCTAGCGCTCCACCCGGCGGAACGCCAGCCACAGGCCCGCTCCGGCAGCCTGGCCGCGCCAGTCGTGCTGCACCTGGCGGCCAACTGCACGGCGCCGCTGGCCAGCGCCCTGGCCAGGAGGCTCGACCGCTAACCGGCCGCGGACCCCACCAGGTCCCGCCCGTAACGCCGGACGAACGCGCGCAAGATCGCGGGCGGGTGCTGGACGTCGCTGCGCCAGGCCAGCGCCTTCAGCTCGTCGGCCTGGTCCGGGTGGAAGTAGCCGACGTGCTTGTACACGTCGATCCTGGTGCACATGCCGACCGCGTCCATCTCGGGGTGGAACTGAGTGGCGTACACGTTGGAGCCGACCCGGAACATCTGCACCGGGCAGGTGGGAGCGCTAGCCAGCAGGACGGCGTGCCCTGGCAGCTCGCTGACCGCCTCCTTGTGCCCGGTGAACGCGTCGAACGCGTCCGGCAGGTCCCGCAGTAGCGGGTCCTGCCGCCCCTGCTCGGTCAGGGTGACCCGGACGCACCCGGTCGGCTCGCCGTAATCCCGGCCGATCACCGCGCCCTGGTGGCTGCCGAGCGCGCCGACGCCGTAGCAGGCCCCGAGGAACGGGAAGTCGGCTCCGACCACCGCGTCAAGCATCCGGCTCAGGTCCGCCTCGACCCGCCGCTGCACCGGCGATTTCTTCTCGTCCGGGTCGCTGTAGTTGAACGGCCCGCCGCCGACCCAGATCCCCGACCATTCCCCCAGGTCGAGGTCCCCCAATGCCTGCTGCTCCAGCCGGAACCGGCGCAGTTCGCCTTCCTCGAGCCCGCCCAGGTTCAGGAACGACTCGTACTCGTTATCGGCCGCGGCGTCGTCCGCGCGGATGGACAGCAGCAAGATCGGTTCCACCCGATCACCTTAGTGAGCGCCAGGTCGTGACGCAGCAGGAGTGAGTCACGATTCAGGCACTCCTCGCACCGGGCGCCGGCACCTGCCGCCCCGCTGCTAGAGCTCCCCGCTGGGCAGACAACCTTCCTGGCCCGCGCTACGGTGCGGGAGTGACCAAACGACCTCGCGTCACCGTCGTGGGCAGCCTGAACATGGACATCTCCGTGACCGTGCCCAGCCTGCCGGGCCCCGGCATGACGGTGCTCGGCTCGGCGGCCCGTTTTTCCCCGGGCGGTAAGGGCGGGAACCAGGCGGTCGCGGCGGCCCGGCTCGGGGCCGAAGTCCGGATGGTCGGCTGCGTCGGCGGTGACGCCTTCGGCCGTCAGCTACTCGCCGACCTGGAAGCCGAACACGTAGGCACCGACCACGTGCGGGTCATCCAGGGGACCCCGACGGGCCTGGCCATGATCGCGGTGGACCAGGCGGGTGAGAACCTCATCATCGTCGCCCCCGGCGCCAACCATGAGGTTGGCCCCGACGGCATTGGGTCGTCCCTATCCAGCCCGGGCGACGTCCTGGTGATCAGCGCCGAGATTCCCGTCCCGACGATCAGGTCGGCGCTCGCCCACCCGCAACCGGTCCTGCGCATCCTGAACCTCGCGCCCGTCCCGCCCGACGCCGCCGCCCTCGTCGTCGACTACGCCGACCGGCTGGACTGGCTGGTCGTCAACGAAACCGAGGCGGCCGCGCTCCTCGGCCAGCCCCCAGTCGCCGCCGCCGAAGCCGCCGCGGCCCTCCTGACCACCGGCGCCCGCTACGTCGTGGTCACCGCGGGCGCGCACGGCGCCGCGCTCGCAGGCCCGGATGGCACCGACACCATCGAAGGCTTCCACGTCCAGGCCGTCGACACCGTAGGGGCGGGCGACACCTTCGTCGGAGCCCTCGCGGTCGCCCTGTCTGTCGGCGTCTCGGCCCCCGACGCCGTGCGCGCCGCCGCCGCGGCGGGCGCGGCCGCGGTCACCCGCCCAGGGGCCCAGACAGCCATGCCGAACCCCCGCGACATACTCGCCGTCACCGGCCTAAACTGGCCCATAGCCGACCGGTCGGCGTATACCTCAGACAGGTGAACGAGAGGTAACATTCTCCGGTGGAGAAAGTGAACTTATGACGGATGACCTCCGGGAATTCGAGCTGGACGGGGGGCACGGGGAAGCGCCAGCCGAAGTCGGAGCCAGGACGCCAGGTCTCCACCACGACAGCGAGTCAATCCGGGCCGCTCTTGACCCGCTCGCGCAGGCGTTCGGCATCGCCAGCGAACGCGGTGCCCCCGGCACCGGCACGCGCCGCCGGACCTGGCTGGACACCTTCGACTGGCGGCTGGCCCGGGCCGGGCTCGCGCTGACCTACGAGTACGCCGGGCGGGGCAGCCGCCTGCTGCTGACCGCCAGGGACGGCACGCCCGAGGCCGAGCAGCCCGCCGCGGGCTGGCCGCCCAGGCGCCCCCACCTGGCGGAGGATCTTCCCCCAGGTCCGGTCAGGGACCGGATCCTCATGCTGGCCAGCCCGAGAGCCCTGCTCCCGGTCGTCACGACGTCCACCACGGTCACCGTCAAGCGACTGACCAACCCGGACGGCAAGACCGTAGCCAGGCTGATCGTGGCCTCCTCGAGCCTCGCCCAGCCGGGCGCGAGCCCCAGAACCCGCGAACTGCCCACCCACCTCACCATCGCCGAAGTCCGCGGCTACCCCGGCCAGGCCCGCCGCGCCGCCCGCCTGCTGGCCGACGCCCCCGGCGTCGTCCCGGCCACCACAACCCTCCTGGCCGAGGCCCTGATCGCGCTGGGCCGCCGCCCCGCCGACTACACCAACAGCGTGGACGCGGAGGTCACCGCCCAGATGCCCGCGCCCGTCGCGGTCGCCACCGTGCTGCTGCGCCTGCTGGACACCCTGGAGCAGAACGTCAACGGCGTCCTCCGCGACATCGACACCGAGTTCCTGCACGACCTGCGGGTTTCCGCCCGCCGCACGCGTTCCGCGCTCAAGCTGCTCGGCGACGTCCTGCCCGGCGACCTCGCCGCCCAGTTCGGCCCCGAGTTCAAGTGGCTCGGCGACCTGACCACGCCAACCCGCGACCTCGACGTCCAGCTGCTCGGCTTCCCCGCGATGGCCGAACACCTCCTCGCCGCCTCCCCCGAAGACCTCGAGCCGTTCCGCGCCTTCCTGGCCAGGCGCCGCGCGCGCGAATTCCGCCTGCTGACCACCGCGATGCGCTCGCCGAGGTTCCGCACCCTGACCGATCACTGGCGCAAGGCGCTGGTCGAGGTCCGCGACGACGCCGGTCCCCGCCGGCGCCGGGGACCCACCGCCGCCGACCTGGCCGTCACCAGGACCGCCCGCGTGTTCCGCAAGGTGACCGCGGAAGGCGGCCAGATCACCGCGGCCTCGGCCCCGGAGTCCCTGCACGACCTGCGCAAGCGCTGCAAGGAGCTGCGGTACCTGCTGGAGTTCTTCGCCCCGCTCCACGACCCGGCCGCGTACAAGAAGGTCGTCGGCGACCTGAAGCGGCTGCAGGACTGCCTGGGCGAGTTCCAGGACAGCCAGGTCCAGCGGGAGGAAATTCACGCCCTGGCCGACGCGATGCTGGCCGACCGCGCGGCGCCCGCCGCTACGCTGCTGGCCATGGGAGAAATCGCCGCAAAGCTGGCCGTCAGTCAGGCCGAGGCCCGCGCCGAGTTCAGCCACCGTTTCGCCGCCTTCGCGGGCCCCGAAGGCCAGCACCGGGTCCGCGTCCTCCTCAAACAGGCCGACGCGCAATGAAGATCTACGCCACCTACAACATCAAGGGCGGCGTCGGCAAGACGACCGCCGCGGTCAACCTCGCCTACCTGTCCGCCGCCGACGGCCAGCGCACCCTGCTCTGGGACCTGGACCCGCAGGGCGCGGCCAGCTTCCTGTTCCGGATCAAGCCCCGGGTCAAGGGCGGCGGCAAGGCGCTCATCCGCGGCACGAAGGCGCTGGACGACGCGATCAAGGCCACCGACTTCGACGGCCTGGACCTGCTCCCCGCCGATTTCACCTACCGCAACATGGACCTGCTCCTGGGCGGCGCCGACGGCAAGACCACCCGCAGGATCGCCCAGCTGCTCAGGCCGCTCGCCGCCGAGTACGACCACGTGTTCCTCGACTGCCCGCCGAGCATCTCCCTGGTGTCGGAAAACGTCATGCACGCCGCCGACGTCCTGCTCGTGCCGCTGATCCCGACCACGTTGTCGCTGCGCACGCTCGACCAGCTCACCGGGTTCGTGGCGGAGTTCAACGGCCGGCGCCCCGAGGTGCGCGCGTTTTTCTCCATGGTGGATAGGCGCAAGAAGCTGCACAGGGAAATAATTCAAGATCTTTCGGCCGAACGAGCGGTGGTGGCACCCACGGTCATCCCCGCCCTGTCCGTGATCGAGCGGATGTCCGTGGAGCGTGCCCCGGTTACCGCGTTCGCCCCGCGCACCCAGGCCGCCCGCGCCTACCGGGAATTGTGGGCCGAGCTCACCGCCCCCATGCCCGCCCAGCAACGCCCGGCGGTCTTATCCCACCGCCCGGTCCCTGCCCGCTAGCCTGCGGGGTCCCTGCCCTCCCAGGTGGTGATGCACGCCTCGTTGCCCTCCGCGTCGGCCAGCACCCAGAACGCCGGTGCCTCCGCGTCGTAGGTCAGCGTGCCGCCCGCCGCCAGCGTGGCCAGGATGCGCGATTCCGCCTCGTCGTGCGGCACGGAGACGTCCAGGTGGATCCGGTTGCGCTGCGGCCGTGGCGCGTCCATCTGCTGGAACCAGATCGCCGGCCCCTGCCCGAGCGGGTCCACCAGCGCGCCCGTCGGGCCCGAGCCGCCGTGTTCGTAGGCGTAGCCGAGCACCGCCTTCCAGAACGGCCTGATCGCGGCGGCGTCCAGCGCGTCGATCGCGATCTCGAGCACCTGGACGGAGCGCGACCCACCGTCCCCGACTCCGCTGCGAGTCGTCAGCCTGAACTCCTCCGCCTCGGCCGAGATCCGCCGCGCCAGCTCAACGTCGTCCGAGGTAACCCAGGCCACCTCCGGCGTCTGCAGGGACAGCAGGACCCGGTCGGATCGCACGTCCATCCGCAGGTGCCCCTCCACGCCCGGCACGGCCGCCGCCCGCCCGGCCATGTCGGCCGCCAGCGGGAGCGACCCCGTCACGACCTCCGTCCGGAACTCGCCCAGCACGTACCGCCACCCAAGGCCGGTCACGGCCTCGGATGCCTCCCGCCGGCTCAGCTTCCTGCCCGCGTCATACCTGGCTTCACCCATGCGCCCATAGTGCCAGGCCGCGCCGGGCCACCCGCCGTCAGCCCGAGTGCGGCTGCAGCCAGCCCAGCGTCACCTCGTTGAACGCTTCCACGTTCTCGTAGATCGCCGCGTGCGCGCAGTCCTCGAACACGTGCACCTGGGAGTCGGCGATCCCCTCGCTCAGCGGCTTACCGAAGCGGGTGGAGGTCGCCATGTCGTACCGCCCGAACGTGATCAGCGTCGGCGCCGTGATCTGTCCGAGCGCGGCCCGCGCGTCGTGCGCCAGCACGGCTCCCGCCTGGCGCATAAAGGCGTCGACCGGCGCGATCGGGCGCCCTCGGACGAAATCGGCCAGCGCGTCAACGTAGTCGGGCCGCGCCGCGTACATCGCCGGCGTAAAGCACCAGGGGAAGATCCCCGCGATGATCATCTCGGTGACGCTGCCCAGGCCCTGCGCCATGATTTGCCAGCCCTGGACGACGACGCGCAGGAACGGGTCGGTCGCGTCCCAGGCGCTGTGCAACTGCAGCGTCTTCACCCGCTCGGGGTGCTTGGCCGCCAGCCATGTCCCGGCCGCCGCGCCGAGGGAGACCCCGAAGACGTGTGCCTGGCCAATGCCGACGGCATCCATGAACGCCGCGATGTCCGACGCGAAAAGCTCGGTGGTGTAGACGCCCTCCGGCTTGGAGGTCAGCCCCGCGCCGCGCAGGTCCACGGTGTAACAGGCGTAGTGCTTCTCGTACTCCGCCACCTGGAAGGCGTAGCACGCCTGGTCCGCCGCCAGGTACGGGATCAGCACCATGGGCTCGCCTTCGCCGTGCACCTCGTAATAGATGTCGATTCCGTTCGCCTGCACCGTTGGCATGATTGCCCTCCCGGGTCGCTGTTACCCCGACATCCTATGGATCCCGCAGCCACCCGGCAGGCCTTCACCCCGTCCGCCACAGGTACACCCGCCCGTTCCCGTCACCGGCCGCCAGCACGTCCCCTCTTGGCCCGAACGCGACGCTGTTCACGGCCTGACTGCCGAGATCGGTGAACGTCCCGGCCAGCCCGCCGCCGGTTACGTCCCACAGGTACACCCGCCCGTCAGCGTCGCCAGCCGCCAGCACGCCGCCCTCCGGAGCGAACGTCACCGCGTAGACGGCCGTGCCGCCTGAGGCAGCGAAGGCGCGGACCAGCCGGGCGCTCTCCACGTCCCACAGGTAGACCTGTCCGTTGGCGTCGGCGGCGGCCAGCACGTCGCCCTCGGGGCCGAACGCGACACCGGCTACGCCCTGACTGCCAGGATTCTCCAGCGTCCCGGCCAGCGTGCCAGTTACCACGTCCCACAGGTAGACCTGTCCGTTGTCATCGCCGGCGGCCAGCAATTCGGTGTCGCGATCGAACGTCACGTCGTTAACGCCCTGGCTGCGGGGGTTCTTGAACGTCTCGGCCAGCCCGCCGCTCACCACGTCCCACAGGTAGGTCCGCCCGCTGGCGCTAGCGCCGGCCAGCACGTCACCGCCGAGGCCGAACGCGACACCGTTCATGCCCTGGCCTCGCCCTCTGTCGAAGGTGCGAGCCAGCGTGCCGCTGGCCACGTCCCACAGGTACGCCCGCCCGTTACAGTCCGCGGCGGCCAGCAGTTCCCCGTCCGGACAGTAATGGACGCCGATCACCCCCTTGCTGCCCGGATCGGCAAGCGTACCGGCCAACGTGCCGCTGGCTACGTCCCACAGGTAGATCTGCCCGTTGGCGTCGGCGGCGGCCAGCACGTCGCCGCCCGGGCCGAACGTCACCGCGTACACGGCCCGGCTGGCCGGATCGCCGAGCGCCGCGACCAGGGCGGGATCGGCTGGCGGCGTCCCCCGGCGCCCGCCAGGCAGCCGCGTCACCGTGGGCGAAGCAGCCGGGTCAGGCGTCCTGGTCACGGCCGGCTTCGCCTGGTGGGTCCTGGTTGGCTGGGCAGCCTCCCAGGCCATCGGCAGCGCGCCCGCCGTGACGCCGACGTCGCCCAGGTCGGTCAGCAGATCCTGTGCCGTCGGCCGCCCGCCGGGGTCCTTGGTCAGGCAGTGCTCGATCAGCGCACGGAGATCGGGGGAGATGCCGTCGAGGGCAGGAGCGCTATGCACGACGCGGTAGATCAGCGCGGGCCAGGAACCGGTGCCGAACGGCCCGCGTCCCGTGGCGGCGTAGGTGAGTACCGCTCCGAGGCTGAACACATCACTCGGCGCGTCGACCTGATCGCCTTCGGCCTGTTCCGGTGACATGAACCCGGGCGAGCCGACGACTAGGCCGGTGCGGGTCAGCGCGCTGGCCTCTACGGCCCGGGAGATGCCGAAGTCGATCACTCGCGGCCCGTCGTCGGCCAGCAGCACGTTGGAAGGCTTGAGGTCACGGTGCACCACGCCGACCGCGTGGATGGCGACCAGGCTCTCCGCCAGCCCCGCCGCCAGCATGAACACCGAGGCCGTCGGAAGCGGCCCGTGGCCCGCCACCGCGTCGGCCAGCGACGGGCCAGGTACGTAGGCGGTGGCAAGCCACGGCGTCTGGCCGTCCAGGTCCGCGTCGACCAGCAACGCCGCGTACAAGCCGCTGACCTTCCGCGCCGCCTCGACCTCGCGCCGGAACCTGGCCCTGAACTCGCGGTCGGAGGCGAGGTCGGCCCGGATCACCTTGACCGCCACCGGCCTCCCGCCCGCTGACCGGCAGAGGAACACCGTTCCCATGCCGCCGCTGCCCAGCCGCCCGACGACCCGGTACGGCCCGATCCGTTCGGGATCGCCAGGCTGTAGTTCTCCGACCACACCCGCCCCTGATGTTCGCTACCGAGACTTGAGCGCCTAGGTCTATGATGGCGCGCCCCGGTATTGGGCGTGAGCGGGTCGCTACCCAGCAGTGCGCGGCGTCCTTTCGTGATACGCGGCGAGGGGCTCGAACAACTCGGTCAGGTTGCCCGAGGGGTCCTGGATCAGGATCTGCCGTAATACCACGCCGGTGACGACGTCGTTGCGGAAGCTGGCGCCCTTTCCGCGCAGTTCGTCGACGGTGGCGGGGAGGTCGGTGACGTGCAGGGCGATCCGGTTCCACCCACCCGGCGCGGGTAGCGTGCCGTCCGGCATCGGGGCGCCGCCGCCGCAGGCCGCCGCCGGGGACGCTGAGCAGCAGTCGCAGGTCGCCGCGGTACAGCATGGCGAAGGCCGGCGACGGGCGCAGTTCCTCTTCAAAGCCCAGCAAGTCCCGGTAGAACGCCACGGCGGCGTCCAGGTCGGTGACGAAGTACCGCACGGTGGCAGGCTGGCCGACCGGGGGTTCCCCGGCTCCTTGGACGCGCCGGAGCAAAGCGGTGGCGAATTCCGGCCGCGGCTGGACCGGTACAACCGGCAGATACAAGGCATCGAGCGGGTCAGGCATCTCCGCTACCCTCCTCCCGGTAGATAAGGCGCAGCGCTGCCCGCGCCCGGGCCAGTAGCGTCTCGGTGGCGTGCAGGCTGCGGCCCAGGCAGGCGGCCACCTCCGCCACCGGCAGCCCATCCAGGTAACGCAGCGTAAGCGCCGCCCGCTGCGGCCCGGGCAACCGGGCCAGGGCAGCATGCGCGGCCTGGACGTCCAGGTGTTCCTCCCACGGATCACCTGCTTCCTCCGCAAGGACCGCGACCGCGGCCAGCCCGCGCTGCTCCCGGGCGGAACGCCGCCAGTGATCGGCCAGCTTGTGCCTGGCCACTCCGATCAGCCACGCCACCGTGACCTCAGCCGCCCGGACGCGGCCCTGCGCGAGCGCGCCCACGGCCGCCATGAACGTCTCAGCGGTCAGGTCTTCGGCCACCACGGTGCTGCCGCACCGCGGCAGCAGGTACCCGTAGACCTGCGGCAACGCGCGAGGGTAAAGATCAGCCACCCGCTCGGCACCCGAAGACTCCGGCTGAGTTCCCACATCAGATCATCGTCCGCCACCGGCCCGTTCCGAACATCACCGGCCTATTTGCTCACCGGCGTGACCCGGACCGGCCGCTCCAGTACCGCAAGCCCAGGGTCGGCTGCGCCAGCGTGATTTCCGGCTCGGTCCCGAGCTGTCCGCTGCTGCCGGGCAGCGACCTGCTGCGGTAGCGTGCCTGGGCATGGCGAGGTTGCGATTCGGCGTGGTGAGCGAGTCGTGCGGGAAGGCCGGGCGTGGCTCGATTTCGCGCGGCAGGTGGAGGACAGCGGGATCGACGTGCTGCTGCTGCGGGACCACTTCTCGGGGGGCGCGTTCGGCCAGCAGCTGGCGCCGTTCAGCGGCCTGGCCGCCGCGGCCGCAGTGACCACCCGGCTGCGGCTGGGCTGGCGAGCGTGGTGTCATCTGCCCGGCCCGTCGTCTCCGGGCGGTTTCCCGGGCTCCGGGAGCAGGACGGTGAACAACATGCGCCGCCGCCGTCCCTGGCCCGGGGCGTTGGCGAGCCGGGGCTGAGCGATAGTGCGGAGATCCTGGAGGAAGTCGGCGAGCTCGGCGTCGGTGAGCCACATGGCGGCCACGCGGTAGTCGGCGCCGTCGCGGACGGGGTCGGGAAGGGCCGGCGGCGAGGTAGCGGTCGAAGTCGGCGAGCAGCCCGGCGATATAAGCCATGAAGGCCTGGGCGTGCTCCTCGAGGGTCATGGCCGCGGCCTCGCCCGGCTGGATCTGCGCGGCGAAGAGCCGGAGGGTATAAGTGCGCTCGATGGTGCCGCGGACGCGCCGCTCGGCGACCACCTGGAGGACCCCGGCCCTGGCGAGCAGGGCGACGTGGCGGTACAGGCTCCCGGCGGGCACGTCGTCGAGCTCGGCGGCGAGCTGGCCGGTGGTGAGCGCCCGGTCACCTAGGAACGCCTTGACGATGCGCAGCCGCACCGGGTGCAGCAGCAGGTCCGCGCTGGCCATGCGGGGAAGCCTAACTTATTACTCATGGAACTGGTAATATTCACAGATACGGAGGATATGGCTCCGCGCCGGGAAGGCAGCGATGACGGTACTGAGGCGGGGAGGCAGCGGGTCCGCCGTCGGCTGGGCCGAGCCGGCGAAGGCGGCGGGCCAGTTCAGGGAACCCCGCGGATCCGCTGACCCGGTACCAGCAACAGGGGGATGAGGCCATGGAGCCGTTTCCAGCCCTGGACAGCGAGGCCGAGGCGATCAGGCGCGGCTACGAGCAGTTCGAGCCGCCGCAGGTGCCGCCGGGGATGTACTACGACCGGCCGACCGGGCTCGTCCTGCCGCAGGGGGTGCGGCCCGCCAGCGTGGGCCGGGTGGTCGGCGCCTACTGCCTCGCCGTCGCGCTCTTCATCGGCACGCTCGGGGCCGGCTACCTGATCTGGGCGCTGGTGACCTGGGGTCACGGGCAGACTCCCGCCCAGCAGCTGCTGGGCATGCGCTGCTGGGAGCCGTCCGCCGGCCGGGTGGCCGGCCGGGGAAAGATGGCGGTACGCCAGGTCACCGGCATCTGCCTCAACGGCGAGGCGCTGATGGGCGTGTTCATCATGCTGCTCAGCCCCACCCTGAATTCGGCCGGCGACTTCTTCGCCGGCACGGTTGTGCTGCACGACCCGGACGGGCGACTGGTGCCCGGAGCCAGGGACGCATCCGGCTGAGGGCGGCTAGCCTCCGCTATTAGGCACTGATTGACAGGTGAGCGGTCCGGCGGGTTGCACGCCGGTGTGAGCTGGGTTTCGCGTGGCGGCGGGCTGGGTGCGCGTGCATCTTATGGGTACGCCCCGATCTGGGCGGGAAGGGCTGTTCCTCACCTGCTGGCAACGGCTCTGCGCCCGCAGCGTGGCGTCCCGAAAATGTCGGCGGGACAGGATACTATAGAATAGGTAATCAAAATAGGTAACTGAACTTGGATGATCAAGGTCGACCGGCAAAGGAAACAGGCCGGGAACCCCGTTAGAAACGACCCCGTAAACCCTGCCGAATTGTCAGAGGAGGTGAGCCAGGTGCGTACCATTCCGTCTCCGGTGAATAGGGCTGAAGCGCTGGAGATGATGCTGGCCGGGGCGAGGTTCCTGAACGCGGCCAACGCGACGGACATGATGACCGAGGAGCAGGGCCAGTGCATGCAGAGCCTCGAATACATCCACGCGATGATCACAGCGGCGCGCTCGTCGATCCTGGCCGCCTTCATCGCCGCGCGGGGTCACCACGCCGACGCGGACTACAGCCCGCGATCCTGGCTGATCAACCGGCTGCGAGTCACCAAGGGCGCCGCGACCGCGTACACCACCTGGGCCGGGCGGACCGCCACTCACCCCCGGGTCCTCAATGCGCTGGCCGCCGCGGAGGTGTCGCGGGTATCGGAGTCCATCGCCAGGACCGTGTGCGACTGGACCGACAAACTCCCCAAGGACTGCCAGGACGCGGCCGACGCGATCCTGATCACCGCGGCCCGGGCCGGGGCGAACCTGCGGGACCTGGCCGACCTAGCCGGCCAGATCTACGCCAAATCGCGGCCGCAGGACTCCGATGACGGGACCGAGGACGGGTTCGATGACCGGTCCGTCCGGCTGGAGACCACGTTCGCCGGCGCCGGGGTGATCGCGGGCGACCTGACCCCGGAATGCGCGGCGGTGGTCGCCGCGGTGCTGGACTCGCTGTCCGCCCCGGCTGGCGCCGACGACACCCGCACCTACGAGCAGCGGTACCATGATGCGCTCCAGGACGCCATGCAGCGGCTGCTGAGCGCCGGGCTGCTGCCGGAGCGGGCCGGGCAGCCGGTCAAGGGCCTGGTGCACATGACATTGGCCGATCTGCGCGCGATGGATCAGGATTCGGCCCTGGAGGACGAGTGGATCACCGCGGTCCGCGCCCGATGGGCCGGGGCCCGGGCCGCCGCCTCGGTCGGCGGGAGCGATGGCGCTGCCTGGCTGGAAGGCGACGCGGCCCGCGCGGTCGCCTGCGACGCCATGCTGATTCCAGTGGTGACCGGCGATGTGGACCCGGGCGTGCTGGATGACCTGGTCCGGCTGTGCGTGGAACTGGCCAGGATTGGCGAAGGCCCGGACCCGGATGGCGTGGGCCCTGCAGCCGGTCCGGACACTCGGCCGCCCGCTTTGGCCCGCGAGGCGCTCCAGCGAGCGATCATCGGCAAGGCCGTCGACCTACTGTCGGGCCCGGGCGGGCTGGCCAGCTTCCTGCGCCGGGAGCAGCTGGGTGCCCGGCTGGCCGGGCCGAGCCTGCCGCTGGACATCGGCTACAGCGAGAGCATCCCAGCTGGGATCCGCAACGCGGTGCTCCTGCGGGACAAGCATTGCCAGTGGGCCGGCGGGTGCAACCAGCCCGCCGCGGCCTGCCAGGTCCACCACGTCAAGCACAAGGCCAACGGCGGCCCGACCAGCGTCAAAGACTGCATACTTCTCTGCTTCTTCCACCACCAGGTGGTGATCCACCGCTGGGGCTGGACACTCGTGCTCAACCCGGACGGCACCACCACCGCCTGGAACCCGGACCGGACCAAAGTCCTCCACAGCCACGGCCCGCCGACCAGCGCCGGGTGACCCCCGGCGGCAAGCCGCCCCTCCCATCCTCAAATACGGCACCGGTGCTATCCGGCAGCGTTAGTCGGCAGCGTTGGTGGGTGAGATTGTCCCAGCACGTGGCAGGGCTAAGAGCCCAGGCTGGCTAGGCCGTGCAGGTCGACGCAGGTGACGCCGTACGCCCGAACGAAGACCATGAGCACGTTGTCGCAATGGCGGCAGCGGACCACGGTGCCGAGCCCGGGCCGGTACACGGCGAACTCGGCCACCTGGCCTGCCGTGCCGCACCTGCCGCAGGTGCCAACCGCCGCAGTCATCTCGGTCCCGAACACCTCGATCAGCAGGCCGCCTATCGCGTTCCCGTCGAGAACGTGGGGTTCCAACGGCTGCATCACCGACCTCCCCTCACTGGCCTGTCGCGCCGAACCGCTCGGTCCTGATCCGCCGCGGCGGGTAGCCGAACGCGACCAGGGCACTCGCCACGGCCTCCACGAAGCTCGTCGGGCCGCAGGCGTAGGCCAGCGGCGCCTGCGCCACGGGCCAGGCCACCTCGGCGATCATCTCCCGGTCTACCCGCCGCGCGTAGCCCGTCCAGCCCGGCGGCTGCTGCCTGGTCACCGTGTGGATCACGGCCACGCCGTCGGAAGGCATGTCAAGCTCGGACCGGTAGATCACGTCCGCCAGGCTGCGCGTGGAGTACAGGAGCCGGACCGGGACGGTGCTGCCCAGGCGCTCCCGGTGCCGGAGTATGGAGCGCAGCGGGACGATGCCTGACCCGCCGGCCAGCAGCAGGAGCGGCCCGCCGTCGGCGGCATCCCAGACGAAGTAGCCGCCGACCGGGCCGCGCAGCTCGATCTCGTCGCCTACCCCCAGATCCTCGGTCAGGTAGGGCGAGACCTCGCCGTCGTCAAGCCGCTCCACCGTGATCGACACCGGCTCGCCGGGCGCCGAGGCGATCGAGTACTCGCGCTCGGCCTGGTAGCCGTCATCGGCGGTGAGCCGCAGGTCGAGGTGCTGCCCGGCCTGGTGGCCTGGCCAGTCCGGCACCTCAAGTGTGATGGTCCGTACCTTGGGCGTCTCGTCGATAAGCGACCCGACCCTGGCGGTCTGCCAGGTCAGTCGCCCGTGTACCGCTGTTCCCGCCATGGGTCTCCGTACATGTGATATCCGTAGTTTTCCCAGAAACCGGGCTCGTCGCGGTCGCGCAGCCTCACGCTGCGGACCCACTTGGCGCTCTTCCAGAAGTACAGGTGCGGCACGAGCAGCCGCGCGGGGCCGCCGTGCTCGGGCGGCAGCGGGCCGCCGTCGTAGTTGAACGCCACCCAGGCCTGCCCGCCGGTCAGGTCGGCCACCGGCAGGTTGGTGGTGTACCCGCCGTCGCAGACGGCCAGCGCGTACGCGGCGTCGTGCTCGATCCCGTCCAAGAGCACGTCGAGCGACACGCCCGTCCAGACCGTATCCAGCTTCGACCACCTGGTCACGCAGTGGATGTCCACCGTGACGGTCTCGGTGGGCAGCGCCTGGAACTCCTGCCACGTCCAGTGCTTCGGCTCATGCCCGCCCTCGATGGAGAAGGTCCAGTTGGCCAGCGCGGTATGAGGCGTCGGCCCGGCCGACAGGACCGGGAAGTCGTGGGTCACGTACTGGCCTGGCGGGACGCGGCCCGGGGCTTCCTCGCGACGCCGACCGTGGAAACCGCGCGAGATGGGACTCATAAAGGGCAGATTACGCCGTGGCGAGCAGGTAGGCGTTGAGCCCGACGATCACGGCCGTGACCAGGCCGGCCGCCAGCATGACGGCGCGCCGGTTGACCAGCGTCCCCATCAGGTCCTTGCGGCTGGTGAAGACCAGCAGCGGGACGAGCGCGAACGGGATGCCGAACGAAAGGAAGACCTGGCTCAGGACCAGCGCGCGGGTAGGGCTGAACCCGACGCTGAGCAGGACGAGCGCCGGGATCATCGTGACCGCCCGGCGCACGAAGATCGGGATCTGGCGGTGGATGAAGCCCTGCATCACCACCTGGCCGGACATCGTCCCGACGCACGACGAGGCAATCCCGGACGCCAGCAGGGCGACGCCGAAGATCAGCCCGCTGTGCACGCCCAGGTACCGGTTCAGGCCGGTGAAGACCTGGCCCAGGTCGTTCCCCGCGCCGGACAACCCGCGCGCGTGGAACACCGCGGCTGCGGTGGCCAGCATGGCCAGGTTGATGACGCCGGCGATCCCCATCGCGATGGTGATGTCCACCATCTCGAAGCGGAAGATCTTGCGGCGCGCGGCGGGGTTGGCGCCGACGATCCGGTTCTGGGTGAGCGAGGAGTGCAGGTAGATCACGTGCGGCATCACCGTCGCGCCGATGATGCCGACGGCGAGCAGGGCCGAGCCGTTACCGGAGAACGCGGGCACGAACAGGCCGTGCGCGACCCCGGTCGCCGACGGGCTGCTCCGCAGCACCTCCAGGCCGAACGCGAGCACCACGACGCCCACCAGCGCCGTGATCGTCGCCTCGAGCCGCCGGAAACCCCGGACCTGCATGCCGAGGATCGTGAAGGCCGCCAGGCCGGTCAGCAGGCCGGACAGCCACAGCGGCAGGCCGAACACCAGGTGCAGGCCCAGCGCGGCGCCGACGAACTCGGCCAGGTCGGTCGCCATCGCGACCGCCTCGGCCTGCAGCCAGAGCAGCACCGCGACCCGGAATGAGAATCGGTCGCGGCACACTTCAGGCAAGCTCCGCCCGGTCGCGATGCCCAGCTTGGCGCTCATCGACTGGACGAGCATCGCCATCAGGTTCGCGGCCAGCACCACCCAGAGCAGCGTGTACCCGAACTGCGAGCCGCCCGCCATGTTGGTCGCGAAGTTGCCGGGATCGACGTAGGCGACGGCCGCGATGAACGCGGGGCCCAGGAACGGCAGGACCGCGCGGACGCCACGTCTTTCACCGGACAGGGCCCGCTCGGCCGCCTCGATGACGCGCGCTTCGCCCGGGAGGGCGTCGTCGCCGGTCACCACCTGCCGGACGAGCGGGACCGCGTCAGCCAACGAAAGGCCCAGACTCAGCCAACGGAAGGACCGTACCCCAGCGACTGCGGCATGCTGGCGTCGGGCGACGGCTGGTGCAGCCCCTCGTCCAGCGAGCCGAACTCGGTCATCAGCGCCGGGCTGCCGCCCCACGGCGTCTGCTCCTCGGCCACCAGCGTGTTGGTCGTCAGGAGCAGGCCCGCGACGGACGCGCCGTTCTGCAGCGCCGAGCGGACCACCCGGAGCGGGTCGATAATCCCCATCTCGATCATGTTGCCGTGCCGGCCCTGCAGCGCGTCGAACCCGTCGTCGGCGCCCATGCCGGCGGTCTGGGCCACGACGTCCGCGGCCTGGTACCCGGCGTTGGCCGCGATGAGGTAGGCGGGCTCGCTCAGCGCTCGCCGGACGATGCCGACCCCGGTGGCGTAGTCGCCCGTGACCTCCAGGTCATCCAGCGCGCCGACCGCGTGCAGCAGCGTCGCGCCACCGCCCGCCACGATGCCCTCCGCCATCGCAGCCCGCGTGGCGGACAGCGCGTCCTCCACACGATGGCGCAGTTCCTTCAGCTCGGCCGGGGTGGCGGCGCCGACCCGGATCACCGCGACCTGGCCGGACAGCGCGCCGATCCGCTCGGTCAGCACGTCCTCGTCCACGCCGAACGTGGCCCGCACGAGCTCGGCCCGCAACTGGCCGAGCCGGAACTCGACCTCCTCCGCCGAACCGCCGCCGCCGATGATCGTCGTCCGGTCCGCGGTCACCCGGACCTGCTTGGCCCGGCCCAGCTGGTCCGCGGTCATCGTCTCCAGCGTGAACCCGGAGTGCTTGCTGTACACGGCGCCGCCGGTCAGCACGGCGATGTCCTCCAGCTTGTGCAGCCGGCGGTCACCGAATCCAGGCGCGCGCACCGCGACGCACTGGAAGATCCCGTTCACGTGGTTATGCACCAGCATGGACAGCGCGGTGCCCTCGATGGTCTCGGCGATGATCACCAGCGGTCGCGGCGCCCGCATCACCTTGTCCAGCAGCGGCATCAGCTGCTGCACCTTGGCGATCTTCTCGCTGCACAGCAGGATGTACGGGTCGTCGACGATGGCCTCCAGGCTGGCCGGCCTGGTCACCATGTAGGGAGACAGGTACCCGTTGTCGAACTCGAAGCCCTCGACGAAGTCGACGGCCATCCCCGGCAGCGGCGCGTCTTCCACCGTGACGATGCCGGCCTCGCCGACCGTGTGCAGCGCCTTCGCGATGACCGCGCCCACCGTGTCGTCGTCGTTCGCCGAGATCGCCGCCACCCGGCAGTAGTCCTCCTCGCTGCTGATCGGGTGCGCCACGCCTTCCAGGTGATCGACGAGGCGGGCCACCGCCAGGTCGATGCCCCGCTTGACCAGTACCGGGTTGGCGCCGTCGCCGATGGCCTGCATGCCCTCCCTGACGATCGCCTGGGCCAGCACCGTGGCCGTGGTGGTGCCGTCCCCCACGATGTCGTTGGTCTTGATGGCCGCTTCCTTGACCAGCTGCGCGCCCATGTTCTCGAACTGGTTCTTGAGGTGAATTTCCCGCGCGATCGTGACGCCGTCGTTGGTGACCACGGGCGAGCCGGTGATCTTCTCCAGGATGACGTTGCGTCCCTTGGGACCGAGCGTCGACTTAACCGCCTCGGCCAGCTGGTCCACGCCGGCCAGCAGCAGGCCGCGAGCTTCGGCGCCGAAGCGCAGTTCCTTAGCCATGGATGCTCCTTAACGGACGACGAAGATCACGGGACGAGGATCGCCCGGCCGCGGACCCGGCCGGCGTCCAGGTCGGCGAGGGCGTCGGCCGCGGCGCCCAGCGGGTACACCTTGGTGTGCAGCGTCACCTTCCCGCCCTGGGCCAGGGCCATGAGCTCGAACCAGGTCGTTGTAGGTGCCGACGATGTTGCCGATGACGTTCCGCTCGGTGGAGATGATGTCAAGCGTCGGGATCTCCAGCGTGCCGCCGTAGCCGATGACGTAGTACGACCCGGCCTCGCGGGTCATGTTCCACCCGTCCATCTCCGCGCCCTGCTCGGCCACGAAGTCGAACACGACGTGGGCGCCGCGCCCGCCGGTCAGGTCGGCGACCGCCTCCCGCTGGGTGCCGTCGGCCACCACGGTGTGGTGCGCCCCCAGCTCTGAGGCCAGCTTGAGCGCGTCCGGGTTGGCGTCTACGACGATGATCGAGGTGGCCGTGAGCGTGGCCAGGCACTGGATGCCGATGTGGCCGAGCCCGCCCGCGCCGATCACCACCGCGGTCGTGCCCGGGTACAGCAGCGGGATAGCCTTGCGGACCGCGTGATAGGCCGTGATGCCCGCGTCGGCCAGCGCCGCGACGTCCTGGGGGCGGGTCGAAGGGTTGAGCTTGACGCAGGCCCGCGCCGAGGTGAGCAGGTACTCAGCCATGCCGCCGTCTCGCGACAGCCCGGGGAACGCGGCGTTCTCGCAGTGCATGTCGTCGCCCGCCCGGCAGGCGTGGCAGAACCCTTCCGAGACCAGGGGGTGCAGGATAACGGTGTCGCCCGGCTGCACATTGGTAACACCGGGGCCGACCTCGTGCACCCAGCCCGCATTCTCGTGGCCCAGGGTGTACGGCAGCGGCGTGTGCATCCGCTCGTCCCACTGGCCCAGCATGATGTGCAGGTCGGTACGGCAGACCCCGGCCCCGCCGATCTTCACGATCACGTCCATCGGCCCGCTGATCGTGGGCTCGGGCACGTCGTCGACCACCGGCATCTGGTTGAACTCGTGCAAGCGGACGGCCTTCATTGGTCCTCCTCCGAGGAAAGCAGAGTCTCTCCCTGTCCGGGCGTTTGGTATCGGTGCCGCAGCATGCCGCGGCAGATCCCGGCGTTCGCCTCGATGCTGACCCGCGTGACCTGCGCCCGCCGCAGGTGCAGCGGCAGCGCGTCAGCCGAGACCGAGGCGCCGGAGACCGGATCGACCAGCAGCGGAGCAGAATCCCCGGCGGGCAGGCCCAGCTCGCCCCGCCGCTCTCGCAACCGCGACAGCGCGCGGGACGGCGGTACCTGGCCCAGGGTCATCGCGAGCAGCGCCGCAGGGTCCGCGCCCGCCGCGAGCAGCGGTCGGCAGACCTGATCGGTACCGGCCATCACCGCCTTGCGCAGGAAGTCAGCACGGAGCGCACCCAGCTCACCGAGCGCCTCGCCGTCGAACGACCGGGCGAAGCCGGCCTGGGCGGCTACGCCGTCGTTGATGGCGTCGGAGGCGAAGTGATCCTCGAGCACCACCGAGGCGGCCCGAACGCCCGGCAGGGCCGACACCACGTCGTACGCGTCCGCCACCATCAGGTAGGCGAAGTTGGGCGCGCAGAAGTACGTGGGCAGCCGCAGCCGGACCTCGGCGTCGCCGTCCGCGGAGACGGTGCACGACGCGACGAACCCGAGCGAGGTGATCGGCTCGTCAAGTTCAGGGTCGCGCACCGCCTCCAGCGCCGCCAACACGTCGGCATCCCCCGCGCGAGCGGGGCCGAGGGGGTCTGGGGGGAAAGGCTTCCCCCCAGACTCGGGGGGATCCCGGGGGGTCGTCCCCCCGGGGGTGTACAGCACCTTCATGCTCCCGCGACCGGCTGCTCCTGGCCGAGTACCTCCTGAGCGCCCGGAGTCCCGGCCGAAGCGGGAAGCTGGAACTCGTCAGGCACCTTGATGTCGTAGAGCTTGGCCGCGTTCAGGCCCATGATCTTCTTCTTGCCCGCCACGCCGAGCCGCGGGTAGTCCGACAGCTCGGGATCGTCGGGCATCTCCCAGGCCACGAACCCCTCGACCTGCCACTTCGGCTCCCAGATGGCGTAGTCGCTGCCGAATAGCATCTTGTCCTCGCCGACCCAGAACAGCAGCTCGCCCATCACCTTGGCGAAGAACTTCGGCCGCGCGTGCATCAGGCCGCCGATGACGACCGCCAGCCCGGCGTACACGTTCGGCTCCTGCGTGGCTATGAAGCAGAAGTCCTCGATCCGCGGCAGGCCCACGTGCTCGACGATGAAGTTGAGCCCGGGGAAGTCGGTCGCGGCGTGGTCCACGTCGGCGACGTCGAACGCGTCCTTGTCCAGCGGCCAGATCGTCGGGCCCTTGTGCACGTGGATGTTCTTCACCCCGAGCTCCTCGCAGACCTCCAGGTAGCGGTAAGCCGCGGGGTCGGTCAGCTTCCAGCCGCGCGAGCCCGCGTTCCACTCGGCGCTGTACAGCTTGCAGCCCTTGGACCCGAACCGGTCCACGTTCCGCTTGAGCTGCTCGATCCCCGCGTCGCCTTCGCGCGGGTCCCACCGGGTGTTGTAGACGAACTTGCCGGGGTGCTTCTCGCCCATGAGCGCGTTGCGCTCGGTGGTGTTGAAGCCCTCCTTGTACCACTCCTTCAGGTAGGTCGGCTGGAATATGGCCACGTCCACGTAGCCGTTTTCGAAGACGTCCTTCATCAGGTCGTCCTCGGAGTACTTCTCGAAGTGCTCGAGCGACCAGTGCGTCTCGGGCGGGCCGAGCCCCTGGTAGGCGTGGAAGCACTTGATCCAGCCCTCGGCGTACTTCTCCGCGCCGGGGACCCAGTTGTCAGGGGCCGCGTTCCAGTAGTGCATGTGCCCGTCGACGACGAAGTACCTGTCGCCGTTGCTCTCGTACATGTGCCTCCTTCGAGTCGGGGCCCAGGCCGTGGCTACCGGCCCAGCCACCACATAACGCCCGTGATTACGAAATGTCCAGCCCGCGGGGAGCGGGGATGCGCGGCCCGCACACCATTCCCGTGGAGTGTGCGGACCGCGCAGCGAAGATGGTCTTACGACCTGGCTACCAGGTCGAACCCGAGGAACTCGGCCGCGTCCTCCGGGTTGGCGAACATGATCGTCCGGTCGTCCTCGTGGACCATCCGGCCGTAGTGGGTGGACATGGATTCCTCGAACTCGGCGGAGTTGAACCAGCCAGGCTCCTCGCCGGCCGCCTCGGAGACCTCGTCGTAGATCACGTCCATCCGGCCGATCGCGTCGACGCGCATCATGGACGGCAGCCACATCACGGTGACGTTCGGCTTGGTCGCCATCACCTGGGCGACGACTTCCCCCACCTGGTTGTTCATCAGGGTGAAGCCGCACTTGTTGGACGGCGTGCTGTCGGACTTGAACGGGCTTTCTGCAATGGTGGTCATTGGGCCAGCTCCTCCGGGATGTCCAGGTCGAGATCGGTCACGATGCCGCTGAAGCGGTTCTTGGCCGCGTCCAGGCTGTCCTCGAAGCGCGGCGGCTTGGCCTCCGGCTGCGACCACAGCGGCTGCAGGGCGCGTATGGCCGACAGGGCACGCGGCACCCAGGCCGACATCCAGCGCATCATCAGCGCCCTGTTGTGGTCGGCGAACTCCCGGTCGGTGGTCAGCAGGTGGAACATCGGCCTGGTGTAGCGCAGGTCGCGCTCGGCGTAGTCGTACTCTTCGGCGCCGATCACCGTCGGGGTGACGTAGTCGCCGTTGCGCGGCGCGGCGTGCATCACCAGGTGGCTGCGGAACATCTCCCCGACCAGCGGCTCGAACACCACGTTCGCGGCGAAGATGGCCTCGCACCAGTCGTCGATGCCGGTCAGCTGCTCGGCGAGCTCCCGCACCCCCTGCCAGCACGGCTCCTTGTTCCAGGTCTCGAGGTGGGCGGTGCCGTTGAAGCCGGGCACCTCCTCGCTGAGCGTCAGGTTGTACAGGGCCAGGTCCTGGGCGGACCGGATCCGGTGCATGCTGTTCACCGAGATCGCGTTGTTGTGCATGTTGGTCGGGGCCCGCCGGTTCGCGTTCGCGAACAGGTAGAGCCCGAGGCCGTGGTCGACGTGCATCCAGGCGCCGACGTTGCGCTCCACGAACCGTACCCAGGCGGTGTTCCACTGCTCGAACGCCTTGGCCTGCCTGGCGTTGTCGACGTTCTGATTGAGCTGGCGTACCACGTTGGCGTTGTAGCGGTACAGGGTGAGTTCCCACTCCTCGTTCGGGTCGCGGAACTCGTGCCAGCCGAGGGCGGGCCAGTCGTAGCCCTTCCCGCCCGACCCGGGGAAGCGCTTCGGCTCGGGCCGGTCCGAGCCCCAGGCCTTGAGCGCCGTCCAGTTCAGCGGGTAGCCGCCGACGCCATCGGAGAACCCGTACAGCCAGCCCTGGCTGAGGTAATGCCGCGGGTCCGGCTGGACCTCGACGGTGACGTCCTCGTAGTGCGTCTGCTTGCGCCCGGCCGGGATGTAGTAGTTGAAGCGCCGGGCGTCGGAGTCCGGGAAGGTCTTCGCGCCCGCCTCCGCGTCGGTGAAGTGCACCCTCGGGACGCTGCGGTGCTGAGCCCCAGCATGAGTCTCTGTCATAGTCATTGCCTTTCACGTCAGGGAGACGGCTCCCCAGTCGTCGTGAACTTGTCCCAATACACGTGCTTCTCCGGCACCCCGAGCCTGGTGAGCAGCGGCACCGCGGCCTCGACCATGGGCGGCGGGCCGCAGATGTAGGCGTGCGCCCGGGACAAGCCGCGCTCATGCCGGGCCACCACGTCGGTGATCAGGCCGGTCTCGCCCTCCCACCCGTCCTCGGACAGCGCGGGAACGTAGCGGAACCTGGTCAGCGTCTGCTCCAGGGCCCGCAGTTCGCCGGAGAAGCAGAGATCGCCACGGCGCCGGGCGCCGTAGTAGTAGACGGCCTTGCGGTCGATGCCCCGCTCGGCCATGGAGCGGAGCAGGCACAGGATCGGCGCCATCCCGGCCCCTCCGCCGACGAAGATCAGGTCGGCGTCCGGGGCGTCGCGCAAGGTGAAGACCCCGAACGGTCCGGTCAGCTCGAGCCGGTCACCGACCTTCAGCTTGGTATCGAGATACCCGGAGAACAATCCGTCCGGGTAGACCTTGATGATGAACTCGAGCTGGCCGCTCTCCCGGGCCGACGTGTTGGCCATGGAGAACGACCGGACCTCCTCGGTCCCAGGCACCGTGATGTCGACGTACTGCCCAGGGAAGAACTTGAAGTCCTCCGATGAGGCCAGGCGCAGCACCAGGTGCCGCATGTCGTGCGTTACGGGGTCGTTGGCCACGACCTCGGCGACGGCTTCCCGGATGGGCAGCCCGGACCTGATCATCTCCTCGTCGTAGTGCAGCAGCTCGATCGTCACGTCCTCGTAGACGTGCGCCCGGCACAGCAGCGTGAAGCCCTCGTCCCGCTCGAAGTCCGGCAGCGCGAACGTCGAGTACTTGTCGAGCTCCACGTCGTCGCCTTCGAGCAGGAACGACTTGCACGAGGAGCACTGCCCCTCCTTGCAGCCGTGCATGAGCATGATGCCCTGCTCGAACGCGGCGCGCAGGACCGTCTGCTCCTCGTCGACCTCGATCTCGATGCCGACGGGCTCGAACCGGACGACGTGCTTACCGGGCATCATCACCTCACCGGTACCGGTATCTGGGATCGTGTTGAGATACCGGGGGGCAGGAGGTAACGCCGGCCTCCTGCCCCCCGGGGCTCGAAAAATCGGGCGTCAGGCGTCGACCGGGAACCGGCCGCCCGGGCCGCCGCGGATGTACTTCGCGTGGAAGGCCGCGCGCTCCTCCGGCGTCATCTCGTTGAACAGGACGTTCGGGCTCTGCAGCGGCGGGCAGCGGCGCAGGTGGTCCAGCGTCCACATCTTCTTCTGGTCACCCAGCTTCAGGTGTGGCTGGGCGGTCATGGTCTTGCCGTCGTCGCGGACGAAGCCCATGTCCGACACCACGTCGGCCCAGTTCCAGCCGTGGTACAGCGTCTCCCACTCACGGTGCCCGATGAGCTGGCCCATGTTCGGCGTGGACCGGCCCTGGAACACCGGCCGGAAGGCCTCCACGTCGGTCCAGCGGCACTCCTTGTGGCAGTAGGTCCGCACCACCCCGTCGACCTCGGCGTAGACCATGTCCTCGCGGACCAGGCACGGGACCATGCAGGTCCAGCACCGCTGCGGGTACCAGTAGTCGACGTCCTCGAACACGATCGGGTTGTGCCCGTTCGGCTCGGACAGGCGGGCGTAGTTCTCCCACCACTTGCCGTACTTGTCGTACCAGCCCGGGTACTTGTACTCGAACCACTCGAAGTCCTGCTCG
Source organism: uncultured Actinomycetes bacterium (assembly GCA_963847965.1). Taxonomy (GTDB): domain Bacteria; phylum Actinomycetota; class Actinomycetes; order Streptosporangiales; family Streptosporangiaceae; genus Palsa-504. The sequence goes on from CAWKCG010000050.1 coordinate 150,855, forward strand.
GTCATCGGGTCGATCCGCCAGTAGTTCGCCAGCCAGCCGGTGGCGAAGAACTGCGCGACCTCGTGCACGTAGCCCTTGTTCCAGAGCTGGTTCCAGGCTTCCTCGATGAGGTCGTGGGGGATGACCAGGCCGTACTTCTCCAGCGGCACGAGGTAGCTGCGGTAGTAGTCGTCGTAGATCCACCGGCGCCACATCTCCGCGTAGGACTCGCGGTCCTTGCGCCGGTCCTTGGTGCCGTACTCGATGAACGTGCCGATCGCCGCGTCCACCACCCGGTGGTTGTTCCACCACGCGTACCGCAGGTCGCGCGCGAGCAGCTGGTGGTTCTCCTCGTCAGCCAGCGCCATCAGCAGCGTGGCGTACCCGTTGGAGATGTGCCGCGACTCATCGGACTGCACCGAGTGGAACACCGTCGGCAGCAGGTAGTCGCCGTTGGCGGCCGCCTCGGCCGGCATGGCCACGAACAGGGTGTTCGTGAACGCGGTCTCGGCCACGATGGTCAGGTAGATCGACGCGGCGGTGATCGCGTCACCGGTGATGAAGCCCTCCGCGAACTGCCGGCCGATCGTCCCGCAGTAGTCGTCGTGGAAGCCGCGCAGGCTCTGGTTGAAGCCCGCCGGGTCGATGTAGTTCTGCATGTACAAGCGCTTGAGGTTCTGCTGGATCGTCGAGTGCCGTACCTCGTCGATCATCTGGATCGCCTGGCCGTTGTGCAGTTCCGGGTTCGGCACGGTGCGGAACAGCAGCGGCATCGCCCGCGCGGCCGAGATCTCGGGCAGCGGGATGATCGACAAGAACAGCTTCTGCCATTCCAGCCAGCGCTCTTGCACGCTCCGGAACATGTTGCCGCGGATCGCGCCGTCCTCGGCGCCGTACACGCGGTGATCCTTTTCCTCCTGCATCGGGAAGTAGGACCGCAGCACTTGCTTGAGCGGGTCCTTCTTCTGCGCCTTGCGGAAGGTGTAATCGGTCCCGTACTGCGAGACCGGCTCGTGGTACATGGGCTCCCAGGCCAGCTCCTGGATCTTCTGGTGGGCCCTGGCCACACTCTGGCGACTCATCGTCACCCCTTTCTCGGCGGTTCCGGGGTCTGGGACCAGCGACGGTCCCGACGGGCTGCAGCCGACAGCCCCGAAAGTCCTTGTGTCCTGCATCACATCGCGGAAGCCGAGGTCATGGGCTCTCAACATGAGACAGTGCTGTCCTCATCCCTCCCCGAACTGTCCTCATCCCGGCCCGGACCGTCCTCACTGCTACTCGAACGCGTCGAACGCGTCGAACGCCTCGAACGCGGCGCGGATGGCCGCGAGGTCCTGCCTGGTCTGCTCGGAGGCCTGCCGGTTCCCCTCGGCCGCCGGGGTGATGCCCAGCGCCCGGAGCAGGCCGGCCGCTGGCGCGCCCGGGTCACCGGCCTCACCCAGGACCGGATGCAGCCCCTCGGCGGCCAGATGGTGAAACACCAGGTTGACGATGCTCCACGGGTTATAGGTCTCCGGATGGCGGGAATGGGTGGTATCGCCGTGGGCGTCCATGGGCGAAGACAACGCCGGCCCGCGCGTAACGGCGGTCTCAACTTGAGACAGTTCCTCATAACAAGGGCATTACGTTGTAAGAGGCAGAGCCGAGTCCGCGGAGGCTGAGCCTCCAGGCCAGGCTGAGCCTCCAGCCGGAGTATTTTCGAGGTGAGGAGGCGAGATGGTACGCACGTCACCGCCGCAGACCTCACGGGATCCGCTGGCCGAGGCCAGGATCCAGTTCCTGCAGGCCGAGCAGGTCGACTCCAGCGCAGTGCGTAAACCCATCCTCGCCTCGTGGTGGCGCTCGCGCGGGTGGCACGTGGCGGCCAACCGCGTCGACCTGGACTACCTGCACGAGCCCGACCTGGAGACCAGGCTGGCGCGCGGCGCCGCGCCGGTACTGCACAAGCTGCACACAGAACTTTCCGGCCAGGCGATCAGCATTATCTTGTGCGACGCCGACGGGATGGTGCTCGCCCGGCTGACCGGGGACCACGACCTGGAACGCGCCCTGGACGGCATCAAGCTGGCCCCCGGGTTCAGCTACGCCGAGGAGCGGGTCGGCACCAACGGCATCGGCACCGCCCTGGAGGCGGGCGGCCCGGCCCACGTGTTCGGGCACGAGCACTACGCGGAGGACCTGGACCGCTTCGGGTGCGCCGGGGTGCCGATCCACGACCCGGTCACGGGTAAGACCGTGGGCGTGATCGACCTGACCTGCTGGCGCAAGGACGCCGACCCGCTGATGATCTCGCTGGTCAAGGCGACCGCCGACCAGATCACTCAGGCCCTGGTGACGGCCAGCAGCAGCCGCGACATCGACCTGCTGCAGGAGTACGTGCGCGCCTGCCGGCGCACCGGCGGCATCGTCATGGCCCTGGGCAACAACGTGGTCATGCTGAACGACCACGCCCGCACGCTGCTCGACCCCGCCGACCAGGCCGCGCTGATCGGCCACGCCACCGAGGTCTTGACCCGGCGCGCCTCCGGCGCGGTGACCGTCGACCTGCCCAGCGGCGTGGTGGCCCGGATGTCCTGCCGCGTGATCCACGGCGACGGCCCCGTCGCCGACGGCGTGGTGCACGTCAAGCTGGTCTCGGCCGTGGTGCGTGCGGCCGAGATGCCCGCGCCGCGCGCGCCCATGTACCTGCCCGGCCTGGTCGGCAGCGGCGTGCTGTGGCTGCGCGCGTGCCGCGAGGCGGAGGCGCTTTACGACAGCTCCGACTGGCTGACGCTGGAAGGCGAACCCGGCGTGGGCAAGCTGGCCCTGGCGCGGGCCGTGCACCAGCGCCGCAACCCGGCCGCGCCGTTCCACGTGCTCGACGCGGAACAGGCCGGACCCCAGAACCAGGGCTGGCTCGCCGAGACCCGCCGCGAGCTACTCGACGGCAAGGGCCTGCTGGTCATCCGGCACGTCGACGCGCTGAACGCCCGGCAGATGCACGCGCTGGCCAGCACGCTCGGCGAAGCCCGGGCCGCGGGCCGCCAGGCCGGACTGCGGGTCGCGGTCACCCTGAACCGCAAGCACGCGGACGCCGATCAGAACCCCTTGTCCAGGCTGCTGCGGTTCTTCCACGGCACCGTCGAACTCCCGCCGCTCCGCCACCACATCGAGGACCTGCACGAACTCGTGCCGTTCTTCCTGGCCAGGCTCAGCCAGCAGGGCCACCTGACGTGCTCGCCGGAGGCCATGCAGCTACTCCTGCGACACAGCTGGCCCGGCAACACCGAACAGCTGTGGCAGGTCCTCAAGCAAGTCGTGCAGCGCCGGCGGGCCGGCGCGATCATGCCGAAGGACCTGCCGCCCGAATGCTGGACGGTGAGCCGGCGCCTGCTGTCCCCGCTGGAGTCGATCGAGCGGGACGCCATCGTGCAGAGCCTGCAGGACCACGAGGGGAACAAGGTCAAGGCGGCCGAGGCCCTCGGCATGTCACGCGCCACGATCTACCGCAAGATCCACGAGTACGGGATCGTCGCCTCAGGCAGCTGAGCACCCACTGGTTCAAACTGAGAACACGCAACTCCGGTCGTCGGCGTACGGATGCAGGTAAGCCCGCATGCACGCGGGGACGCTCTACCTCAGGGAGCGAAACCGATGACCACCGTTGACGCAACCGCCGGCGAATCCCGTGGGGCGCAGGCACCACCCGCGCCCGTGGTCGGCCCCATGGCCGGGGACCCGTCCATGCTGGGCTTGGGCAGCTTCATCGCCGGGTCCGTGGCGCTCGGCCTGGGGCTGGTCGGCGTGGTGCCGGCCGGCGTGCTCGGCGCCCCCCTCGCGATCATCCTGGCCGCCACCGCCCTCGGCCTGCTCATGGCCACGATCTGGTGCGCCGTGCTCGGCCAGAGCGCGGTAGCAGCGGTGTTCGGCATCTTCGGCACCTTCTGGCTCAGCTACGCGGTACTCGTGCTCGGCCTGGACCACAACTGGTTCGCCATCGCCGTCACCGCGGTGCTGGCCACCGTGAAGCTGTTCCTGGTCACCTGGCTGGTCATCATCGTGATGCTGACCCTGGCCACGCTGCGGCTGCCGTCCGCCTTTACCGCGGTGTTCGTGCTCGTCGACCTCGCGCTGCTCCTGCTGCTGCTGGCCTTCGCCGAGGCATCGGCCGCGGGCGTCCCGTCATCCGGCCTGCTGAAAGCCGGCGGCTACGTGGTCCTGATCTTCGCTGCGCTCGGCGTCTACCTGTTCACCAGCGCCGCCTCGGCGGGCACCGGCGGCAAGGCCCTCCCGCTCGGCCCCCCGCTGCTGCACTGACCCGGGCGCGCACCTCGATTAGGCCGAACGAACGGTGGTGCACGCCCCCGCCTGGCCTCTCGCCCGCCCGGAGGGAACCCATGCCAGCAAGCAGCGGCCAGGCCGGCGATCCCGGGCCCGCCGCGCCGAAGGCCGAGCCCGTGGCCGACTCGTCCCCGGCCGCCGGGAACCGCCGAACGACGCACCCCTCCCTGGCCCTCCAGCACCCGGATCGCTAGGCGCGCGCTAACGCCGGCCGCTCGGTGCCGGCCGGCGCGATCCACACCGATACGTGCGTCGGCTGGAACGCGTGCTCGGTCACGCCGAGCAGGTCGTGGCGGACGGTGTCGAGGTCGACGGTCTGCCGCAGCCGGGCGTTGAACGCGGCCACGATGGCCTCGGCGTCGTAGCGGGACCGGTTGAACCGGCGGTCGACCAGGTCCTGCACCCGCCGGCGCAGCGGGTTGAACAGCGCCGCGATGACCAGCGTGGAGGCGGCCACCCCGACCGTCGTCTTGAACGGCAGCACGTGCGTGGCCAGCAGGACCAGGCCGAAGAACACCCCGGCGAGCAGCGCAGTGATCAGCGTGTAGGAGACCACCCGGCTGATGATGCGGTTGAGCTCGTACAGCCGGTACTTCAGCACCGCCACCCCCAGGCATACCGGCAGCGCGCTCGTCCCGATGGTGCTCAGCGCCCCGGCCACCGGCTGCGTGCCCCAGCCGGGGGCTTCGCCCATGGCGAGCGGGACCAGGAACACGCCGATCAACGTCGAGACCACGAAGATGACGGCACCGCTGTAGAGCCACTTGAGCTGCTGTCGGCGCTCGCCGCTGGCACGGCGATACGCAGGCACCTGGAAGACCACCCAGGCCAGGTAGCTGAGCACGGCCCCGGTGATCACCACCCGGAAGAGGACCAGCAGCCATGCGGGCGCCGGATTGGCGAGGTCGCCGTCGGCTCTGAGGCGGACATCGTGCCCGGCGACGACCAGCAGGCCGCCAGACGAGGCGGCCAGGGCGATGAGCAGCCCGGCGGCGAGGAGAACCGCGGCCGGGCGCCGCCACCGGCCGGGCGGCAGCGTCCCGTCGGGGAAGATCCACAGCAGGATCGCGATGGAGACCAGGAACATCGGCCAGCACTCCTGGAGCGTCACCGCTACCCCGCCCAGGGGCAGGGTGCCGCGATGCATCCGGTAATCCAGGAGCACGTACTGGGTCGACGGGTTGAACCCCAGGATAAGGAACGCGAGCATGAGCCAGCCGATAGGGTTACGCGGTCGGCGCGCGGCGAGCAGAGTCCCTACCGCGGCAGTGGGCACTATGGCGATCGCGTTGGTCAGCGTGTCAGCCAGCGGCCCGCCGGTCCCGGCCTGGTGGATGGCGCTGTCCAGCGGCACGGAGGCCATGCAGAACCCGAGCGTGACGACGCCGGCCACGATCGCCGCGATAGGCGCCGCGCGCCGCGCGGCCGCAGTGGTGCTCACCAGCCCGCCTCCTCAGCCGACTGACTGTACCTGGTCAACTGTAGAGACGAAGCGCTCCGGAAACGTTACGGCCCAGGGCCCTTGCGAACTTCTGAAAGCTTTCCGCCCGGGCCCTGTAACTTCTGGCCAGCTTCTCCTCCGGGCCGTGGCGTGTTCCCGCAACGTGCCGCCCTACCTCCTTGCATCGCGTTATATCTTGAGGTACATTTCCCTCAGTGGCAGCGCACCGCCTGCCCGCTTCCGAGCCAGCTATCGGCCCGCGCCGTCGCCGGTGACGAGGACAAGGGTCCCCGACTCGCGTGCCTTTACCCAGTCATGACCTTCACCATGGCGGGCAGACGCGGGCGGTCCCGCCTGGAAAGAATTGATCATGACTCAGGACAAGGCCAGGAAGGCCGCGATCCGCGAGCGCATGGCCGAGACCGGCGAACCGTACAGCGTCGCCCGCCATGCCGTCGAGGACCAGCACCACGACGCACCCCCGCACGATGACGAGTGGTCAGACCCCATGGCCGAGGAAACCGACCCGGGCGATGCCGAGTTCGACGACCAGGAGGATGCCGACTTCGACGCCCAGGAGGCGGCCGACGGGGCCCGGCGCCTGGCCGACCGGGCGCGCGATCGGGCCGAGCGGGCGCGAGAGCGCGCTGAACGGCTGGCCGAGGCCGCCGACGCGGCGGAGGAGGCCGCCGATCTGGCCCAGGAAGCCGCCGAGATGACGCAAGAGTGGGCGGACGAATCGGAGATCGACCGGGCCATGCGGCGGGCCGATGAGGCCAGGGCCTCCGCCGATCACGCTCGCTTCCGAGCCGAATCGGCCGAGGGGCAGGTCCAAGCGGCGGAGGAAGCGGCCTACGCTGCCGAGCGAGCCGCCGACGCGGCGGAGGAAGCGGCCGAGGCCGAACGGGTACTCAACGATGAGGAGGAGCGGGGGGAACGGGTCCCGGCCGATGGTGTCCACGGCCGCCGTCCGCACCATCACCCTCATCGACCCCCCACGCCTCCCCGGCCACCCATGCCTCCCCAGCCTCCGCGGCCCCGGCGGTCGCCCCCGCCGCCCGGCGGCCACCATAGCCGTCCCGGTCCGCGCCAGGATCCCGTGGAAAGGCTCCAGGACCGGGTCGAGCGGTTTCTCGAACAGTTCAACCAGGTCCGGGAACGCGCCGACCGCCTGGTGACCATGGCCGAGCGCGTCCTTAGCCCGATCCGCGCCGAGTCCACGCTTCACCACGCCAAGCCAGAGCCCGGGCCTAACCCGGCTCACCAAGAGCCCGGGCCTAACCCGGCTCACGAGACGCCAGGGCCTGACTCCGTTCACCAAGAGCCCACCCCTGGCCCAGCCCCGGAGCAGCCCGAGCACCCCGAGTCGCCCTGAGGCGACCCGCGCGCATCACCCCCGGCCAGCCCCGGCCTACGGCCGCCGGCCGCCGCGGCGACGGGCGAGGGACCGGAGCCGCGCTTCTCGCGCGTCCCAGCAGTAGACGACCGCGGTGCCGGCGATGACGTCGTGCAGCGCGCGGCGATCACGCCGGAACAGGATGCCGGCGAAGCCCAGCCCCGCGGGGATGAAGCTGAGCGGGAACGCCAGCGTCCTGATGAGCCCGCGCCGGGTGCCCGCGCGGCTGCCGTCCTCGCCGACGACCTGCACGCCGAGCAGCACCATGCCGGGCGTCTTGCCGCTCGCCGTCCAGAAGTACGCGTTGTACAAGAACTCCCAGGCGAAGAAGGCGAGCACCACCCCGATGCTGCCCTTGTTCCAGTGGATGGAGGTCCCGGTCAGCACGCTGGCGGCGAAGGAGGCGGCGGCGAGGGCCAGCTCGAACGCCCCGATGCTCACGGCGCAGTCGAAGACGAACGCGATGAAGCGCGAGGCGAACCCGGCGTAGTGGCCCCTCAGGTTTTGCCGGGTCGTGAGCGGCACGCTCCGCGGAGCGGCGCCGCCGGGCTCCGGTACCGGAAGCCGAGCGCCGGCGGGCCCGGTCACGGCTCCTCCTGCTCGTTCACCAAGCCGGGCGGCCCGGCTCGTTCGGCATGGTTGCGCCGGAGCTTGCCCGCCCAGCGGGCGAGGGTGTCGTCCAGGCTGACCGCATGGCTTCGCCCCAGGTCGATGGCCTCGGTGGCGAGCGTGGTGGACGAGCTGACCATGAGGGCGCCTAGGTCGGTGTTCTTCACCAGCGCCTCGATATCGATTCGGCCCGCGATCTCGTTGATGTCCACCCGTTCGATGAGCTTGTTTATGTCCAGGCGGGCCACCAGCCTGTCCACGTCCACCCGGTCAAGGACCTGGTTCACGTCCACCCGGTCGATGACCTGGTTCAGGTCCACCTGCTCGAGTACCTCGTTGAGGTCCACCCGGCGGAGCACGTCGTTCAGCTCCACTCGCGCCAGCACGGCGTTCAGGTTGATCCGCTCGATCAGCGCGTCCACGTCCAGCGACTCGAGGACAAGATCGATCACGCGCTGCGCAACTCCCTGCGCAATGGCCTCTATAGGCCCGGTGAGCCGCCTGCTTGCCGAACGTCTCGCCCCTTCACCCGGATACACACCTCTCAGTATCGCGAAGGCCGACCTGTCCGTCTTCCCCCTGGTCCGCGTAAGCCCCGGGTTCCCGCCCCCCAGTAGAACGGCCCGGCTGTCGCGTTGACGGTGATCTGCCACCCGAGCCGCCTGAGCTGGTCTTCGAGGTCCTGTGGCCGTGGGGGACCTTCACGAGCCGGTAGGACCTTCCGTCCTCAAGCTGCCGGCGGAGCCGATCGAGTCCGTCGCCGCTGGCCGATTTCGCTCGCATCCGTCCTTACGCTCGATTGTCCCGACCGATGCTACGTCTGATATCCCCGAGCGGTCAGGAGGGTAGCGTTGTCCACACATGAGTTCAGCCACGATTGATTCGGCTCGTCCCGGCGCGGACACGGGGATGACATCGCAAAGAAAGCTGGCACCGCCGTGCACGAGGACAGCGGCTCTTTTGAGCGGCCACACGGCGGGGCAGGGCCGGTAAGCGCGCCGGCGCAGCGCCCTGCCCAGGCCAGCGACTCCGGTGACGGCCTGCGCCTTTCCCTGCTGGGCGCGGCCGGCGCAGCGGGGTCATGCTGCGTGCTGTTCGGCGTGCTGCGACCCGGATCGCCGTTTGTCGCGGCAGGTGCTTCGTCATGGTTCTGGACATCGCCGGGCGTTCCGGCCGGGCACCCGGAGACCACCGCGCAGTTCCTCGGGATCATGCTGGTGTACCTGGGCATCGCCCTGCTGCTCGGGGCGTGGTTCGAGACGATCCGGGCCACGAGGACCGGTTCCGGGATACCGCTGAGGCACCTGCGTCTCGTCCTCCTGGCCTGGGCCGCACCCATCCTGCTTGCGCCGCCGCTGTTCAGCCTGGACGTCTACAGTTATGCCGCTCAGGGCGAGATGGTGTCGAAGGGCCTTGACCCGTACCTGCACGGCCCGAGCGTGCTCGGTAGCGGCACCTTCCTCACCCTGGTGGACCCGCTGTGGCGGCACGCGACGGCTCCGTACGGCCCGGCGTGGGAGCGCCTCTCGGGGTGGGTCGTGGAACTGTCCGGGCACCGCGTCCTCTGGGCGGTCGTGGGCTTCCGCCTGGTCGCGGCGATCGGCCTGGCCCTTTTGGCCTGGGGGATCCCTGCCCTCGCGCAGGCTACTGGCCGGAATGACGCCGCCGCCTTCACGGTGGCCGTCCTGAATCCCCTGGTCCTGCTCACCCTGCTGGGCGGGGCGCACAACGACGCACTGATGCTCGGACTTCTCGTTGTGGCCTGCGTCATGGCGGCGCGCGGGCACGCCCTGGCCGGGCTCGCCTGCTGCGCCCTGGCGGCCGAGGTGAAGGCGCCCGCCCTCATTGCCGCGATCGTCATCGGGTGGGCCTGGTGGGGGGCAGGGCAAGCTGTTGCGCAGCGGCTGGCCAAGACCATCCTGGCCGTCGCGCTCACCGTGGCGGTGATGGCCGCACTGGGTGTCATCCTGAATCTGAGCTGGCGATGGGTTGGTGCCCTGTTCGGCGCGGGGACGGTCGTCTCATGGCTTGACCCCGTCACCGCTGTCGGCCTCGCCCTCGCCCGCGTCGCTCATACTCTCGGCTACCACGGCGGCTCCGGAGCATTCGTGGCGGGCTCGCGAGCCATCGGGCTGGGCATCGCGGCCGTTATCTCCGTGTTCCTGCTCATCCGGCCGCGACCGCCTCAACCCGTCCAGGCTCTCGGCTGGAGCCTTTTCGCGTTCGTGCTTCTCGGGCCGGTCGTCTGGCCCTGGTACGAGTCGTGGCCCTTCGTCTTCCTGGCCGTGATAGCGGAGGGATGGACCCTGCGCCTGGTGGCCGCCCTTTCGGCTGCCGCTTGTTTCGCCGACATGCCCAGTCCGCGCCTGCTGACCTCGGCGCCCGCACCTGACCTGGCCATCGGCTGGGGAGTGCTCGGCGCTCTGTTGCTTGCGTACGCGGCCAGCAGGCGACCGTGGTCGCGCCGGCACCCTCCCCGGCCACCCGGCAGGCGGTGGAATTCAGTTGTCTGACCGAAGCGGACTCGTCATGACTTTTCCGACGACCCTCGCGGGGTGACCTGACACCCACCTGTCCAGGCTTACCCGCGGCCCCCCGGCCCGCGCTTGCGTCATCGGACTGAATCTCGGGAGGTGCGGCCCGGGGCGGGCGGGGTAGCTAGCCTCGAGATGGCGGTCGACACGATGACGAAGGGAGGTCCCGATGGCGCAAGAGGCTATCGTGCGCGCCGGGGGCATCGAGGTGCCGGTGACGCGCCTGGACAAGCCGTTCTTCCCGGACGACGGGATCAGCAAGGGTGATCTCATCGAGTACTACCGGAGCATGGCTCCCGCCATCATCCGGTATGTCCGGGACCGGCCGCTGGTCATGGACCGCTACCCGGACGGCATCTCCGGCCAGCGCATCGTGCAGAAGAACGTTTCCGAGCACGCTCCCGACTGGGTGAGCCGGGCCGAGGTGAAGAAGCAGGACGGCGTCGTGCGCCAGGTCGTCTGCGACAAGCCGGCGATGCTCGTGTACCTGGCCAACCAGGGTTGCATCGAGCTGCACGTCTTCCTCAGCCACCTGGGCGCGCTGGACCGGCCCGACCAGCTCGTGTTCGATCTCGACCCGCCCGACGACGCTCACTTCGAGGACGCGTGCCGTCACGCCCTCGACCTCCGCGAACTGCTGGAAGGCGAGCTGGGCCTGATCGCCTACGTCAAGACCACCGGAGGTAAGGGGCTCCACGTCCATGTGCCGCTGCGTCCGGGCGACGACTTCGACTCCGTGCGCGGCTTCGCGCGTGACGTAGCCCGCCTGCTGGCCAGCCGCTCCCCGGAGCAGCTCACCGTGGAGCAGCGTAAGGAGCACCGCGGGCAGCGGCTCTACCTGGACATCATGCGCAACGCCTACGCGCAGACGGTGGTCGCTCCTTATTCGGTCCGGGCCCGCCGCGGGGCTCCGGTCGCGATGCCGCTGGACTGGGCCGAACTCGGCAGCGGGCTCAGCCCGCACCAGTTCACGATCCGCACCGCCGCGGACCGGCTCGCCGCCCGGTCAAGGGACCCGTGGGCAGGCATGGCCAGGCACCGTCAAGGTCTCTCGGCCGCGCGACGGCGCCTCGACGCCCTTCACCGGCCCCGGTAGGCGAGCCACTGCCCGTTCGGAAAGAATGAACATACAATCCCGAACGGCGGTGGCGCGACGGTCCGGACCGGCCCACCGGCACGAGGAGGCGACGACCGTGAACCTGGAGTTCCTGCGACCGCTGTACGACCAGATCGGCGACTACGTATCGGTATACCTGGACACGGACCGGGCGCACGAGAACGCTGCGGACGCCATCGGCGTGCGCTGGCACGACGCCCGCGAGGAGCTGGCCGCGGCCGGGGCCAGCGCGGCCACGCTGAACGCGGTCGGACCCGTGATCGGCCGCGACGGGGCCCGCGGCCGGGCGGTGTTCGCCCGGGACGGTGCCGTCGCCTTTAGCGGCGCCCTCGACGCGCCGCCGAGACGCCAGATCGCGCGGCTGGCGACCCTGCCGCACCTGATGCCGCTGCTCGCCCAGCACCGCCCGCCGATCCCGCACGTCCGGGTCAGCGCCACCCACGAGGGAGGCGAGATCGTGGCCGTCGGCGCCTCGGGCGCGGAGTGGCGGGACTGGGTCGAGGGCAGCACGTGGCCGATCCACAAGACCTCGGTCGGCGGCTGGTCCCAAGACCGGTACCAGCGCAGTGTCGAGGAGACCTGGGAGGAGAACGCCAAGGCCCTGGCCGCGGAGGTGGCCGCCGTGGGGGACCGGATCACGCCCTGGCACATCATCGTGGCCGGCGACGTCCGGTCCCGGACGCTGCTGCTCGGCCACCTGCCCAAGGTACTGGCCGAGTCGGCGACCGTGTTCCCGGAGGAAGTAGCAGCGGACAGCCCGGCCATGACCGAGGCGGCCAACCAGGCCCTCTCGGACTGGGCCGACCGCGAGGCCAGGGAGCGCTTCGATGACTGGGAGGCCGGGCTGGCGCACGGCCTGGCGGTGGAGGGCCTCGCGCAGGTCATGACCGCGTTCCGCAACGGGCAGGTCTCAGACCTGCTCCTGGCCGACGATCCCCACTCCACCGCGACCGCCTGGATCGGCCCCGGCGGCCACGACCTGGCCGCCTCACGGGAAGAGCTCGTGGAATGGGGTGTGCCCGATCCGGTGGCCGACCGCGCCGACGCCGCCCTCGTGCGCGCGATCGCCACCACCGGCGCCGCGCTGCACTTCGTGCCCGCCGACCTGGTGGAAACCGGAGACGGGCCGACCTGCGGGCATATTACCCGCCCGCGAGACGGCGTGGCCGCCCTGCTCCGCTTCTCGCTGGCCGCCAACTGACCGGCCCGTCGGCCGTCAGCGTTAGGTTGCTTTCGTGGCGGTGGTTTACGAGTGGCGAGGTCCGTTCACCAATCAAGAGCCTGTGGTTTCGTCCCGAACGCCGGCCTGCTGTCACTGACTGACTTACGATCGCGGGCCGGCCCGCGGTCATCATCGGGCTGCTCCAGGCATGACGACTACTTCTCCACCTTTCCTGTGAATTCTTTGGAATACTGCCACGACTGCCCGATCGTGCCTGGACGATGGAACTTCCGACGCGTGGGGTGCGGACAGTAGGGGGCATGGGGTGCGGGCACATGACATTTCTGAGATAGGAAGGCTGCTGGCCGCGGCAGATTCCTATTCGGCCGAGATCGCGCGGCAGCGCGGTCGGCTGCGGAGCGTATGGCGCGCCGCAACGCGAGGCTGTCGACCAGGCGCAGGCATGCATCCGGGCGGTCGATTACACCCTGAGTCGCCGTCAGGAGGCGTTCGATGATGTGACGCGCAGTTTCGATCGTGAGCCGGACCCCGGTTACGCCCGTGAATATGGCCTGAGCGTGCCGGTGCCTTCGCCGGACCAGTGGCTGCAGCCGAACGCGAACGGGTCCTGGTCCGTGCGGCCGTCCGTGGAGGAGATCTTCGACAGCGAGCTGTCATACGCCAGGCAGTGGTTCATCGAAGAGCGGAACAAGTTCTTCGGCGGCCAGGCCAACCGCGCGGGGCGGATCGCGCTCGCCAAGTACTCGGTCCAGCTGACCCGCCTCCGCCAGGTCAAGGCCACGCTGGAAGAGACGCTGAGAAGCGCGACGGAAACGCGGTCCCGGCAGGTGGCCGAGGGCCGCGCCGCCGCCAACGCCGCGCTCGCCGCCGCACGTGCGGTTGCCGAGCAGGCCATACGCCCGCTGCCAGCGCCTCTGCAGCCCTGGGACGCTGCGGCCTGGGGCGACTGGGCGTCGTCCCCGGTCATTCCCGGCCTCGACGACCTTTACGTCGGCACCCTGGTCCCGCTCGACGACGGCGACCTCGGGGACTTCGCGGCGTTCGGCTCGGGGGAACGGATCCCGTTCTTCCTGTCGCTGCGCCGCAACGTTGAGCTCGTCTACGCGTCGGCGGAACGAGAGCGGGCGCTCGCGCTGGCCCGCACGCTGCTCATCCGGCAGCTCGCCGCCACCGAGCCCGGCGACATGCGGTTCACGTTCTTCGACCCGGTGGGGCTCGGGCAGTCGGTCGCGGAGTTCCTGGGACTGGCCGAGTTCGAGCCCGACCTGGTTGGCGGCAAGGCGTGGACCGCCCCAGCCGACCTTTCGGCCCAGCTCGCCGAACTGACCGCGCACATCGAGCTGGTGATCCAGAAGTACCTGCGTACCACCTACGAAACCATCGACGAGTTCAACGCGGCGGCGGGGGAGATCGCCGAGCCATACCGCTACCTCGTAGTGTGCGACTTCCCGACCGGGTTCACCGACGAGACGTTCGGGCGGCTGAGGTCGATCATGGCCAACGGCCCGCGTTGCGGGGTGCGCACGCTGTTGCTGACCAGTCGGGCCGTGACCCCCGATTACGGGGTCGACCCCGCGCAGCTTGAAGGTGCGGCCCGGCGGATCACGATCGGCGGCAGCTTCGTCCGCGAGGAGAAGGGCTACTCGCTCCAGATGCGGCTGGACAACGCCGGGGACCCGGCAGCAGCCGAGTGGGTCGCGGACGCCGTCATCGACTCGGTTCGGGCGGCGGGCGGTGAGCCGGACGGAATCGGCGGTCACGTTCGAGAAGGCGTTTGCGCTGTTCGGGCAGGTCGCCAGGCGGGGGCTGCGGACCGACCTGCCGCCGTCGGCCGCGACCGTCGTGGCCGCCGACGAATCGACCTGGTGGCAGGCCAACTCCACACGCGGCCTGTTCGCGCCTATCGGGCAGAAGGGCGCGCGGGACGCGGCCATCCTGTGCTTCGACTCCGGTGATCACGCCGGGGCGCTGCTCGTCGGCCGTCCCGGCTCGGGCAAGTCGACCCTGCTGCACACGCTCGTCGGCGGGCTCACCACCCTCTACAGCCCCCGTGAGCTCGAGCTGTACCTGATCGACTTCAAAGAGGGCGTCGAGTTCAAGTCCTACGCCGAAGAGGGCCTGCCGCACGCCCAGATGGTGGCGATCGAGTCCGACCGGGAGTTCGGACTTTCGGTACTGCAGTCCCTGGAGGCCGAACTGTCCCGGCGCGGCGAGCTGCTGCGTGCCACCGGTGGCCGGCACGCCGGGCTGCAGGCGCTGCGCGAGGCGACGGGCCAGCCATTGCCCCGGGTGCTGCTCGTGTTCGACGAGTTCCAGGTGCTCTTCGCCCGCAACGACAAGCTGGGCCTGGCCGCCGCAAGCCTGCTGGAGACCATCATCCGGCAGGGCCGGGGCTTCGGCATCCACGTGCTGCTCGGGTCGCAGTCGCTGTCCGGGCTCGACGCGCTCGGCGCGCACGTGCCGCAGCTCCTGCCGGTCCGCATCCTGCTGCCCGCCGCCGAGGCGGATGCGCGCAGGGTGCTCGGCGACGGCAACGACGCCGGGCAATACCTCACCACCCATGGGGAAGGCATCCTTAACTCCTCCGGCGGCGCGGTGGAGGCCAACGAGCGCTTCAAGGGCGCCCTGCTGCCCGAGCCGGAACGCATCGCGCGGCTGCGCCGACTGCGCCTGCGGGCGGACGCGGCGGGATTCAGTCGCCGCCCGACCGTGTTCGAGGGCAACGCGTCCGTCCGGCTGGACTCGGTTGCCCCGGCGTCTTTCCGGGCGTCGCTCCTGGCGTCGGCCGGTGCGGCGGGCCGGGGCCGCGCGGGCACGGTGCTCCTACGAGCCGGCGTACCGATGACGACTGCAGCGGGCGGCGATATCGAGCTCCGCCGCGAGGCGGGGGCGAACGTCCTGACGGTGGTCCGCGACCTCGACGGGGACGGCGGCGGCGCTGTCGGCGGGCCAGCCCGCGGGCTGCTCGCGGCCTGCGTCTCGGCCGCCGTACTCGGTCCGGCACGGATCGACATCATCGACTTCATGCCCGCCGACGACGGCCTGGACGAACTGCTCGAGCCGCTCCTTGAGCGGGGCCGGATCACGCTGCGCCGCCGTCGGGCGTTCGCGCCCCTGATGGAGGAGTTGCGCAAGGAGGTCCGTGACCGGATCGCGCACGACGACCTGCTCCGGCCGGCGCAGGTCACCTTCCTGTTCGGCGTACACCGCGCGCGCGAGCTTGACTCCGACTTCGGCTCCGTCGACGCCGATCCTGAGCTCGCCGAGGCCCTAGAGGAGGTGCTGCGCGAAGGTCCCGAGGTCGGCGTGCACACGTGGATCTGGGCCGACACCGTCGCCGGGGCGACCCGGCGGCTCTCGTCCCGGATGATCCGCGAGTGTGCCTGGCGGGTGGCCGGCAAGCTGAGCGCCGACGACTCGCTGTCCCTGCTCGGCACCGACCGGGCCGCCGAGATCAGGGACCGCCAGTTCGTGCTCGGCAACGACGACCGTGGCGTGCTCATGCGGCTCATGTCGTACGCGCCACCCGCTCCGGCATGGCTCGCCGCTGTACTCGACGGCCCTCCGGCGCCGGGCGGGCCTGGCCTTGCCCCGCCGTTCGACCCGTGGAGGAGTGCAGGTGCCTGACGTCAGGGCCGATCCCGATAAGCTGCGCCAGTTCGCCTCGGCGCTGTCAGGATCGGCTGGCCAGCTTGAGTCGATTGCCCGCCAGCTGCGCCGGAGCCTGGATGCGACCGGCTGGCAGGACAGCGAACGGCAGCGGTTCGAGGAGGATTTTCAGGCGACTGTCCGGGCGCTGAGCGGCTTCACCGAGCGGCTGCGCGACACCTACGTCCCGCAACTGCGCAAGAAGGCCGAGGCCCTCGATAGGTTCCGGGAGTAGCTCGCCGTGACTGAGATCCGTACTCGTGACGAGGCGCTCGCCGCTGTCGATGCCGCGGTCGCCCAGTGGGCCGAGGCGTCGGCCGAGGTACTGGCTCGCGCGATGGCATCGGCCGGAGCCGCGCAATCCGAGGCCGACGCGCAGGTATCGCGGCGGGCGCGGCGCGTGTCGGAACTCACTGACGCGCTGGCCGTGCTCCGCGACGACGAGCCGCTGAAGGCAATTGTCGCGGCCGACCTCGCCCGCGCGAAGGAGTCCCTGGAAACGGGTAAGCGCGCTGCCGCGGGCATCGCCGGCGTCGCCGCGCGAGTCGCTGCCCTGCAGTGGTCGCAGGTCCGCAATACCCAGGCGTTCGCCGAGGCGGCGCGGGCGGACCTGGTCCGGCGCGGCGGCGAACTCGGCGCCTACCGGCAAGCCGGCGTCGGCGCGGGCACGGCCGGTCTCGTCGGCGGGGGCGGAGCGGCTCGCATGCTGGGCGGGCTCGCGCTCGGCGACGCTGCGGGCAGCGCCCTGGACGGCGGGACGGGCGGCGCGTCGTGGCTCGCGGATCGCGGGTTCGCCGATCTCGATGTTGTGCTGGCCGACTACTCCGACAACCCGATCGTCGGGAAGTTCGGGCGCGGCGGTCTCAACCGGGCCGACTACCGGTGGGCCGTCACCACGTGGGACGAGGTGGTCCGCCCGGGCCTTGACAAGGGGATGACCCGCGACGACTTCGCCGCGAGGGACGCCGCGCGCGCCGCGCGGCCGCCGCGCAGTTACGCCGAGGTCTACGACATGTTCCTTGGCCAGGATCCGATCCAGATCGACCGGCGTCCGGACGGCACGCTACACGTGGGTAGCGGCCGGCACCGGATTGAGATCGCCCGCGAGCTCGGCATCACCCGCCTCCCGGCGAAGTGGGGTGGCTGATGGCGCTGACCCTCGACCCCGCGGCGGCCGCGTTCGCCGACGCTGTGCGCGCCCTAGAGCGGAACCTTGCCGACAC
Organism: uncultured Actinomycetes bacterium; assembly: GCA_963847965.1. Taxonomy (GTDB): domain Bacteria; phylum Actinomycetota; class Actinomycetes; order Streptosporangiales; family Streptosporangiaceae; genus Palsa-504. The sequence goes on from CAWKCG010000050.1 coordinate 168,305, forward strand.
TCGCGCTCAATGGGACGACCCGGCCCGCCGCGCCTTCGACCAGCGGCACGCTGTGCTGATCGTCGGCGACGCCAAGCAGGCCCTCGCCGAGTTGCAGCAGCTGGCGGTGGAACTCACCGCTGCCGTTCGCCTGCTCGCCAGCTCCGGCTGACAAGCAGGCACAGCCCTTGTCGCAAGCAGGGCGCCGGTCCGTCAGTAATAACAGAGGCAAACGGAGGAGGCTGCCGTGGAAGAACTCATCGCGCTGGCCAAGAGCCAGCTGTAACTCATCCCTAGTTCAGAACGCGCACTGGAGGACACGCAGATGAGCCTGTTCGACCGTAAGTCCAAGGGTGCCGCGGCCGCCGGTGCCCCCGAACTGCCGCCGACCCTTTCCTTTACGGACCTGTCGGCGGCTTCCAAGCTGATGGACCGCTGGGAAGCCGCTATGGGAAACAACGACGCGACGTGGGCCTGCATCGACGCCGTGGCCAAGCTTGGCGGCTTCCGTGGGCTTGAAGCGTTGCTCGGGGAAAGCGGCACAGGAAGGCAGACCGAAGACATCGTGAACCGGCCTTGGCGCTGGTGGGCGGAAGCGGCCCGCCTCGCCAACGCCTGCGGGGAGTACGCGCTAGCGGGACGCATCTTCCTGTTCACCTACCTCTTCGTCAACCAGATGCTCCCCACCATGAACGCTGCGACCCAGCTGGACGCCGGGCTCGGCTTCCCGGGTCAGGGAACGTACGAGAGCATCGCGCGGAGCGCGGCCGACTGCCTCACCCACCTCTCGCCGGCCATGGTCATCCATGACAGCACCGCCGGCCGAGTCGACGTGGCCTCCGCCCTGGCCATGGCTACGTCCGTCGCCGCGGAACGACGCTAGAGAAAGGAACCAACCATGGGATTGTTCAGCAAGAAGCCGAAGATCGTCATTTGCGACATGTGCGGCAAGGCAGACGTCGAAGGTTGCGGCTCGCTCCACAATCATGTCGAGCAGATCAGCGGCGACCAGCCAGCGTGGCTGCCCGGGAATCTTCGCGCGCAGGCCCCGGGTGAGTACACGTGGATGTGCGTCCGGTGTAACTCATATCCGGCGATGAAGTGGCCGAGCGACGGCGGGGCCTGGGCCGGGATGATGCTCCACCTCGGCAGCGTGCACTATGTCGGTGACCTGAAGGGCCCGGGGCGCGCGAACTTCTCGATGATTTCGGTAAGCCAGTAGCCAAGGCCGCCAGCGCGCTCGGACCTAACCCCTGTAGAGCTCGTCCAGGTCGGCTTACCCGCCGAAATCGGGTTAGACCCCGGATGATAGTTCTAGTCAATTATCTTCCGATATTGTCTGATAATTCGGGAGTGATCCGCCGGTAAACTGGCCGCTCATTGACACTGCGCGCGGGCGATAGGAAAATGCTGGGATGGCTGACTGGCTGGCGGGAACCTGGAAGCTCGTGGCGTGGCGCAGAATCACCGGGGACGGGACGATCAGCTACCCGCTCGGGACCAATGCGCACGGACAGCTTATCTACACGCCGGACGGCAGGATGGCGGTGCAGATTTCCGGCGCGAACCGGCCGCCGCTGGCCGCTGGCGACCCCCTGGGCGGCGACGCGCAGGCGCGAGCGGACGCGTATTCCAGTTACCTCGCGTACTTCGGCACCTATGAAGTGCAGGACGAGAGCGTTGTTCACCGCATCGAGGGCAGCCTGTTCCCCGATTGGTCCACCCAGAAGCAGGTCCGGCCGTTCACGTTCGAGGGCGGCGAGCTTGTCCTGCGAACGCCGCCGATGCAGGTAAGCGGCGGAGCAACCGTGGTCAACGAGATTGCCTGGGCTCGCGAGGACCGATAACGCCGCCCACCACAACAATATCTCCCCGGACGCGGGCGCCAGCCCGGGGAGCGCTATTGACGGACCTGGGCCAGGAATATCTCGAACGCCTCGGGACCGATATGCGGGTCGCCGGCGAAGGGATACTGCATATTCTTGATCAAGATAAGCGAAATCGTGACCAAGACCGCGAGCGATGCCACCATCCCGGCGTGCACGATCTTGTTCTGCAGCCCGAAGAGCAAGCAGAAGCAGACGGTTATCAAACCGCCGATGATGAGCACGATCCACATTGGTTCCGGTATCGTGTCGTTCATCGCCACCAGGCGGTCGCGCCGCGCCGCCGATAGCGCGTCCACGCTGGTCAGCGCCTGCTCGTAGATGACCTCCTGCCGATCAGAGGTGGGCGTGAACCCCAGCACGTCGTCGCGTATCCTGTCGAGGAGAAGCTGTGCCTGGCCGGAGCTCTCACCCTTTGCCATCAGCGGCCATTCAGTGTCTATCACAGTGCGCGCATAATTCAGGGCCAGCCCATCGATGGCCGCGCTCTGAGGCTGGGGAAGACCGCGCGACAACCAGTAGACGTTGGCCAGTTCATTGGCCTCGGTGTACGTAATATTGCGCCCGTTATCGAGACCATCGGACGCCGCGATCACGACGAACGCCAGGAGCACGCCGTACATGACGCCGATCCCGGCGAAGACGAATCCCGCGACATCGTTGTGCTCTCGTCGTTTCGCGTATGGCCAGTACGTGTGCATGAGATGGACGCTCAGGAAGACCACGGCGAGCACACAGAGCAGGATCGTGATTTCGGAGAAGCCCATTTATGTCCCCCGGACACCGTATCTTATGCCAAAACGGCCGGAGCAACTCAGTCCGTGGAGCCTCGGCTTCCTGTAACAACAGCCCCGGCGCATCTCTGGTCAGTATACTGAGATGGCATTTGTTGGCAACCCTTCGCCCGCGATGGACATATTGTCCCTTCAGCGTTCATAATAGGCGGAAGCGGGCGCAAGCCCGTTGAATCGGGACATCTATACCCGATGATATTTCGGGTATTGCCCAATGGCTGCCCAGCGGTATACGTTCGGTTTTAAAGGCAACCGAGCTTGGTGCACGCGACTAATGCCTTCGGGGAAGGCCGGATCGCATGGGCCTTGGATTAGGTTCTGCCTCAGCAGCCTAGATTAGCCATTTGTGGTCTCGTCGGCTGCGGGACCGGTCGAATAACGGGGGAATCATAGATGACAGCAATGCTCGTGGGGTCGGACATCCCGTCCCAGCGCACGAGATCGGCCAGGCACGCCGAATCGCCCAGGGCGCGCGTCCAGACGGCCCTGAAGCAGGTCGACCTCCAAGCCATCGCGCAGCATATGTTCTCGCTGATGCTGCGCAACGTGAGCAGTGACGGCCTCCCGATCACCGATCCCACCGACCCGGCGAGCTTCTCGAAGCCGGGATGCGTCATCGCCGCTCCCTCGTACCCGGCCAATCAGCCGGGCGTGGACCAGGACTACGTGTTCAACTGGACGCGCGACGCGGCCATCACCGCGATGGAGCTGGCCGCCGCCGCCATCCCGACGACACCGGGAACGGGCGTCCAGCCGCTGATCGACTACGTCAACTTCGCCAAGGTCTGCCAGGACAACGCGGCGCCGACGCTGGCCCACGCGTGCTTCACGGTCGAGGGCCAGCCCCGCCCGTGGACCGAGCAGGCCGACGGGCCCGCCGTGCAGACGCTGGCCATGCTCCAGGCGTTCCCGCAGCTCGGTAAGGCCACCCAGGCACTCGCGGAGAAGGTCATCGCCAAGAACCTGAGCTTCCTGCTCGGGGCCTACCAGGATCCGACCTTCAACCTGTGGGAAGAGCACTGGGGCTATTCGTTCTTCGTGACCGCGGTGCAGCTGAGGTGCCTGCAGGCGATCTCGTCCAACAGCTACGGGATCAGGGTCCCGGCCGGCACGGCCGGGGCGATGGCCTCGATGGAGGACGCCCTGCAAGGCCACTGGAACGGCACCTGCTACCTGAGCGTGCTTGCGGCACCCCCTGGCGGCGGCTCTCCGGTACCGGTGACGCCGGGGTACGACCCGAACATCGACATCGTGATGGCCAGCGTTTACGGCGCCGTCCCGTGCACGGACACCAAGCTGCTCGCCACCGCGGCGCAGCTTCGCCGGCAATGGGCCGACCCCAGCTCCGCCGTCCTCTTCCCGATCAACGCCTCCGACGCCAGCCTCGGCGTGGGGCCGGTGCTGGGCCGCTACCCGGGCGACGCCTACGACGGCGACGTTGCTCACCCGGTGCCGGGCGGGCACCCCTGGGCGCTGTGCACGTGCAACTTCGCCGAGCTGTACTACAACCTGGCCAACGAGATCGCCAGCGCGCAAGCCGTCCCGTATGACGACCTGTCGGGCGAGTTCTTCGGCCAGGTCGGGATCGAAGCCAACGCAAAGCCGGCGGACGCGGTCGACGCCTTGCGGCGGGCGGGAGACGCCATGCTCCAGGCCGTCATCTACCACAGCGACCACCTCGAGCTCAGCGAGCAGTTCGACGGCACGACCGGGTTCGCCAAGAGCGTACGGGATCTGACCTGGAGCTACGCGGCGTTCCTGTCCGCGGTCCGGGCCAAGACCGCCCGCGACGTCCAGGGCTGAACCCGTGCCAGAGCCACAAGACACCGGGCGCGCCGGCCAGTTTGCCGACCTGTCGGCGCTGCTGACTGGGTTCAGCCGGATCGAGCTGCTCGGCACGGGAATGGTCAGCAGCTACCTGCGCGCTATCGACGCCGCGCTGCCCGAGGGGGTAATCGACGAACTCCTCGACGCCTTCGGGCGCCTGCCGCCGGGAGCCGGAGCCGACCGCGAGGCCCACGAGGCCGCCGTCGCCCAGGCGATCCTCGACGATCCGAAACTCGGCCCGGTGGCGCGGAACCTCATCGTGGTCTGGTACTGCGGGACCTGGACGGCCCTGCCGGACGCGTGGCGCGAGGCCTACGGCACGTCGCCGCTGGACACGGACCGCGTCCTTTCGGCCGAGGCCTACCAGGCCGGCCTGCAGTGGGTCGCCGCGGGGGCGCATCCGGCCGGCGCGCTCCAGCAGGGCTACGGGGCGTGGTCCGCCGCACCGGAAACCGCACCGGAAACCGCAAAGGAAGCCGCGCCGGAAGGGGCCCTCAGATGACCGGTGACGAGGCCTACGACGTCGTCGTGGTGGGCGCCGGGGTCAACGGGGCGCTGCTCGCCAAGCACCTCACCCGGGCCAGGCTCCGGGTGCTCCTGCTGGAGGCCGGGCCGGGCACGGCGTCGGCGTTCGACGGCTACACGCGGCACCTGGACCACTTCTATTCCGCGTCGGGCAAGGGCCCGGAGTCAGCCTGGCCCCCCGCAAAAAACGCCCCCCAGCCGGATACGGCCGACGTCCGAACCGGCGGCGGCTACTTCGTACAGAAAGGCCCGCACAAGTACGCCAGCAGCTACTCGCGCCTGCTGGGCGGGTCGACCCTGCACTGGCTCGGGGTCAGCCTCCGGATGCTCCCGGAGGATTTCGAGCTGCGGTCGCGCTACGGCGTCGGCCGCGACTGGCCGCTGGGCTACGCCGACCTCGAGCCGTACTACCGGAGCGCGGAGTGGGAGATCGGCGTGTCGGCCGACGTGGCCGATCAGGCCCATCTCGGCGTCGAGTTTCCCGATGGCTACGACTATCCGATGCGCCGCGTCCCCCCCAGCTACTCGGACCACCTCCTCGCCAAAGCCGTCGACGGCATGCAGGTCACCGTCGCAGGCCAGAGCGTCGCCCTCAAGGTCCGCAGCTACCCGGCGGCGCGCAACTCGATCCCGCGCGGCGGCTACCAGCCACAAGGCGCCGTCGACGAGCGCCTCGAAGCGCAGGTCCTCGGCCAGCGGTGCGCCGGCAACACGGCCTGCACCCCGATCTGCCCGATCCAGGCCAGGTATCACGCGGGCAAGACCCTGGCGCAGGCCGAACGCCCCTACCTGCACGTCATCACGCAGGCCGTGGCGAGCAGGATCCTCGTCGACCCGGTCAGCGGCATGGTCCAGGGCATCGAGTACCAGCGTTACGAAGACCCCAGTGATCCCCGGCACACCGTCCACCTGGCCCGCGGCCGCGCCTACGTGCTCGCCGCGCACGCCGTCGAGAACGCCAAGCTGATGCTCGCGTCCGGGCTGGGCGGAACGAACAACCTGGTCGGCAAGGGCCTGATGGACCACCCGGCCCTCTACGCCTGGGGGCTCTCACCGGTCCCCGCCGGCGCCTACCGGGGCCCGCTGTCCACCTCGGGCATCGAGGACCTGCGGGGCGGCGCGTTCCGCGCCGCGCACGCCGCGTTCCGGTTCGACATCGGCAACGACGGCTGGCGGCCGGCCACCGGCGCGCCGGACACCACCGTCGCGGACGCGGTGCGCCGGCAGGGCCTGTTCGGCACGAACCTGCGCGACCAGCTGGCCGCCACCCTGCCCCGCCAGGTCCGGTTCTCGGTGGCGGTCGAGCAGCTCCGGTCGCCCGCCAACACCGTCGGCATCGATCCGCGGTACGTCGACCCGCTCGGCAACCCGCGCCCGGTGATCAGCTATCACGTCGACGACTACACGCTCGCGGGCATGGCCGCCGCGACCGGCGTGTACCGCGAGGTGTTCGCCAAGGCCGGCATCAAAGACTTCACCGGCCCGGACACGAGCGCCTGGTTCCCGGAAGCCGCCTACAACGGCACGGTGTTCCGCTACCACGGCATGGGCCACTTCGCCGGCACCCACGTCATGGGCAGCTCGAAGGAGGACTCGGTCGTCGACCCCGGCCAGCGCTCCTGGGAACACCGCAACCTCTACCTGGTCGGCTCGGGCAGCTTCCCGACGATGGGAACCTCGAACCCCACCCTGACCATGGCCGCGCTCACCCTGCGCACGGCGGAGCACATGCTCGTGGAGCTGACCAAGTGAGCAAGAGAACAGGGAACAGGGAGGCGAAGTGATATTTCCGCACGGAGCGGCCACCCGCACCGATCCCGAAGCCGCCTCCGGCGTCATGTACAACGCGGTCATCGTCGGCGGCGGGATCGCGGGATCGCTCATCGCCGACCAGCTCAGCCAGGCGGGCCAGCGGGTCCTGATCCTCGAGGCCGGTCCCGCCGAGGACCTGACGCTCGCGGGGTACGAGAACTACCTATCGCGGTTCTACCAAGCCGCCGACAAGGACAACCAGGCCCCGTACCGGCACAATCCCAACGCCCCGATGCCCAGGAGCACCGACGCGGGGCGGATCACGCCCGGCGAGACCGATGCCTCGACCTACCTGGTGCAGGCCGGCCCGTACTCCACCGACACGGTCTACACCCGAGTCCTCGGCGGCACCACGATGCACTGGGAAGCCAAGACGCCGCGCATGATCCCCGAGGACTTCGAGATGGCCAGCCGGTTCGGCCACGGCCTGGACTGGCCGATCGGCTACCCGGACCTCAAGCCCTTCTACCGGCAGGCCGAGCGGGAGATCGGGGTGTCGGCCGACGTCGAGGACCAGGCCTACCTCGGCATTACCTTCCCGCCGGGCTACGAGTACCCCATGCGGGGCCTGCCGCTGTCCTACCTCGACACGATGGTCGCCGGGGGAGTGGACGGCATGCCGGTCGACCTGGACGGGGAGCGCTTCGCCCTCAAGGTACGGCCCTTCCCGCAGGGCCGCAACGGGATCCCGAACCCCGGCTACGACGGCGGCCAGGGCTACGTCCCCGTCGGGGCGGTGAGCACCAGCCAAGTCGATCAGGGGGGCCGCTGCCAGGGAAACAACAACTGCGTCCCGATCTGCCCGGTCCAGGCCAAGTACCACGCGGGGAAGACCCTGGCCAAGGCGCTGAGCAGCGGGAAGGTGGACCTCTTGGCCCAGGCCGTCGCCTATAAGGTGCACATCGACACCGAGACGGGCCGGGTGACCCACCTGGAGTACCGGGTGTACCGCGATCCACACTCGGCGGAGTACACGACCGGGACGGCGCGCGGGCGCATTGTCGTGCTGTGCGCGAACGCGATCGAGAACCCCCGGCTCATGCTGGCCTCGGGCCTGAAGAGCACCAGCGGGCTGATGGGCCGCAACCTGATGGACCACGCCTACCTGCTCAACTGGGCCCTGCTGCCGCGAGTGGCGGGGACGATGCGCGGCACCAACTGCACCGGGGGGATCGTGGACCTGCGCGGCGGGTCGTTCCGCCGCCAGCACGCCAGCTTCAGCATCGACATCCACAACGACGGCTGGGGGTGGGCGACCGGCGCGCCGTACACCGACCTGCTCGGCATCGTGGACCACCAGAACAAGTTCGGCCCAGAACTGCGCCAGGCCCTGGTCAGCCAGGTCTCGCGTCAGCTCCTGCTGGCCTTCATGACCGAGGTGCCGCCCAGCCCGAGCAACCGCGTCACCGTCGACCCCGCGTACAAGGACCAGCTCGGCAACATGAGGCCGGTCATCTCCTTCCGCATCCCCGACTACACGATGCGAGGCGTCGCCTACGGACGGCGCCTGGCCCGACGGATCTTCCAGCGGCTGGGTGCCGAGGACTGCACGGCCTACGATCCGTCGGACTACGGCTACGTCACCTACGAGGGCCAGGGCTACAGCATCCGCGGCGGCAATCACCTGGCCGGCACGCACGTCATGGGGACGAGCAAGGCCAACTCGGTGGTGGACGCCACGCTGCGCTGCTGGGACCACGAGAACCTGTACCTGGCCGGCGGCGGCGCCATGCCGTCGATCGGGACGGCGAACGTCACGCTGACGCTGGCCGCGCTCTGCCTCAAGAGCGCGACGCACATGATCGATCAACTCCGCACCGAGTCGGCGCCGCTCGCCGTCTCGGCGCGCTAAGCACGGCAGGTGAGGAACATGACGGATCAGCCCACAATCACCACCATCGAGGAGCTCAGCGACTACCTGTACGCGGCGCTGCAGCTCGAGCACGCCACGATCCCGCCCTACCTGACGGCGCTGTACTCGCTGCACCCCGGGAGCAACCCGGACGCCCTGCACGTCATCCGCGTCGTCGCCGTCGAGGAGATGCTGCACCTCACCCTGGTGGCGAACGTGATGAACGCCGTCGGCGTCAAGCCCGACCTCACGCAGGACGGGTTCGTCCCGAGGTACCCGGCCCACCTGCCCGACGGGGAGCAGGACTTCCAGGTGAGCCTGCAGCCCTTCTCCAAGGCCGCGGTCAGCACGTTCCTGAAGATCGAGCGGCCCGCCAAGGCCCCCAGCGAACAGGCCAGGCTGGTCCGGCGGAGCCCGCACCTGGCGGCCCACGCCCACCTGCTCGCCGTCAGTCCCAGGGACCCCGGGATGCAGTACTACAGCATCGGCGAGTTCTACGAGGAGATCATCCGCGGCGTGCAGTACCTGCACGCGCAGTACGCCGCGCACGGCAAGGAGCTGTTCACCGGCGATCCCCGCCGCCAGGTCACGCCCGAGTACTACTACTCAGGCGGCGGGGAGGTCATCCCGGTGACCGGCCTCGACTCCGCTCTGGCCGCGCTGCGCCTCATCGCCGAACAGGGCGAGGGCCTGGGCGGCGGCATCTACGACGACGAGGGCGAGCTGTCTCATTACTACCGGTTCCAGCAGCTCGAGATCGGCCGGTACTACCAGAAGGGCGACCAGCCGGGTCACCCCACCGGTCCGCCGCTGGCCACCGACTGGGATGCCGTCTACCCGGTGCTGAAGGACGCCCGCCTGGCGAACTACCCCGAGGGGTCGGATCTGCGCGCCGCCGCCGCGGGCTTCAACCAGGTGTACGCCGACTTCCTTGAGTTCCTCACCCAGGCCTATAACGGTCAGCCTGAGCTGCTCATCGAGGCGGTGTGGTGGATGTTCCGCCTCAGGGACGCCATGCTCCAGCTGATGCGCAACCCGGTGCCGGGCGGGTACGGGGTGCACGCAGGCCCCACGTTCGAGGCTGCGGCGCAGTCGTGAACGACTACGCCCTCCTGCCGCGGTTCCTGGACTTCTCCGCCGAGGTGACGGCGTTCAGCACCCTGGACCTGTACGGCACCGGCCAGGCGGAGTCGTACCTGTCCACGGTCGCGACCGTGGTGGGGAGCAAAGCCCTCACCGAGCTCCTCGACGCCTACGAGCACGTACCGCAGGCGGACCCGCAGGCGCGGGCGGCGCTGCTCTACCAGGACGTGTTCAGCAGCGAGAAGCTCGGGCCCATCGCCAGGAACGTGATCAAGCTCTGGTATTCCGGGGTCTGGTACAAGCTGCCGGCGGAGTGGACGGAGACCTTCGGCGCGTGCGAGGGCGACGTCACGTTCGTCGTCTCCCCGGCCGCCTACACCGAAGGGCTGCTGTGGCGGGCGATCGGCGCCAACCCTCCCGGCGCGAAGGCGCCCGGGTACGGCTCGTGGGCGGCGCCGCCCCGCATCGAGGATCCCGGAGCCCCGCTCACGGCCGCGGGACTTGGACAAGGGGGCGGACAGTGATCACAAACCTCGGCCCGGGCCAGGTGCGCCTCGGCGTGACGCCGACGCTGTGGTGGAACGACGACTTTCCCTCCATCGACATCGGCATCCCGTTCGGGCAGTGCGTGAGCGAGATGGCGCTCGCGGGCTTCCAAGGCTGCAGCATCGGCCACAAGTACCCCACCGACCCCGCCGTGCTCAAGCCCGCCCTCGACCTGCGCGGCCTGCAGGTATCCGAACCCTGGGTGAGCACCTACTTCACCATCAGCGACATGGAGCAGCAGACCGTCGAGGTCTTCGAGGACCGGCTCGCCTTCCTGTCGGCGGTGGGCGGCACGGATATCGTGGTGGCCGAATTCGGCGGGTCCTCGCACCTGCAGCCGATCGCCCTGTTCGCGAACCGCCCGGTCTTCACCGACCGGCAGTGGGACTCACTCGCGGGCGGCCTCAACCGGCTGGGGAAGATCGCCGCCGCCGCCGGGATGCGGCTCTGCTACCACCACCACATGGGGACGGGCGTGATGACCAGGGCGGACGTCGACCGCCTGATGGCTTCGACCGACCCGGGTCTCGTCCACCTGCTGCTTGACACGGGGCATCTCGCCTTCGCCGGGGACGACCCGCTCGCGGCGGCCAGGGCCCACGCCGACCGCATCAAGCACGTCCACCTCAAGGACGTCCGGCCGCCGGTGCTGAGCACCGTGCGCAGGGAGAACCTGTCGTTCCAGGACGCGATCAAGGCCGGCGTGTTCACGGTGCCTGGCGACGGCGCGATCGACTTCGTGCCGATCCTGCAAGCCCTGGCCGACGCCGGCTACCAGGGCTGGCTGGTCGTGGAGGCCGAGCAGGACCCCGCGAAGGCGAACCCCCTGGAGTACGCGCTCAAGGCCCGGGCGTACCTGCGCGACGTCCTCGGCTGGTGACCATGAGCACCGCCAGGGACGTCTACCTGAGCTTCTTCATGTTCACGACCAACCTGCGGCCCGGCCACCCGGACTACACCAAGGTCATCATCCAGCACATGTCCGAGCTGAGGAAACTCGGCTACTCCGGCTTTGACATGCCCATTATCCCGAACGGCGGTGGTGATCCCCACACCGATGTCGAGAGTTACCTGGGGCTGAAGCGGGCCCTGGACCGGGCCGGCTTCGACGACATGGGCTTCACGACCAACGTGGCCGCCACCCGGACGTTCGACCCCACGTCGCCGTACCGGGAACAGCGCGAGGCCGCCCTGGCCTACCTCAAGTCGCGGGTGGACATCACCGCGGCCCTGGGCGGGACGATCATGGCCGGGCCCATCGTGTTCCCGTACAACGTGTTCCCGGCCACCGACGAAGGCGCGCCGATCTGGAGCGACGCCCTGCAGGCCTGGGCCGAACCCCGCTACCGGCGCGCCCAGCCCGTGCTGGACGAACTCGGCGAGTACGCGGAGAGCAGCGACGTCCGGCTGGCGATCGAGCCGGTCGACCACTGGGAGACACCGGCGCCGAACATGGTCGGCGACCTGCTGACCTTCCTGGCGGGCGTCCCCAGCCGGCAGGTGGGCGCCGTCGTCGACAGCGCCCACGTCGTGCTGGGCAGCAGCGGGCCCGAGGCCTTCAAGAAAGAGGTCATCGCGCTCGCAGAATCCGATCGCCTCAACTACGTCCAGGTCTCGGCCCCCGACCGCGGGGCCGTCCGCGACAGCTGGATCCCGTGGGACACCTTCCTCGGGACCATCCTTCCCAGGTACTCCGGGCCGCTGCTGATCGAGGTCTTCAACGCGATCCCGGCCTTCCTTGAGTCCCTGCACCTGACCAGGCGGAAGTTCTGGATCCCCGGCGAGGACGAGCCGGTAGCAGGCTGGCCGGACGCGTACACGGTGGCGGGCGAGGCGATCGAAGCACTGGAGAAGTTCCTATGACCGGCATCCAGACCATCACCGGCCCCGGCACCGGAGCCGCCAACGGCCACCGCTCGTTGCGGGCGGTGCCGTCGCAGCGGGCGACGGCCGTGAACCTGGGACCGCTGCAGGACCTGCCCGGCTTCTGGGAGGGCACCGGGTTCAGCCTGACCGCCAGGCCGGACTTCTCCGCCGGCCACCCGGACGGGTTCTTCCTGGAGCTGAACCTGCTCAGGGAGACCATCGAGTTCACCACGATCGGCTCGCCGGTGATGAATCGCGGCAGCGTCCAGGGCGACATCGCCATGTACGGGGTGACGTACCTGCACCGGGTCACGGACGCCACCACCGGCGAGGCGCTGCACATCGAGCCCGGCCTGTTCCTCAACATCCCGGCGACGGCCGAACCCACCGCGGACGCGAGCATCGCCCGGCTGGCGACCATCCCGCACGGGACCTCCTTCTGCGCCGTCGGGTTCGCGCAGGACGTGGTGTTCGACAAGCTCCCGGACATCCCCCCGGCCAACACCGTCCCGTTCCCCGTCGGGTCGCAGCCGCCGCCGCCGGGAACACCGAACCCGTTTCCCGAGTACGACCTGAGCGTCGGCACCCGCTTCCGCACCGTCCCCACCCCGGCCGGGACCACTCAGGAGGTCATCGCCGATCCCAACGTCCTGCTCCGTGAGGCGCTCAGGGAGCAGGCCGCGCAGGGTCACGTCCTGACCCACGTCACGTGGCTCATCACCTCGACGGAACGGGCCGGCGGGATCGGCAACATCCCGTTCATCGTCAGCAACGCCAACCCGCTCAGCCTGGAGTCGGTGTTCTCGATCGAGACCGTCCAAAGCCCGGCGGGAACCGAGTACCTCCAGCTGGGCTACTCGCAGACCGCCCTGCTCAACTTCCGCGGCCTGAGCTTCCCCCATGTCACAGTAGGCACCCTCATCAAGGCCTTCTGACGCCGAGCCTGGTCACGGAAGCGGGGAGGGGGAAAATGCGGCGTAGATGATGTCAGCGACCTGCTCTGCCATCCCCTGCGGCAGCGGTATCTCCTCGCTGATCAGGTAGCTGACCTGCTGCAGCATCAGCAGGCAGGCCGTGGCGGTCACTTCGGCCTTCTCCTGCGGGCCGTGGGCGCCGCGGATGGCGGCCGTCATGCCCGTCGTGATGGCTTCGGCCAGGCCGAAGAGGAGCCGTATGCCGTCCTCGAAGACATCTTCCCGGACCGGCTCGGTCTGGATGATGATCCGCATCACCGGCGCATGCGCCACATAGGCGTCAATGAACGTACCCACCCACCTCCGCAGCGCGGCCCGCCCGGCGCCGTCGCGGGTTACTACCGGGAAGTCCCCGGTCACCGTTTCCAGGTCGTGCAGGGCATCCCGGAACAGCGCCTTGAACAGGTCCTCCTTGCTGGCGAAGTACAAGTAGAACGTGCCGTGCGAGACCCCGGCCCGCCGGACCATGTCATCGACACGAGCGCTATGGAATCCGCGCTCCCTGAATTCGGTCATTCCGGCGTCCAGCAGCTTGCGGACCGTCTCCCGCCCCTGCGCGCGTAGCTCACGACCCTGGGCGGGGCTTCCGCCGCGGAGCGACGGCCGTTCCGGCGGTGCCTTCGGCGGCCGGCGCCCAGGCCGTTGCGTCCCGGTTCCGCCGGGTGCCTGGCCGCGGCCTGCCTCTCCGGTCATCCCCGGAAGTGTAACCCCACCTCGCGCCGGAGACCGGCCCACGAGACGATCCTCCACCGTTCGGCGTTCATCGGGTCTGTTCTGGCCCCGGCCAGCTTCATGGCTTCACGCGGCCAGGACCCGGGGCTGAACCGGCCGGGAGCCGCGCGATAGCCTCCCTGAAGTCGCTCCGGCGCAGGTGTCCGCACAGTCGCCGCCGGGCGCCGCAGTCCCCGCAGTTCCGCAGGCCCCGCAGTTCCGCAGCCCCGCCAGTGCCGGAGTCCCGCAGTCACCGCCGGTGCCGGCAGATCGGAGGATGGATCATGACCGGTTTGCTCGACGGCCTGCGCTGGCGGCTGGTCGGGCCGTTCCGCGGCGGCCGCTCGGTAGCGGTGGCCGGCCATCCGGCAGACCGGCTGACGTTCTACTTCGGGTCGACTGGCGGCGGGGTATGGAAGACCACCGACGCCGGACAGAGCTGGCGCAACGTCAGCGACGGCTTCTTCAGGCGGGCGTCGGTGGGCGCGCTCGCGGTCAGCGAGGCGAATCCGAACGTGATCTACGCGGGGATGGGTGAGGCGTGCCTGCGCAACACCGTCTCGCACGGCGACGGCGTCTACCGCTCGGCCGACGGCGGCCGGACCTGGGTCCACCGCGGGCTCGCCGAGACCAGGCACATCGGGCGGGTCCGGGTCGACCCTCAGGATCCGGCCCGGGTGTACGTGGCGGCGCTCGGCCACGCGCACGGGCCGAACCCCGAGCGCGGCGTGTACCGCTCGGCGGACGGCGGCGCGAGCTGGGAGCACGTGCTCGACCGCGGCCCCGATGCGGGCGCGGTCGACCTGTGCCTGGACCGGGCCAACCCGCGGCGGCTGTACGCGGCGACCTGGCAGGTGCGCAGGCTCCCGTGGCGGCTGGACTCCGGCGGGGAGGGCAGCGGGCTGTGGCGGACCGACGACGGCGGGGACTCGTGGACCGAGCTGTCCGGAAAGCCTGGCCTGCCCAAGGGGCCGCTCGGCCGGATCGGGGTGGCCGCTGCGCCAGCGCGCGAGGGGCGCGTGTGGGCTCTCGTCGAGGCCGAGGACGGAGGCGTGTACCGCTCCGACGACTTCGGTGAGCACTGGCTGCGGCTGTCCGAGCAGTGGGACCTGCGCTGGCGGCCGTTCTACTACAGCCATATCTTCGCCGACCCAGCGGACGCGGACACGGTCTGGGTGCTGGCGAACAGCCCGATGAAGTCGGTCGATGCGGGCCAGACGTTCGCCAAGATCCCCCAGCAGCACGGGGACAACCACGACCTGTGGATCGACCCGAACGAGCCCGGCCGGCTCATCCTCGGCCATGACGGCGGCGGCTCGGTGAGCCTGGACGGCGGCCAGAGCTGGTCGCCGGTGCTGAACCAGGCGACGGCCGAGCTGTACCACGTCACCACCGACACCCGCCGGCCGTACCGGGTCTACGCGTCGCAGCAGGACAACAGCAGCCTCTCGCTGGCCACCCAGTCTGAGGCCGGCGCGATCACCAGCCGGGAGTTCTATCCGGTGGGCGGCGGCGAGTCAGGCTACATCGCGGTTGACCCGCGCGACCCGGACATCGTGTTCGCCAGCGACTACAACGGGGAGGTCACCCGCTACGATCACCGGACGAGGACCGCGGAGTCGATCTGGGTGTGGCCGGACTGGCGGCGCGGCGGCGGCGCCGGCGGTGAACGGTACCGGTTCAACTGGACGACCCCGCTGCTCATCTCCCCGCACGACCCTGATCTGCTCTACATCGCGGGTAACCGCATCTTCGCCTCGAGAGACCAGGGGGGCACCTGGGAGCCGGTCAGCCCGGACCTGACCCGCAACGACCCGGACAAGCTGCGCAGCTCCGGGCTGATCACCACGGAGAACATCGGCGCGGAGTACTGGTGCACGGTGTTCACGCTGGCCGAGTCGCCGCTGCGGCAGGGCCTGCTGTGGGCAGGCACCGACGACGGGCTCGTGCACGTCAGCGAGGATGCGGGCGGCTCGTGGCGGGAGGTGACGCCGCGCGACCTGCCGGAGTGGACGGTGGTCAGCATCCTCGAGCCGTCGCCGCACGACCCGGCGGCCTGCTACCTGGCCGCCGAGAACCACAGGCAGGACGACTTCGCCCCATGCCTGCTGCGGACCGCCGATCTCGGCGCCACCTGGCAGCGGATCGACGCGGGGATCCCCGACGGCGAGTTCTGCCGGGTGATCAGGGCCGATCCGGCCCGGGCCGGTCTGCTGTACGTCGGCACGGAGGCGGGAGTCTACGTCTCCTACGACGACGGCGCGAGCTGGCACTCCTGCCGCGGCAACCTGCCGGTGGTGCCCGTACACGACTTGCACATCAAGGGCGACGAGCTGGTCGCGGCCACTCACGGCCGGTCGATCTGGATCCTCGACGAGCTGCCCGCGCTGCGGGTCGGCCCGGCTCCGCGCGAGAGCCAGGCCGACGATGCGGGGCACGCCGGAGGCGAAGGCCATCACCCACACGAGGGCAGGGCCGGCGATGTCCGCGTCTACCCGCCGCACCCGTTCGTGCGGTGGGCAGGCCAGCGGGATCCCGGCGGCGAAGCCAAGCGAGGCAAGGCCGAGGGCGGGCCCCGCCGATCCATTGCCTGGGCCTTTGGGGTGGCCAACGTGACCGTGCTGAACCAGCCGGTGCCGGGCCGCGACGAGTCCGAGGCCCGGCTGCTCGATGCGGGCAGCAACCCGCCCGCCGGGGCGGTCATCCTCTACGAGCTGCCCGAGCCCGGGGACCGGGAACTCACCATCACGATCCTGGACGCCGCAGGCGCCGAGATCCGGCGGTTCACCACCAAGCCGCGGGACGAGGAGCCGAAGCCGGAGCGAGAGGCAGACAGCAAGGAGCGCCAGCCCGAGCCGCCGCACCCGCCCCGGCGGGCCGGCCTCAACCGGTTTACCTGGGACGGCGCGCACGCGCCCGCCACGAAGATCGTGGTCGACGCCGCGGACGAGGACATGATCGACGAGTTCGCTCCGCCGGCCCTGCCCGGGACGTACCAGGTCCGGGTACAGCTCGGCGACAGCGAGTCCTCGGCCAGCCTGGAAATCCGGCTGGACCCGCGAAACGAGCCGCCCCGCGAAGCCGTCGAGGATCGGCACCGGCTGCTCACCAGGGCGTACCGGCAGTGGTCCGCCCTGAACGAGACCGTCAACCGGCTGCGCAGGATCAACCAGGCCCTGGGCCGCTGGATCCCCGAGCAGGAAGCGGCAGCGGACGGCGCACCCGCGGCCGGGGCGACGGGCCGATTACGGGGCCGAGACCGGCGCCGACGGCCACCCGGAGGAGGGGAGCCAGGCGGTCGGCGCGCCAGGCGCAGACCTGGCCGCGGCCGCCACCGAACTCCGCGACGTGCTCACCGGCATCGAGGACAAGCTGACCGCGACCGGCGTGAAGGGCTGGAACCTGGAGCGGCTGATCTCGGCGCGCCCGATCCAGCCCGACCTGCGGCTGGCCCGGATCATCCTGATGCTCGCCGAGGGCGTCGGCGCGGTGCCCCGGTCCACCCGCGAGGTGGCCGAGGACCTGATCGACCAGGTCGGCGCCGAGCTCGACCGCTTCGCCGAGGCCGTGGAGGGACCTGTCGCCGATTTCGAGCGGAGGCTGCGCGAGAGCGAAGTGCCGATCCTGGACCGCCCGGCGCCTTAGCCGCCGGGGTGTTGCCTCAGGAAGGACTCTGACTGGCCGCGGCGCGGAGCCGCCAGTCCCGCCGCGCCGTAGCGCCCACGGCAGCGGCGACGACCAGCAGGACCGCCACGATCATCCACTCGAAACTGCCGTTGTGGTGATCTGGGTCCCATCCCGTCAGAGCCTCGATCCAGTCGTGCCAGAAGATGGTGAGCACTCCCAGGGCACCTGCGAACGATGCGATCGCGGTCTCCGCGACGACGCGGACCCTCGAAGGCTTGAGGGCCTTGTCCATAGCCGGCTCCTTTCTGGCGTCCGTTCCCAGGTCTCGTTCACGTGCACAGGATGTCAGAGCCCAGACTCAAACCAAAGCGTCCCGCCTTCACCGTGCTGGTGCGGTCGGCTGTCGTTCGGCGCCTTGGCTTGCACTCATGGCCGCACGGACGAGCCGGCGTCGCTTAGCACGTGCTCAACCCAGACGTTCGGCTCCACGTAGACAGCGTGATCATGTTCCGCATCGCAGTGCACGGGGACCAGCGCCTCCGGCACGATCACGTCGCCGGTACGGTCGAATGGCAGTCCGGTCCATTCCCGCCACTGCGCGAGCGAGCCAGCCATGACCATAGATGCCGGTGCTACCTGCCTGATCCTCCCGCCGATTCGCGCGTGCACTCGTAGCCACGGGTCGGCGGGCCAGCCATCTTCCCGCACCATCGTGATGTATTCGGCCATCGGCAGGTTCGGATACCGGTGCTTGCCGTTTGGCCGCACCGGCGCCACCAGGCGGGTTAGCCCGGCGTCCCGGGCCGCATCACGGAGGGCGGCCAGCATCCGGTGGGACAGGCCGTTCCCCCGATACGCGTGTCCGATCAGGATTTCCACCGCGGAGGCGATGTCTGGCGCGCGGCCGGCCAGCAGGTCGTCAAACGCCCAAATCGTCACCCGGTCTAGCCCGCCCGCTGGCAGGGCGCCCCGGCCCGGCAGGTCAAGGGCAAACGCTAGGGCCCGGGCGGTGGCGGCGACTGCCCCGCCGGCGTCCGTCGCCACCGCGCACAAGTGCGGAAAGGTAGGCGCTATCTGCCCAAAGAATGCGTTCATCACCGGATCTGCACCCATGAACTCCGGCCAGGCCGAATCAACTTCGTACACCCGGTCGATCAGATCGGGCCGCTCGCTGAGGCGGTGGATGATCACGTCGGTCATGGCGGGTCCGGTGAGGCCGAGGGTGGCGGTGAGGGTGCTTCATCCGGTCCTCCCCACTGAACGTAGATGACATCGGCTGGCCCGATAGTGGCTTGGACGCCCCTATCGACGCTGGCCACGATCACCCCCTTGCCGTGGCGCACCGCGGCGAAGTGAACCCGGTCGGGAGCCCAGGACGGGTCACTGTACACGCAGCCGCCGCATTGCAGGACGATCTTGGCGCCCCCATGGCCGTCCGCCTCCCAGATGCCCGGCCTGTTGGCGGTGGTGAACAGGGGCTGCGGGCCGGGCGCCCACGCCAGCCCGGTCACGCCGCCGGGAATGCCGGTGACGAGCGGGTGCGCCTGGCCGCCGGACACCCCCACTACCGCGATGGTTCCCGAATGGATCCCCGTACCGGTCGGGGTGGTGCCGAAGGCGAGCTGGGTGCCATCCGGAGACCACGCTAGGGTGTCGTCGCCGCCTTGAAGGTTTACCTCGCTGCCCTTGATGACAGTTCTCCGCCCGGTCCCGTCCGCATTAATCACCTGGATTTCCGGGCTTTGGCCGTTGCCTGGCCAGTATAGGAACGCGATCCGGTTTCCCGAGGGTGACCAGGTGGGATCCACGAAACTGCCGATCCCGGAGTTCAAGGGGCCACTCAGGTAGTTGCTCCAGGCGCCCCTCGCCAGGTGGCCCTCAAGATCGGTGACGGTTATCATCCCCTCGCCAGCGAACGCCAGCTTGGTGCCGTCCGGCGAGAGGGCCGGGCTGGAGCAGCAAAGGGCGTCCCCGATCGGCAGCAGGCGACTGCCGGCGCCGGACGGGCTGATCTCGTGCATATACCAGTACAGGTGGGCTTTGCTGGCGGCAGAGGTGAGGAAGATGATGTGTCCCGGCAGGGCCCTGGGCGACGCCAGCGACGACCGGGTGGAATCTGCGGGGGCTTTGCCAGTGCGGATCAGGTGCGGCAAAGCGACGGCTGCCGCGACGACCACGGCCGCGACGCCGAGCGCGATGAGCGCGTTGATCCCGGTCAGGCGCGGTCGCAGACGCCGCAACAGCGGTAGCCGGTACGCCGTGGCACCTGTAACGGCGGGAGCGGCGGCGGAGGGCCAGAGCTCCGGCGCGCGGCCGGCCACCGGATCTGCGGTTGCGCCTCCCGCCTGTTCAGCGAAGGCTGCCCTTCCGGTGCCGGCCGACTCAGCGAACCAGGGTGGCGGCGAGGCTACCCCGGGTTGTCGGTGACCGGGCGCGGGGGCAGAACGGCGAGAGATGTAAGGCGGCAGGCCGAGCGCCACCCGCAGCGCATCGGCGAAATCCCGGCAGGACCCGTACCGCCGCTCCGGGGCCTTGGCCATCGCCCGAGCCAGCACCTGATCGGCGGCCTCGGGCAGTCCCGGCCGCCGCGAGGCCAGCGACGGCGGCGGCTGGGACAGGTGCGCGAATAGCACGGCCATGCCCTGGTCCCGCTCGAACGGCGCCGCCCCGGTCAGCAACTGGAAGGCCACGCACGCCAGCGCGTACTGATCCGCCCGCCCATCCACGGCCAGACCCTGGATCTGCTCCGGCGCCGAATACTGCGGGGTACCCAGGAACCGGCCGGTCCCGGTCAGGCTCACCGACGACACCGCGCCCTTGCTCACCCCGAAGTCCGACAGGTACACATGATCGGACAGGCCCCGGCGCGCTTCGACCAGGATGTTGGCCGGCTTGACGTCGCGGTGCACCAGCCCGGCGGCGTGCGCAGCATCCAGCGCCGAGGCCACCGGCGAGATGAACGCGGCGGCGCGGTCCGGCGGCAGCGCGCCCTCCTGCGCCAGCACCCGCCGCAGGTCACCGCCCAGCACGAACCGCATCGCGATGAACAGCACGCCGCCGGCCTCGCCGGCCTCATAGACCGGGATGATGTGCGGGTGGTCGACCGCCGCCGCCGCCCGCGATTCGGCGATGAACCTCCGCCGGAACTCCAGGTCGGAGGCCAGGGCTGGGGCGAGAATCTTCAGCGCGACCAGCCGGCCCAGCCGCTCGTCGCGGGCCCGGAACACCGCCGCCATCCCGCCCGCCCCGACCTGCGCCTCCAGCCGGTAGCCCGCCACCAGCGAGCCCACCCTGAACCCGGCCAGGTGCGCCTGGAAGTCCTCGCTCAACACCCCTCCCTCCAGCTCTAGGCAACACTCAGCGTGGCAAGCGCTATCCTGCCGATCCGCTGCTGACCGTAAGCTGCGCCGTATCGCTGTGGCAGGTATACGCGGCGGGCTCGTAGAAGGTCGCGGTGCCGGAGAACGACTTCACTACCCACTGGTTTCCCTGCGCGGCCGCCGAATTGGCCGTGATCTGGATGGTCAGGGTCCCGACGATGGCGTTGCTCTCCGTGATGCAGTACAAATAGCCCTTGATCTCGGCGGTGCCGTAGTACGTCGAACCGGAACGGGTCAGCGTCGAGGTGAAAGGCCATCCTGAATAGGCTCCGCTGAGTGTCGCGTCGCATGGCCCGAAGGAGCATGTGGGGGTGAAGCTCCACGGATCCTGCCAGCTGTTCCCTGGCTGCTTGTCCCAGTCGGCGTCCGCCGGGGTAAGCGATTCCATCGTGTAGGTGATGCTGTTGCTCCAGTCAAACCTGGCGTCAGACAGCGGTGGCGCGACGGTCTGCCCGGTCAGCGGCAGCGACGTCGGGGACGGCTCGCCGCCGCGGACCGCGATGACCTGGAAGTGGTACGGCGAGTCGGGTGCGAGCCCGCTGGCGGTGTAGTGCGTGGTGGTGCCGGGGACGGTGCCGATCTCCGTGCCGTTGCTCAGGATCTCGTATGTGTCGGGCAGCGGGCCGGTGGCGGGGGCAGACCAGTCGATGGTCAGGCTGCTCGTGGTCTTGCCCTGGACGGCCAGCCCGGTCGGCCGCAGCAACGCGGTCTGCCCGGTCATCGCCAGCGAGATCGGGGACGGCTCGCCGCCGCGGACCGCGATGACCTGGAAGTGGTACGGGGTGCCGGGTGCGAGCCCGCTGGCGGTGTAGTGCGTGGTGGTGCCGGGGACGGTGCCGATCTCCGTGCCGTTGCTTAGGATCTCGTATGTGTCGGGCAGCGGGCCGGTGGTGGGGGCAGACCAGTCGATGGTCAGGCTGCTCGTGGTCTTGCCCTGGACGGCCAGCCCGGTCGGCCGCAGCACCGGCGGGCGAAGCCAGGGGTGAACGGCGAGCAACGCTCCGCCCCCGCCGACCACCACCACGGACGCTGCGGTCGCGATGATCAGTGCGCGCCGCCGCCCCTTCCAGCGACCAGCGGGCCTCCGCCGCGTCAGGCGGACCTTCTTGTCCCGCGCGCCATCGCCCCGTCCTCCTGGCGCGGCGATGTCCGCGGCCAGACCCGGCCCGTCGCTCCGTACCCCGGCGTGGCGCGGCGCGCCGCCCGGCGGCAGTGAGGTCACCGTGTCCGCGTGCGAAGCGGACACGGGCCAGTCAGGAGAGACGCGGGACGCAGGCAGGTCCGCGGCCAGCACGGACCGCAAAGGGGGCGGCATGGCACCCGGCACCGGGGCGCCAGCGGTAGCCGGGTCCGCGAATGTGAAGCTAGGCAGACCGAGCGTGTGTTCCGTTGGCGAGTAAGCGCCAATCCCCATGGTCCCGACCCCGAGCGCCGTCCTGAACGCCTCGGCGAACTCCCCGCAGGTCCGGTACCGTTCCTCGGGAGTCTTGGCCATCGCCCGCGCGAGCACCTGGTCAATGCGCCGCGGCAGGTCGGGCCGCAGCGCGGTCACCGACGGCGGCGGCTCGGACATGTGCGCCCACAGCACCGCCATCGGCTCTTCGCGCGGAAACGGCGCGCCGCCGGTCAGCATGGTGAACGCCGCGCACGCCAGCGCGTACTGGTCGGTCTGCGGCCCGGCGCGCTTACCGCTGATCTGCTCCGGCGCGGCGTAATCGAGCGTCCCGAGGAACTCCCCGGTCCCGGTCAGCCCGGCCGTCGACCCCGACCCCTTCGCAAGCCCGAAGTCCGCCAGGTACGGATGGTCGGCTATCCGAGCGCCGGTGTCGATAAGGATGTTCGCGGGCTTCACGTCCCGGTGCACAAGTCCGGCGAGATGCCCGGCGTCAAGCGCCGAGGCCAGCGGGGACAGCAGCCGCGACGCGCGCTCAGCCGTCTGCTGCCCGTCCCGGCGGATCAGCGCGCGCAGGTCACCGCTGGACACGTACCGCATCGCGATGTAGAGGACGCCCTCCGCCTCGCCCGCCGCGTACACGGGGATGATGTGGGGATGGTCGACAGCGGCTGCGGCCCGCGACTCGCGAATGAACCGATCACGGAATTCCCGGTCCCCGGTGAGCGCCGGCGCGAGGATCTTCAGCGCCACGGTCCGCCCGAGCGCCATGTCTTTGGCCCGGAAGACCACGGCCATCCCCCCGGCCCCGATCCGCTCCTCCACCCGGTATCCGGCCACCACGACACCGGACGTCAGCCCCCAGTTGGGGTTCCCAGACCACTCCCCACCCACCGCTTTCCCCCCACACCGGCTAAATAGACCCAATACGGCAGTATCTAGCGACTAGCGCCGATCGGGTGGCGGTATGCCTAAATGTACGGGTAACAGATCGGGCATTCAGGTCCTTGGCGGCCTGACCGGCGGGACTGCAACCGGGTCTGCCTTGCGGTCAACGACGCGAAAAGCTCTTGATAACCGCGCGTCGACCGCCGATCTGATCTGGTCCTGATCGGCCGGATCGGGGAGAACCCTCAAGGCCGTTCTCTTATCCTGGTTGAAATGAGCGGCGATCAGGGTGACGTGCTGTGGGAGGCCTTCGTCGTCGCCATGCTCGCGGCGGGTCCGGCAGTGGAACGGCGGTCTCGTTATGGCGATAAGCCAGCCCTGTTCACTGCCAGCAGGGAAATAGCCCACCTGGAGGCGCCCGGCGTGATCGACCTGCGGATCACGAGGGCTGGGTGGTCACAGGTCAAGGACCGCTTCGGCGCGGATCCCGCCGTCCGGCCTGACCGGTCGCGGCGGGATTGGATCGAGCTCCACCTGGATTCGCGCGCAGATCTTGACCGGCTCGGCGGCTTGCTGGCGGCGGCGATGGCCGCCAACGCCTGAGCTGCCGGGCCACTATTGAGCACCAGAACAGTAAATGCTGGCGAACCGCTCCGGCAGGTCATCGGGCCCGGTCAGAATCAGCGCCCGGACCTGCTCGCACGGTGCCGGCTGGACTTTGCGCGATCTGGTTCTGAATGAACGCACGGCCAGCCCGGATGCCAGCGAGGGCGATAGCCTGGCTGGCATGAGCGCTCAGCCGGTGCGCGAGCACGATCCAGATGACCCGGTGGAGATCCTGCGCGTGCTGCCCGACCGGTTCCGCGAGCAGTTCCTCGCCGAGTATGCGGCCGCAGCGGAAGCCGCCCGCCGGGTCGAGGGATACCGGGCTCTTCATGACCTGCTGCGGCGGTGGCGGCTGACCGCGGCCGCATACTCCGAGCCCGGTTTCGAGGTCCGGCTCGGCGGCGTGCGGGAGGCCGTGCGCACCGGCAGCCGGGAAGGGTCGGTGCCCATCGAGGACATCGTCCCGGACTGGCCCGCCCGCCTGAATAACCGGTGACCTACCGCGTCCGGTTCGAAGGCCACGCCTTAGTTCAGCTCCGCGGCCTGCCTCCGGACGGGTTCGACGCGCTGCTGGCCCGGGTGGTGGAGCTAGTGGACGCGCCATGGGACGCGGTCGTGATGCCGCCCGGCGATGACCCGGCCTACCGCCAGGCCGTGTTCGGCTCCGGATGGGGCCTGCTGACCTTCCACGTCGACGCCGCCGCCGAGCTGATCCGGATCTTCGACCTGATCTGGATCGTCGGCGATCCCCGGCGTTACTCCTAGCCACACCACCGCGCCGCGCGCCCGGCCCGATTCGCGGCATGTACGGATGTCGTCCAGGTGGCTGTCAAGTGCGGACTCGAGCCGCTTGATACACACTGTGGGAATCATCCGGCTCGGAACATCTGCCAACCTCGTCGGCGCGACCAGTATCTACCGGCGCGCTTGGCTGTCTAACGGGGGCTACAGCGACAATCTTCTTGCTCACCCGGAATACCTGATCCTGGGGCCAGAAGGGCTAGCTGAAGGCCGGACTTATGTCGCGGAGGAGGACGGCTCGCTGGTCGGCTTCGCCACCTGGGCCGAAAGCGCCGGCGCCGTCGAACTGGAAGACCTGTTCGTGGACCCGGGCTATATGAGGCGCGGGATTGCCAGTGCGCTCGTCAACCGCATCACAGACGTCCTGCGTGTACGGGGCGTGCAGCGCGGCCCAGAAGCCTGTGAGCGGCATCGCCGTCGCCGACTGACGCTATCGGTCGGCGAAGCATTCGGATGCTGTATCTACCTCATCCCATGACTGCGGAGATGAAGTTGCCCACCAGGGCCTCGGCTGTTCCGCAATTATTTATCCAAGACACCGTTGTGCGACTAAGAAGCTGCCTGAAGTGCCGTTCCTCGCGCAACTTATCATCTTCCGTCGTCAGGATCAGTGATCCATTAAAGAACGCCTCGTGATGGTGAACCAGACCCATCTCACCCTCGCTCTGGAGCGCCCTCATCGCCTCGGCTTCGCGGACTGGCGGCAACCAGTCCGCGGGCTCCCGCACGACCACGGCCACATGCTCAACCACCGTCGCCGAGGTGCTCCATGCCGTCCCGTACACACTTTCCGGTGACACCAGCATCCGGGCAGCCCGATCCCGCTCTGACAGATCACGCGAATACGAGCGCGCCGGCGCGCTCGTGAAGAAGCCGGGGCGAAGGGCCAGCACGCTGGACGTCTTCATGTGCAGCATCCTTTCTCCCGTGCCGACCGAATCCCCGCAACTCAGCGAAATGGCACCCCAGTCGTCATTCAGCACCGCTGCTGAATATTCCGGATGCCGCAGCAGCCCCGCCACCAGCGTGGTCTTCCCCGCCCCCGAACTCCCCGTGATAACCACACCCCGCCGACCGGCTCCCGCACCGACCGACAATGCACATCCGTGCACGAACAATATGTCGTCCCCGCTCACGGCAGAGCAAATGCCCCGGACGCACACCTTGGCCAGCCGGTAAGAGCCGAATCCGAAGACCACCATCATCTTGCCATCCCGCGACCACCATCGCGCCCCGTCCCACCTTCTATCAAGCCCGTAGCCGCAGGCCGGCCGGGCCAGCGCATACAGCGTGGCGTCCGGCTCGGCATCCGTCCCCGCCTGAGCCCAGTTCGCCGCGAACATGCCACTGAGCCGGGCACTATCAGAAACGAAGGCCAGAACGATCCGGCCCGCAGGCACGCAGATCGAGGCGAGCACCCGGTAGGGAAGCCGGAGGCCGGCCACCACGCTCCGGAGCCCAGCCCCGGGCTCACGTACCGGCAACAGCGCGTCGTAATAGATGACACCCATCTCCTCGCACCCCTCGCCCGCAGCATCGGGGGCGGGGCCGCGGACCCGGCAGCGGCGTTCGGCCGCCATTCCCGGGCCCTCGTCCTCCCGGCAGGAGCCCAAATGGACCCGCCCAGGGCTCCGAGCCGCCCCTGGCATTCGATGGCGAAGCACCGGTCCACCGCAACCGCCCGGTCGGCGGCATGACAGGACGCGTCTGGTGGGTGCGGGTGATCGGCCGCGTCGGCCTGATCAGGCGGATGTTCAGCCGGCGCCGCCCGTGCTGTCGGCGGGCGCCTGACCCTGTTCAACTGTGCTCCCTGAGATGGTGCGGCTGCCGCCGGGCTCATGGGTGATCTCGACCCGGCGGGCCTGGGTCTTGGGCGAGACGGGGATGGTCACATGGAGGACACCATCGGCGTAGCTGGCGGTGAGGTTCTCCGCGTCCACGCCCTCGCCGAGGGACAGCTGGCGGGTGAACGACCCCTGGGGCCGCTCGGCGACGATGACCTGCTCGCTCTCGCCGTAATGCGGGCTGCGTTCGGCCCGGATCGTCAGGGTGCTGTGCTCGACGGTCACCTCGACGCTGTCGGGGTCCACGCCGGGCAGGTCGGCCTCGACGTGGTAGCTGCCATCCTCGGCGCGGTAGACGTCCATGGGCATGCCGAGCGGGGCACGCGTCCCGGTCGCGGCCATGGACAATAGCCGCTCCAAAGGGTCCCGGAAGGGATCGAACCTGATCACTGCCATCACTGCCTCCTCCTCGTATGCAGCCTGCAGAAAGTGTCCTGGCGCGGCGGTGATCACGCTGCCGGTCCCGGGGCCTGCCACGCCCAAGGGTTCCGCTTCCTGCCGATCACCTGCTGCTCCCGCCACGCCAGCCAGCACGCCGCCACCGTGACGGCAGCGCCGCCATTGCCCACCATCGCGCGGGCCGCGGTTGCGGTCTAGGGCCCAATGGCTGGTACGCAGGGGGACCTTGGGCCCGCGCACGGCCACGGCCGCACCAGCAGCCACGGCTGCGGCTGGCCGTGGAGGGTCAGCGGCCGGGGGCGGCCGGCAGGGCCAGAACATCCGATGCGGCCGGCATGGAATGCCGTGCCGAAAGACCTGGATTCCCGGGACCTCAGCCCGTTGCGCATACCCGCCGCAGCGGCCCACCGTCAGATGCAGCACCCGATCACATCAGGGCGCCGCCCGGCAGCCCCGGGCTATCTGCGGCCTACCCCAGCGGAGCGCGACATGCCACGATACCCGACCGATCACGCAGGGCTCGAGATATTGCCGTTCGACCTGTGCCTGCAGCTGCTGGCCACGGTCCCGGTTGGACGGGTCAGCTTCTTCGCCGACGGCGAGATAGTGGTCCTGCCGGTAAATCATGTTGTGGACGGCCAGGACCCGGTCTTCCGCACAGCCCGCGGGTCGAAGCTGTCCGCGGCCGAAAGCCAGAATCTGGTGGCATTCCAGGCCGACGAATATGACGAGCAAACCCAGTCTGGATGGAGCGTTCTGGTCAACGGCCGCGCCGAGGCAGTCGACGAAGAGGCCGAGATCCAGCGCCTGAGCCAGCTTGGCCTGCACCCGTGGGTCACCGCCGTGGAGCGTCCGTTCTGGATCCGGATACGGCCCACCTCGGTAAGCGGGCGGCAAACACCAGGAACCAGCTAGCCTTTCAGCCAGCGAAACCCCGCCTCTGACCGCCGAGGTTCACTGTTCTGCCTGCTAGGAATCGGCGACCAGACACAACCCGAGAACGCACTCACATCGGCACGGGAGTGAAGCCACCGCAGCCCTGTAGTACAGTCGCGGTTTCACGTTTAGTGCTGGCGATGTTGCGGTGGGGATTGATCCGGTATGCCGCGCCGGTGACGCTGAGTAACTGGGTTCGGCCGGGCGGCGGAGTTACACCGGTGAAATTCGGGGCGGCCGTGCCGTGTTGCCTGATGTGTGACCACAGACAGCGACGACACGGCCGTATAGGCCAGCATAGAAGACGTGTCCGGGTGCTCGGCGAGGGCGGATGCGCAGGTCAGGGCGGTGCTGGGGCGGGTGATGGCGCAGCGCCGCAGCGTGGGGACCGCGCTGGATTACGTCCGGGGGCTGGCGCGGGCTGGCGCCGGGGGTGAAGGCGAACTGCTGGTCCCTGGCGGAGGCGGCCGGGCACCGGGGCCCGTACCGGATGCAGGCCGAATAAGTTATACGGCCGACCTGTGCGCAGTGATCTTATTAACCAGCGCAGTGATCTTATTAACCAGCACCGAGGGGATCGGTAGCCAACGTCGCTAGAGGCATCCTCCAAATCGCCTCTCGGTCTGTCCGCTGGTCCCTGAACCGAAATTGGAGACGGCCTCCAGAGAAGCCGACGCCCTGCGTCGGCGTTATGATCGCAGTCAATATAGACATCGGTGCGGATTCCAAGCTGGCGGCTGCCGATCGGGTAAACTGCAGCCCCTGAGGGGGCTGTGGTCCCGCCGGCAAATACGCCACATCCAAAAGTACAGGTTCAGACCTCGGCATCAAGAAGGCTAGCGGAAAGCCCTCCTCCGCAGGAAGTACGATGCCGCCGAGTGGCTCAACGTCGTGTCCAGCCGAGATTATAGCGGCAGGCCAGAAGCCCTCGCCGTCCGGTAGTGGGCCCGGTGGCAAGTAGGTGAGACCTCGCCAGGGAACGTCGACGAAAACCCCCGACGTGGCGTCAGCTCGCTCAGCGTCAAAGGAAGCATTCATCCAGGCGTAACAATCACCAAGAAGTCCGTCTGATGTCTCGTCCGTCGATTCAAAGGACTCCACCGCTAGGCTCACAGTCCGCTGATCGCCATCAGTCGCCCGTCGGTCAATCTCGTGAAGGCTTGACGCCGTAAATTTATTATCTGGGCAACCGGGGCAATCATTCTTCGGCATGCAATCCGGGTAAGAGACTTCATAGCAATCTGGTGCCCTAATAACACTCCGAACAGTCGAGCGGGTCTTGAGCTGCTTCTTTCTATTATAGTAACGCCACTCGACAAGGTTCGCGTTTGTAAGCTCCATTAGCGGGACGCAGGCCAGACATTTTCCACTTGGATATGATAGTGTCGTCGACGATTCCTTGGATAGGCCGATTTGTATACCGTAAAACCCGATCGAGGCGCTTACGGTGTCGCCCTTCGTAGACGCCCAGCTGTTAGAGCACCCGAAGACCGGGACCTGTCCGTTCTTCGTCAGCACGAAGACGAGCTTGCCCCTAAGGTCGAGATGAAGCTCGTAGAAATTAAAAAATCCGCCAACCATGACTTGCTTTGGTGCATAGTCGACATAATCGCTGCACCTGCTCAAGCCGTTCTCATCCTGTGTCCATAGAATCGCACCCACCGCACACCTCCGACCTGATGCTCACCGCTCAGTGTAGCCCTGCATCAGCATGCGCTCGGAGAACGCCCCGTCATCGGCAGAAGAGTGGACCTTATAGCCCGGCGAGTCGGCAACGTTCGCGAGGTATGTTTTGGTTGCCGCGCTGAACCGTACCCGCCGACTCGGGCGGCGGCTGGCCGCGGTCTTTGCCTTGCTGTGCTGTTCCTGCCGCGCACAGACGGCCGGTCTGGATCCCCCGGCCCGTCGGGCGGGTAGGTCCGGAGCCCTCCGCGCCCAGCAATGCGGCCCATGCCCGCCGTTCAGGCCCGTCTCATCATGGGTGCCTGCAGCTCCTCGGACTGGACGGTCGCGTCAGCGTGACGGCCGCCGGGTGAAGCCCCTATAGCCAATCAGGGTCATGGCCGGATCATGGCCATGCCGGTGCCTTGGGACATCGCGGTGGAGCGGGCGGCAGATTCAAGTTTGCGGCACCAGCCTTAAGACAGCTGATATTTTGGGTAGAACGATGGGTAGTCCCACCAGCACCTCACGTTAACATAACTAAGTTCGATGATTGCAATTGAGCTGGAGAAACATCGCATGCGCATGTTTGCGGCCCGGGAGAAGACCGGAATCGCTGACATATGAAAAAACAAAATCGAAAAATACCATTAAGCTGGAGCGGGCGACGGGAATCGAACCCGCATGACCAGCTTGGAAGGCTGGTGACACACTCTGGTTGGCCACTCCGGTTTGCGGCCATGACCAGCGGATACGGTCTTACACCCTGCTGCGCTGCCTTTTTGGGTAGAAATTTGGGTAGAAAATCGCTGCTGCCCGGAATCTGTGCAGGCTGGTGCAGCGTACTGCCGAGATCAGGATTCCTGCCCGCTCGGGCCGGGTGGCCCGGTGTGACCTTGCTGGAGTCGTGCTGCGAACTGGGCGGCCGAGACGATGGGGATGCCCCGGAAGGAACCGAGGTCCTGCATGGCCTTATCACCGGTCACGATCAGGTCGGCCCGCCCGGCTGTCGCTGCTTCCAGCACGCGGTTGTCAGGTTCGTCGCCCAGCACCGTCACGCGCTCTGCCGGGTCAACGGTGTCGGCGGCTTCTGCTACCGCGGCGACGAGCGCGGCGGGGTCGTCGAAGACGGCGGTGAGTTTGGGATAGGCCAGCACGCGGGCAAGCTCGCCGAGCAGCGCAGGGCTGATCACCAGGGTCACCTGGCCGCTCAGCACGGTATCGACCACCTGGCCTGGCGGCCCGCCCCAGCCGAACCCCGATACGAGCGTGTTGGTGTCCGCGACGATCCGCATCAGGCGCTACGCCGGGCCGCCTCGACCGCCTCGTCCACGATCGCCGGATCGAGCCCTGCCTCGGCCACCCTGCGGCGGGCCTCGGCGACGCGGGCTGCCAGCTCTTCCCGGCCGGCTCGCGCGGCCGCCTGCCGGAGCTGAAGGTACGCGTCACGGCTCAGCAGGACAGCCAGGGGCTTGCCGTGCTTGGTCAGCCATACCTCATCGCCGGTGGCCGCCTCCTCAGCGAGCTGCCCGAGGACCGGGCGGGCTTCTTCCAGCCCCACGAACCGTTCCACCATCACCGACCATCCTTAAGCTAGTCCTTAAGGTAAAGCATAAGCTATCCGCAGCCCCGGCTGCCATATTCGCCGTGCTGGCTGTGCCAAGCTGCGATAGTGCGTGCCCGTCGGCGGATCTGACACGCCACATGTGCCGATCGTTCAAGTATCGGCTCCGCGCTGGAATCGGCGGCGGCAGTCGACCACGTAGCTTGGCACGTTCGCGGCCGCGCTCGCGAGCACGAAGCAATACGTCGGGACACCGCCAGGTTGCTGGCTGTCGGCCTCGCGGAGTGCAGTCGCCGGCCGGAGCTGCTGCCAGCCAGTGGTCACCGCGACAGAACAAGACCGGGCCATAGCACTCCTCGCGGCATGACAGGACGTTTCCGCGGAGACGTGCCACGCAATTTCGCCAGGCGTTTCGGCGGAAACGCCGGGCCGGCACTCTGTCGGCGGCAGGTGACTAATTTGGTCGGCAATGGGGATTGAAAGCCGCACTGCGTCCGCGCAATGCGTATCCAGATCAAAGTAAATTGCTGGCCCATTTGGCGATGAGGCCAGGTCCTTTTCGCCGGAGCTGCGCCGGCGCGGTTGGGTGGAAGGCCGCCCCTGGGTCTGGAAAAGGACCGGCGCCGAACCGTACCGATGAATCGTGCCGCGATACTCGCGTTACTGACCCGCTTGGTGGCAGTATGAGCGGTGCGTCCGGGAAGACTCGGACGGTCAGCCAGTCGGAGGGGGGCCTATGAGCCGATACCTTGGCCGCGTCGTTCGGGTGTACACCGGATGGCGAGCAGTGCCCGGTAAGAACCTGGTCATCTTCGATGACTGCCTCGTCGGGGTGCGGGCGAGCGCACTGGATGGTCTTGCCACCAGAGGCGCGGCATCCGCCGCCGCTCGCCGCGCCGGAGCCGCAGCGAACGCGGGGCTCGACTCGCTGAGCCCGGAGGAGCTGGCACGCCAGCACTCCGATAACTGGATGTTGCCAACTATGCAGGTCACCTCGGCCACGATGGCAAGCCGGGGGATAGGGATCAGGAAGCGGCTGACCCTCACGACCGAAACGGGCAGCCGTATCGTCGAATGGGAAGCAAAGCCAAACAACGATCAGCAGATCGCCAACGCGCTCCGGCAAGCTCTGGGTAACCGGTTCTCCGTGGCCGGGAAGCGGGCCTAAGGGCCGGTACTCCGCGGTCCCGGCAACCGTCCTGCCGCAGCCGCGGTGCACCGCCAGGGGCGAGGGATGCCTGTCTGGCGGCGCTCAGGTCACAGTCGATGCCGACCGCAATCATCATGCCGTCCTGGACGGTGACCACAATGCCCGGGCCGCGGCAAGAGAGCGCGTTTTACGCGCGCAGCGACGCTGCATATTCATACGGAGTGGGGGCTGCCGCTCGCTCGCCGCTTTTATCGCGGCCCGCAGGCGGCCTGATGGGTACGCATGAGCGACACCACAGTCGAGGACTCGCTAGAACGCGGAAAATCGTCGCTAGAGCGACACTGATCCTGCCGTAAGCGTTATCGTGTCGCGGTCGGCGGCTTCACTCCACTTCACCATATACCCGGTCCCTCTATTCCTATCTCCGGCGGGTCTTCGGGAAAGATTCTGCGCTCGGGTTCCGGTTCTAGCGGTGGCCAGGAGAGCTCCAGATCGGATATCGCGAAATCCTCATACGTAGGTTCATCTACTTCAATCATTGGCTCCTCAGATATAAGAGGCTCCGCCTCAGGGGCTTCGGTCAGCTCGTCGAGCGTAGATGCTTTTTCGAGTTTTTCTTCCGACACCTCTAGCTCCGCCTCCCTGCCGAAGATGGTCTTCCCAGCCTCTACTATGCCCCGTGCTACTCCCTTATGAAATTCATCATGAGCCAGCATCTTCGCAGAAGCCAATGCCAGTGGGTGGAACCCCGTGAGGACCCCAACAACGACGCCGACGATCTCACATAGCTGAGCAACGTCTCCCAGCGGTCCAGTCACCGGTTCCAGAACAAGGTTAGTGCCGATTCCTGCCATGGTCGCATCCAAAAGCCCGGGAATATGCAGCTCGGTTCCCACCGCCTCTAGCGGGCTCTCTACGACGGAACTAAGCCCATCGCCTATACGGTTGCAGACATCAGCCAATGCCGTTTCGGGGAACGCCCCTTCTGTCACCCATGCCTGTGTAACTGTCGCGAATACAGGATCTCCGTACTTCCCGGCGAAGTAGTCTGCGGCGGCATCGGTCAGTCGCTCCCGGAAGCTCTCATCGTGCTCTGCGCGCTCCGCCACAGCGGATGCGTCGCCGGAACCCGGGAGCTGCCGCTCAGTCAGTTCACCGATATCCCGCTCGACCTTGACGCGGAAAGACGCTTCTGTCGGAAAGGGGGATTCGCCCGCAACAACGGAGAATCTCAGCCGCTCGGCGTAGGTCTTTTCCGTCGTTATGCGTAGCGCGTGCGCGTCAGTTGCCTCGGACGTGTCGTCGGCATACTCGGCCTCTGGGGCTCTGCCCGCAGTTGTTCAACGGGCTCGACTGAACTATCGGCCTCAGATTCGCGAGAGCCAGCACGCTCACCGCTCTCGCGTTCCTGCGCCGATACCTCAGAGGGCTCATCCTTCGACGGGCGCTCGGCCCGCCACTCCGGCTGTTGTCGGCCTCGGAGTACATCTTCGGTGCGCTCATCCGATTCAGGTGACCATCCCTGAGAGGGCGCCACGCGCGGCTCCGCAGCAGGTCTATGTGCTTCTTTCGTCTGCTCGTCGGTGTGAGATCGCTCCTGGCCCGAGGACTGTGCAACGAGCAGCCGGGACACGCCATAACCAAAGACGATGAGGCCGACGGCAAGGAGAGCACCTACGAGATCCCGCTCGTATGCGCCGCCACCCTGGAGCCACAGCCACACCAGGCCACCGAAAGAGACCAGTGCAGCAAGTAGATGCCGACGATTAACTTCGCTCGCCCGCGCAGCCAGCACGATGTGAACCACGAGCCACACCATCAGGTACGAGCGCCATGTGACGTGAGTCGCGAATGCTAGGACCAGTGCGAGCGGGATGAAGATACCGAGAAGCCATCGGCGCTGCTTCTCTTGCAACCACAGTGCCACCAGTAGCCACAGCGTCCACAGAGACAGCAGCAGTGCTGTGTCGATGTGCAAGCCAGCCATGACGACCACCTCTTGCTTGGGATGATTCCCAGGCTGGTCGAGCAGTAATCTCCGTATCGATGATCCGATTGTGCCTCAGCTTGCCTGTAAATATGTGCGAGCCCAGAGTTCCCGAGGAAGATATGGGCACGTTGCTGTAGCGCTCCTAAATAGGCTACCGTTTACGTACTCGACCGACTTGGTCGTGTCTCCTAAGTGACCAGTCTTGAAGATATATTGCCTCTACAGGGCGTAAAATCTGAAGGCCGAATATCCCCGGTATGCAACGCCCTCATTTCGGCAGAAGAGTGGACCTTATAGCTCGGCGAGTCGGGAACGTTGGCGAGGTACGTTCTGGTTGCCGCGCTGAACCGTACCCGCCGACTCGGGCGGCGCCTGGCCGCGGTCTTTGCCTTGCTGTCCTGTTCCTGCCGCGCACAGACGGTCGGTCTGGATCACCCGGCCCGTCGGGCGGGTAGGTCCCCGGGGAGCCCTCCGCGCCCGGCAATGCGGCCCATGCCCGCCGTTCAGGCCCGTCTCATCAGGGGTGCCCGCAGCTCCTCGGACTGGACGGTCTTGTCAGTGTGGCGACCGCCGGGTGAAGCCCCTATGGCCAATCAGGGTCATGGCCATGCCGGTGTTTTGGGACATCACGGTGGAGCGGGCGGCAGATTCAAGTTTGCGGCACCAGCCTTAAGGCTGCTGGCATTTTGGGTAGAACGATGGGTAGTCCCACCAGCCCCTCACGTTAACATAACTAAGTTCGAGGATTGCAATTGAGCTGGAGAAACATCGCACGGACAGGCTTGCGGCCCGGGTAGAAGACTTGAATCGCGGGCATATGGGGACACAAAATCGAAAAAAGGCTATTAAGCTGGAGCGGGCGACGGGAATCGAACCCGCATGACCAGCTTGGAAGGCTGGAGCTCTACCATTGAGCTACGCCCGCAGCGACCGGGCCGAACGCCCGACCGACACCGGTAGCGTACCGTCTCTCACCCACCATCGTTCGCCGCGCCTGGCGGCGCGGCACGAGCATGCTCACGGCACGAGCACCATCTGCCCGAAACCGGCGCCCGCGACCCTGACCGCCCTCCCCGTCGTGTTGGTGGCCGTAAAGATCAGCCTCACTGGCAGGCCCGCTGCGGACCGCCGCCGCCGAGGCACAGGACGTAGGCTCGCTTCCCGTCCGGCGTGATGACGACTTCGTCCGGTGCCGGTCCCACCGCGATCGGCGGCCCGGCGGTGTCCGTGGCGACCGCGATCGGCGTCACCGTGCCCGAGTCGCCGTCGGCCACGTACACGGTCTTCCCGGACGGCGTGATCGCCACGCCGATAGGCTCCCGCCCGACCGGGATCGGCGGCCCGGCCTGGCCGGTGGCGACCGAGATCGGCCAGACCGTGCCCGCGCCCCCGGGATCGCCGATGCCCACGACGTACACGGTCGCGCCGTCCGGTGTGATGGCCATCGCCGGGGCTCGCCCCGACCGTAATCGGCGGCCCGGCGGTGTCCGTGGCGACCGCGATCGGTGTCACCGTGTCCGAGCCGGAGTTGGACACGTACACGGTCTTCCCGGACGGCGTGATCGCCATGGCGCTAGGCTCGCGCCCGACCGTGATGGGCGGCCTGGCCTTTCCGGTGGCCACCGAGATCGGCCAGACCGTGCCGACGCCCCCGGGATCGCTGCACAGGACGTACACCACGGCGCCGTCCGGCGTGACGGCGATGGCGACGGGACTCCGCCCCACCTTGATCGGCCGCCCGGCCGACCCGGTACCAACCGAGATCGGCGTCACCCAACCCGGTCCCTGGTCGAAGTTCGCGCTGGCCACGTACAGGGTCTTCCCGTCCGGCGTGAAGGCCATCACCCGGGGTCGGCGGCCACCCTGATGGGCCGTCCGGCCGTCCCGCTCACGGTCGAGATCGGCCGCACCCAGCCTGACACGTCGCTGGCGATGTAGAGGATCCGGCCGTCCGGGGAGCTGACGATCCCGTTGGACTGCCCGGCCTCGATCGGTCGGCCCGCAACCCCCGTACCAGCCGAGTTCGGCGTGACCGCGCCGGCGGGAGACGTGTTGCCCGGGCGCTCTGGCTCTTCACGTTGCCCCTCGAGCAGCCGAGCAGGTCCGCGACCTGCTCCACGCTCATGTCCGCCCAGTACCGCATCACCACCACGACGCGCGACTTGGGCGGCAGCGTGGCCAGCGCGTCGAGCACCACCATCCGCACCTCGCGGGGCGCCGGCTCGGCCGCGGTCTCGGGCAGCCAGCCGGTGAGCACCTCCCGGCTGCGCCGCCTTCGCCGGTCGGCCAGGTAGGCGTTCACCAGCGTCCGGCTCGCGTACGCGTACACCGCGTCCTGCCTGCTGATCCGCCGCCAGCACACGAACATCCTGGCCAGCGTGGTCTGGGTCAGGTCCTCGGCGGTGTGCCAGTCCCCGCACAGCAGGAACGCGGTCCGCCGCAGCCGTGGCGCCGCCCCGACCGCGAACTCGGTGAACTCCTCCGCTGCCGTCACCCGACCTCCGCCCGCCATCAAGACCCGACGCCTACCAGATGCGCCAGCCCCCCCGCCAGGTTGCGCGCCTAGCCGGCGACATCCGAAACGGCCGCCGTGTCCCTCAGCAAAGCCCGAGGGCCGTTCGTAGACTGCGAGATGTGCCAGAACAGGACCGTGCCGACTCGGCGGGCCGGGATGTCCTGATGGGCCTCACCGGCATGGCCGCCCCGTGGGCGGTGCGGGTGGCTGCCACCT
Source organism: uncultured Actinomycetes bacterium (assembly GCA_963847965.1). Taxonomy (GTDB): domain Bacteria; phylum Actinomycetota; class Actinomycetes; order Streptosporangiales; family Streptosporangiaceae; genus Palsa-504. Next base: position 205,131 of record CAWKCG010000050.1, read on the forward strand.
TGCGGCTGGCCGACCTGATCGCAGACGGCCAGATTGCCCTGGCGGATGTGGCCGCGCGCGCCGGCACCGACCCGGACGCAACGGGCTGCCTGCTCCGTTTCCTGATCGCCAGGGGCGTATTCGACGAGCCGGCCCAGGGGTGTTCTGCGTCAACGATGCGGCAAGGTGGCTGTGCGAGGAGCATCCAAGCCGGCTCCGGCGCTGGCTTGACCTGGAAGGAGCCGGAGGGGCGATGGACCGCGCCTACGGCGGAATGCTCAGCACCGTGCGCACCGGCCAGCCCGCCTATCCGGCCGTAGCTGGCCGCGGCTTCTGGGAGGACCTGGCGGCCGACGCCCGGCTGGCCGCCTCGTTCGCCTCGCTGATGGAGGCGCACTCCGCCGAGCTAGCCGGCGACGTCGTGGCTGGCTACCCCTGGGCTGGCCAAACCCTCGTGGTAGACGTCGGCGGAGGAACCGGCACGCTGCTGGCGCGGATCTTGAGCGCCCATTCTCACCTGAGCGGGATCCTGGTCGACCTGGTATCCGGCTCGCCCGAAGCGGCCAGGGTGCTCGACGACGCTGGCGTCGCCGACCGCTGCCAGCCCGTCGTGGCCGACTTCTTCGGCCCGTTGCCCGCCGGGGGCGATGTCTACCTGCTGCGGAACATCATTCACGACTGGCCCGACGAGCAAGCCGTCGCCGTTATGCGCCGCTGCGCCGAAGCCGCCGGGCAAGGCGGGCGGGTCCTCGTGGTCGAGCGGGTGGTCAGCAAAGAAGGCGACCGGCTGGAGCTGACGGCCATGGACCTGCGGATGATGCTGCTGTTCGGGAGCAGGGAACGGTCAGCCGAGGAGTTCAGCGCCCTGGCCGGCGCGGCCGGGCTGCGCCTGGTGACCGCCCGGCCGACGTCATCCTCGTACTGGCTCCTCGAGTACGTCCCCGGACCGCCCGGCTGACCTGCCCTCCGGACCGCCGCAACGCCAAAGACCCCAGGTGGCATAGTGATCCGTACCACCCACTCGGGGCGACCCCGCATCCCGCGTAGGGAAACAAAGGCCACCCCGCACAGGAGAGGGCGCACCACCACATGGCCGCAGAAGCGCAGATCGGCGTCACCGGGCTCGGCGTCATGGGCCGCAACCTGGCCCGCAACTTCGCCCGCCACGGCTACACCGTGGCCCTGCACAACCGGACCGCCTCGCGTACCGCCGACACCGTCGAGCAGTTCGGCCAGGAGGGCACGTTCGTCCCGGCCCAGACGGCGGAGGACTTCGCAGCATCCCTGGAGCGCCCGCGCCGCCTGCTCATCATGGTCAACGCCGGCGACGCCACCGACGCGGTGATCAACGAATTCGCCCCGCTGCTCGAACCGGGCGACATGATCATCGACGGCGGCAACGCCCACTTCTACGACACCCGCCGGCGCGAGGCCGCCCTGAGGAACGACGGCCTGCACTTCGTCGGCATGGGCGTCTCCGGCGGCGAGGAGGGCGCGCTCAACGGCCCGTCCATCATGCCGGGCGGCTCACCCGAGTCCTACCAGGCCCTCGGCCCGATGCTGGAGACGATCAGCGCGCACGTCGACGGCACCCCGTGCTGCACGCACATCGGCCCCGACGGCGCAGGCCACTTCGTCAAGATGGTGCACAACGGCATCGAGTACGCCGACATGCAGCTCATCGCGGAGGCCTACGACCTGCTCAGGCACGCCACCGGCGCCGAGCCCGCGCAGATCGCCGAGACGTTCAAACAGTGGAACACCGGCCGGCGCAACTCCTACCTCATCGAGATCACCGCCGAGGTCCTCGCCCACACCGACGCGGCCACAAGCCAGCCCTTCGTCGACGTCGTGCTCGACCAGGCCGAGCAGAAGGGCACCGGCCGCTGGACCGTGCAGGACGCGCTCGACCTCGGCGTTCCGGTCAGCGGCATCGCCGAGGCGGTCTTCGCCCGCTCCCTGTCCGGCCACGCCGACCTGCGCCGCGCCTCCCGCCACCTGCCCGGGCCCAGCCCGACCGCCACCCAGGGCGCCGAGTTCGCGGAACAGGTGGAGCAGGCGCTCTACGCGTCCAAGCTGGTCTCCTACGCGCAGGGCTGGAACATGATGGACGTCGGCAGCCGCGAGTACGACTGGCACCTCGACCTGGGCGAGATCGCGACCATCTGGCGCGGCGGCTGCATCATCAGGGCCAAGTTCCTTGACCGGATCCGCGCCGCCTACCAGGCCAACCCCGACCTGCCCACGCTGCTGGCCGACGAGGAGTTCGGCAAGGACCTCGCCGCCGCCCAGGATTCCTGGCGCACCGTGATCGCCACCGCCGCGCGCCTCGGCATCCCCGTCCCCGGCTTCTCCGCCGCCCTGGCCTACTACGACGCCCTGCGCGCCGAACGCCTGCCCGCCGCCCTCATCCAGGGCCTGCGCGACTTTTTCGGCGCGCACACCTACCGCCGCACGGACCGCGACGGCGTCTTCCACACCCTCTGGGGCCAGGACCGCGCCGAGGTAACCCGCTAACCCTTCTTTAATCCCGAACGACGGTGGTGCACCCCCCGCGCACCCTCATCCGCCCGGTTCCGGACCCGCACGGCCCTTTAGGCCGAAGTTACGGGTGGTTTGGATGCCGAGACCGCCGCTGGCCTGGGCTTTCGCGCCGAGCCTGGCGGCGGTTCCTGACTACTTGCGCAGGGTGAGCGGGATGGCCGTGCCGATGAGCTCGAAGGCCTGGCGCTGCTGGCTGGTGGGCTCGGTGAGGACGGGGACGGTGGCGGGGGTGCCGGCGAAGCGCAGCTCGTTGCGGGTCAGGGTGCCCAGGTGGGCGAGCAGGCCGCGGAAGCTGAGGTAGGGGCGGCCGTCCGTGTCGCGCTGCCGGGAGGCCTTGGCCTGGGCCGATGCCGAGCGCCGGGCGGGGGTGACGGGGCTGGCGGGCGCGGGGGGTTCGTCGTCGGTGTAGGTCAGCGGCGCCCAGGCCTGGCGCAGGTGCCAGGTCAGGTAGGCGGCGAGCATGCAGATCAGCACGTGCCTTTTGACGCGGTTGTCGAGGCGGTGGAAGACCGGGCGCAGGTCCAGGTCGTCGGATTTGATGTGCCGGAAGTCCCGCTCGACGTACTTGAGGTTCTTGTAGGCGGTGATCACGCCGGGGGCGTCGAGGCCGGTCTGGGGGACGGGGGTGCGGATGACGTAGATCCCGTCGAGCCGGGCTTCGGCGCGGATCTGGTCGTGCTTGCGCTCGACGGTCAGGGTGTCATCGGTGATGGTGACGGTGAAGTGCTTGGCCATCTTGCAGGTGCCGATGGCCTCGCCGGCCTTCGTGCCGATCTCGGCGGCGCCGGTGAGCTTGCCGGACCGCACGCGGGCGATGAGGGGGGCCAGGGCCTTCTCGGTGGCCGCCAGCAGGTCTTCGCGGTTGCGGGCGCGCTCGTCTGCCAGGGCGGGGTTGCGGCAGGCGATGAGCCTTTCGCCGGGGAAATCGGGGGAGCTGATCTCGGCCAGATCCTGCTCGTCGAAGAGGCTGAGCTGCAGCGGCCCGTCGTCGGCCATCAGCTTGCGAATCGCCGGGGCGCGCAGCGCGGTGATCCACCCGTACGTCTCGTCGAGCTCGCGGATCACGTTGATGCGGGCGCTGGTGATCATGCCGCGGTCGCCGGCCATCACCATCTTGGCCAGCCCGAACTCGCCGTGCACGACATCGAGGATCGCGGTGAACGCGGCGGGGTCGGCGGTGTTCCCCTCGAAGACCCGGACCGCGACCGGGCGGCCCTCGGGGTCGGTGAGCAGCCCGTACTCGATCTGCACGGTGCCTTTCTTGCCGTCCCGGGACCAGCCGCGCGCCGCCAGCGGGCAGCACCGGCCCTCCAGCCACGAGCTGGACAGGTCGAACAGGGCCATCCGGGCCGGGTTCGCGGCCGGGGCCAGGTGCCGGCGGGCGAGCGTGCGCTCGATCGCGTCCTGCCGCCCTTCCAGCCAGTCCATCGCCGCGTACGCCTCGTCCGTCGTGGCATCGTCGATGCCCAGGTCGGGGCCGAGCGTCACGTCGTGCCACCAGGCCAGGGTGGACAGCTTGGAGCCCGGCGACACGACCCGGGAGATGATCAGGGCCAGGGCCAGGTCGCGGTGCCGGCCGGCCGGGCCGAGCAGCGCGGGCAGGCCGAGCGTGCGGGCCATCGCGTGCACGGCGGCGACGTGCCCGTGCGGCAGCGACCGGGTGATGCTGACCGCCGCCTCGCTGGCCGGGACGAGGGCCTGGCCCTTCAGCGCGGCCTCGACCGCGTCCACGATGCGGTCCGGCATCTTGGACAGGTTCGCCAGCGTCTCGTTGCGGACTGTCCCGCCGTCGCGCCAGGTGCGGCGCAGCAGCCGCGACTCGTACTGGCGCTCGCGGCCGTGCTTGTCGGTGTGCCGGCTCTTGATCCTGACCACGTGCATCGCGGTCGGCTGGTCCAACATGAGCACATCGTAACAGCGTGCAGTACCGAAGTGCCGACGACACACCCAAGATTTCCTGACTACACGCTGAAGCCGTCGGCGGGCTCGCGTGCCTGGTCAGGCACGAGATTCCTACTCGAAGGCCCCGTAACTTCGGTTTAGGACAGCGGCTCCGGCACGCATTCGAACCAGGTCACGGTGCCGGTTCCGTTCTGGTGGTAGTCCCACGTGAGCGAGTAGGCCTCGACGAGCCGAAGGCCGCGGCCCGCTTCGGCCAGGTCGCCGTCGCAGCGCACCACGGGCATCGTGGGCCCGCCCTCGTCCTGGACCTCCACGCGCACCCGGCCGACCGCGGCGCGGATCGTGATCGTGATGCACCCGCCTTCGCGGCGCGAGTTGCTGTGGCTGACGCTGTTGGTGACGAGTTCGGACGTCAGGAGCGTCACCCGCTCGGTGCCCGGGTGGGCGTACCCCAGCACCTGCCTGACGAACGCGCGGGCCACGCTGACCTGCTCCGGCCGACCGCAGATGACCAGGCGGTACCAGGCGTCCATTTCGGCGATGGCCCCCTGATGTAGCTCGGAATGGCTTGCCGCGACGTCGGGCAGCGGTCCGGGCATTCGTCATCCTTCGCGACGGGTGCCGATACTGACCTAGATAGTGCGCTGTAAATGGAGATGTTCAGCACAGAATCTAGAAACATCCTGAGTATCTATCAGTAACACCGGTCGGCGCAACGGTTTGCAGGGATTCGGTCAGGCTCTCAGCCGGCCTTGCGCGCGACCGCGCACCACACCTGCGACGGAGCATCGGCGGCTCCCGGGTCCGGCCGCCACTTCGTGGCCGGCACGACCCCGGGCTCGACGAGCTCAAGCCTGTCGAGGAGCGCGGCCACCTCGTCGTGGCTGCGCAGCGTGACCTGCTCGGCCATGCGGGTGTTGATCCGCTTGAACGTCTCGACCATTTCCTCGGACTGCAGGTCGCGGCCCAGGTGCGAGAGCGCGATGCCGCTGCCGGCCGCGAGCGGCGCCATGAGCTGGCCCACCACGCCGCGCGGGTCTTGCGCGTCGCTGAACAGATGCAAGATGCCGAACAAGATGACCGCCGTCGGCCGGGAGAAGTCGAGCGTCTTGGCCGCTTCACGCAGGATCGGACCTGGTTTGTGCAGGTCACCGTAGATGTACCTGGTCTCGCCCTCGTCCGTGCCCCGCAGCAACTGGTGCGCGTGGGCCAGCACGATGGGGTCGTTGTCCACGTACACGATCCGGGCGTCCGGCGCTTCGCGCTGCGCCACCTCGTGCGTGTTGTTCTGCTTGGGGATGCCGGTGCCGATGTCGAGGAACTGCGTGATGCCGGCGTCACGCGCGAAGTACCGCACCACGCGGCCGAGGGCCGCCCGGGACTGGCGCACGTCAGCCCGCACGCCGTCGACCCCGCCCGGCCAGGTCGCGTAGAGGAGTTCGGCGGCCTCCCGGTCCACCTTGAAGTTGGCCCGCCCGCCGAGCAGGTAGTCGTAGACCCGCGCCGCGTGCGCCACGGACGTGTCGATCTCGGCCGGTTCCGCGCTCCCGGCGGGGGCCCCGTTGCTCGTCACAGCGTCTTCCTCCCTGCCTGCTACGCCCGCCCCGTACCGTACGAAATCAGCAAACGTTCTCATTATCTTGCCGTCCGCGGCGGGCTGGCAACCGGCCCCGGCCGCGCGTCGCTGGCCGGGCCGCGGCTGGTCGGAGTCGGGCCCGTGGCCAGAATATGCCCATATCGAAAGTTCAAACCAAGTACACGAAGAACTCAAACGTGAGTAACCTGAACGTGCAAGCTTTCGGACTGTCCGGATAAATCTGGCGTTCCAGGCTCTTGGATGATTAGCCCGCCTGTACGTCACGGATGCCGGGTAACCAGACCACAAGACAAGCAGGACGTCCGGCTGAGGGGCGGCGCCGCAGGATACCGGGACCGGCGGCGCCGAACCTCTCGACTGGCAGGGGACGGACCTGCGGATAAGGGACAGCACGATGAGCGACAAGTTCGCTGGGTGGCGCAAGTCCAGTTACAGCGGCGACGGCAACAGCTGCATCGAACTAGCCGCCGCCCGGCCCGAGGAGGGTCACGTCAGCCCCGCGATCGGGGTCCGTGACTCGAAGCGCAATGGCCGCGGCCCCGTCCTGGAGTTCAGCGTGAACGCCTGGCGCGAATTCCTGAGCCGGGTCAAAAACTCCTAAATATAGATCAAATGGGGTGAATTACCCCAATCTACGAAATCCCCGCGCGACCATAACCCGCCGAGCGGGCCCTCGGACGAGACCGCCATATTCGCCGAGCGGTCTCCGACCAGGCAGCCATACTCGCCGAGCGGCCTCAGATAAGGCCGCCATATTCGCCGAGCGGCCTCGGAACTGAGGCCGCCCTAACCGCCGAGCGGCCTCGGACGAGGTCGACAAAACCCCTGAGCGGCTTCGGACGAGGCCGCCATATATGCCGAGCGGCCTCGGATTGAGGCCGCCCTAACCCCCGAGCGGCCCCGGACGAGGCCCCGCCCACATCCCCCGAGCGGCCTCGGAACTGAGGCCGCTCGGGCTTGTGATCATGAGTGTGCGAATCAATAATTAGGACGTTCACCGATCTGGTACCTCACTCGGCTATGGTCAGACGTCGGCCACGGGAGGACGTGGATGATCAGCCCCTACGTGCGTCGGCTGCGCCTGGCGTCCGAGGTGCGGGCGCTGCGAGCCGAGGCCCAGTTGACCGCGGACCAGCTCGGCAAGCAGATCGGCCGGTCCAGGGCGGACATCTCCCGTCTTGAGAACGGGCACGTCGTGGACCAGGCGGACATCATCGCCATCCTGGACACGCTCGGGGTCGACGGCGAACGGTGGACCCAGATCGTCACGATCGCCCGCGAAGCGGGGGAGCGGGGCTGGTGGGAATCCAACAAGACAATGGGCGACCGGCAGGCGCTCTACGCCAACCTGGAGGCCGGCGCCGCCACCATCCGCGAGTACCAGCAGACCTTCGTGCCCGGGCTGCTCCAGGTCGCTGAGTTCGTCCGGGCCCGGGTCGACACAGAGGTCACGCTCAAGCCCGGGAGCCCCAACGCCGATGCCGTCCTGGCCGGGCGGGCCGGGCGCCAGCGCATGCTCCGCAGGCCAGGCGGCCCGACCTACGAGGTCATCGTCGACGAGGTAGCGATCAGCCGCCTGGCGGCGCCGCCTGAGGTCGTCAAGAAGCAGCTCTACTACCTGGCTACCACGGTGAACATCGACCCGAAGGTCACCCTGATGGTGCTGCCCGTCCACGCGCGGATCAAGAGTTACGCCGTCCCGCGGTGCACGTTCTCGCTGTACACCTACCCCGACCCCGGTGATCCCGGCGTGGTGGCCGTCGACACGGTTACCTCCGACCTGATCCTCACCGACTCGGCCGACGTCGACCCGTACGAGCACCTCTACCAGCGGCTCCGGGACGCGGCGCTGCCACCAGGCGACAGCCTGGACATGCTCACGAAGGTCGCCGCCGAGCTTCCCGACGAGTAGCCGCGGGATGTCTTCCCGCCCGGTCAGGGACTTTGACCTGTCCCGCGCCTGCCCCACCGGCCCGCTGCAGCCGCCGGCGGCCGTGCCCCCGGACCGGGTTCCCGTCCGGCAGGTCCCGCTACTGGGCCTGGACCGCCGGGCCGCCTGGGTTCGCGAGTTTCGTTTGTGACGTGTCACAGACGTACCAGGGCGGGCGCTGGGGCGCGTCCATCCCGACCGGCCAGAACTTGACACGACCAGAGCTAGTCCGGAACTGTGTCAGAAACCATCATGACCTCGAGGGGGACGGCGGTGCGCTCAGCGGACGGCGGTGCGCTCATGACGACCCGGACGCTCATCTGCGGCGGCAACCTGGCCCGCCCCGACGTGCGCCCGACCGGGTACGGAAGGGAGTGACCGGCGTCCTGCCGGGTCCGCCGCCGTCCCGGCACCTAGTGCGCCGCGCCGCCGAGGCCCGCTTCCTCGGCCCGCCCGAGTGGGCGCCCGCGGCCGTAGGCTTCCGGCGGTGGCCGGCCGTGGACGACCAGATCGGTGCCGCAGTCGGGGCCGTGCACACCGGGTTCGGAATCTGCGAGCTCGAGCCCTCCGGGACACTGCCCGGGCACGTACACGCGTTCGAGCAGGCCTTCTTCGTGCTCGAAGGCGAGGTGGTGCTGACCACGCCCGAGGGCGCGTTCCGGTTCGGCCCCGACGACTACGGGCTGGTTCCCGTCGGCGTGCCGCACGCCTGGCGCAACGAGGGCGGCACCACCGCCCGGTGGGCGGACATGCAGGCGCCGCAGCCCCGTCGGCGTCACCACGGCGACACGATGCAGGTGGGCCTGGAGGGGGGACCACCGGCCGTTCGGCCTGAACTGAAAGACCCGCGGACGCGGTCGTTCGGGCATATCGCGGCGGCCAGCATGAGCGGTCCTTCGCCGGACGAGGTCAGCATGCGGACGGCACGGCTGGTGTACAGCGGCATCACGGTGAAGATGATGGTGGACACCGACCTGGGGGCGCAGCTGCAGACGATGTTCATGGTGCAATACGAGGCGGATGGGGTGGCCGGGGCGCATGATCATCCGTTCGAGGAGACGTACCTGATCCTGGAGGGCGCGACCGACGCGACGTTCGACGGGGAGCCCTACCGGCTGGAGCGGGGTGACGTCGCCTGGACGGGCGTGGGGTGCGTGCACTCGTTCCGCAACGCAGGCCGCGGGCCGGTGCGCTGGCTCGAGACGCAGGCGCCGCAGCCGCCCGCGCGCCATTCGTACCGGTTCGCCGGGGAGTGGGAAGACCTACGCCGGACGGAGCGTCCATGAGCAGCGTCCTGGTCGTCGGCGGCACCTCGGGCATCGGCCTCGAGATCGCCAGGTACTTCGCCGAAGCCGGCGACCGCGTCACGCTGACCGGCCGGGACGCCGGCCGGGCGGCCGCCGTGGCCGGCGAGGTCGGCGGCGACACCACCGGCATCGCGCTCCACCTGGCCAGGCCGCACGAGATCGCCCCCGCCCTGGCCGGGATCGACGTCGTCGACAAGCTCGTGCTGGCGGCCATCGACCGCGACGTCAACACCAGGATTGCCGACTACGACATCGACCTGGCGCAGCGCCTGGTGACGCTCAAGCTCGTCGGCTACCCCGAGGTGGTGCACGCGCTAAGGCCCCGGCTGGCCCCCGACGCCGCCATCGTCATGTTCGGCGGCCTGGCCATGCTGCGCCCGTACCCGGGGTCCAACACGGTATCGACGGTCAACGGCGGCGTCATCGGGCTGATGAACACGCTCATCGTCGAGCTGGCGCCCGTCCGGGTCAACGTGATCCATCCCGGCATCGTCGGCGACAGCCCGTACTGGCGTGACCGTGACCTCAGCCCCGTAGTCGCGCGGACGCCCTGCGGCCGGCTGGCCCAGATGGCCGACATCGTGGACGCGGTGGCGTTCTTGCTCCGCAACCCGGCGGTCAACGGCGTGAGCCTCAACGTCGACGGCGGCACGCTGCTCGGCTGATCCGGTCAGCCCTTGGTGAAGGAGGTCAGCTCCTCGGTCGAGACGACCTCCTTGAGGCTGGCCTCGCGGATGAGCGCCTCGGACTTCACCGTGCCCGTCCCGTTGGCGAACCAGTCCTTGATCTCGATGGTTACCGGGAACGAGGACATGGTCCAGGCCATCGTCATGTCGATGATCGTGGCGGTGTACGTGCCGGCCGGGACGGTGACCGTCGCCGTGCCCGCGCCCTGGACCGTGACGTGCGCGGTCTCGGCCAGCTTCTTGCCGCCCTCCTTGACATCGATCGTCAGGACGTACCTGTATGGCCGGCCTGACGCGATGACCGCCGCGGGCGGCAGCAGGATGCCGCCGGACGAGCTTGACAACTGCCCGCCGCTCACCTGGTTCAGCGGCAGCGTGATCGACCCGTCCGAGTGGAAGATGTAGGCGTTGTGCACGGTGGTTGACGACAGGCTGTTGTGGTAGGACTCGGCGACTCGCTGGCCGGTGGCCACCGGCGCAACGGACAGGATCTTGTCGATCACTGTGCTCGACGATCCGTCCAACGGCACGGTCGAGGAGTAGACCCACGTGTTCCCCACCGCGACCGGGAACTGCAGCGCCGCAGCGGGCACGGCGCCCGGGGCCGAGCCCGCGGTCGCGGCGCCGCCCGAAGGGGCGCCGCCTGCCGTCGCGGGTGCGGAAGACGATGTGGTGGCCGATGTGGAGCACCCGGCCAGGACGAGCCCGGCGATCGCGGCCAACGCCGCCTTCGCGGTGATGTGCCGCCTTTGCGTATTCACAGCGGAAGCGTATTCTCGTCGCCCCCTGCGCGGCCGGGAGACCGCAAAACCGCGATGCCGTCAGTCTGCGCCGATCGCGATGACCTGGTTCGCCGGGTAGCGAGCGAGCAGGCGCTGCGCCTGCGTGCCACAACCGCGCCCCCGGGCCTCCGGCAACAACATGATGCCGATCTCCCAGCAGTATGAGCTGGGCACGGTGACCTGCTGGCGGCGCCAGTTGACCAAGCCAAGCCGCTAGTCGCCAAGGGTGACGGCCAGCGTTCCGCCCTCCGGACTGATCAGGCCGTTTTCCTCCCAGCCCCGGCGCCAGTGCCACGGATCACGCCACCCGAACCATTCAAACTCACCCGTCTTCTCCGGGTTCTGCGTCAGGTCCTCCAGCATCGGCAGGTCATCCTCGCGCACCGGACGCAGCGCTATCTCCTCGGTCGGTCATGCCCAAATCATGCCCGCGAGCCGCCCAACCGCGTGCCCGCGGCAGCCAGCCATCGGTCGTGCCCAGATGGTGCACGCCTGCCCTTCACCGTGTGCCCGCCGCGGTCGGTCTTCGGTCGTGCCCAGGTCGTGCGCGCCTACCCTCTACCGCGTGCCCCGCGGCAGTCGGCCATCGGTCGTGCCCGAATCATGTACGCCTGCCCCCAAGGGTGCCTGCTGCGGTCAACGATCGGCCGTGCCCAATTCCAGCTCGCTTAGCCTAAAGCGCGTGCCACCGGTGTGCCCGCTGCGGCCAACCACACGCCGCCTCGGCGTTCGGCGGCCACGACCTCGCGCCGCGTTGCCTGTCCCACAACTGCCGGAATGGATTGTTCCGTTCTGATACGAAGGTTAATCCACGTTGGGAGATCGCTCGCTCATCGGCAGGCTCACATTCCGCGATCCGGGCTGCCAACTTTATCGGAAAGATAATCGAATACGCCGGCGTGCCAGCCGGTGAAATGTCAGAGGCAGCTGTTAGAGTCAGATTAGAAAACAATGCTGAAGGTGACCGGAAGATCATCAAGCCAGACATACGCATTACCTAAGAGCCACCCGGGGGAGGTGAGACAAGAACATGAGCACGGGGACAAGCCAAGCCAGCGCCGGCGAGCTGCTGGACATCCTGGAGACCACCGCGGGGCTGCTGGCCGACCTGGACGCGGCCGAGCTGCCCGCCGTCGTGCTCGGGGACAGCCTGGCCGGGATGGAACGCCTGGACGCGGTGCTGGCCGCGGCGCGCAGCGGGCTGCTGGCCGCGTTCGACGCCAAGGACGGGCACCTGGCCGACGGGCAGCGGACGCTGCGCGCCTGGGCGGTCAACGTGCTGGGCGTGACCAAGGGGCAGGCCGGGGAGTACCTGGCGCTGCGCGGCGCTGGCCCGGGACCATGCGGTGCTGCGGGCCGGGCTGCGGGACAAGGTGGTCCCGAAGTCGCTGGCGCTGCAGCTGGCCCGGTGGACCCGGGACATCCCCGGGGAGTTCCGGCCCAAGGCCGAGGAGATCTTGGTCATGGCGGCGCGGGCCGGGGCGCGGCTGCGGGAGCTGGCCGCGATCTACGCCGAGATCCGCGCCCACACCGCCCCGCCCGACCCGGACGGCCCGGACCCGCACCTGGACCGCGGCCTGTCCCTGGACACCACCCTCGACGGCGCCGGGCTCATCCGCGGCGACCTCACCCCCGAATGCGCCGCCATGGTGACCGCGGTGCTGGACGCGCTGTCCGCGCCGCAGCCGGGGGACCTGCGCACCCGGCCCCAGCGCTACCATGACGCGCTGAAGGAGGCGATGAAGCGGCTGCTGGCCGCCAACCTGGTGCCGGCCCGGGCCGGGCAGCCCACCAGGGCCCTGGTCCACATCGGGTTCCCCGACCTGGTGGAGATGGATAAGGACTCGGTGCTGCAGGACCGGTGGATCGCGGCGTACCGGGCCCGGTGGGCCGCGGCCCGCGCGGCCGCCTCGGTCGGTCCCAGCGACGGCGGCGCCTGGCTGGAGGGCGACGCGGCCCGGACGGTGGCCTGCGACGCGATGATAATTCCGGTAGTGGTCGGCGACATCGACCCAAGCGCGGTCGAGCAACTCATCACCCTGTGCGTGGAGTACGCCCGCGTCCGCGGCGACGCCCACCGCGGGGACACCGAGAGCACCGGCACGCCTCACGGCACCGACGTCGACGTAACTGCGGGACCGGCCGGGCCGGATGCGAGTGCTACCGAGGACGCCGGGACGGGCCAGGACGCCACCGGGGTCGCCGGGCCGGGTGCCGGGACCGCCGCGCAGGTGCTGGCCATGCTTGAGCACCAGATCCTGGCCGCCGTCATCCAGATCGTCTCCGGCCCCGGCGGGGTCGCCTCCTTCCTCCGGCGCCACCTGCTCGGCAAGGGCCTGAACGGGCCATCCCTGCCCTTGGATGTCGGGCAGACCGACGACATCCCGGTGCACCTGCGGCGGCTGGTCGCGCTGCGGGACCAGGGCTGCGGGTACCCCGGCGGCTGCGACCAGCCGGCCTCGGCGTGCGAACCGCACCACGTGATCCACCGCGCCGACGGCGGCCCCACCAGCCTGGTCAACCTCAAAGGCGGCTGCCACTGGCACCACCACGTCCTGCTGCACCAACTCGGCTGGTCCCTCATGGTCCACCCGGACGGCACCAGCCAAGCCCGCAGCCCCGCAGGCAAGATCATCTACAGTCACGGCCCCCCGCCCAGACCGGGGTAACCCGCCTGCGCTGTAGCAGCACCGGGTGCGCTATTTGGCCGGTGCGGGCGGCGAAGGATGCCTCGCTTTGACAGCAACGGGCCGTTCAGCGTCATGGGGTAGACCTCGGCCACTGGCCATGTCGTTGAATTAATCGACGCGCATGATTCCCGCCGCTATTCACTAATACTTCCCGATAGCAGCTCACCCAGTGTCCATTCATGGGTCTGTATCGCTCGAGGTCTTAATCCGGTCCGGCTGCTTTCCAGGCGTCGCCGATGCAGCCCTCCTCGTACTCCCACCAACCGTCGCGCGTACCGTCGCGCAGCAGCCGCTTCACCGCTGCGATATCGGCATCGGGTGGTACGTCAAGGGCCACCATCTGGTACCTCTCGATTCCCTCTCCGGTCACGCCCAGCGGCGCGAACATATCAAGGACCTGCTGCCCCGACCCGCCCAGCGGGCCGTCCCGGAACACGATGATCCTGATCGTGCAGTGACCGGACCACTGCAGCTTCCCGTCCGCCCACAACTGGCCATCCTCCCCGCGGCGGATCCGGATGAGGTCATCGGTAGCCACGCCACGCACGAAGAACGGCGTGTTATCAAGCCGGACCACGCCCGGGGTGACCGGGACGGCCCACAACCCCTCGCTCCGCGCCGGCGGCCATCCGTCCTCATCTCGCGGCAGGTCGAATACGACCTTTACGAACTGCCCGGCCGTCGGACCGCCTGGACGGGTCTGATCCACGGCACCAGCATGCCTGACGGCAGCCCATGCCCTGCCCACGTTCGAAGGTCCCGCCGCCGCAGGTCTGTCACGTGTTAACCAGATACTCCCCGCAGCCGTCCTTTCAGGGGTCTCCTCCCGGGACTGGGACTGAGCGCGTCATGTTGAGCGTCGGGGCGATGTCAATGGAAACGACGGTAGGAGAGGCGTGGATCAGCCGGGGGAGCTCATCGCCGAGCGGACGAGGTCGACGTAGGTCTCGGTCAGGCTGTCGGCCTGCTTGCCATAGCGGACGGGCGGCAGGTGCTCTGCGTCGAGTTGCGGAAGGCGGAGAAACTCCAGGACCGAGTTCGCCGCGGCGAGCAGGCGTACCCCGTATCAGCCAGCGTGTGAGCCAGCAGCCAGCTTCCCGATCGCTGGACACAGCAGATCACGTAGCCCCGCACCGGCTCCACAAGCAGAGCCTGCCTCGCTCCGGCTCGCTGATGAAAGCGGATTTCGCGGCCTCGGCACGGGCACCCAAAAAGGTAATGGCCAGGGTGCTGTTACCGTGATGCGGTGAAGGTTCGTCCGCGGGAGGCCGCCGATCAGGCAGCTGCCCAGGCGTTCCTCGCCCGGCACAACAGCGTCCGGGCAGCCCGCCTGGGAGAACTCGTCCACCCGCTGGACCATCCAGCACTGCTGGCCGAGGCCGATGACGGGCATCTGCTTGGGGTGCTTACCTATGTTCCAGAGCCGGGCTGGGAGCAGTGCGAGGTCCTCACCTTGCACACCGCGGAGCAGTGGCACGGGACCGGGACCGCGCTGATAGAGGCGGTCGAGCAGCTGGCGGCCCAGCACGGGTGCGCCCGCCTCTGGGTCATCACCACCAACGACAACGTCGATGCACTGCGCTTCTACCAGCGCCGCGGCTTCTGCCTGGCCGCGGTGCATCGCGGGGCCGTCGATGACAGCCGCAGCAGGCTGAAGCCGGAGATCCCGGTGGTGGGCGCCTACGGGATCCCGATTCGCGATGAGATTGAGCTCGAAAAGCGGCCCTGACCGCCAGCAGCGGGCGGTCGTGCCCGGCAGCCGCGACGGCCTTGGCCCGTTTTACCGGGATATCATCGCCGTCGATCCCCTTGAGACGTGGGATATCGCGTCCGCCGCCTTCCGCCTGGCCACCCTGGCGCGCACGCTCCCCGTTCCCCGTCAGCGGCGCCAGGCTTGTCCCGAGCAATACTGTAACAACGACGTCTGACGCCACCGCGGCGATGATCCCAGCCGCCCGTGAAGGATCTAGCGGACCCACCTGACGAACCAGCGACCTCACGTCCCCGCCCGGCACGTACCGCATGGCGATAAACAGGACGCCATCGGCCTCTCCGGCCTCATGCACCGGGATGATATGCGGGTCCTCAACGGCCGCAGCCGCCCGGGCCTCCCGGATGAACCGCTCACGAAAGCCCGCATCGGCCGCCAGGGCCGGCGCCATGACTTTCAGTGCCACCCGACGGCCCAGCCGCTCATCCACGGCACGGAACACCACGGCCATCCCGCCTGCGCCAAGCTGCTCCTCAACGCGGTAGCCGGCCACGCGTGATCCGGGACCCAAACCAGGCAGCAAACCGCCAGCTGCCTCCGGAATCTCCGCGCCCACGGCGCGCCTCCTCCCCCCACCAGCCATTCTCGCACTCAAATTGCCACGCATGACGGTATAACAGACACGTCAGGTGCGGATCCACCCGCCGCGGATCACCTAGCCGACTTCATCGGCCAAGGCCAGAATGCCGCACCTGCTCGGGGTAATGCTGGCCTCGGCAGGCTGAGCCCGGCGTTGCACGGTCCCGGCTGCTGATCCCAGTGTCCTTCGGCTTTGTCGTGGCAAGCAAATGGGTGGACAGCTCCACCGATGCCATTGCAAGTTCGGAGGTGCATATGAATGCCTGCTGGAGATCCTTAAGAGGGATAGCCCGCCATGGATCTCTCACAGCCCTCGCTTGTCGGGCTGGCCGGATTCGAACCGGCGACCTCCGCGACCCAAACGCGGCGCGCTAGCCAAACTGCGCTACAGCCCGTGCGTGCCAGAGTCTAGCGTTCCGGGATGCCACATGGCGCGTCACGTACGGCCGAGCTCCGATTCTAGGCAACGTCGCCGAGCATCGCCGACATGACTTCTGCGGCCTTGGGGTGCGCCGTGGCAGAGTACCGCCATGGACGATTCGGAATTCCTGGACTGCCTGTCATCGGACTACGCCCGCCTGCGCGACGCCGCCGCGGCCGCCGAGCCGACCGTGCCGGTACCGGGCTGCCCCGGCTGGACCATGGCCGATCTCGTCTTTCACGTCGCCGTGACCTACCTGCACAAGGTGACGATCATGCAGACGGGACTGTGGCCTGAGCAGTGGCCGCCGCCGGACCTGGCCGAAGCGCCACCGCTGCCGCTCCTGACCCGGGCGTACGGCGAGCTGGTGGCGACCTTCGGCGAGCATGCACCCACCGACCACACACCGACCTGGTACGACCCGGACGAGACCGTCGCCTTCTGGATCCGCCGGATGGCGCAGGAGACCGTGATCCACCGGATCGACGCCGAGCAAGCCGCTAGCCTGCCCGTCACGGCCGTGCCCGACGACCTGGCCGTCGACGGCGTGGACGAGGTGCTGAAGCGGTTCCTCGCCTACTCCTCGGTCACCTGGCCCGACGAGTTCTCGCAGATGAAGAGCGGCCACCTGGCCGGCGAGGGCAGCCGGGACGCCATCACCGTCACGGCGGGCCTGACGGCGTGGACGGTCCGGCCGTCACCTCGCGAGGTCCTCGTCGACGACGGGGCCAGCGGCAACTCCCGGGTGGCGATCCAGGCCGCGCCGGACCCGATGCTGCGCTGGCTCTGGGGCCGGGCAGGCGATGACGCCATCGAGGTGACCGGCGATCAAGAGTGGGCCCGTTACCTGCGCCGCATGATGGCCGAAGTTACCGAATAAGACGCCCGAACCTAACGGCGGCGGGCCTCGGGTTCGTGCAGGGTCGCGGCCGACGACCGGAGCATGAACTCGGCGTAGGTGTCCGGCGCCCTATCGGTCTCGGCCAGGCCGTAGGTCAGCATGAGCGCGTTGGCGCGATTGGTGGCGTAATTGATCTCGCTGATCGCATCGCGAACCTTGCGGGCCAGGCGGACGATCCAGGACGCCCGCTGACCTGCGGCTGGAGAAGTGCTGTAAGCGTCCATACCTCTAGTGTGCCGTGGCCCCGCCGGGCCGGACAGTGGCAGTAACGCCCTGTTTAGGCGACATCCTGCCAAACCTGGTGCATACTCACAGTCATGCTGCGCAACGTGGCGGTCGTGGTCGTCAACGGCTTCCTGCCGTTCGAGTTCGGCACGATCTGCGAGGTCTTCGGGGTCGACCGGACGGACGACGGGCTGCCGCCCTACGACTTCGCCGTGGTCGCCGGGGAGCCGGCTCCCCTGCGCGCGCACATCGACTTCACCATCACGCCGCCGTGCGGCCTTGAGCGCCTGGAGCAGGCGGACCTGATCGCCCTGCCCGCCGTCGGTGACGAGCGCCTGGCGCGGCTCGCCGGGCCTGCCTGCGGCGCGCCGCGGGAGTTCCCCGAGGATCTGCTCGACGCGCTCCGCCGGGCCGTCGCGCGCGGCGCGCGGGTGCTGAGCGTCTGCAGCGGTGCCTTCATCCTGGGCGAGGCCGGCCTGCTCGACGGTCGGCGCTGTACCACGCACTGGCGCCACGCGACCGAACTGGCCCGCCGCTACCCGCAGGCCAAGGTCGACCCGGATGTCCTGTACGTGGACGACGACCCGGTGATCAGCAGCGCGGGCACCGCCGCCGGCATCGACGCCTGCCTGTACCTGGTCAGGAAGGAACAGGGTTCCCGCGTCGCCAACGGCATCGCCAGGCGCATGGTGGTGCCGCCGCACCGCGACGGCGGCCAGGCGCAGTACGTCGAGCAGCCCATCGCCCCCTCCTGCGACGGCTCGCTGCGCGACCTGCTGGAATGGCTGCGCGCCAACCTTGGCCTACCGGTCACGGTCCGCCAGCTGGCCGCGCGCGCGAACATGTCCGAGCGGACCTTCGCCCGCCGCTTCGTGCTTGACACGGGGACCACTCCGCAGCGCTGGCTCATCGGGCAGCGCATCCTGCTGGCCCAGCAGCTGCTCGAGGAGACCGACGAGACCGTGGACGCCATCGCGGACCGCGCCGGCTTCGGCAACGCGACTGCCCTGCGCCACCATTTCCGCACCTGGCGCGGCACCACCCCGAACGCCTACCGCCGCCTCTTCCGCGGCGACCCCCTGTCCTCCGCCTAGCCGGACCCAGCACTCCGTCTAGCCGGACTCAGCATTTCGTGTAGCCGGACCCAACACTTCGCGCCGGTGCCCGTAGTACAGGGCATGAACGACTACACCCTCATGATGGTGCGGATGCGCGTCGAACAGATGATGCGAGAAGCTAAGCGGGACCGCTTGGCCGTCGGCGCACTGGCTGGCCTCGACGGCGGTCCGGCTGCGGCCGACGGTAACGGGAAGGTGATCCGGGCGCGATGAACGAGAACGAGCCGGTCGGTAACCGCGTGGTGGTGAGCAACGTGCCGGTCGCGGATTACAGCCACCTCACGTCGCCGGAACAGCTGGCCGCGATCAGCCGGATCGAGGGCGTGGCGCTGGTCATCGTGCCGGAATCACTGGCGGGCGCGTACGCCGCGATCCCGACCATGATGAGCCTCGACGACGACATGGCAGCCTGGGCCTGGTCGCCTAGTACCTAAGCACTCTGAAGCGCGGCGATCCACCCCGCGAACCGCCCTCCGAAGTGCGGCGATCCCTCTCACGCCAAGCGGCAAAGTCGAGTAATATCTGATGTTATGAGGTTCCTTCTTCAGGTGGTGGTCTCCGCCGTCGCCCTGGCCGTCGCCGTCTGGGCGATTCCCGGGATACAACTGCTCGCCGGGAGCGACTGGTCGAAGGCGGGGACGCTGCTCGGCGTCGCCGCGATCTTCGGCGTCATCAACGCGATCCTGAAGCCGCTGATCAAGGTCATCGGCTGCGCGTTCTACGTGCTCACGCTCGGCCTGGCCGCGCTTGTCGTCAACGGCCTGCTGCTCTGGCTGACCAGCGTCATCGCCGGGGACCTCACGCTGCCCTTCCACGTGACCGGGTTCTGGCCGGCCTTCTGGGGCGCGATCATCGTGGGGCTGGTGAGCTGGATCCTGCACTTGGTCATCGGGGACGAGCGTAGGCAGAGGCGTGAGCCTCCTGCGGTTCGCGTTGTCAAGGTCCGGTAGCCCCTAGACTGGCGGCCTAGACTTCTCAGCGATCCAGCGCTGAGTGAGCATCCCCAAACTCCGGAGTGACGCCGACGTGAAGACTGACGTCGAAGAGCTGAGCCCGACCCGCGTCCGGCTGAGCGTCGAGGTGCCGTTCGATGAGCTGAAGCCCAGCCTCGACAAGGCCTACCGTGAGGTCGGACGTCAGGTCCGCATCCCCGGCTTCCGCCCCGGCCGCGTGCCGCCGCCGGTGCTTGACCGCCGGGTGGGCCGGGACGTCATCCTCAGCCAGGCGGTCAACGACGCGATGCCCGACCTGTACGCCAAGGCGGTCGCCGAGGGTGACGTGCGTGCCCTCGGCGAGCCCGACGTCGAGATCACCCGCATCGACTACGGCAAGGACCTGACCTTCACTGTCGAGGTCGACGTCCGGCCCAGGTTCGAGCTGCCCGACCTGGCCAGCCTGGCTGTCACCGTCGACGACACGCTGGTCAGCCCGGACGAGGTGGCCGAGTACCTCGCCTCGCTGCAGGAGCGGTTCGCCTCGCTGAAAGGCGTCCAGCGGCCCGTCGAGAACGACGACTACGTTCTCGATCGACCTGTCCGCCTCAGTCGACGGCAAGCCGGTCGAGGACGCGCAGGCGAGCGGCCTGTCCTATCAGGTCGGCAGCGGGTCCCTGCTGGACGGGCTGGACGAGGCCCTGGTCGGCATGTCGGCCGGGGACTCGGCGACGTTCAGGACCGAGCTTGCGGGCGGCGATTTCGCCGGGCGCGAGGCCGACGTGACCGTGACCGTGCACAGCGTCAAGGTGAAGGAAGTGCCGGGTCTCGACGACGACTTCGCCCAGCTGGCCAGCGAGTTCGATACCCTCGGCGAGCTGCGCGCGGACACCAGGGCCCAGCTGGAGCGGATGAAGGGCGTGCAGCAGGTGGTCCAGGCGCGAGACCGCGCCCTCGACGCGCTGCTCGAAAAGATCGACATCCCGCTGCCCGAGGCCGTCGTACAGCACGAGGCCGACCACAACCGGGACTCGATCCTGGAACAGCTCGACCGGGCAGGTGCCACCTTCGACGGCTACCTGGAGATGTCGAATCAGACGCAGGAGCAGTTCGAGCTCGAGCTGCAGCGCCGGGCCCGGCGCGCCGTCAAGCTCACGCTGGTCCTGGATGAGCTGGCTCGGGAGGAAGAACTCGGCGTGGACCAGGACGACCTTTCTGAGTACATCACCCGGCAGGCGGAGCAGATGGGGGTCTCGCCGGACCGCCTGGCCAACCAGCTCGCCGACAACGACCAGCTCCCCGGCACGATCGCTGAGGTGCTGCGGCGCAAGGCCATGAACCTGGTCGCCGAGCGCGCCAAGGTGACCGACACCTCAGGCCACCCGGTCGACATCAAGGCCGCCCTCAACTCGCCGGCGAGTTCGGCCGAATCCGCAGAGGCGGATCCGGCCGAGGACGAGGACGAGGAGTCTTAACCGGCGGTCGGCGGGCCACTGCCGTCTGTGCCTCGTGCGCCGGTAGCGAACAGGGCCCCGCCCGGGACGATCGGGCTCCGCGGCGGCGTTATGGTCCTGACAACGACACCAGACGTGACTGGAGCAGGTGACATCGTGTCTGAGCCCTTGTGGACGCCAGCGCTTTCCGCGGCGCCATCGATCGTGGCCGCCGCCGAGCCGCCGGTCCTGCCGTTCGGGGACCAGTTGTTCCAGCGGCTGCTGCGGCACCGCATCATCTTCCTCGGTCAGCAAGTAGACGACGACATCGCCAACCGCATCTGCGGCGAGATCGTCCTGCTCTCTTCCGAGGACGCCAAGCGCGACATCAGCATCTACATCAACTCCCCGGGCGGCTCGGTCTACGCGGGCATGGCCATTTACGACATCATGCAGTACGTGCCGAACGACATCGCCACCTACGCGATGGGGATGGCCGCGTCGATGGGCCAGTTCCTGCTGACCGCGGGCGCGCCAGGCAAGAGGTACGCGCTGCCGCACGCGCAGATCCTGATGCACCAGCCGTCCGGCGGCATCGGCGGCACCGCGTCCGACATCAGGATCCAGGCCGAGCAGATGCTCTACATCAAGCGCACGCTGTTCGAGCGCACCGCGTACCACACCGGCCAGCCGATCGAGCAGATCGAGAAGGACGCCGACCGCGACCGCTGGTTCACCGCCGAGGAAGCCAAGGAGTACGGCTTCGTCGACCAGGTGATCCGCAGCGCCGTCGAGGTCCCCGAGGGGCTCGTCTCGTGACGAAGCCGAGCACCGATCAGACACCCCTGGTCCACCGGTCCGGAGCGTAAGGAGCCGAACGTGACCGAATCCCGCTTGTGGAGCCCGCAGGCAGCCGCGCTGGCCCCGCAGTCAAGGTACGTGCTGCCGTCCTTTGTGGAGCGCACCTCGTACGGCATCAAGGAGATGAACCCGTACAACAAGCTCTTCGAGGAACGGATCATCTTCCTCGGCGTCCAGATCGACGACGCCTCCGCCAACGACGTGATGGCCCAGCTGCTCACCCTGGAGGCCATCGACCCAGACCGGGACATCACCATGTACATCAACTCGCCCGGCGGGTCGATGACGTCGATGATGGCGATCTACGACACGATGCAGTTCATCCAGCCCGACATCACGACGTGCTGCATCGGCCAGGCCGCCTCCGCGGCGGCGGTGATACTGGCGGCGGGAACCAAGGGCAAGCGGATGGCGCTGCCGAATTCGCGCATCCTCATCCACCAGCCGGCGACGGAGGGCGGCTACGGCCAGTCCACCGACATGGAGATCCAGGCGCGCGAGATCCTGCGGATGCGCTCGGCCATGGAAGTCATCCTGGCCAGGCACACCGGCAAGGACGAGGAGCTGGTCCGGCGCGACATCGAGCGCGACAAGTTCCTCACCGCCGAGGATGCCAAGGAGTACGGCCTCATCGACGAGGTCCTGACCATGATCAAGCGCGGTAGCGAACGCGCGGTCGAGGTAGTGTCATCCTTACCGGGGAGAATTCGGCTCTTCCCTCACAGCCCGCCGCAGGGTTTGATGGTGTCCATCAGGCCCAGCAGGCGGTACCGTCGATACGCAAGCTCTTGACGGCCCCGCGGGACACGCCCGCTGAAGGCGGCCAGTACGGCCGCCCCGGCAGGCCCCACGTAAAGGAGTATCTGGGTGGCACGCATCGGTGACGGTGGGGACCTGCTGAAGTGCTCGTTCTGCGGTAAGAGTCAAAAGCAGGTCAAGAAGCTCATCGCCGGCCCGGGCGTGTACATCTGTGACGAGTGCATCGATCTCTGCAACGAGATCATCGAGGAAGAGCTGGCCGAGCCCGCCGAGTTCAGGTGGGACAGCCTGCCCAAGCCGCGTGAGATCTACGAGTTCCTCGACGCGTACGTGATCGGCCAGGACAAGGCGAAGAAGGCCCTGTCGGTCGCCGTGTACAACCACTACAAGCGCGTCCAGTCGGGTGACGACCGGCCGGGCGAAGAGGGCGTCGAGCTGGCCAAGTCCAACATCTTGCTGCTGGGCCCGACGGGCTCGGGCAAGACGCTCCTGGCCCAGACGCTGGCCCGGCTGCTCAACGTGCCGTTCGCGATCGCCGACGCCACCGCCCTGACCGAGGCCGGCTACGTCGGAGAAGACGTCGAGAACATCCTGCTCAAGCTCATCCAGGCCGCGGACTACGACGTCAAGAAGGCCGAAACCGGCATCATCTACATCGACGAGATCGACAAGATCGCGCGCAAGAGCGAGAACCCGTCGATCACCCGCGACGTATCCGGCGAGGGCGTCCAGCAGGCCCTGCTAAAGATCCTGGAAGGCACCACCGCGTCGGTTCCGCCGCAGGGCGGCCGCAAGCACCCGCACCAGGAATTCATCCAGATCGACACGACCAACGTCCTGTTCATCTGCGGCGGGGCGTTCGCCGGGCTCGAGAAGATCATCGAGCAGCGGTCCGGCCACAACGGGATGGGGTTCAACGCCAAGCTCCGGGTTAGGAACGCGAAGGCCACGACCGACCAGTTCGCCGACGTGATGCCGGAAGACTTGCTGAAGTTCGGCATGATCCCCGAGTTCGTCGGCCGGCTGCCGGTGATCACCAGCGTGCACAACCTGGACCGGGAGGCGCTCATCCAGATCCTGACCGAGCCGCGCAACGCGCTGGTGAAGCAGTACCGGCGGCTGTTCGAGCTGGACGGCGTGGACCTGGAGTTCACCCCCGATTCGCTGGAGGCCATCGCCGACCAGGCGAACCTGCGCGGCACCGGCGCCCGCGGCCTGCGCGCGATCATGGAAGAAGTGCTGCTCTCGGTCATGTACGAGGTGCCGAGCCGCAAGGACGTCGAGCGCGTCGTGATCACCCGCGAAGCGGTGCTCGAGAACGTCAACCCGACCATCGTGCCCAGGGACGTCACCCGGCGTACCCCGCGTGAGAAGTCCGCCTGAGGCGCTCGAGCCGACCCTTTGCTTACGGTTAGTTACCGTCGTCGCGACCGCGTGGACCCCTGGCTCTCCCTGTTCGCCAGTCGCACACTCGTTCGGTACCAGCGGGTTAGCCTGCGGACCCGTAGCGTGTCGCCGCTGCCGGCCCGCGGCCGACTTTGGGGGTATTGGCCATGATCAGCGCAATTCCCCTGTAGCCTCCTGCATATCGCGTTAGTCTGGCGAGGTTCCGCCACGCCATGATTTCGGACGCTGACAAGCAGCCGTCCTCCATAGCGACGGGGAATTGAGCACCGATGAGTAGTTGGGACGCCCCCACGGGTAGCTGGGATCAGCGTCCGGATCCCGAAGGGTCCGGCGGGCCGGACGATCAGGGCCATCAGAGCGACCGGTCGACGGGCGGCTACCCGGCCATGCGGGCAGGCGAGGGGGTTCTCCGGGCGGGGCGGAGGGGCCTGCCGGGCTATGACCAGGCGCAGGCCTACGAACAGGGCACCGGGTACGGCCAGGGACAGGATTACGGTCAGAGACCGGCGTACGGCCAACTTCCGGATTACGGACAGCGTTCGGACCCCGGTCAGGGAACCGGATACGGCCAACTTCCGGATTACGGACAGCGTTCGGACCCCGGTCAAGGAACCGGATACGGCCAACTTCCAGACTACGGACAGCGTTCGGACCCAGGTCAGGGACCCCGATACGGTCAGGGTTCTGACTACGGTCAGGGCTCGGCTTACGGCCAAGGACCCGGGTATGGGCAGGGTTCTAACTACGGTCAGGGTTCTGACTACGGCCCGAGTTCGGCTTACGGCCAGCGATCCGCGTACGGTCAGGGATCGGACTACGGACAGCGATCAGACTACGGACAGACTTCGGGTTA
Source organism: uncultured Actinomycetes bacterium (assembly GCA_963847965.1). Taxonomy (GTDB): domain Bacteria; phylum Actinomycetota; class Actinomycetes; order Streptosporangiales; family Streptosporangiaceae; genus Palsa-504. The sequence goes on from CAWKCG010000050.1 coordinate 229,808, forward strand.
CGGTCAGGGGCCTGGGTATGGACAGGGCTCGGACCAGGGTCCGAGTTCGGACTACGGTCAACCTTCTGACTACGGTCAGCGGGGGTATGACCAGCCAGGATACGGGTCGTCCACCGCTGCTGGGCAGCTCACGCGCTACGGGCAGGGCTTGGGGGACGAGCCGGGATACAACTCGAGCCCGCCAGGTCAGGCCGGGACTGGTTCTCAGTCCACTCCGCTGCCTTCGCCGCTCAGGCGCGCTATCGGCCCCGGTACCGAGAGTTCGACGGGGAGTTCGCAGGCCTGGGCAGGCGTCGATGACCAGGACAGTTACCGGACACAGGTCTTCGGCCAGCGCGAGGCCGGCGACCTAAGCTACGGGCAGCAATCGGCCTCGGATCGGGACTACGGCCAGGGCGGCTACGGTCAGGACCCCGGCCAGTCAGGCTACGGCTCGACCGACTCCGGCTCGACCGACTCCGGCTCGACCGACTCCGGCTCGACGGGGTACGGCCAGCAAGGGTACGGCCAGCAGGGGTACGGCCAGCAAGGGTACGGTTCGCCAGGATCTGGCCCGCTTGACTACGGCCAGCAGGGGTACGGCCAGCAAGATTACGGGTCGCCCGGCTTCGGCTCGCAGGGTCGCGGGAACTCCGCCGAACCCGATCACTACTACCAGGCGCAAGACCGACCCGGGTATCAGCCGGAAGGCTACCAACCGCAGGGCTACGCACCCGCGGGTGGATCCGCGAGCGACTACTCCTACCAGGGGCAATCCCTGCCGGGGTACCAACCGGAGGCCTACCGGCAGCAGGACTACGAGCAGCCCGGCGCCGCGCAGAACGGTCTGGGCCCTAGCTCGTATGGGCAAGGTCCGTACGACCAGCCCGGATACGGTCAGTACGGCCATACCCAGGGTGGGTATGCCCAGCACGGCTACGCCCAGAACGGCTACCGCCAGGACGGCTACGCCCAGAACGGCTACGCCCAAGACGGCTACGGCCAGAACGGCTATACCCAAGACGGCTACCGCCAGGACGGGTACGGCCCGGATACGTACGCCGAGCCGAGTTTCGAGCCGGCGGCCAGCCAGGCTCACGACGATGACCTGTCGCCGAGCCGCCAGTCGCGGTCCGGCCCGCCCCGGTCGGGGGGTCAGCGGCCCCAGGGGCTCGGCGGCGCCAAGATGATCCTCTACCTGGGCGCTTCCGTCGTGGGCGTGATCGTGATCGTCCTGCTGGTCGTCCACCTGAGCAAGTCCGGCTCGAATAGCACCACCGGCGGGTCAGCAACGCCCAGCACCACGGCCACCAGCCCGGTGTCCAAGTTCGTCCTCGTCCAAGCGTCGAAGGTCGACAGCCAGTATCCGCTGAACCTGTCTGCGGCCCGGACGTCCGCGCTGCTGTCCGCAACCAAGTCGGCGGTCGCCACCGCGCTCAAGGACGCCGGAGCTCACCCGGCCCAGGCCGTGGTGGCGATGTACGACCTCGGACCGGTGACGAGCGCGTCGGCCCCCGGTTTCAAGGCCATCAGCTTCGTCGGTTACGAGGGCACGTTCAACCCGAGCTTGGTCATCGCCCTGGAGCGGACCACCCTACACTCGAGCCGCCTCGTGCCGGCGGGCCGGGACGGCGGGCAGATGATCTGTGGCTACAGCGTCTCGACCGGCGCCGAGGCCAGCGAGTGCGTGTGGGTCACCAAGGACACCTTCGGCGAGGTTCAGTTCATCGAGGGCCAGTCCCCGGTGAAGTACCAGGGTGCCTCCACTTTGGCCCTCGAGGTGAGGGATGTCGTGGAGGTGCCCGCCTAGCAGCACGGGGCCGTAGACTCACCTGTCGTGAGCAGACCCGAACCAAAGGTCCCCGTCGAGCTACCCTCCCAGTACGCGCCCGCCGAGGTGGAAGGCGCGCGCTACGAACGCTGGGAGAAGGCAGGTTACTTCACCCCGGACGTCAACGCCGGCGGCCCCGCGTACTGCATCGTCATCCCGCCGCCGAACGTGACAGGCTCCCTCCACATCGGGCATGCCCTGGACCACACGCTGATGGACGCCCTGATCAGGCGCCGGCGCATGCAGGGCTACACCACGTTGTGGCTGCCAGGCATGGACCACGCGGGCATCGCCACCCAGAACGTGGTGGAGCGCGAACTCGCCAAGGAGGGCCTGAGCCGTCACGATCTCGGCCGCGAGGCCTTCGTCGAGCGGGTCTGGCAGTGGAAGGCCGAGTCGGGCGGCAAGATCGGCGGCCAGATGCGCCGCCTCGGCGACAGCGTGGACTGGTCCCGCGAGCGGTTCACGATGGACGAGGGCCTGTCCCGCGCCGTCCAGACCATCTTCAAGCGGCTCTTCGACGACGGCCTGATCTACCGGGCCGAACGCATCATCAACTGGTGCCCGCGCTGCCTGACCGCGCTGTCCGACATCGAAGTGGACCACACCGACGACGAGGGCGAACTCGTCTCGATCCGCTACGGCGACGGGGACACCTCGATCGTGGTCGCCACCACCCGCGCCGAGACCATGCTCGGTGACACCGCGGTGGCGGTGCATCCGGACGACGCACGGTACACGGGCCTGGTCGGGAAGACGGTGGAGCTCCCGCTGACCGCCCGGCGCATCCCGGTGGTCGCCGACGAATCCGTCGACCCCGCCTTCGGCACCGGCGCGGTCAAGGTGACCCCCGCCCACGACCCGAACGACTTCGAGATCGGCCGCCGGCACGACCTGCCCAGCCTGACCGTCCTCGACGAGCACGGCGTGGTCACCGCCCACGGCCCGTTCCTGGGCCTGGACCGGTTCGAGGCCAGGCCCGCCGTGGTCCGCGCGCTGCGCGAGGAAGGCCGCATCGTCGAAGAGAAGCGCCCGTACGTGCACTCGGTCGGGCACTGCAGCCGCTGCGGCACCACGGTCGAGCCGCGCCAGTCACTGCAGTGGTTCGTCCGCGTCGGCCCGCTCGCCCGGGCGGCTGGAGATGCCGTCCGCGACGGCCGCGTCCGACTGCACCCGCCGGAGATGAACGCGCGGTACTTCGGCTGGGTGGACGACATGCACGACTGGTGCATCAGCCGTCAGCTGTGGTGGGGCCACCGTATTCCAGTTTTTTATGGACCGAACGAACAGTTGCGTTGCGTTGGCCCTGACGAGCAGCCTCCGGATGGCTGGACCCAGGATCCGGACGTGCTCGACACCTGGTTCTCTTCCGCGCTGTGGCCGTTCTCCACCCTGGGCTGGCCCGATGACACGCCGGACCTGCGCACGTTCTACCCGACCAGCGTGCTGGTCACCGGGTACGACATCTTGTTCTTCTGGGTCGCGCGGATGATGATGTTCGGGCTGTTCGCGATGCGCGACGCTATATCGACCGGCGGGGGGCCCGCCGACGCCGGGGAGGTGCCGTTCCGCGTCGTCGCGCTGCACGGCCTGGTGCGCGACCAGTTCGGCAAGAAGATGTCCAAGTCGCGCGGGAACACCGTGGACCCGCTGGACTGGATGGACAGGTTCGGAGCCGACGCGACCAGGTTCACCCTGGCCCGCGGCGCCAACCCGGGCGGCGACATCGCCATCAGCGAGGAGTGGGCGGCAGGCTCGCGCAACTTCTGCAACAAGCTGTGGAACGCCGTCCGCTTTGCCTTGCTGAACGGCGCGCGCGTCCCGGCCAGCCCGCCGGCGCCCGCCTCCGGCCTGGCGCCCGTTTCCGGCCTGGCCTACTCGGTCCCCGACTACTGGATCTTGTCCCGGTTGTCGGCGGTGATCGCCGAGGTGGACGCGCTGTTCGAGGGGTTCGAGTTCGGCAAGGCCTGCGACGTGCTTTACCACTTCGCCTGGGACGAGGTGTGCGACTGGTACCTGGAGCTGGCCAAGGTGCCGCTGGCCTCCGGCGACCCGCGGGCCGCCGAGGCGACCAGGCAGGTCCTGGGCTTCGTCCTCGACCAGTTGCTGCGGCTGCTGCACCCGGTCATGCCGTTCGTCACCGACGAGCTGTGGACGGCGCTGACCGGCGAGGACTCGGTCATGGTGGCCCCGTGGCCCGCCTTCTCCCTCCGCGATGAGGCGGCCGAGGCGGAGATCGCCTCGCTGATGCGGCTGGTCACCGAGGTCCGGCGGTTCCGCTCGGATCAGGGGCTGCGTCCCGGCCAGCGGGTGGCGGCCAGACTGGCGGGCATCGACGGCACGCCGCTGGCCGGGCACGCTGAGCGGATCCGCTCCCTGCTCAGGCTCGACCCGCCCGGGGACGGCTTCACGGCGTCGGCGTCGCTGGCGGCGGAGGGCATCACGGTCGAGCTGGACGTCGCCGGAGCGATCGACGTCGCCGCCGAACGCCGGCGCATGGAAAAGGACCTCGCCGCGGCCAGAGCCGAGGCCGACCAGTCCGCCAGGAAGCTGGACAACCCCGAGTTCACCGCCAAGGCACCCGCCGCGGTCGTGGCCAAGACCCGCCAGCGCCTCGAAGCGGCCCACGCCGACATAGCCCGCCTCGAGCAGCGCCTCGCCGTGCTCGGCACGTAGGCTGGGGCGGTGGACATCGAGGCACGGATGGAGCAGGTCGAGCAGGAGATCATCTCCCGTCGGCCCGAGCACTCCGTGGATCTGGCGCTGGACAGGATGGCCGATCTCGTGGCCCTGCTCGGCGACCCGCAGCGTGCGAGCCCGGTCATCCACATCACTGGCACCAACGGCAAGACGTCCACGGCGCGGATGACCGACGCGCTGCTGCGCAGCCGCGGCCTGCGGACCGGCCGGTTTACCAGCCCGCACCTGGTCTCGATCAGGGAGCGGATCTGCGTGGACGGCGTGCCGGTCAGCCCCGAGCGGTTCGTGGCGGCCTACGACGAGGTCATCCCCTACGTCGCTCTGGTAGACGAGCGGCATCCGGTGGCGATGTCCTTCTTCGAGGTCCTCACCGGCATGGCGTTCGCGATCTTCGCGGACGCGCCGGTCGATGTGATGGTCCTTGAGGTCGGCGTGGGCGGCAGGCTCGACTGCACGAACGTGGCGGACGGCGTTGTCGCGGTGGTCACCCCGATCTCGCTCGACCACACCAGGCTGCTCGGCGGGACGATCGAGCAGATCGCGGCGGAGAAGGCCGGCATCATCAAGCCGGGAGCGGTCGCGGTGCTCGCACAGCAGCCGCTCGCAGCGGCCGAGGTCCTGCTCAGGCAGGCCGTGGAGGTGGGCGCGACGGTAGCGAGGGAGGGCATAGAGTTCGGCGTCGTGAGCCGTGAGCAGGCCGTCGGCGGGCAGCAACTCGTGCTCCGCGGCCTGCGCGGCAGCTACGAGGACATCTACCTGCCGCTGTTCGGCGCCCACCAGGCCGGCAACGCGGTCTGCGCGCTCGCCGCGGTCGAGGCCTTCGCAGGTGTCGCGGACGACGGGGCCGCGCCGCTCGACCCGGACCTGGTGCGCGAGGCGTTCGCCAAGGTCAGCTCCCCCGGACGGCTCGAGGTCGTCAGGCGCAGCCCGACGATCATCATCGACGCCGCGCACAACCCGGCAGGCATGGCCGCCACCGTGGCCGCCATCGAGGAGGCGTTCACCTTCACCCACCTGTCGGGCGTCTTCGCCGCAAGCGGGGACAAGGACGTGCCCGGCATCCTCGCCGAGCTCGAGCCGCTGCTCGACGACATCGTGGTGACCCGTAATTCCTCGGACCGGTCGATGGATCCCGGTGAGGTCGAACAGCTCGCGGCCGAGATCTTCGGCGAGGATCGCGTTCAGTCCGCCGCCCGGCTCGATGACGCCATCGACATCGCGGTCGCGCTCGCGGACGAGGCGGCCATCGAGGGAAGGCCAGGCAGCTCTGGCGTGCTCATCACGGGCTCGGTCATCACCGCGGGCGACGCGCGCAGGCTGCTCAGCCCGGCGGGCGGGATGCCGCAGGCCGAGCCGACCGCCAGCCAGCCCGCGCGGCACTCTTTCACCGCGGCGGAGCTTTCGTGACGAGTCAGGCGGAGGCGAGACGGCTACGGCAGCTGTGCGGCACGGTGCTGGTCATGGAGGCCGTCGTCATCGGCCTCGCGATCCCGGTCGCCATCGTGCTCGAGCACGCCCACCGCAGCCTCGCGGGTGGCGTCGGCGGCGGGCTGGCCGGGTGCGCGCTGCTGCTGTCCGGCGTGGTGGGACGGCGCGGCATGGGGTGGGCGCTGGTGGCGGGCACGGTGCTGCAGGCCCTGGTCATCGCCTCGGGGGTCGTGGTGCACGCGATGTACGGCCTCGGCGCGATCTTCGCCGCCCTCTGGATCACCGGAATCTGGCTGGCCCGGCGCCTCGCCGCGCCCGCCGCGCCCGCCGCGCCCGCCGCGCCCGGCCCGCACGCTTCGTAGCCAGCCTGGCGCGCCGACTTAACGCAAGATCACGGGTAAGCTTGCGACAGTGGCGAATCGCATCATCGACCCGCGGCGGGGCCCGCCCACGTCCGGGGGAGATCGAGATCCTCTTCCGGAACCCGCCCGGTCAGCCGCACCGTTGCCAAAGAAAGACCAACCGGCCGCCCCCCTGCGCGGTCTACGCTGACAAATCCCACAGATCAAAGCCCGGATCGGAAGGTTCCCGTTCCTGATGAGTGCGCTGACGTTCCTCGGGCGTGACATGGCGGTTGATCTCGGCACCGCGAACACATTGGTTTACGTGCGTGGACGCGGGATCGTGCTGAATGAGCCGTCGGTGGTCGCGCTCAATACCAACAATGGCCAGATCGTCGCCGTCGGTGCCGAAGCCAAACGCATGATCGGCCGCACGCCCGGCAACATCGTGGCGGTGCGCCCGCTGAAGGACGGCGTGATCGCCGACTTCGACGTGACCGAACGGATGCTGCGGTACTTCATCCAGAAGGTGCACAAACGCGGGTACTTCGCCAAGCCCAGGCTCGTGGTGGCGGTGCCGAGCGGGATCACGGGCGTGGAGCAGAGCGCGGTCAAGGAGGCCGGCCACCAGGCCGGTGCCCGGCGCGTCTACATCATCGAGGAGCCGATGGCGGCCGCGATTGGCGCGGGGCTGCCGATCAACGAGCCGACCGGCAACATGGTGGTCGACATCGGCGGCGGGACCACCGAGGTCGCGGTGATCTCCCTGGGCGGCATCGTCACCTCGCAGTCCATCAGGATCGGCGGCGATGAGATGGACCAGGCGATCATCACCTTCGGGAAGAAGGAGTACTCGCTCATGCTCGGCGAGCGGACCGCCGAGGAAATCAAGATGGCGCTCGGCTCGGCGTTCCCGGCCGACGATGAGCCCAGCGCCGAGATCCGGGGCCGGGATCTCGTCAGCGGCCTGCCGAAGACCGTGGTGATCTCAGCGGCCGAGGTCCGCCGCGCGATCGAGGAACCGCTCAACCTGATCATCGACGCGGTCAAGACCACGCTGGACAAGTGCCCGCCCGAACTGGCCGGCGACGTCATGGACCGGGGGATCGCGCTTACCGGCGGTGGTGCCCTGCTCCGCGGGCTAGAGTCACGCATACGGGAGGAAACGGGGATGCCCGTGCAGGTCGCGGACAACCCGCTCGACTCCGTGGTGCTCGGCACCGGCAAGTGTGTCGAGGACTTCGAAACCCTGCGCCAGGTACTGGTGCCGGACACTAGGCGCTGATACCGACTCGTATCGGCCGCAAGCGGGACGGACGAGGAGCCGCAGTGCATGACAATCGGCGTACACGGCTGGTCCTCGGCGTGCTCCTGCTCGTCGCCCTGGCCCTGATCACCCTGGACTTCAGGGATGGCGGCGCGTCTCCGGCCCGGAACGTGGGCGCGGATATCTTCGGGCCGATCGAGCGGGTCACGGACGACATCACCAACCCGGTGTCCAGCCTGTTCGACTCGATCACCGGCGGGCCCTCGGCGCAGGGCACGATCGCCAACCTGCAGCGGGAGAACGACCAGCTCCGCTCCGAGCTCAGCGCGGCTCAGCTGAGCAAGTCAGAATCCAGGCAGCTATCCCAGCTGCTGCGGATCGACGCGGGCGCGTACCGGATCGTCGGCGCCACCGTGATCGCCGCCGGGGGTGACTACTCCGACACCGTCACGCTGAACGCCGGGAGCAGTGACGGGATCAAGCCGGATGAGACCGTGCTGAACGGCTCGGGGTTCGTCGGGACCGTCACCCAGGTGAGCCTGGACACCTGTACCGTCGTGCTGGCCAGCGACGCGTCGTCGGTGGTCGGCGTGCAGATCGTGGGTTCCGGGGTCACCGGGGAGATAGGCCAGGTCACCGGGACCGGCAAGTCCATGTCGGCGTCCGGGATGCTCCGGCTGACCCTGTTCGACGCGAACGCGGTGCTGCAGCCCGGACAGGAGGTCGTCACGTACGCCTCCGTGAACGACCGGCCGTATGTTCCCGGTGTGCCCGTCGGTACCGTCGTCTCGGTGTCCAGCAGTGCCGGAGGGCTCGAGCAGACGGCGCTGGTCCGGCCGTTCGTCACCTTCACGTCCCTCGGCGTCGTCGGCGTCGTGGTCGCCGTGCCCAAGCACCACGCCGCGATCTCGATCCTGCCGCGCCCCGCCCCGACGGTCACGATAACCACCACCCCGCCGTCCGCCACGCCGTCTGCCTCGATATCCCCGGGAACCGTTGGCCCTTCCGTCGGCGCTTCCCCGTCGGTCTCGCCATCCCCGACGGCGTCCGCGTCCGGCGGTGGCTGAGGTGCTGCGCTGGCTGATCTCCCTCCTGGCCGCCGGGCTGGCGGTCATCGCCCAGATCACGATCGTGGACCGGATCGCGTTCCCCGGCGGCACCGGGCCCGACCTGGTGCTGCTCGCGGTGGCCGCGCTGGCCTTGGCCGGCGGCTCGCTGCGTGGCACCGTGATCGGATTCCTGGCCGGCCTGGCGCTGGACGTCGCCCCGCCAGGCAGCCACTACGTCGGGCAGGACGCGTTCGTGTTCTGCCTGATCGGTTACGCCTGCGGCCTGGCGGCGGAGAACCCGGCGTCCGACGGCGTGCCCGAGCAGGGCCATACGGCCCTGTTCGAGATCGTGGTCACGGCGGTGGGCGCCATCGTCGGCGAGGCTCTGCTGGCCGGTCTCGGCGTCATGCTGAGCGACCCTCGGGTGACCTGGCCGGCCATCAAGCACGTGCTCCCTGTGGCCGCGGTGTATGACCTGGTCCTGGCCCCGTTCGTGCTGTACGCCGCCGCCGCGGTGCTGCGGCTGGCCGGAACGCGGCAAGAGAGCAGGCCGGCCGCGTTCGCGAGCCAGCTAGCCGGGAGCGGGCTAGCGGGCGCGAGCCAGGGCGCCATCAGGCAGGTGAGCGGCGGGAGCACCCCCAAGCTACGGCTGTCGGAAGGGACCAAGGGCGACGGCTGGCTCGGTGGCCAGCGCGGTCTGGGGGTCCAGGGCGCCCGTCCGGCGCCCAAGCGCGAGCCGAACCTGAATCTGGGCAGCCTGCGCGGCCAGAGTGCCGCGCTGAGGCCCGCACCCAAGTCGGCGCCCATGCGCGAGCCGAACCTGAAGCTCGGCAACTTGCGCGGCCAGAGTGCCGCGCTAAGGCCCGCGCCCAAGCCGGCCAGACGCGAGCCGAACCTGAATCTGGGCAGCCTGCGCGGCCAGAGCGCCGCCCGCAAACCCGCGCCCAGGCGCGAGCCGAACCTGCGGCTGGGGCGCGACGGCGGAATGCTGGGCCGGAGCGCGCTCGGCGCGGCGTTCGCGTCCGGCGGGCCGCGCCGGGGTTCCGGGCCCACGGCAGGCTTCGGGTCCGGCCGGGCCGCCCGGAAGATCAGTTTCGGGACCCCCGGCGGCCTTGGGGGTTTCGCGGGACAGGGCGGCTCGGTGGCCGGCGCGCTCGGCGGCCCGGCCAGGGTCCGGTTCAGTTCCCGTTCGCACGGGGGAGTGCTCGGCGGCTCCCTGCTGGGCGGCTCCCCGCTCGGCGGCTCCCTCGGCGGGAGCGCTAGGCTGCGCAGCTCCCGGTTCGGCAGCACGCGGATGGGCAGGTCGCTGCTCGGCGGATCGGTGTTCAGCAGCTCCAGATCCGCCCTAGGCCGGCCAGCCCCGCTCAGCCAGCCATCCTCATCCGGCCGCAAGGCCCAGCTGGGCCGGTCCGCGTTCCTCGGCCGGCCGTCCCGCGGGCCGTCCTGGTGGCTCGGTCGCACCTCACGGTCAAGCCCGTCCTCGTTCCTCGGCCGCCCGTCCTCGTGGCGGCGCGCGGGAGGCCTGGCGCGGTCGGCGCCCGGCGGGTCGGGCGCGGGACACCTGCCCCGGTTCTCCCGGGGCAGCGGCCCCAAAACCCTCACCCGCCTGACCGCCGCGCTGCGCGTCCGGACCAGGCCCAAGCCCGCCCTGAGCGGGCGGAGCCTGCGCCAGTCGGCCCGGCCCAGGTCGGCGCTGGGGAGCTCCGCCCTGGGCCAGTCGGCCAGGCCGAAGCGGCCGGGCCGGGGCTGGCTGCGCCGGGCCGCGCCGCGCGGCGGCGCGCTGGGACGCGGCCTGGCCGGCGGGAGCACACCGCGCCTGCGGTTCGGATCTAGCGGGTCTGGGGTTTCTGGGGGTTCAAGGGTCCCCGCCCGGCTGCGTATGCCCCGCGCGCGGCTGGGGAGGAAGAAGAGGCAATGGCGGACGGGAGGTTTCCGGTGAACGTGGCGTCGCGTCGCCGTCTCGTGGTGCTCTACGTGGTCGCGTTCTCCATGCTGGCTGCGCTGGGCGGCAGGCTGTACTACGTGCAGGTGATGGACAGCACCTCGTTGAAGCAGCAGGCCACGCAGAACCAGACCAGGGACGTGCTGGTGCCCGCGGTCCGCGGCCAGATCCTCGACGACGTCGGCAGCCCGCTGGTCACGAACCAGACGGCCCTGGTCGTCTCGGTGAACATGTCGATCCTGTCCCGGCAGCCCGACCAGGCCACGGTGCTGCGCCGGCTGGCCTCGCTGCTCCACATGAAGTACTCGGTGCTGACCGACAAGACCCGGCAGTGCACCAGGGGCGTCCCGGCCCCGTGCTGGGCGGGCTCTCCCTACCAGCCGATCCCGGTAGACCAGAACGTCTCGGACCAGGTGGCGCTCCAGGTCATGGAGGAACAGAACGAGTTCCCCGGAGTCACCGCGCAGGTCCAGCCGGTCGTGGACTATCCCGAGCCGGACGGGGCCAACCCCGCGCAGGTCCTCGGTTACCTCCAGCCGATCACCCCGCAGGAACTTAAAAGCAGGCACCTGTCCGTGACCGGCTTCTCCGGGGTAGACCTGGTGGGCCAGGCGGGTCTTGAGGCGCAGTACGACAGCCAGCTGCGCGGCACGCCGGGTAACCAGGTGGTGTACGTCAACGCCGCGGGCGAGGTGACGGGCGAAGCCGGCCTGACGCCGGCCGTGAGCGGCGACGACCTGGTGACCAGCCTGAACGCGCAGCTGCAGGCGGATGTCCAGAATGCGCTGAACGGCGCGATCGCCAGGTCGCGGGCCGCGGGCAACGCCGCCGACCAGGGCGCGGCGATCGTGATGACGACCACCGGCCGGGTCGTGGCGATGGCCAGTTACCCGGACTACAACCCGAGCGTGTGGGTGGGCGGCATCTCGCAGTCGGAGTTCAACGACCTGTTCGGCACCAAGGACGGGCAGCCGATCATCAACTGGGCCACCCAGGGTCAGTACGCCCCCGGCTCCACCTGGAAGATCACCTCGACCGCCGCCGCCGTGGCCGACGGGTACTCCTTGAACGGCCTGTACAACTGCCCCGCCTCGGTCAGCATCGACGGCCAGTCGTTCGTTAACGACGGCGAGCCCGGCCTGGGCGCCATGACGTTCGCCCAGGCGCTCATCTACTCCTGTGACACGGTGTACTACGACATCGGCTACGGCATGTACCAGACCGACGACCCCAAGGCCAACGACGTGACGTCGCCGAACGCCCCGATTCAGAAGATGCAGAAGATGGAGGTGGAGTGGGGCTTCGGCGAGCCCACCGGCATCGACCTGCCCGCCGAGTCGCTGGGCAGCGTGCCCACCAGGGAATGGCTGTACTACCTGTGGAAGGACAACGCGCACACCGGCGAGAACTGGTGTAAGTACGGCCGCGAGAACGGCTCCTACGTGCAGCGGATCGAATGGCAGGACTGCCAGAGCGGCAACGTGTGGGAACCCGGCCAGGCGGCCATCGCGGCGATCGGCCAGGGTTATGTCACCGTCACCCCGCTCCAGCTCGCCGACGCCTACGCGGCGCTGGCCAACGGCGGCACGCTGTACAGCCCGCGGATCGGCGAGGCCCTGATCTCGCCGACCACCGGCCAGGTGGTCCAGCAGATCAACCCGCCGGTCATCCGTCACCTGCCCGTTTCCTCCTACACGCTGGCCTACATCCGCAACGCGCTGCAGGGCGTGGTCACGCAGGGCACCGCCGCGGGCCCCTTCAGCGGCTTCCCGCTGAACAAGGTCTGCGTGGCGGGCAAGACCGGTACCGCCCAGCTCTTCGGCAAGAACGCGACCTCCGTGTTCGCCTCGTTCGCCCCCTGCAATGACCCGAAGTACGTGGTCCTCGTCATGGTCCCGGACTCCGGCTACGGCGCCGACGTGGCGGCGCCCGCGGTCCGGCAGATATGGGACGATATCTATGGCCTGGAGGGGCACCAGGCGGCGCTGCCCGGCGGTCAGGTGCCGTCCTCGCTACCGCAGGTCACGTCCACCGGGGCGATCGTCGCGCCGGCCGGCTACCGCAGGGGGTCATGATGCCGGGGCGGACCAGCCCGAGCTACGCCGTACGGACCGTACGCGGGTACAGCGTGCCGCGGCTCGGGGCCTTCTCCAGCCGCCCGCGGTCCCTGCTGGCCAGGGCGTTCGCGAGGAACTCGGTCCTGCGGCAGATGGACTGGATCCTCGTCGTGGTGGTGCTGGGGCTGAGCGCAATCGGCACCCTGCTGGTCTGGTCGGCCACGCAGCCCAGCCTGGCCGCGGCGGGCGACGACCCGCGCACGTACCTGAAGAAGCAGCTGCTGAACGTGGTGCTCGGCCTGTGCCTCATGATCGGGGTGAGCTTCATCGACGCCCGGCAGCTGCGCACGTGGGCGCCGTGGATCTACGGCGCGACGCTGCTCGCCCTGGCGGCCGTGCGGGTGGGCGGCGTAGACATCAACGGCGCCCGGGCCTGGTTCGACCTGCCCGGCGGCTTCCAGGTCGAGCCTTCGGAATTCGCCAAGGTCGCCCTCGTCCTGATCGTCGCGACGGTGTTCGCCCGGACCCGGGCCGACACCCCGGGTCTCCGCTCCGTCCTGATCGCGCTGGCCTGCGCCGGGCCGCTGATCATCCTGGTGGTGATCGAGCCCGCCCTGGGCGTAGCCCTGGTGCTCGTGGTCGTGGCCGCCGCCATGGTCGTGCTGTCGGGGGCGCGGTTGCGCGTCATCGCGGCCCTGGCCGTGGTCGCGGTCGGCGGGGTCTACGCAGCGGCCCACCTGCACGTGCTGAAGTCCTACCAGCTGTCCCGGTTCACCTCCTTCCTGCACCCGTCGGCGAACCTGGCCGGCGCCGGGTACAACGCGTCACAGGCCAAGATCGCGGTGGGCTCCGGCGGGCTGCTCGGCACGGGCCTGTTCCACGGCCAGCTCGTGGCCGGGAGCTTCGTCCCGTCCCAGGACACGGACTTCATCTTCACCGTGGCAGGCGAGGAACTCGGCTTCGTCGGGTGCATCGTGATCGTCGTGCTGCTCGGCATCGTGATCGCCCGGGCGCTGCAGATCGCCAACCGGGCGGACGACCTGTTCGGCATGCTCATCGCCTCCGGCGTCGCGTTGTGGTTCGCGTGGCAATCCTTCGTCAACATCGGCATGACCATCGGCATCATGCCGATCACCGGCCTGCCGCTGCCGTTTATCTCCTACGGCGGCTCGGCCGTCTTTGCCGACATGATCGCGATCGGCATGCTCCAGTCGGTCCGCCGCCGCCACCGCGTCTTCGATTAACACCGTTCTCGACCTAATAAGCACAGATTTTCCGACCGGTAATCATTCGGCTAATCCAACCAAACGTCGGCAGTCTCGGCTTCCTGTAGCGGAAGACCTGTTTCACAGCAACCTCTCACGTTGTTCGCCGTATACAATGTGCTGTCCGGCCTCCCGGTTTGTTCCCTGTATACACCGAGATTTCCAGGCTATATCCCCGTTATCATCTCGTGTTCAAACAGCACCCCGGCCATGGCCCGGCGCTGCCGCCGATTCGGCCCGCGAGCCGCGCCACGATGACCCCGCTGGCCAGCGCTTCCTTTCCATCAGGCCGAATCCGCTTATGCCTGCTTATCTACCCGGCGCGCCGTTAAGTCTCGTCTGACCGATTCAATAAAGCCCGCAACTCGGAAATTCGGAGCAGATCACACCAGCGGGCTCGAATATCGAGTCACTCACCCTTCACTCCCTAAATCAGGATCTTCTATGGCATGAGTCCTTGGGTCACCCGATAGTTGCAAAAACTCGGCTGAGTGACGGTAAACCATGGAGTCTCGATGTACGTCATGTTTGAAGACCGAATATCCGCAAAAGCCTGGCGCTCTTGTGGGGGGTCCGGATCATTCCTAAGGAGAGCACGTGAGCAAGCTATTCACCACCAGGCGGCGGATCGCCATCGTCGTCGGAGCCTCCGCTGTCGTCCTGGCGGGCGGCGGCGCGGCATTCGCGTACTTCACCGCGAGCGGGTCGGGCACCGGCTCAGCGACCGTCGGCGCCACCGGGACCTGGGCAGTGAGCCCAGGCCAGCTCCACTGGCACCATTTACCCGGGCTCCGGGATCGAAGCGTGATCACGTTCAACGTCAAGAACACCGGTACGGCCGATCAGCAGTACTCGACCGCGACCGCTGCGGTGAACAGCAGCGGCGGGGATATCACTCAGAGCGGCAGCCCGGTTTCCGGCTGCCTGGCGACCTGGTTCAGCACGTCGGTGAGTAGCGACCCCGGCATCAACACCAACGTGGGCGGCGGCGACACCGTCCAGGTCCAGGTCACGGTGACGATGCCGACCGACTCGACGGACAACCAGAACGATTGCCAGAGCGCAACACCGGACGTGACCCTCACCATCGGCTGACCCGAAATCAGGGCCGGGACGCTGAGCGCCGCGCTCGCGTTACGGCTGGCTGGCCGGCCGCGGGGGCGGTTTGCTCCCGTCGGCCTGGCCAGCCCCCGGCCCGGCGATCCGTCAAGGCTGCGGTCAGCACGGCCATCGCCCGCCCAGGCGGGCTCACCGCGAGGGTCAGGTTCTAGGGGGAGCAGTTGGCATGATCAGGTTCTCGGCCATGGCGCCAGCCCAGCGCGCTCGCCTCGTCGGCGTGCTCGCTGTCGTCCCCGTCGGGGTCTTCGCCTCCGGGCTTTTCGTCGTCAGCTCCCTGGCGGCCTCCGGCCTTCCCGTTCCCGTGATCACCGGCTCCCCGTCGAACCCGACGACCTCTTCGTCGGCCACGTTCACGTTCACCGACTCCCAGGCGGGGGCGAAGTTCCAGTGTTCCCTCGACTCCTCGTCCTTCGCCAAATGCTCAAGCGGCGTCACCTATGGCGGGCTCGCACAGGGCAGCCACACCTTCCGCGTCGAGGCGGTGTCCGGGTCCAAGACCAGCAACGCCGCCAGTTACAGCTGGCAGGTGACCAGGGAAGGGCCTGCCGCCCCGGTGATCACATCGGGTCCCACCAATCCCTCCACGGACACCAGCCCCGAGTTCAGGTTCACCGACACAAGCTGGCCGCTCGTCACGTTCACCTGCTGGCTGGATTCAGGCAAGCACATGGACTGCACGGGGGACACCGACCATGACGGCAACCGAACCGTCGAGGGCGAGTGGCAGTTCGAGAACCTCGCCCTGGGCCAGCACTGCTTCTACGTCTACGTCACCGACTGGGCCAGGCGCGTGTCACCGACCACCACGTTCTGCTGGACGATCGGCACCGCCTTGCAGAACTTCACCGTCGCCGGAAGCCTGACCACGCCGTTGTACCCCGGCACCAGCCTGCCGCTGAACATGACCTTCACCAACCCGAACTCCTCGTCGATCACCATCGCCAGCGGGGGCATCTCGGCCAGCAACATCACGATCACGAGCAACGCCCCCGGCTGCGCGTCGTCGAACTTCGCCGTAAAACAGGGCCTGACCAGCGCCGTCACCATCCCGGCCCACCAGAGCACGCCCATCTCGCTGTCCACGCTCGGCGTGCCCCAGGGCGACTGGCCGGTGATCGAGATGATCGAGACCAACACCAACCAGGACGCCTGCGAGGGCGCGAAGCTCACCTTGACCTACTCCGGGATCGAGGCCTCCTGATGAGACGCCGCTCGCTCCTGCTCATCGCGCCGGTGGCCTGCATCGTGGTCGGCCTGTCCTCGGGCGCCGCGTACGCGTACTTCAGCAGCTCCGGGCACGGCACCGGCTCGGCCAGCGTCGGGTCCATGCAGACCGTCGCGATCTCCGGCACGGTCAGCCCTAACACGCCGCTGCTGCCCGGTGGCTCCGGTGACGTGACCTTCAAGGTCACCAACCCCAACAACTTCGCCGTCACCCTGGTCAGCGTGGTCGGCAACGGGACGATTACCAGCAATCAGTCCAACTGCACGACAACGGGGGTCACGTTCACTAACCAGACCGGCCTCAGCACCTCCATCCCGGCCGACAACACCGCGACCATTGACCTGCCCGGCGCCGCCACGATGAGTACGGCGTCATCAGCAGGCTGCCAGGGAGCGACGTTCTCCGTCCCGGTGACGATCTCGGTGGAGAAGTAATGACCAGGCACGCTCCAGCCCACCGCCCCGGTCCCGCCCCGGCCCCCTTCGACGGCCCGGGTCAGCAACCCGCCCGCGGGTTCTCCCGCGTGCTGGTGGTGGCCGTCGGAGCAATCGCGGCCCTGCTGTTCATCTTGGCCGGTGTGGCGCTCGCTTACTTCTTGACCACCAGCAGCTCCGACGCCGAGGCTCAGGCCGCGACCCTGTCCGCGCCCACCGCGGGTGCGCAGAACGGCACGGCCACGACCAGCACCGTGCCGATCAAGTGGACCGCTCCTACCGGTTACACGCCGACGGGCTACACCGTCCTACGCTGCAGCGGAACCTCGTGCACCCCCACGACGATCAGCAACGGGACCTGCAGCGGCACGATCACCGGGACCAGCTGCACCGACACCGACACCGGCCTAGCCGAGGGCACCACCTATACCTACGAGATCGAGGCGGATCTCGGCAACTGGGTGAGCTCCCCGGGCAGTTCCTTCACTGCGGCGACAACCGCCGTCAGCAGCCTCACGTACACCACTCAGCCCAGCTCGGGGCAGAACATCCAGGCTACGGGCACGGGCGGCTTCGGCGTGTCGGTGGCGATCAAGGACAGCAACGGCAGCACGATTACCAGCGGCACCGGCAGCACAGACTCGGTGACCCTGGCCATCGGCAACAACGCCGGTCCCGGGGGCGTCCTGTCCTGCACCAACCCGGGCGGCCTGACGGTGACGGCGTCCGGAGGCGTGGCGAACTTCACCGGGTGCGACATCACTAAGGTAGGCAACGGCTACACGCTCAAGGTTTCTGATACCACCCACTCGTCTGTTCCGTCGGCGACCTCGAACTCCTTCAACATCACCGCAGGGAACGTCTCGCAGTTCGCGGTGGGGGGCCTCGCCGCGACGGAGACGGCAGGTTCCCAGGTGACAGGTTTGACGCTGACGGCCGAGGATGCCGACGGCAATACGGTCACCTCTTTCATCAACAGCCATTCGATCACCTGGTCGGGCCCGACGACCAGCCCGGGCGGCACGGCGCCGACCCTGCCGAACGGCACGGTCAGCTTCAGCAACGGCGTGAGCACCACCCCGCTGAGCGTCACCTTCACTCAAGCGGGCTCGCAGACCCTGACCGCGACCGACGGAGACCTCACCGGGTCGGCCACCACCACCGTGAACGCCGGGTCCTTCACGGAGTACACGGTTGGAGGAATCGGCTCGACCGCGACCGCGGGTACGCAGGTCACCGGCGTGACGCTCACGGCCGCAGATGCCGACGGGAACCCGGTCACCACCTACAACGCGAGCAACCAGTCGATTACCTGGTCGGGCCCGACGACCAGCCCGGGCGGTAAGGCGCCGACCCTGCCGAGCGGCACGGTGAGCTTCAGCAGCGGCGTGAGCACGACCTCGCTGAGCGTCACCTTCACTCACGCGGGCTCGCAGACCCTCAAGGCGACCGACGGGTCCTCCCGCACCGGGTCGGCCACCACGACGGTGAACCCGGGGACCGCGTCGCAGTTCGTGGTCGGTGGCATCGGCTCGACGGCCACGGCGGGTACACCGGTGACCGGTGTGACGCTGACGGCTGAGGACGCCGACGGGAACCCGGTCACCGCCTACACCGGCAGCCAGTCGGTTACCTGGTCGGGCCCGACGACCAGCCCGGGCGGCACGGCGCCGACCCTGCCGAGCGGCACGGTCAGCTTCAGCAGCGGCGTGAGCACGACCTCGCTGAGCGTCACGTTCACTCACGGGGGCTCGCAGACGCTCACCGCGACCCAGGGATCCGTCACCGGGTCGGCCACCACGACGGTGAGCCCGGGGACCGCGTCGCAGTTCGCGATCGGTGGCATCGGCTCGACGGCCACGGCGGGTACGCCGGTCACGGGTGTGACGCTGACGGCTGAGGACGCCGACGGCAACACGGTCACCACCTACACCGGCAGCCAGTCGATCACCTGGTCCGGTCCCACGGATAGCCCGAACGGCTTCAAGGCGCCGACCCTGCCCAGCGGGACCGTCAGCTTCAGCAGCGGCGTGAGCACGACCTCGCTGAGCGTCACCTTCGTTGACGCGGCCTCGCAGACGCTCACCGCGACGCAGGGTTCGATCACCGGCTCGGCTACCACCACCGTAAGCGCGGGGGCCGCCGCGGGCCTGAGCTTCGGCAGCGTTACGTACGACAACGGCAAATCCACCACCATCACGTGCTCCGGGACGGTCGGTAACTTCAACTTCACCTGCACGCTGGCGGCAAACCCCGGCGGTAGCGGCACCATCACGGCCGACGTCGTCCTCGTCGACCAGGACCTGAACCCGGTGGATGCGTCGTCGCAGATCACTATCACACTGGGCGGGCATGGTGGCGGCTCGGTCAGCCCCGGTTCTGTGACGATTGCGAAGGGCTCTTCTGCATCGTCTAGCACCTTCACATTGACGCTGAACGGCGGCGGCAATGGGAGCGCTTCAGCGAGTGGGGACGGTTTCCAGGCGAACCTTGAGCCGTGATAGATCAGCTGTCCCGCCGACCGGGACTCATCTCCTGCCCGACACTGAAGCAAGTTCAGAGCAGGAGGCTGGCCGCGAGCCTGCGGCAGCCGCGAGACCTCCCGGTCGCCGGGCCGTGTTACCACCGCTCGTTCGGATAACCTGTGTTGATGCCCATCGAGTCGGTGTACCCCGCGCTGGAGCCGCTGCTGCCACGCGTGCGGAAGCCGATCCAGTACGTCGGCGGCGAGGTCGGCTCGGTCACCAAGGACTGGGACAGCGCCGAAGTCCGGTGGGCGCTCTGCTACCCGGACGCCTACGAGGTCGGCCTGCCCAACCAGGGCGTC
This sequence comes from uncultured Actinomycetes bacterium, assembly GCA_963847965.1. Lineage (GTDB taxonomy): Bacteria > Actinomycetota > Actinomycetes > Streptosporangiales > Streptosporangiaceae > Palsa-504. The sequence continues at coordinate 249,272 of CAWKCG010000050.1, forward strand.
CAGATCCTGTACGAGGTGCTGAACGAGCGCCCGGGCGTCCTGGCCGAGCGCACCTACACCGTGCTGCCCGACCTTGAGGCGCTGATGCGGGACCATGGCGTCCCCCAGTTCACGGTGGACGCGCACCGGCCGGTTAGCGCCTTTGACGTGCTCGGCTTCAGTTTCGCCACCGAGATGGCCTACACGAACCTGCTGACCGTGCTCGACCTGGCGGGTATTCCCTTCTTTTCTGCCGAACGAACGGTGGCTCACCCCCTGGTCATCGCCGGCGGCCACGCGGCCTTCAACCCCGAACCGGTCGCCGACTTCCTCGACGCGGTGGTCCTCGGCGACGGCGAGCAGGCCGTGCTCGCGATCACGGACCTGATCCGCGAATGGAAGCGAGCCGGGCAGCCCGGCGGCAGGGATGGCCTGCTGCTCCGGCTCGCCACGATCGCGTACGTGCCCCGCTTCTACGACGTATCGTATCACCCTGACGGCAGAATATCGAACGTAACACCGAATCGTCAAGGTCCTCCGCCATCAGTTTCGAAACATACGGTGATGGACCTCGACGCCTGGCCGTACCCGCGCGCGCCGATCGTCCCGATCCACGAGACCGTGCACGAGCGGTACAGCGTGGAGATCTTCCGCGGCTGCACGCGCGGCTGCCGGTTCTGCCAGGCCGGGATGATCACCAGGCCGGTGCGCGAGCGGTCCATCACCACGATCGGTGAGATGGTCGCGGGCGGCGTGGCGGCCACGGGGTTCGACGAGGTCGGGTTGCTCTCGCTGTCCAGCGCGGACCACAGCGAGATCAACGAGATCGCCGTCGACCTGGCCGACTGCTACGAGGGAACCAACGTCGGGCTGTCGCTCCCGTCCACCCGGGTGGACGCGTTCAACGTGACGCTGGCCAACGAGCTGTCAAGGAACGGCCGCAGGTCCGGCCTGACCTTCGCGCCCGAGGGCGGGTCCGAGCGGATGCGCCGGGTGATCAACAAGATGGTCACCGAGGAGGACCTGCTCCGCACGGTGACCACGGCGTACTCCAGCGGCTGGCGGCAGGTCAAGCTGTACTTCATGTGCGGGCTGCCGACCGAGACCGACGACGACGTGCTCGCGATCGCGGGACTGGCGCGCCGGGTCATCGCCGCGGGGCGGGAGGCGACCGGGCGGCGCGACATCAAGTGCACGGTGTCGATCGGCGCCTTCGTGCCCAAGCCGCACACGCCGTTCCAGTGGGCCGCGCAGTGCGCGCCCGAGGTGGTCGACGCGCGCCTGCGCGCGCTCGGCGGCGCGCTGCGAGCCGACCGCGTGTACGGCAAGTCGATCGGGTTCCGGTACCACGACGGGAAGCCGGGCATCATCGAGGGCCTGCTGTCGCGCGGCGACCGCCGGGTGAGCCGCGTGATCCTGGCCGCGTGGCGGGACGGCGCACGGTTCGACGGGTGGAGCGAGCACTTCTCGTACCAGCGGTGGGCGGCTTGCGCGGAGTCGGCGCTGGCTAATGAGCCGGTAGATGTTGAATGGTACACTACGCGTGAACGTGATTACGCTGAGGTGCTCCCCTGGGATCACCTGGACGCGGGCCTTGACCGCGACTGGCTCTGGCAGGACTGGCAGGACTCCATCGCCCCCGGGGGGGCGGCCGAGGTGGAAGATTGCCGCTGGACTCCGTGTTATGAATGCGGGGTCTGTTCCGCTATGGGTACCGAGATCCAGGTGGGGCCGACCGGGGAGCGCCTCGACGGGAAGCGGCTGCTTCCCGTAGTGAGCAGGAGGTAGCGTGGACCAGCCGGCAGCCCAGTTGCCTGCGGTGCAGCACCTGGTGGTCCGGTATGCTAAGCGGGGAAAGATGCGTTTTGCCAGCCACAGGGACGTGGCTCGCGTCTTCGAGCGGGGAGTGCGCCGGGCGGGTCTGCCGATCGCTTACTCTGCCGGGTTTACCCCGCACCCGAAGATTTCGTACGCGGGCGGCGCCCCGACGGGGGTGGCGAGTGAGGCGGAGTACCTGAGCCTCGCACTGACTTCCCGCCAGGCCGCGCCGCAGGTCGGCCAGCGGCTGAACGCGGCGTTGCCTGATGGGATAGATGTGATCGACGTCATGGAGGATGCTCGGACGGGGGACAGCACGGCCTTCGGCCCCCTGGAAGCATCGCAGTGGCGAGTCGTCTTTCCGGGTGTGAGCCCGGCGGCGGCGCAGCGCGCCGTGGCCGGCTTCCTCGCGCTCGGCGAGGCGCCGGTGGAGCGCCTCACAGACAAGGGCGTCCGGTTCCTGGACGCCCGCGCGGCCGTGGTCGAGATGGACGTTCTCGAACCGGACCCGACTACGGCCGATCCTGACGACAGCCAGCGTGCCGTCGTGACAGGTCTCGAAGATTGTGCCATTCTTCGAATGGTTGTTCTGCATATGGTTCCCGCTGTGCGACCTGAGGACGTGCTGACCGCGTTGCGCGAGCGGCACGGCCTCGTGCCGCCTGCGCCTCCCGTGACCACGCGGCTGGCGCAGGGCCCCGTGGCCCTGCTGACCCAGAAGAGCGCGTCATGACGGCGCTGCCGTACTGCAGGGGAACCTTCCCGCTGAACCCCGTGAAGACAGAGATGAAGGCCGGGTGCCATCGGGCCCGCGCGGCAACCGCGCGAGCTCAGGGCCGCCATCGCGGCTCCGCCTGCGCCTACGTTGACTATGTGCTCCCGCGCGGTGTACGGGCCCGCCGCGGCACGCCGCCACCAGGCGGATCGCCGCGGACCCGCGCGCCCGGGAGCCTGACTGGAGATTGCCCGAATGCTCGAGAGCGAGCCGAACGACAGAGAATTTCATGACCCCGCGACAGGCGGGCGCGGCACCGGCGAGCTGAACGCCGGTCCGCCCGGCGTGCCCGCGGCCGTGTTCCAGGCGCCGCAGGTGCTGTTCCAGGCGCCCCCCACGGTGAGGCCGGAACCGTCCCAGGCCAGTGCGCCGCCGGCGTCCTCAAGACCGGCTGGACCGGCCGGTCGCGCGGAAGGCGCGGCAGAGCCGCGGACCCCGGCCGACTCCGCGGCGCCCGCGGACGATGAGGACGGCGCGGGCGCCGGCAGGCGCCGCAGGCGCAGGCCGACCCGCGGCCGCGCCAGGACCGGCGACCAGGACGGCACGGCCGAGGCCGACGACGACGCCCAGGGGAGTCAGGGGGTCCAGGGCGCGGGCCACGAGCCCGCGGGCGCCACGGATCAGCCCGAGGTCAAGCGCCCCCCCTCCCGCTCGCGCAGCCGGAGGGCCAGCGCGGCCAAGGCTCCTGACGCCAAGGCCGACGCCCCGGCCGGCCAGCAGGCCCCCGGATCCCAGGGAGCCGCCGCGGAGGCGAACCCTAATTCCCCCAGGACCTCCCCGGCGGACGCCGACGAGGCTGACTCCGCGGAAGCGCGCGACGGGGAAACGGCCGCAGGGCGCAGGCGCAGGCGCAAGCGCCGCCGCGGCTCGGCCGAAGGCCTGGCCGCCGGCGATGCGCTCACCACCGACGACCCGCCCGACACCGTGGTGCACGTCCGCGAGTCGAACGGCCCCGCCGGCGCAGCCCGCCAAGCCGGCCATGACGACGTGCGGGCGGTGAGGGGATCGACCAGGCTCGAGGCCAAGAAGCAGCGGCGCCGCGAGGGCCGGGACACCGGGCGCCGCCGCCCGCCGGTCATCACCGAGTCGGAGTTCCTCGCCCGCCGTGAGTCGGTCGAGCGGACCATGGTCGTCCGCCAGCGCAAGGACCGCACGCAGATCGCCGTGCTTGAGGACGGGGTGCTGGTCGAGCACTACGTGAACCGGTCGAGTCACCAGTCCTACGTCGGCAACGTCTACCTGGGCAAGGTGCAGAACGTCCTGCCGTCGATGGAGGCCGCCTTCGTCGATGTCGGCAAGGGCCGCAACGCGGTGCTCTACGCCGGAGAGGTCAACTTCGACCTCAGCGGCCTTGAGGGCCAGCCCAAGCGGATCGAGTCGGCCCTCAAGGCGGGCCAGTCGGTGATCGTCCAGGTCACCAAGGACCCGGTCGGGCACAAGGGTGCCCGGCTGACCAGCCAGATCAGCCTGCCGGGCCGCTACCTGGTCTACGTGCCCGGCGCCTCGATGACCGGCATCAGCCGCAAGCTGCCCGATACCGAGCGGAACCGGCTCAAGCAGATCCTCAGGCAGGTCATGCCCGAGAACGCGGGCGTCATCGTCCGCACCGCCGCCGAGGGAGCGGCCGAGGACGAGCTGTCCCGCGACGTGTCCAGGCTCGCCGCCCAGTGGGAGGCGATCGAGAAGAAGTCGAAGACGGCCACCGCCCCCGCGCTGCTGTACAGCGAGCCCGACCTGACGATCCGCGTGATCAGGGACGTGTTCAACGAGGACTTCAGCAGCCTGGTCGTGGCCGGCGACGAGGCGTGGGACACGGTCGACGAGTACGTCAAGTACGTCGCCCCGCATCTGGCCGAGCGCCTCACCCGCTGGCCGGACGACCGGGACGTGTTCGCCGCCTACCGGATCGACGAGCAGCTGGCCAAGGCCCTCGAGCGCAAGGTCTGGCTGCCGAGCGGCGGCTCGCTGGTCATCGACAAGACCGAGGCGATGACGGTCATCGACGTCAACACCGGGAAGTTCACCGGGCAGGGCGGGAACCTGGAGGAGACCGTCACCAGGAACAACCTGGAGGCCGCCGAGGAGATCGTCCGCCAGCTGCGGCTGCGCGACGTGGGCGGCATCGTCGTCATCGACTTCATCGACATGGTGCTCGAGAGCAACAGGGAACTCGTCCTGCGCAGGCTGCTCGAGTGCCTGGCCAGGGACCGGACCAAGCACCAGGTCGCCGAGGTGACCTCGCTGGGCCTGGTCCAGATGACGAGGAAACGGGTCGGCGCGGGCCTGCTCGAGGCCTTCTCGGTGCCCTGCGAGTGCTGCAACGGCCGCGGCGTGATCATCACCTACGACCCCGAGGCCGACGCTCAGGTCCCGCACCACGTGCACGCCCGCGGCGCGGGCAACGGCGGCCAGGGCAACGGCTCACGGACGACCCCTGCCCCGTCGGCCCTTGCCCCGTCGGCCCCGGCCACCCCGGCCGCGATAGCCGCCCGGTCCCGCCCGGCCGACGCCCAGTCGGCCGATTCCGCGGACGGGCCGCCGCCGGACGCACCGCCCTCGAACGGGCCGCGCGGGAACGCGCACCCCGACTCCGCGTCGGCCGCGGCGGAGCCCGCCACCACCGCCCAGGCGTCCAACGGGCGCGGCAACGGCCGCCGCCGTCGCCGCCGGCCCTCCGGTGCCGGAGCCCCCGCCCCAGCCGCCGTCACCACGCCCGGGGCCAGCGCTCCTGCAGCCCCCGAAGCACCAGCCGCGCCGGAAGCTTCCGGCGCAACTTCGGCCGCCCTGCCCGAGCCCCCGCGGGCCCAGGACGGGGCGGCCTGACGCCAGCGGGCCAGCGCGCCAGACCTAGCTCACCGGGTGATCAAACCCGCGCGGAGCCCCCTTTGCCCGGCCTGCCGCCATCGCGTAATCAGGAAACTCCGGAAAGTCACATAACAACTCGTACCATAACCGAATCGATCGTCACAGATCCGGTACCCGCGACTGCGCTCCGGTGTAGGGTGCCCCCGGGGCCTGATTCTCACGGTTGTTCTTGGTTGTCGCGTTCGTCCGCGGCAGGCCCGCATGCCCACCGGACGTGGCGATCGGCGGGAGGTTGTGATGAGGAGCGTCCGACGCTGGGCGGGTTTGTTGATTGTGTCCGTGCTGCTGGCCGGGGCGGCTGGTGCCGTCTTCGGGCTGACGGCCGGTGCCTCATCGTCCTCCGCCCCCGCGCGGTCCGCCGCGCACGGGGCGTCTTCCGCGCACGCGGGGTCCTCCGCGCCGGCGCTGTCCGCTCGCTCGGCCGGGCCGCTAGCGTTCCCCACGCCCGCACCCACAGCCTCCGCCACGCCCGTACAGATGAACTACGCGTGCACGTCGCTGATCACCGATGTGATGCGCTACGTCAGCAGCCCTTCTAAGTGCACCGCGCTAGAGAAAGCCGTGACGATCGTTCCCGGGCCGGTTTACGTATGCATCTTCTACAACATCCTCGTGCGCCAGGTGGCGTCGCTGAGCCAATGCTCTACGGCCCCCTTCTTCAAGGCGCTGACCCTGCCGCCCACGACCGCGCCGGTCTACTTCTGCGCGACGGCAAACGGCACCCTGATCTACGTGACCAGTCCGAGCCAGTGCCAGAGAGGCCAGTTCCCGGTCGTGGTGCCGGTACCGCACAAGCCGCCGGTCCTGGCGAACATCGAGACGAGCACGCTGTCGTACATCGCGGGCACACCACCCGTGACGATCACCTCGACCCTCACGGTCAGCTCTCCCGATGACACCACGCTGGCCAGCGCCACCGTGACGATCAGCTCAGGACTCGTCGCCAGCGACGACTCGCTGGGCTTCACCAGCCAGAACGGGATCACCGGCAGCTACAACTCCAGCACGGGTGTGCTGACGCTGACCGGCACCGCGTCGCTGGCGGACTACCAGGCGGCGCTGCGTTCGGTCACCTACGCCGACTCCAATGGCAAGACGGCGCCGGGGACGCGGACGATCAGCTTCCAGGTCAACGACGGGTTCCCCGCCGACAACCTCAGCAACGTCGTCTCGCGGACCGTCGCGGTCGCCACGAATACCCCGCCTACCTGCGCTAACGTCAGCGCGACGACGGACAAGAACACCGCGATCGACATCGGCGTGCTGCCCAGCTGCAGCGATCCCGACGGGGACACGCTGACCGTGACGGCGGTGAATACCGCCGGCACCAAGGGCACGGTCTCGATCAACGCCAACGGCACCATCCACTACAACCCCAACGGCCAGTTCCAGGACCTGACCCAGGGCCAGACGGCCACCGACTCCTTCGGCTACACGGTCTCGGACGGCTTCTTCACCGCGACCGCGACCGCCACGGTCACGATCACCGGCGTCAACGACAAGCCCGTGCTCGCCAACGTCGAGACGACCCCGCTCAGCTACCAGGCGCAATCCCCGCCGGTCGCGATCACCAGCACGCTGACGATCAGCGACGACGACGACAGCACGATCGGCGGCGCGACGGTCTCGATCACCGCGGGCTTCCTCTCCAGTGCGGACGTGCTGTCGTTCACCAACCAGAACGGGATCACCGGCAGTTACGATTCGAGCACCGGGGTGCTGACCCTGTCCGGCAACGCGTCGATCGCCGACTACCAGACCGCGCTCCGGTCGGTCGAGTTCTCCACCAGCGACAACTCGACCAGTCCCGCCGCACGGACGGTCTCCTTCACGGTGACCGACTCGGTGGGCGCCACGAGCAACACCGTGTCGCGCACAATCGACGTGAGCGAGGCCGCGATGCCGCCGACCGCGGTCAACCAAAGCTACAGCGCGGTCGGCAACACCACGCTGGCCGTCGGCACCACCGTCAGCGGGCCGGCCGTGAGCGTCAGCGGGAGCCTCCTGAACGGCGACAGCGGCGACGCGTCGTGCGGCACGCTCAGCGTGACCGGGAACACCACGCCCGCCCACGGCACGGTCACGGTGAACTCGAACGGCACCTTCACCTACCTCCCGAACGCGGGCTTCAGCGGCGCCGATACCCTCCAGTACACGATCACCTGCGGCAGCTCCAACAAGAGCGCCTCGGCCACGGTCACGATCAGCGTCGGGACGGTGGTCTGGTACGTCAACGACGCCCTGACCGCCGCCGGGAACGGCGAGTCGACCGCCCCGTTCAACACCCTGGCCGCCGCCAACAGCGCGGCCGGGGCGAACAGCATCATCTTCGTGTACCAGGGCAGCGCCACCTATACCGGCGGGGTCAGCCTGAAGTCGGGCGAGGACCTGTGGGGCCAGCCGTACGGCCTGGTAGTCGCCGGTAATACCCTGGTCACCGCCGGCGGGTCCAATCCCGTGATCACCAACTCCGGCGGCGACGGGATCGACCTGGGCGAGGGCTCCGACGTCGAGGCCGTCAACGTCTCGAGCCCGAGCGGGAACGGCGTCGCGGCCTCCGGCATCAACGCCGCGACCGTCGGCGGCAGCACCACGGTGGCGATATCCGGGGCAGGCAAGGACGGAATCGACATCAGCGGCGGCAGCGGCACCCTCAACTTCGCCAACGTCTCCGTGACCGGCAGCGCCGGGCATTCGGTGGAGGTGACCGGCCGCACCGGCGGCACCGCCACCTTCGACGGGAGCATCACCGACAAGGGCGACGGGATATCGCTGGTCGGTAACTCCGGCGCCACGATCGACTTCGGCGGCACGCTGGCCCTTGACACCGGTACGAACATCGCCTTCCTGGCCAGCGGCGGCGGTACCGTCTCCGCCACCGGAACCGGCAGCACGATCACCACCACCACCGCCACCGCGCTCGACGTCACGAGCACCGACATCGGCGTCGGCGGGCTGACCTTCCAGAGCATCTCGTCCAACGGCGCCAACCCCGGGATCGACTTGGACGGCACCGGAACCTCCAGCGGCCTGACGGTGACCGGCACCGGGTCGGCCGGGTCCGGCGGCACGATCCAGAACTCCGCCGGGGAGGGCATCGAGCTGGTCTCGACCTCTTCGCCCAGCTTCACCGACATGGTGATCGAGAAGAACGCCGCCGACGGGATCAACGGCTCCCAGGTCGACGGGCTGACGCTGGCCGGCTCCACGGTCTCGGGCAACGGGACCGCGGCCAACGTCTCGGGCCAGAACAACGACGGCCTGTACTTCGCGCCGAACAACACCGGTTCGCCGGACGGCCTGACCGGCACCGTGTCGATCACCAACTCCTCGATCACCGGGTCGGCGGACAACGGCGCGATCATCAGCGACACCAGCGGGACCCTGGACCTGACCGTCACCGGCAGCACGTTCAGCACCAGCGGCACCAACACCGGACTGCTCGTCGAGGCCAACGACACCGCGGACGCGACCGTCAGCGTCACCGGTTCCACGCTGTCCAACAACGCCGCCGATGGCTTCCAATTCGCGACCGGCGCGGTCACCGCCAGCACCTCCACCGGCACCGAGAGCGTCACGTTCTCGGACAACACCGTGGACGGCAACGGTGACGGCGCGATCATCAGCCCGTCGGGGGACTCCCAGACCACGATGACGATCGACGGCAACACCATCGAGAGCACCATCAGCGGCAACTGCATCGGGATCGACGACGTCAACGGCGGCAGCACCGGCACGCTGTCCGGGACGATCAGCGGCAACACCACCGGAGTGGCCGCGACGGCCAACTCCGGCTGCGGCAACGGCATCGGCATCTCCGCCGAGGGATCGGGCACCGAGACGGTCGCGATCACCAATAACAAGTTCTTCCAGTACCAGAACGAGGCGGGCATCCACTTCCTGGACCGCCAGGGAGACCCGACCATGAACATGACCATCACCGGCAACACGATCGCCGACCCGGGGCAGTTCGGCAGCTGGGGCCTGCTCGGGCAGGCTGGCGCCGTAACCGGGGACAGCGGCAAGGTGTGCGCCGACATCTCCGGTAACTCGATGACCGGGTCGGCCCTGTCGGTCGCGAACGGCGGTATCGCGGACTTCGAGCTTGACCAGGCGTTCAGCACCACGTTCGACGTGGCCGGGTACACCACCGGCAACTCGGTGGTCAGCTACATACAGAGCCAGAACACGCCCAGCGGGGGGAGCGCCCCGAGTGGCGCCTCATCCGGCACCTTCACCGGCGTCGCGAGCTGCCCGGCGCCCTGAAACAAAGAATCCTGAGGGAAACCAGCACAAAGGAGAGCGCGTGTCCGAACCGTTCCTGGGCGAGATCAAGATCATTTCGTGGAATTTCCCCCCCAAGGGCTGGGCGTTCTGCAACGGCACCCTGCTACCGATCCAGCAGAACCAGGCGCTGTTCTCCGTGCTCGGGACGACGTTCGGCGGTGACGGCAGGACCACGTTCGGCCTGCCGAACCTGCAGGGCCGGACCCCGATGCACGTCGGCAACGGCATAGTCCTGGGGGAGATGGGCGGCGAGACGACCCACACCCTCAACATCGGCGAGATGCCGGCCCATATCCACACGGTGAACGGCACCAAGACCACCGGGGACTCGCCCGTCCCCTCCCTTAACTACCTCGGCGGGGCAGCCAACATGTACGGCGCGCTGGCGAATGCCACGACGCTCCAGTCGGGGACGATCAGCGTCGTCGGCGGCGGCCAGGCGCACCAGAACATGGCGCCGTACCTGGTGCTGAACTTCATCATCGCGCTGCAAGGCATCTTCCCGAGCCAGAACTAGGAGCCTGCCCGTGTCCTCTCCTTACGTTGGCGAGATCAGGATGGGCGGCTGGAACTTCGCCCCGGTCGGCTGGGCGTTGTGCAACGGCCAGCTGCTGCCCATCGACCAGAACCCGACGTTGTTCCAATTGATCGGGACGACGTACGGCGGCGACGGACAATCTAACTTTGCCCTGCCCAACCTGCAGTCGCGACTGCCCGTGCACGTCGGCCCCGGATTCGCGCTCGGTCAGGTGGGCGGAGCGGAGACAGTGACGCTCACCACCGCCCAGGTTCCCCCGCACTCGCACCCGTTCCTGGCCTCACTAAACCCCGGCGCCCAAGCCGATCCGACCGGAAACGTGCCTGCGACGGTCAGCACCGGGGCGGGCAGTGCCTACGTCCAGGGCGGGACGGACACCGCGCTGAACTCGGGGAGCGTCTCCTCTACCCCCGGCGGCGGTCAGCCGCACGACAACATGCAGCCGTTCCTGTGCATCACGTTCATCATCTCGCTGTTCGGCATCTTCCCGTCCCAATCCTGAGAGGAACACGGTGTCTAATCCGTTTTTGGCCGAGATCAGGATCTTCACCGCCAACTTCGCCCCGAAGGGCTGGGCGCAATGCGACGGACAGCTGATGCCGATCAGCCAGAACACGGCGTTGTTCTCGCTGCTCGGTACCACCTTCGGTGGCGACGGCAAGTCGAACTTCGCCCTGCCGAACCTGCAGGGCTGCGCCCCGATGGCCGCCGGTCAGGGACCCGGGCTCAGCCTGCGTGACCTCGGTGAGACCGGCGGAGAGCAGACGGTGACGCTGCTGCAGAGCGAGGTGCCGGGGCACCCGCACTCCCTCAACGCCAGCGCGCTGCCCGCCACGGTCAGCGCCCCGAGCCCGCAGAACGTGCTGGCCCGCTCCAACCCCGCCTACATCTACAAGACGACATCCGGGAACCCTCCGCTCACGCCGATGTCGAACGGCATCCTGGGCGTCTCCGGCGGAAGCCTGCCCCACAACAACCTGCAGCCGTTCCTGGGGCTGATGTTCATCATCGCCCTGCAAGGCGTCTTCCCGGCCCGCAGTTGACCACGACCACCGGGCCGGGCCTGCGCCCGGCCCGGCCAGCCGACGCCGAGCTGCTGTACCGGATCTACGCGAGCACGCGCGAGGACGAACTCGCCGTCGTGCCCTGGGACGCGCCCGCGAAGGAAGCGTTCCTGCGCATGCAGTTCACCGCCCAGGACCGCTACTACCACGCGAACTTCCCGAACGCGAGCTACGACCTGATCGTGAGCGGCGACGAGGTGCTCGGCCGGCTGTACGTCGAGCGCGGCCAGACGGTGTGGCAGGTGATCGACCTCGCCCTGCTCCCCGCGCACCGCAGGAAGGGCATCGGGACGCATCTGCTCACCGAGGTGCTCGCCGGGGCCGGGGCGGCGGCCAAGCCGGTCCAGATGCACGTGGAGCGGTTCAACCCCGCACAGCGCCTGTACGACCGGCTGGGGTTTCGCCAGATCGCCGACGGGGGCGTCTACCTGCTGCTGGAGCGGCAGCCGAGCCCGATCGAGCCAGGCAGCGGCTAGCCGAACACCACCTCGTACCGCATCCGCGACGGAGCCTGCCCCGGATCGGCGGGCTCGTCGGGCCCGACCGGAACGATGAACAGGTCAAGCGTGCCGAGGTGCTCGTGCTCGACGTGGTGGATGCCCTGCCGGAGCACCGGCTGCAGCGGGCCGTGGAACATGACAGAGAACGGGTTCCGGTACCTGCCCGAGGGATCGGCGGGATGCTCGATGACCTCGGCCAGTTCGGCACCAACACCAGCCTCAGAACTGCTGCCATACGGCCCGCCGGTCATCAGGAACACGGTGCCAAGGTGTAGCCGGAAGTCCCCGGCGGTCAGCGTCTTGAGCGAATTGTCGGTCGACACGGCTGCCCATCTTAGCAACGGGAAGTCCGGGTTCGTGGACGCGCCGCGGTCTGGTAATCTTAGCGCTCGGGAGTTGCCCGCTGCGTAAGCGTCGGCTCCCCTGGTGCAGGCGAGCCGCCGTGGTGACCACCGGTGTGCCGGGGCACGCAAGGAAAGCGCGACGAAAGAGAGTTCTGGAGTGTACGCGATTGTGCGCTGCGGCGGCAGGCAGGAGAAGGTCGCGCTCAACGACGTCGTGACCGTCGACCGGCTGCCCGGCCAGGTCGGCTCGACCGTGACCCTGCCCGCCCTGCTCGTGGTGGACGGCGAGCGGGTCATCAGTGACCCCGCCGAGCTTGGCCGCTACCAGGTCACGGCGGACATCGTCGGTGACGCGGCCGGGCCCAAGATCAACATGATCCAGTACAAGAACAAGACCGGCTACCGCCGGCGTTTGGGTCACCGGCAGAAGTACACCCAGGTGCGGATCACCGGCATCAGCCCGGAGGCCCCCGAGGCCAAGGCGGCCCCCAAGCCGAGGTCGCGGGCCAAGGCACCGGCCAAGGCGGCGGCGCAGGCCAAGGCGGAGGAGGACTGAGATGGCACACAAGAAGGGCGCGTCATCCAGCCGCAACGGCCGCGACTCCAAGGCCAAGCGCCTCGGCGTCAAGCGCTTCGGCGGCCAGCTGGTGAACGCGGGCGAGATCATCGTCCGCCAGCACGGCACGCACTTCCACCCGGGCGAGGGCGTCGGCCGCGGCGCCGACGACACGCTGTTCGCGCTGGTCGCCGGCACGGTGGAGTTCGGCCCGGTCCGCGGCCGCCGGGCCGTGAGCATCGTCCCCGCCGAGCCACCGGAATAGGCTCGCCGAGGGTACACAAGGTAGGACACAAAGGCGGGCCGGGTAACCTGGCCCGCCTTTCACATGCAACGGCACGCAACGGCGCGCGACAGCGCCGGCAGGCGCGTCAGGGAAGAGGGAGATCGTGGCGGAGTTCGCCGACCGGGCCACGCTGCGGGTGGAGGCTGGCCACGGCGGGCACGGCTGCGCCTCGATCCACCGCGAGAAGTTCAAGCCGCTCGGCGGCCCGGACGGGGGCAACGGCGGGCACGGCGGCGACGTGATCCTCGAGGTGAACCCGAGCGCGGCCACCCTGCTCGACTTCCACCGCCGCCCGGTCCGCCGGGCCGGGAACGGCAGGCAGGGCGAGGGCTCCAACCGCACCGGCGCCAACGGCGCGGACCTGGTCATCGGCGTCCCGAACGGCACCGAGGTGCAGACCGCGGACGGCGAGGTCCTCGCCGACCTGGTCGGGGCCGGCACCAGGTTCGTGGCCGCGGCGGGCGGGCGCGGCGGCCTCGGCAACGCGGCGCTGGCCTCGCCGCGGCGCAAGGCCCCGGGGTTCGCCCTCAAGGGCGAGCCCGGTCAGCACCGCGACCTCGTCCTCGAGCTGAAGACGGTCGCCGACGTCGGCCTGGTCGGCTTCCCGAACGCCGGCAAGTCCTCCCTGATCGCGGCGATGTCGGCGGCCCGGCCGAAGATCGCCGACTACCCGTTCACCACCCTGATCCCGAACCTGGGCGTGGTCGAGGCCGGCGACGTCCAGTTCGTCGTGGCCGACGTGCCCGGGCTGATCCCCGGCGCCAGCCAGGGCAAGGGGCTTGGTCACGACTTCCTGCGGCACGTGGAGCGCTGCTCCACCCTGGTCCACGTGCTCGACTGCGCTACCGAACTGCCCGGGCGCAACCCGGTCGCGGACCTGGCTGTCATCGAGGCGGAGCTGGCCGCGTACGGAGAGGCGACCGGCGTCGACCTCGCCGGCCGGCCGAGGCTCGTCGCGCTGAACAAGATCGACGTCCCGGCCGCGCGAGAGCGCGCGGAGGAGGCCAAGCCCGAGCTCGAGGCGCGCGGTTACCCGGTCTTCGAGATCTCCGCGGCCACCGGGGAGGGCCTGCGCCAGCTGGGCTTCGCGATGGCGGCATTGGTCGCCGCGGACCGCGAGGCGCGTCCGGCCGAACTGCCGCCCGAACGGGTCAGGGTCAAGGTCGCGGTCCGCCCGGCCGACGAGCCGGGCTTCGAGGTGGTGCGGATCGGCGACAGCTTCCTGATCCGCGGCGACAAGCCGTGCCGGTGGGTCATGCAGACCGACTTCGGCAACGACGAGGCGGTCGGCTACCTGGCCGACCGGCTGGCCCGGCTGGGCGTGGAGGAGGCGCTCGCCGAGGCGGGCGCCGAGCCGGGCGCCGAGGTCCTGATCGGCGACCCGGACGACCCGGTGGTGTTCGACTGGGACCCCGCGGCCCCGATGAGCAGCGGGGCGTCCGGAGGCCCCGACCGCTCCCGCAAGGGCGCCAGGCGGCACCTCGGCCCCCGCGGCACCGACCCAAGGCTTCCCCCGTGACCGACGCTCAGCGCCCGGACGCCCACGCGGCCTACCCTCGCCCCGTGACCAGCGCCCCCCGCCCGGACATCGCTACCGCGGCCAGGGTCGTGGTCAAGGTCGGCTCCTCGTCTCTGACTACGCACGACGGCGAAATCGACGGCGACGCGATCACCGCCCTGGCGGCCGCCCTGGCCGCCCGCCGCCGCGGGGCTGGCCGAGACCCCGGAGGCGAAGCGCAGGTCGTGCTGGTGTCCTCGGGCGCGATCGCGTCCGGGCTGGTCCCGCTCGGGCTGTCGCGCCGCCCGAGCGACCTGGCCACCCAGCAGGCCGCCGCCAGCGTCGGCCAGGGCCTGCTCATCGCCAGGTACACCGCGGCCTTTGGCGGGCACGGCATCCGCACCGGCCAGGTCCTGCTGTCCGCGGACGACCTGATGCGCAGAACCCACTACCGCAACGCGCAGCGCACCCTGGACCGGCTGCTCGAACTCGGCGTGCTGCCCGTGGTCAACGAGAACGATACGGTGGCCACCGACGAGATCAGGTTCGGCGACAACGACCGGCTGGCCGCGCTGGTCGCCCACGTGACCAGGGCCGGCGCGCTCATCCTGCTGTCCGACGTGGACGGCCTGTACGACGGCGACCCGCGCCGCGGCCACGCCCGGCGGATCGCCGAAGTCCGCGCCCAGGCCGACCTCGAGGGCATCCGGCTGGGCCGGGGCAACCGGGCCGGACCAGGCCCCGGCGGCGGCCACAGCGCCGCACCGGGAACCGGCATCGGCGGCATGGCGACCAAGGTGGAAGCCGCGATGATCGCCTCAGCCGCGGGCATCCCGGCCGTCGTGGCCGACGCGGCCGACGCGCCCGCCGCGCTGGCGGGGGAGGCGGTCGGCACCTACTTCGCGGCCCGCGGCCGCCGCACCGCGACCAGGCTGCTGTGGCTGGCCCACGCCGCGGTGGCCCGCGGCAGCCTGCACCTGGACCAGGGCGCGGTGGAGGCCGTGGTGACCCGGCGCGCGAGCCTGCTCCCGGCCGGCATCACCGGGGTCGACGGCGCCTTCCAGGCCGGCGATCCCGTGGACCTGCGAGACGAGAACGGCCAGGTCGTCGCCCGTGGCCTGGTGAACTACGACGCCGCCGAGATCCCCGGCCTGATGGGCCGCTCCACCAGGTGGCTGGCGAGCCGCCTGGGCCCGGAATACGAGCGCGAGATCGTCCACCGCGACGACCTGGTCATCCTGTAACAGCGCAGTCAATGGGCGTGGCACCCTACCCGATCTGGGGACACGTCCTTTCTCTGCGGCCGGCCCGGGACCCGTTCCGAGTCGCGCGCTCTGCGCCTGCGGGCAATCGTTGACAGCACCGTTGAGCCGCAGTACGTTGTCGGCGCATCGTCCGACACGAAGGGGCCTCGGCCGGCGCGGCAGGCAGGCGGTCTATGGTCGCCCATGAAAGGAGCTGCGGACATGGCGGAAGAGGCGCACACGGCGGGAGCAGCGGCGATGGGGGGCATGCCGCCGATGCTGGCCTACACGATCCGCAGCCCTGCCCACACCGGCGCGTGGCCCTACATCAGGATCGGACAAGGCAATAGCGCGCAGGTCGTCAGACCCAACCAAACGCCGGCCGACAACAGCTACTGGATCGTCATCCTGGACGCGAACAAGCCGGCGACCAAGGTGCAGGAGTGGGTCGTCCCAGGCCTGAACAACACTACCGTCCCCAGCAATCTCGATCAGTACATGAGCAACCCTGGGTATCTCTTTGCCGTGGCGACGCAGGTCCTTAGCAACTCCTCGGTGCCGCAAGGGGCCTTCTACGACTACCTGGCGGCGCACGGTGCCGGGCGCGAGCTGCAGAAGTTGGAGCAGATCAGCTCGCACACGCAGACGGGCTACGGCTTGTATACCTACGTGAGCTATATCCTCACGGGTCAGTGCGGCCCGCCAGGCGCAGTCGCGTACGAACGCAGCGCCTTCTCGGATTGGGCGAACCTCTTGATGTCGCTCATGCCCCTACCTAGCGGGCAGCCGCCGTACTCGATCTGCGACAGCTACACGTTCGTCAAATAGGGCACCGCGACCCGGCGCAGGCTGGTTCACTTGTGACCGACGTGTGGAGCTTCCGAGTCGGCACGCTCGATCGGCTGATCTTCGACGCCGTGGTCGCACACGACGAGTACCGGCTGCCGGAACGTTTCGAGCCCGACGACGTCGTCATCGACGTCGGGGCGCACATAGGCTCGTTCGCGTACGCCGTCGCTCGCAGAGGCGGCCAGCACGTCTGGAGCATCGAGCCGGACCGTACGAACTGCGCGTTGGCCGCCGAGCACCTGAGGCCGTACGTCGACCAGGGCTACGTGCGGGTCATATACGCCGCCGTCTGGCGGTCCGATCCGAATGACGACGAGCTGCGCTTCGACGGCTACCACGCCTTGCCGCCGTCCTATCCGGGCATGGAAGGGGTCGTCAACACCGGAGGCGGCTCGGTCGTCTGGGGCCTCGGCGAACCGGTCGCGAAGATTGCCTTCAACGTCGTCGTCGACCTGGCCACCAACCGCGGAGGGCGCCGGGTCCGGCTGCTCAAGCTGGATTGCGAAGGCGCCGAATGGCCGATCGTGCTGACGTCGCAAAGGCTCCACCTGATCGACGAGATCGTCGGGGAGTTTCACGAGCTCGGCGGGCCGCTCCCGGAGATCGGCGAGAATCGGCCGGCGAACGCGCACGTCGTCTTCCACTCCGATCGTGTCGCCGGGTTCACGATGGAGGAGTTCGCCCGCTTCCTACGCGGCGCGGGCTTCGGCGTGACGTACTCTCGGCATGTCCGGCCCGACGGCGCGCTCGAGGGGCTCGGCTTGTTCTTCGCGACGCGAGAGGACCCACATGAGTTGGCGAGGTGAGTGAACCACCGCCTCGTGTGAGGCTCATCGCGATCGGCTTCAACATCGTCGGCACCGGCCTGACGCGCGTGATGGACAGCGTCCTGCGACGGCTGGCTGACCGGCACGAGATACACTTCCTCGGCATCGGCTACTCCGGCGAGATCGTCCGCGACCGCGGCCTGACCATCTATCCCACCAACCCGAAGGGCGGCGACGTCTTCGCGGCCTTCCAGGCCATGAGGCTGATCGAGGAGATCCGGCCGGCGCTGATCCTCGTCATGCACGACATCTGGATGTTCGACTACTACCTGCGCCTCTTCGGCCCGTATCGGGACCGCCTGAAGATCGTCGCCTGCATTCCTCTGGACGGCCGGATCAGGAACGAAGAGAACGCCGCGCCGCTCGCGCAGGCCGACCGGGTCGTCGCCTACACCCAGTTCGCCCGCGCGGAGTTCGAAGGAGCCTTCCGAAGGCTGCGTGCGAAGCAGGCCGGTCGCGACTTCCCGGCGGTCGACGTCATTCCGCACGGCGTCGATCGGGATCGCTTCCATCCCTTCCCGGAGCTCGAGCAGGCCTCGTTCGCATCGGCGGGTCGCGCTCGGGCGAAGAGACGCGTGTTCGGCGACGGGTCGGACGCAGGCGAGTCGTTTGTCGTCCTCAACGCCAGCCGGCCCGACAAGCGCAAACGCGTCGATCTCACCGTCCGCGGGTTCGCCATGTTCGCCGCCGGCAAGCCGGCGAACGTCAGGTTGTGTCTCCACCACGCCGTCATGGGCGATGCCGCCGAGCGAGAGCTTGAGCCGGTGATTCGGGAGTGCGGGCTCGGCGAGCGGCTGTCGGTGAACCCGCTCGGTACCTGGATCGTCGGTGACGACGAGCTTAACCTGCTCTACAACGCCTGTGACGTCGGGATCAACACGGCGATGGGCGAAGGCTGGGGCCTCGTCAGCCTCGAACATGGCGCAGCGGGCGCCGCCCAGATCGTCCCTGACCACACGGCGTGCGCCGAGCTGTGGCGCGCCCGCGCCGAGCTGATTACGCCGGCCAGGAGTTACATCCCGGAGTTCTCACCGCTGGAGATGGGAGAAGTCTCACCGCAGGGCGTGGCGCGGGCGCTGGAAGCGCTCTACAAGGATCCGGCGCGTCGGCAGGAGCTGTCGCGTGCCGCCGGTGGCGTCGCGCGGAATCCCGCGTATTCCTGGGATGCGATCTCGCGGCAGTTCGAGGATCTCATCATGGAACTCGCGACGGCTCCGAGCCAGACGGCCGCTCCCCGCATGGCGCCGGGAGCGGCCGACTCACCCATTGGTTTAAACAGCGCGCCCTAGTTGTCGTCGCTGCTGCTGCCGCTGCCGCCGCCGCGGTTGGACAGCCGGTCGAACAGGCCGCTGCCCGCCCGGGCCATGTTCCCCGCCGCGCCGCGGACCATCCCGATGAGCGGGTCCTCGGAGCGGTTCCACGAGTCCTGGTAGGCCTTGGCGGCGCTGCGGATCTCCTCGCCCACCGACGCGGTGCGGTCGGTGTCCCGGCGCGGGTAGTCGCCGCTGAGAATGCGCTCATACTCCCCGTTGGAGGCCCAGTGGTCGAGCTCGGCGAACCGCACCACCGCGAACGGGTGCGTCATCCCCTGCAGCTGGAGCAGCTTGAGCAGGCTGTCCCGCAGGTCGGGCACCGCGTCGTACTCATGCGCCTGCTCGTGGAACGCGTCGGCGTTCATCTCGGCCAGCCTGGACCCGCCGGCGGTCTTCATCAGGGCGCGCCGCGCCGCGTCGATGTCCTGCCCGGCCAGCAGCCCGGCCCGGTCGCAGGACAGCTCGGACTTGCGGTACCACTCCTCA
Source organism: uncultured Actinomycetes bacterium (assembly GCA_963847965.1). GTDB lineage: Bacteria > Actinomycetota > Actinomycetes > Streptosporangiales > Streptosporangiaceae > Palsa-504. Next base: position 268,501 of record CAWKCG010000050.1, read on the forward strand.
AGGCCCCAGATGATCGCCCTGAGCCCGATGTAGCCGATCGGCATCCAGGCGATCCGCGCCGCCAGCTGGATCAGGTTGTACAGCATGGTGCGGTACACCGCATGCCCCGACAACACGTGACCGAGCTCGTGCCCGACGACGAACCGGAGCTCCTCCGCGTCCATCAGGTCCACCACGCCGGTGTTGAGGACGATGAACGGGTTGTTGGTGCCCAGCGCCATCGCGTTCACCAGAGGATTCTGGGTGACGAACAGCTCGGGTACCTGCTCCATGTCCAGGACGTAGGCTCCGTCGCGCAGCATCTCGTAGATGTGCGGGAACTGCCGCTCGGAAACCTTTACCCCGCTGGCCAGGAAAGTAAGCCGCATGGCCCGCTCGTTGAACAGGCCGTTGAGCAGCTTGAGCAGGGTGTCGAACCCGGTCAGCTTGCGCAGGGCCACCAGGGCCGAACGGTCCGCCGGGTGCTCGTAAGCACGGGAAGAGATCTGGGTCAGTCGGACCCTCGCGCGATCGGGAACTGAAGAAGTCATATCTCGAATGCTAACACCAGCGCCGACCGCTTGGGCCGGTACGATACGACGGCATGGAAGGGCGGTGGCAGATGCGCCGGATCGGGGTCATGGGCGGCACGTTCGATCCCGTCCACCACGGTCACCTGGTCGCCGCCAGCGAGGTCGCGCACACGTTCGCGCTGGATGAGGTCATCTTCGTGCCGACCGGCCAGCCGTACCAGAAGCAGACCAGGGTCGTCTCGCCCGGCGAGGACCGGTACCTGATGACGGTGATCGCCACCGCGTCGAACCCCAGGTTCAGCGTCAGCCGGGTGGACATCGACCGGCCGGGCCCGACCTACACCATCGACACCCTAAGAGACCTGCGCGCCTCTGCTGGGCCGCAAGACGAGTTCTTCTTCATCACCGGCGCCGACGCCCTGGCCGAGATTCTGACCTGGCACGCCGCGGATGAGCTATTCAGTCTCGCGCATTTCGTAGGCTGTACCAGGCCGGGTCACCGGCTGTCCGTGGCAGGCCTGCCCGACGGCAAGGTGAGCCTGGTGGAGATCCCGGCGCTGGCCATCTCGTCGACCGAGTGCCGCGCGAGGGTCGAAGCCGGCGAGCCGGTCTGGTATCTGGTGCCCGACGGGGTGGTCCAGTACATCGCCAAGCGCGGGCTGTACGCCAAGGCATGACGCACAGTAACGTCGCTCCCACGCAGGCGGTTAAATGACGCCCCGGCGTGAGAGAGTAGTAAGGAAAGAGAGCCAAGTGAAGGAGGCCGGCAACCACTCGTGACAGCCACACCGAGGGCCGTCGAGCTTGTGGAGACCGCCGCGCTGGCGGCGGCGGACAAGCTGGCGGACGGCATCATCGCCTATGACGTGAGCGAGCAGCTGGTCATCACCGACGCCTTCCTGCTCTGCTCCGCGCCGAACGACCGGCAGGTCCGGTCCATCATCGACGAGATCGAGCTGCGGATGCGGCAGGCGGGAGCGGGGCTTGTCCGCCGCGAGGGCGAGCGGGAGGGCCGCTGGGTGCTCCTGGACTACCTCAACGTGGTCATCCACGTGCAGCACTCCGAGGAGCGGACGTACTACGCGCTCGAGCGGATCTGGAAGGACTGCCCGCTGATCCCGCTGCCCGAGCTGGTGGTCAATCCGGGGAGGGCGAACTGACCGAGCGGGTCAGGCTGGTGCTGTGGCGGCACGGCCAGACGGAGTGGAATGCCGCCCGGCGGTTCCAGGGCCAGAGCGACGTCCCGCTCGACGCGACGGGTGAGGCGCAGGCCGAGCGCGCCGCCCGCCTGCTCGCCGCGCTGGGCCCGGACATGATCGTCTCCTCCGACCTGAGCCGCGCTTCGGGCACCGCCGCGCCGCTGGCCAGGCTGACCGGGCTCGAGGTAATCCTCGACAAGGACCTGCGCGAGCGTTACGGCGGCTGCTGGGAGGGCCTGACCGACGCGCAGATCCGCGAGCGCTACCCGGCTCAGGCGGTGCACTGGGACCCGCCGGACGGCGAGCCGACGGGCGCGGTAGCCGAGCGGGTCTCGTCCGCCCTCTACCGCGCCGCCGCCGCCCTCGCCGAGGGCGGGTACGAGGGCGAGGGCCTCGCCGTGGTGGTGAGCCACGGTGCCGCGCTGCGCCTGGGCATGTCGCGGCTGCTCGGCATGCCGCCCGACCTGTTCAGCGTGCTCGGCCCGCTGTCCAACTGCTCATGGTCGGTCCTCGGCCAGCGCTACGGCCGCTGGCGCCTGCTCGAGCACAACGCGGGCACCCTCCCCGAGCCGATTCTCAGCGACGATCGCTGATCGTCAGGCCCAGCCCGGCTTACGGAACACGCGGCCGCCGGAGTCCCGGTCCTGCAGCAGGTCGAGGGCCTGGATCGCCAGCGTGAGGCGCGTCCTGGTGTCCTGGGTGCCGAGGTCCCGGCCGAGGATCCGCTCGATCCTGGCCAGCCGGGCGTACAGCGTCCGCCGCTGGACCCGCAGCGCCCGCACCGTCTGCGCCTTGTGGCCGGCGTGGTCCAGGTAGCTGCGCAGCGTGGGCATGAGCTTGGCCCGGCTTCGCGCGTCGTGCTCGAGCAGCGGGCTCAGCTCGGCCTCGACGAACCGCGCCAGCTCCGGGTCCTGCGCGAGCCGGACCAGCAGCTGGTAGGTGCCGAGCTCGGCGAAGTGGTGCACGGTGCGGCGGTCGCCCGCCTTCCTGCCGAAGCTCAGCGCCTCCGCCGCCTCCTCCAGGGCCCGCTGCAGCGAGCTGGCCGCCACCTCGCGCCCGGCGCCCGCCGCCAGCGTCAGCGACTGGTCGGCGGCCCGGATCCGGCGCGCGGCCGCTTCCACGATCTCGTCAAGGACGGGCGGCAGCCGATCCTGGCCGGGCACCGCGATGAACGCGAGGACACGGTCGCCGTCGTGGCCGACCAGGGCGGCGCACTGCCGCTCCTGAGCGGCGCGGCGGATCTCGTCGGCGATGCCGAGCCTGATCCGCTGCCGCTCCTGCTCGGCCAGCGCGTTGCGCCGGGCCAGTTCCGCCAGCGACGTCGCCTCCGCCACCAGCGCGACCAGCCGGCCCTGGGTCAGGTCGACGCCGAGGCTGCGCGCCCGCCTGCCGAACTCGGCGACCGAGCCGTGCCGCCCGGCGAGCACGTCCGCGAGCAGCGCACTCCCCGCGCGCCCGGCCAGGTGCGCCGCGTCCTTCTGCGACAGCAGGGCCAGCCCGAGCGCGGCGCCCGCCCGGTCGAGCACCAGGCCGGTGATCTCGTCCAGCTTGCGGTCGGTCTCCAGCACGTGCACGCGGCCCCACTCCTCGTGCCGCAGCCAGATGCCGACCCACATGCACTTCGGCTCGTGCTCCTCGCCCGAGGCTCCCGGGACCCCAGGACCGCCGGGGGCGGCCCGGACCCCGGGAACGCCGCCGACCTGGTGCACCCGGCCGCGCTCCACCTCGGTGTGCGGGAGCCGCGCGTGCTCCTCCCACAGCGCCAGCACCGCGCCCCGGCCCGCCAGCTCGACCACGTGCTGCGCGGCGTCGGCCAGTACGACCGGGTTGCCGAGGATCTCCGCGAGCCGCTCGATGATCTGCCTGATGTCTGCCCCGGACAGGATCAGGTCGGTGAAGTCCCTGCTGATCGCCTCGGCCTGGCGGAGCAGCTCGTACTGGTCGCTGATGATCGCGCGGTGCACCGCCTCGGTCACCTCGATGTACCGCGTCTCGCGTTCCAGCGCGATGAGCGGGAACCCGCGCTGCGCGGCCGCCTGGACCATGGCCGGGGGAACCTCGCCGAACGTCCGGCCGAGCTCGACGACCAGGCCCGCCGCGCCCGCCTCGGCGATCTCGGCCAGGTAGCGCCGCTGCGCGCCGGCCGAACGGTCGATGCCCATGCCCGTGGTCAGCAGCAGTTCGCCGCCGTTGATCAGCTTGGCGATGTCCGCGATCTCGGCGATGTGCACCCAGCGGACCGGGCGGTCCAGCGCCTCCGCGCCCGCTACCACCCGAACGCCCGCCCTGCGCAGCACCTCCAGGTCCAGGATCTGGCGCAGTGTCACGCTCACAGCTGCACGATACGGGAATCGGATCGCCCAGGAAATGCACAGTATGTGCGTTGTTGCTGATGATCATCGCTCCTACGATCAAGGCAGCCGTTCGGGCCCTAACGGCCCGCCGCCGGAGATCGTGGAAGGGGCGTGGCGTGGAGACACACGAGCAGCATGTTCAGCCGATGCACGGTTTGGGGCGCTACCGGCAGGAGCTTTCCCGGTCGATCAGCGTGCTCGGCAACGTGCTCATCACGCTGTCCGGGATCACGCCCGCCGCCTCGGTGTTCGTCATCGCGCCCGTGGCGCTGGCCGAGGCGGGCAGCGGCGCGTTCACCTCGTTCGTCTTCGCCGCGATCGTCGGCGTGTTCATGGGCCTGTGCTGGGCGGAGCTTTCCGCCGCCTTCCCGATCGCCGGCGGCGACTACGCGCTGGTCTGGCACTCGTTCAAGGGCCCGGCCGCGGGCCGCCGGGTGTCCGCGCTGGCCGGGCCGGTCAGCTTCATCACCTTCGCGCTCTACCTCGACTTCATCGCGTTCATTCCGGCCACCATCGCGCTCGGCGCGGGCACCTACTTTGGCGTGATCGCGAACGTGAACGCCCGGGTGCTCGGCGCGGTCTTCATGCTCATCGCGGCCGCAGTCGCCATCTTCAGGATCCGGTTCAACGCCGTCCTGACCGGCATCTTCCTGGGCATCGAGCTCATCGCGCTGCTCATCGTGACCGTGCTCGGGTTCTCCCACCCGCGCCACTTCTCATCGCTGGTCCACCCGGCCATCGGCACCGGGCACGGACTGCTGGTCGGCGTGGCGTTCAGCGGCCTGCTGGCGGTCACCGCGGTGGCGATCTTCTCCTACAACGGCTACAACGCCGCGGTGAACTTCGCCGAGGAAACGCACGGCACGGGCCGCAACATCGCCCGGGCCATCCTGTGGTCCCTGGTGATCACCGTCGCCGCCGAACTGATCCCCCTGACGGCGACGATCGTCGGCTCGCCGTCGCTGGCCAAGCTGACCCAGTCCGTCGTGCCGATGCAGTACTTCATCGAGGGGACGTCCAACTCGGCCCTGTACGACGTGCTGAGCGTGGGGATCGTGCTGGCCATCCTGAACGCGACGATCGCCATCATCTTGTCCTACGCGCGCATCCTGTACAGCGCCGCGCGCGACCGCGCCTTCCCCGGCCCGGTCAGCGGGTGGATGGCGCAGATCCAGCCGCGCTTCCGCTCGCCGTGGGTGGCCACCGCGGTGATCGGCGTCGTGGGCGCCGTGCTGTGCCTGACCGTCTCGCTCGGCACGCTGGTCAACCTGACCGGCGCCAGCCTGGTCGCGGACTACGCGCTGATCGCGATCGCGATGCTGGTGGCCCGCCCGGTCAAGGCCACCGAGCACAGCCCGTACAAGATGCGGTTCTGGCCGCTGCCGCCGCTGCTCGCGCTGGCCGCCCTCGGGTACGTGTTCACCCAGCAGACCGCGCTGCTGCTAAAGGTTAGCCTCATCACCATGGGCATCGGCCTCGTGTACTGGCTGGTCGTGATCCTGCCGCAGCGCGGCCGGGCCTGGAGCCTGCTGGACGCCGCCTCCCCTGGGCTCGCGCCGGGGGACCCCGCGCTCCAGGCGGCGGGTCCCGGGGTTGCGCCCGGTGCCGGACCGGCGGATCCGGGCCGGGGCCCGGCATGAGTAGCCTGCCCGCCGAGCACCGCGCCACCCCCGCCAGCAAGCCGCGGGCCCGCGCGTTGGGGCTGCCGTTCGCGGGCCGCCCCGGGCGGTGGAACGCGATCACCGACGTGCCAGGCGTCGAGGTGGGGTACGTCACGCTCATCGAGGGGGAGAGCGTGCGGACCGGGGTGACCGCCATCCACCCGCGGGGCCCGGACGGCACCGGCGACCCGGTGGCGGCCGGCTTCCACTCCCAGAACGGCAACGGCGAGATGACCGGGGTCTCCTGGATCAACGAGTCCGGGACGTTCACCGGCCCCATCGCGATCACCAACACACACGCGGTCGGGGTCGCGCACGCCGGGATCGTCGCCTGGACGGTCACGCACCACCCCGAGGTGGCGGAGATGTGGCTGCTCCCGGTGGCCGCCGAGACCTGGGACGGGTACCTGAACGACATCAACGGGCACCACGTCACCGAGCAGACCGTGGTCGCCGCGCTCGAAGCGGCACAGCCAGGCCCGGTGGAGGAGGGCTCGGTCGGCGGCGGCACGGGGATGAACTGCTACGAGTTCAAGGGCGGCTCAGGAACCGCCTCACGCCTGGTCCCCTTCGCGGGCGCCGATTACGCGGTCGGCGTGTTCCTCCAGGCCAACTTCGGTGACCGCGGGGAGCTTATGCTGGCCGGGGTCCCGCTCGGCCAGGAGCTAGCCGGCGACAACCCGATGACCGATCACTCCGCCGCGCCCCCGGGCGCCGGATCGGTCATCGCGGTGGTGGCGACCGACGCGCCGCTGTTCCCGCACCAGTGCCAGGCCCTCGCCCGGCGGGTCACGATCGGGCTGGCCAGGACCGGAACCACCGGGTCCCACTTCTCCGGAGACCTGTTCCTGGCCTTCTCCACCGCCAACCCCGGCGCCTTCCGCCCGGACCCGGCGGTCCTGCGGCGGCTGTCGTTCATCCCGTGGGAGAGCCTCGACCCGTTCTACGCCGCCGTCGTCGAGGCCACCGAGGAGGCCGTGGCCAACGCCCTGGTCGCCAACGAGGACATGACCGGCCGCGACGGCCACCGCACCCCCGCGCTGCCCCGCGACCGAGTAGTAGAACTCTTGTCCCGCGCCGGCCGCCTGAACCCACTCACCCCCTGACCGGCCGCCCACCCCTTTCCCCTCACCCCTCGGCCGGCGCGCCGAACAGCGCCACGGGGTTCTCCCAGCAGACCGCGCGCAACCACGCGTCGCCGAGGCCGAGCCTGGCCAGCCCGGCGATCTGCCGGGCGTAGGGGTACGGGATGTTCGGGAAGTCGCTGCCGAGCAGCACCTTGCCGGCCAGGCCGAGCTCGCGGGCCAGCGGCAGCGCCGAGGCCGGGAACGGCGCGATCGAGTCGAAGAAGTCGGTGAAGATCATCGTGGTGTCCAGCGCCACCCGCTCGTACCGCGCGGCGAGCCCGAGGAACGCCTCGTAATCCGGCGCGCCCATGTGCGCGATGATCGCGGTCAGCCCCGGATGCCGCGCCAGCACGGACCCGAAAGGGCCGGGCCCGGTGTTTTCGGTTCCCACCGGCGCGTGCCCCGCGTGCACGACCACGGGCACCCCGGCCTCGGCCAGCAGCCCCCACACCCCGTCGAGCAGCGGATCACCGGGGGAGAAGCCGCCCACCTGCAAGTGGATCTTGAAGATCCGCGCCCCCGCGCCGAGCGCCTCGCGCACGTACCCGGCGACCCCTGGCTCGGGGTAGAACGTCGCCGACGGCAGGCACCCGGGCGTGGCCCGGGCGAACGCCATGGTCCACGCGTTCAGCTCCTCGGCCATGCCCGGCCGGTGGGCATAGGCCAGCGCGCTGAACATCTCCACGCGCATAGCCCGCAGGTGCGCCACCCGCTCCGCGTCGCTCCACTTGTACCGGATCGGCCACGACACGCCGACCAGCGGCCCGGCCCGGTCGAAGTACTCCCAGACCCGCCGCAGCATCCGCGGCGGCAGGAAGTGGGTATGGACGTCGGCCAGCCCCGGGATCCCCAGCGCCTCGCAGAACGCCGGAACGTCCCCGTCCTCCTCCGGCGTCCGTGCCCCGCCCGTCTCCTCATTCACCTGCACCACATGCGTTATCCCGTCATCGGTAATTGCCACGCGCCTGTCTTTCGGATCCGGCCGAGGCTGGGCCGACCGAGGATATTACGGATTCCGAACCAGACGCACCAGCGTGAGAGTCCTTGGTTCGCGGCACCCAACAACGTCTACTATCAACGCATTGTGATGCATCAGGTACTTATTGTTCGTAGGCCCGGAGATTCGGATGGCGTTGGACAGGTACGACGATGGAGGGGACGGGCCGAACGACGGCCAGCCGGAGCAGCATCAATGGCACGGCGGATCAGGCGGTGACGCTTCTACGACACGGGCAGAGCCAGCCGAGGCGCGGACCCGGGCGGAGTGCTACGAGGCACTCCGCGCCGCGGACGGCAACCCGGTCCCGGCAAGCGACGGCCAGCGTACGCGATCCGGTACGCAGGGGGATCACGCCGGCTGGGACGCGGTAGACGCGGGGAACCGCCCACCGCTGGACATGCTCGCGTCACGCCGGAACGCACCAAGCACATCCTGGATGGCGATGCGAACGGCAGCGGTGGCCACCGGCATGGAGTGGGCAATCCCGGCAAGACCGAGTTTCCTGCCAGTTGGAATGACGAGAAGATTATGGACAATATCCTCGACGTTGCGCACCGGCCTGATCAGGCCCCGATCCATCAGAACTGGAACGACCGGTGGCTTGCGCGCGGTACGCGAGACGATGTGGAGATCGCCGTGGTGATAACGAGGGATGGGCACATCTGGAGCGGCTGGCCACGTCTGGGCAGTCCCGGAGTGTTGAAGAACCCCCAGGAGATCTAATGGACAGGTACGAGGTCGCGCGCCGGGCGTCAGCGTTGCCGGTCAGGTTCGCGGATCGCGTCCCGCCGGACACCTTGGAGAGCATCCAGCTCATGGACGAGGGGGGCGAGTACGGGGAGCTGACGATCGAGCTGGCCGCGTCGCTGGCCGCGCATAACACACCGGTGACCGCGGCGGAACGGGACGAGTTGCTCGCCCTGCTCGAGGCGACGGACATGCCTACGGATCCCATCGGGAAACTGAACGTCCGAGGCTGAGCGGCTGGCACATGGCTGGGGACGCAGCATCGTTCGGTTAATGAAATCCAGATCGGTCCGCAGGTCCTACTCCTCCACCTACCGAACCACGTGTTGTGGCGGGCCTTCCAAAAGAGCCATCTTGGATAAATCCCCCAACCGTCGGGCCAGCCGTGCGCGTCGGCCCGTGATCGATGCGACGTATACCCTCTGATGGATCGCCACGAGCATAGGAATCTAGGCGGAACCCTCTGCAGAGAGCTTCCTCGCGTGATCAGCCGACGGCCGTTAGTTCCGGCAGCACGATGTTCACTACGCGATCGCTGGCGGATGTCTCCCACTGAGATGCCGGGTGCCACATATGTTGCAACAGCAGCTCACGAAGCGCCCTACCAGATACCACCCAGCGGTCCCTCTCATCACCAATCGACAGCCCGCTAACGGCTTCCTCACCCTCCCGAAGCCAGAACCTGATAGCCCCAGCCCGCCGTCTGGTGATCGAGGCCACCTACCTGGTCTGACGACTCACAGCATGGGGATTATGGAGCGTGCCCGCTCGCAATCGTGTGGAGCGGCCCGCTACGGGGCGGGACTTCATCCACGTTCGTTCATCCACACAGATACGTGTGCGGGTTCCAGCGCCTTCTGCACGACGGCGGCCAGGCCGTCGCAGACGGAATCCAGGTCCACGGCATCTTTCAGCTGCGCCGCGAACGCGGCCACCATCTGGTCGGCGTCATAGCGGGCCCGGTTGAACCGCCGGTCCACCAATCGCTGCACCCGCCGCCGCACTGGGTTGAACAGCGCGGCAGCGGCCAGCGTGGAGACAGCCACCGCGACCGAGCTATGGAGCCCGACCACCCCGGTGGCCAGCAGCACCAGGCCGGCATAAATCCCGACCAGCAGGCCGCTGATGATCGCGTAGGCCAGGGTCCGGGAGATGATCCGGTCGATGTCGTACAGCCGGTACTTCAGGATGGCCACGCCCATGCTCACCGGCACCGCGAAGATGCCCAGGATCGCGATGTGGTCGGCCACTTTCCACCAGCCCGGCGCATACCCCAGCGCGATCGCGAGGACCACGCCGGCCAGGCCGACGGCAAAGCCGCCCAGCAGCCACTTCAGCTGCTGGCGCCGCTCGCCGGACGAGTGCCGGTAGCTGACCACCTGCCCGGCCAGCGACAGCAGCAGCGTGACCGGCCCCACCACGACGAGGGTCACGTTCTGGACCACGTTCCACCAGGCTGGCGAGCTGGCGGAGTCGCCAAGGGCGATCAGGTTACCGCCGGAATCCACGCGGATGTCGTAGCGCACGATGACGTCCAGGGTGATGCCGTAGGCGCTGCCCACCCACAGCAGGCCAAAAGCCAGGTACAGCCACAGCACCCACGGCATGCGCGGGAAGGCCAGCTTTCCGTCGGGGAAGAGCAAGAGGCCAGCACGATCAAGGCGATGGCGATGGCCCAGCCGGGCTGGGCGAACATGGCCACCCAGCCCAGCGGCAGCGTGCCGTGGCGGATCCGGTAGTCGGCCACCGCATAGAAGCTGCCATCCTCGCTGAGCGCCCCCGCGACCACCAGGCCGACCAGGCACCAGCCGAATGCGTTGCGCGGCCTTCGCCAGGCCACCACGAAGCCCACCACCCCGAAGGGGGTGAACAACCACCACGGCACGACGCCGTTGCTGTCGTTCACGCTCAGGTGCCCCAGGGCGGCCAGCGGCCATCCGGCGGTGACCAGGGCCAGCACGAGGACGGCGAGCACACCCACGGTGGCCGGCGAGGCCAGCCGGAACCGGCGGGCGGGTTGGGCGGCCCGCACTGCTGTGCTCATAGAGGGGACACTACGCCGGGACCGTTCCGGGAACGTTACGGCTCAGGACCGACTCCCAGCAACGGCCGATGAAGGTCATCTGGGGACAGTTGGGGCCACGCGGCGTAGAGCCACCTTGGATAAATCCCCCAACCGTCGGCCTGGTCTAGCGCGTCGGCTTGTGATCGAGGCTACCTACCCGCTTTGAGATCCTGCCCCAGCAGTGCCGGCGGTCCCGGTGCTATGCGGGCAGCGGGCAGCATCTGCTTATCCGGCCGCCGCGGGAGATTGTCACAGCTAACGCCTACGGTTGGCGCCATGCCACCGCTGCCTCGCGTCACCGGCCGCGAACTCGCCCGGGCGCTCGGCAAGCTGGGCTGGGTAGTCGTGGCGCAGAAGGGATCTCATGCTCAGCTCAAGCACCCCGCTCGTGGCGGTCGCGTGACCGTACCGCTGCACGCTGGTGAGACGATTGGGCCCGGCCTGCTACGGTCGATCCTGAGCCAGGCAGGCCTTACCGTCGAGGAACTACGCGCGGTCTTGTGACAGGATGATTCTGATGCGTACCTACACGATCGTGGTGGAACCCGACCAGGACGGCGGCTACTTCGTGACCGTCCCGGCCCTGCCCGGCTGCTTTACCCGGGGCAGCACGATCGAGCAGTGCCGGGAGCGGGCCGTGGAGGCCATCGAGGTTCACATCTCAGGTCTTCAGGCCGACGGCGAGCCCGTTCCCGAGGAAGTCGGGCCGCCGCAACTTCTGGCCGTCACCGTCGCAGCCTGACAGTAAGGCCCCGACCCGACCTTGGCAGGAGCAGGATCGTCTGCATCCGTATCGGGCATGCACCGACAGTGACGGCGACCATCGATGCCCGCGACTTCCCATGAGCCCGGCACACCAAAACGGCCTGCCGATACTCACCCTGCACGGCGGCTGCACACACTCCGCACACCGGGCGTACAGCACAGCGCCGCGCGTACAGGCGCTGCGCGCTGCGATCCCCCTCCTGCCTGGGATGATGCGTTTTCGGCCGCCGGAAACTACGTGGATCCGGCAACCTACCCGGAAGAGCCATCTCGGCTAAATCCCCCAACCGTTGCGCCAGTCCAGCGCGCCGCCTCGTGATCGAGGCCACCTACTCGTTCTGATATGCGTGGTCCCGCCATGAACGCGCGCCGAGCGGCCCATGTCGAGGAACTGCCGTATTTGGCCGGCGCCATGAAGAAGGGCACAGGCTGCGGTTCAGCCGATCTCCCCGGAATCGAGGGTAAGCGGGATCTCGGCCGTGGCGGCGCCGAGGTCGCCTTCGTGGTGGCGGAAAGGCGCCAGATGAAGGCGCAGCAGACGGGCTGCGTCCTCCGGAGCCGGCGTGAGGGTCAGGTCACCGCCGGTGGACCTGCCGTCGTCGCTGGTACCGTACGCGCCGCCCCACGAAACGTATTCGTTACCGAGATCGTCGACGCCGCTCCAATCCCAGGTCAGCCACGGGCTCCCGTCTTCCGGGTCTCTGTCTGGAAGGGCAGGACTGATGCGGTAATGCAGGACGACAGACTGATGATCAACGCTGAGCTTGGTGATCCGCATCTCCCGGTCTGGGATCAGTCCACGGATCTCGAGGTCCAGACCAACATTCCGCTTTGGTTGCATAACGTCTCCGGGGTCGTGCTGCCCGACAGCTTAACCGAGCGTCGGCCCGGAGGCCGTTGGACGTAGGCGCCTCCGGACCGATACACAGGCCTTACCCTACGCCGGTCTTAGGCACCTTGCAGAACGTGTACCGGTAGGTAGGCTTTGGCGCCCGTCGAGCCGGTTATGAACCAGATGAAGTCGATCTTGTCGCCGGTCTTAATCGTTCCGTAACCGCCACCGATCACACCATAATTGAGCACGCTAGCGTGGAAGTCATAGGTCGCCCGCGCCGCATGACTGCCGTACGGCGGATTGATTGCCTTCCCGTTTACGGACGCGAAAGTCATATCCACGATTACCGCTGGCCCAAGCTCCGCGATGGCTGTCTTAGTCAGATAGAAGTCCCAGTAGAGTCGTCCTGATGTGCCGCGCTTGTAGAATACGTCCGAGATGCCGTTCGCCCACTCGCCTGTGCAGAGGCCGTTACGCGGAGTTTCCGGAATGTTCTGCGCGAACGTTCCATGCGGGATTGCGCTGATCAAAGCGCCACCCGAATCTGTTTGAGTCTTCGCGGGGGCTACAGCGGCATTTCTGCTGCTGGCGTCGGCCATCGCGGTGGAACCGAGCGTTGTCGCCGCAACAACGATGAGCGTACCGACTATACCGGTCAGCCTGACACTGGTGACTGATCGTTGGCGCATGCTTTCCTCCGTAATCGACTTAGGGGGCAAATGACACCGGCGCACCCGAGGGCGGTGCCTGGCAGCTGTCAGGCTGGCGATCGGCCCAGGGCGGTACGCAGCAACTCCCGCCGCCCGCGCAGCTGCAGGCAGCACCACGGCACCGAGTACGCCGCCCAGCGCTAGCCGGGTTCGTCTCATGAACCGGGCTCCGTGATCCCAGATCGTCACTGCTTCACTACTCTGGGGATACGGAACCGGCAGGCATCCGGTTCAGGTTCGTCCAGGCAAGCGCCCGCAGGGCCAGGCGCCGGGCTGTCAGGGCCTCATCGAACCGGCGTTTGCGCGCTCGCCATCGGCCGGACTGACGGCAGGTCACTGGGGACTGACGGAGCGAGCTAGCAGATTCCGCGGGGCGGATCGATGGCGATTTGCCGGAAGATGCCGACCGAACTGGTGAAGGTGTCGATCACGAAACGGCCAAAGTTCGCGGCGCAACGCGGACCAGCCGGGGTTGGAAGCGTTCTAGGCGATCCTTCATTAAGGCCATCATGTCCCGGGCCGTGACCACATAGTCCCGGCCGTCGAACGGCGCGGCGAGCACCACCAGCAGGTACTGCCCGCATCGGTGATGCCGAACAGTTACTCGGTCCCCTCAGGGCCTTTCAGCACCAGGCGAGGACGAGAATAGACGACCTACTCGACCTCGTCCAGCGTGACGTCATGGGCCGTCATGGGCGGTGATGTGATCAGGCTGCGCGAGCGCCAGACTGGGATTCCTTACCGAGCCAGGATCTACCAGCGCTGGCATGCGGACCCGCTGATACTCACCCTGCACGGTGGCTTTGCACACCCCACACACTGGGCGTACAGTGCGGCACCACGCGTGCGGACGCTGCGTGCCGCGATCCCCCTCCTGCCTGGGATGATGCGCTTGCGGGCCGCCGGAAACACGTGAATGTGGCAACGTACCCAAAAGAGCCAGCAGGCCGCCACAACCACCGAGTTGATCGGCCGCACGCCTGTGACGCGAGGGTCGACCGGGACGGCAGTGCAAGACCTACCGGGTGGGTGCGGGCGGCGGGCGTGTCGGCTCCCTAACTCGCTGGTTCCGTCGGCTCTTCCTGCGCCCTCCGGCGCGGGTCTGGTTCGCCGCCGCTCAGGATGGCGGCAAACCGCTCCCGGACCTTCGCGGCCGTCTGGTCCGCGGGCGCGGCCCAGACGGCGGCGTTGAAGATCTCCACCTCGACGTAGCCCGCGTACCCGGCCGCCGTCACCGCCGCCGAGATCGGCTCGAAGTCGATGACCCCGTCACCCAGGTGCCCGCGGCCGAGCTGGGTGTCCTGCGGCAGCGGGAGCACCCAGTCGCAGACCTGGTAGCCCGCGATCCGCCCCGCGGCGCGGGCGATCTCGGCGGTCAGCCGGGCGTCCCACCACACGTGGTAGGTGTCCACCACCACACCCACCGCGTCGGCCGGGAACGTCAGCGCCAGGTCCACGGCCTCGCCCAGCGACGCGATCACGCACCGGTCGGCGCAGAACATCGGGTGCAGCGCCTCGATCCCCAGCCGGACCCCGAGTCGCTGCGCGAAAGGCACGAGGTCGCCGATCGCGTCGGCCACCATGCGGCGGGCCAGCCCGAGGTCCCGGCTCCCCGCCACCAGACCCCCGCACACCAGGATCAGCGTATCGGCGCCCAGTTCGGCCGCCTCGCTCACGGCCGCCCGGTTGTCCGCCCGCGCCGCCGCGAGACCGTCCGGATCGGGCCGGGTGAAGAACCCGCCGCGGCACAGGCTCGACACGTGCAGCCCGGCGGAGCGGACCGCCGTGACCGCCTCCGCCAGCCCGATCTCCGCCACCCGGTCCCGCCACAGCCCGATGGCCGGGATGTCGTGCCGGACACACAGCGCCGCGGCTTCCCGCAACCCCAGGTGCTTGACCGTCGCCTGGTTCAGCGACAGCCGGTCCGGCCCGATGCTCACGACCGCGCCGTCCCGGCCAGCGTGGCCAGCAGCTCGTTCATCCGCGCCACGGCCAGGTCCGGATCGGTCAGCGCCCGCGCCGCCGCGGCCAGCTCGAACACCCGGATCAGGTGCCGGGCCGGCCTGCGCCGCTGCAGCCCGCCCAGCATCGCGAACCGCGGCTGGAAGCCGTTCAGCCAGGCCAGGAAGGCCACGCCGACCTTGTAATGGAACGTCGGCGGCTCGAAGATCAGCCGGCTGAGCGGCACGGTCGGCGCCATCGCCGCGTCGTACCCCGCCAGGTCGCCCCGGTCCAGGGCGGCCAGCGCCGCCGCGGCGGGCGCGGTGATCGCGGCGAACGCCCCGAGCAGCGCGTCGCTGTGCCCGGCCGCGTCGCCGCGGATCAGCTCCGCGTAGTTGAAGTCGTCCCCGCTGTACAGCCGAACGCCCGCCGGCAGGCGGCGGCGCAGCGCGACCTCCCGGTTCGCGTCGAGCACCGACAGCTTGACGCCGTCCACCTTGTCGCCGGACCGCGCGATCAGCTCAAGGACCGTGCCGGCGGCGGTATCGAAATCCGGGCTGCCCCAGTAGCCGCGCAGGGCGGGGTCGAAGGCCTCACCCAGCCAGTGCAGGATCACCGGCCGTTCGGCCTGCCCCAGCAGCGAACCGTACACCTCGAGGTAGTCACGAGGCCCCCGGGCGCTGGCCGCCAGCGCCCGGCTCGCCATCACGATCACGTCCGCCCCGGCCGACTGCACGAACGCCACCTGCTCGGCGTACGCGTCGATGATCCGCGGGATCGGGTAGCTCTCGCCGTCGGGCAGCTGATCGGTACCCGCTCCGCAGGCCAGCCTGCCGCGCGCCGGGCGCGAAGCCGACCGGGCGATCAGCTCCCGCGCCAGCGGCCAGGACAGGCCCATGCCGCGCTGCGCCGTGTCCATCGCCTCGGCCACGCCGAACCCGTGCGCCCACAGGTGCTCACGGAAAGCCAGCGTGGCCTCCCAGTCGACCGTCTCGGCGTCAAGCGCGGCGACGTGAGCGGCCGCGTACACGCGGCGAACCGAAGGCGGCGGGTAACCAGCCGCCCACCCCGGCCGGGGAACGGCCAGCGCCCCATCCCGCCCCGGCAGCTGGATCTGGGCCGGCATATCACACGTCCAGCGGCGGCACGTCGATCCGCCGGCCCTGGACGCAGGACTGCAGCGCGAGCTCAGCGAGCTGAACGCCCTTGGCGCCCTCGCCCAGGTCCCAGGTAAACGGCCGGGCTTCGGCGGCGCTCTTCAGGAACAGCTCCCACTCGGCCTTGAACCCGTTGTCGAAGGTCGTGTTGTCCGGCACGTCGGTCCACTGCGACCGGTAGTCGACGGGATCGGGCAGGTCGGGGTTCCACACCGGCATCGGCGTGGACACCCGGTGCTGCACCGCGCAGTGGCGCAGGCCGGCCACCGCGCTGCCGTGCGTGCCGTCCACCTGGAGCTCCAGGAGTTCACGCCGGTTGACCCGGACCGCCCACGACGAGTTCACCGAGGCGAGCGCGCCGCTGCCGAACTCGAGCACCGCGTACGCGGCGTCGTCCGCGGTCGCGTCGTACGGACGGCCCGACTCATCCCACCGCCGCGGTATGTGCGTCGCGGTCCTCGCGTACAGCGCGGTGATCGGCCCGAACAGGTCGCTCAGCAGGTACTGCCAGTGCGCGAACATGTCGAGCACGATCCCGCCGCCGTCGGCGGCGCGGTAGTTCCACGAGGGGCGCTGCGCCGCGATCCCGTCGCCCTCGAACACCCAGTAGCCGAACTCCAGCCGGACGGAAAGCACCCGGCCGAAGAATCCCTCCCTGACCAGCCGGCGCAGCTTGATCACGCCGGGCAAGAACAGCTTGTCGTGCACCACGCCGTGAGTGACGCCCGCGGCCTTCGCGGCCCGGGCCAGCCGGAGCGCCCCGGCCAGAGACCGGCCACCGGCTTCTCGGTGTAGACGTGCTTTCCCGCCTCGATCGCCTTCATCAGGCTGGCCTCGCGGGCGCTGGTGACCTGGGTGTCGAAGTAGACCTCGACGGACGGGTCGGCGAGCACCTCGTCCGCCTCGGTGGTCCACCGCGCCAGGCCGTGCCGTTCGGCGATCGCGCGCAGGCGCTCCTCGCTCCGCCCGACCAGGATCGGTTCCGGGTAGACGGTCGTCCCGTCTTCCAGCGCAACGCCGCCCTGCTCCCGGATGCTGAGCAGCGACCGCACCAGGTGCTGGCGGTAGCCCATCCGGCCGGTGACGCCGTTCAGGGCGACGGAGATGACCTTTCGCGTCATGAGATCAGATCAGCCCTTCGGGTCGCGCCAGCCGGCACGGTGCTAGCCTGAGCCTGGAAAGTGCTTTCCCAGATTAGGCAGGCCCGGCGAAACGGGTCAAGCCAGCCCGGGACAGGAGGGTCGGTGCGCCAGGGCCGTCCAGACCGCGTCAGGCCCGGATCGAGGGTGACGCTCCAGGACGTCGCCGACCAGGCGGGCGTGTCGCTGGCCACCGCGTCCCGGGTGGTGAACGACGGCCCCCGGCGGGTCGGGCACCGTCTCGCCGATCGGGTCCGCACCGCGGTTACGGAGCTCGGCTACACGGCGAACCTCCAGGCCAGGGCCGTCGCCACCGGGCAGAGCACGATGGTGGGGGTGGTCGTCCACGACATCGCCGACCCGTACTTCTCTTCCATCGCGGCCGGCCTCATCGAGGTGGCCGACGCCCGGCAGCTGCTGGTCTGCATGTCGAGCACGCCGGCTGCCGAGGCGCCCGAACGCGAGTACGTGGCCCTGATGCGCGCGCAGCGGGCGCGCGCGGTGATCCTGATCGGCAGCCGGTCCGATGACGTGGCGGCCAGGGACGCGCTGCGCGCGGAGATCGCCGCGTTCACCCGCTCCGGCGGGCGGGCGGTGTGCGTGGGCCAGGACCTGCTGGGCGTGGACACGATCCTGCCGGAGAACGCCGCCGGTGCCGAGGCCCTGGCCAGGGCGATGGTCGCGCTCGGGCACCGCAGCTTCGCGGTCCTGGCCGGTCCGCGCGGCCTGCTGACGGCGCGGGACCGGCTGGACGGGTTCCGGGCCGGGCTGGCGGCCTGGTCGGTGGGCCTTGACCCGGCTCGGGTCATCCACGGCGCGTTCAGCAGGGATGGCGGGTACGAGGCGATGAGCGCCATCCTGGCGGCGGGGGAGCCCCGGCCGGACTGCGTGTTCGCGGTCACCGACATCATGGCCCTGGGCGCGCTCGCCAGGCTCCGGGCCGGCGGCCTCGAGGTGCCGGCCGACATCGCGCTGGCCGGATTCGACGACATCGCCACCCTCCAAGACGTCTACCCGCCGCTGACGACGGTCCGGCTGCCGCTCAGGCGGATGGGGCAGATGGCCGCGAACCTCATCCTTCCCGAAGTCGGCGACCCGGGTCGGCCGGGCCATGACCAGCCGCGCGTGATCCCGGTTCCCGGCGAGGTCATCCTGCGGGACAGCACGGTCCCGCACCCGCCCGCGTGACACCACCTCCCACCTGCCCCGGCGCAGACACCGCCTCCCGCCTGCCCTCACGGCGACCCTTGCGGGGCCGCTGGCCGATCAGGTACGTTTCGCTCAATTGGGAAAGCGCTTGCCGACACATCGGGAGAATAACGCTGCGTCGAGGCTTCTCGGTGAACTCACCATGTGGGAGACCTGCGGCGATGGTTGACCGTCAACACCGGTCCCGCGCATGATCCAAATCAGCACGAA
>CAWKCG010000051.1:0-42397 GCA_963847965.1 uncultured Actinomycetes bacterium
ATGTGCGGCTGCGACGTTAGCCCGTCGGCTCAATTATGGAAGGATTATGCATGGCTGTGCATAAATGCGCGCATAGGCAACGCCCTCATTTCGGCATGACCGGGCACCGGCAGGTTGTATTGGCTTGGCCTGGCCGTCACCCGTGGATTCGCTGCGTGACCGCCGTTACAGTAACTCCCGCCGATCACCGAGGGCGGCGAGGACCAGCGGCGCGATGTCGACCTGACGGGTGACCGGCGCCGGGGCGCCCGGGCGGATGCCTGGCCCGGCGGCGGCCACCCACGCCGTCGCGACCTCGGGCTCGTGCCCGCCGTGCCCGCCCTGGTCCAGGTGGCCGTGGTCGGTGGCCGCGACGATCGTCCACTCCTCCTGGTCGTAACCCGGCCGGGACCGAACCGCCGCGACCAGCCTGCCCACCCGCTGATCGGCGGCCAGCGCCTGCGCGCGGTACGGGCCGCCCGCACCAAGCACGTGCCCGTAGATATCCACGGCACCCAGGTAGACGAACGACAGTCGCGGGGCGTCGCCGGCCAGGATCCCCTCGGCGAGTTCGGTGGCGGCCTCGTCCGCGGCGTCCCATGCTTCCAGGCTGACCTCGCTCACCGCGACGAACTCCCGCCGGGTGGCCTCGGCGAACAGCGGGCCGCCGTCCTCGGCCAGGGCCAGCGGGGGCCACCCGCTCACCACCAGGAGCGTGGGCAGCCCCGCCCGGGTCGCCACGGTCAGGAAATCGGGGTGGTCGGCGAGCCGGTGCCCGGT
The DNA here is from genome assembly GCA_963847965.1 of uncultured Actinomycetes bacterium. Classification (GTDB taxonomy): domain Bacteria; phylum Actinomycetota; class Actinomycetes; order Streptosporangiales; family Streptosporangiaceae; genus Palsa-504. The sequence goes on from CAWKCG010000051.1 coordinate 760, forward strand.
CAGGTCGTTGGCCGTGATGCCGTGCCCGTCCACCCCCGTTCCGGTGGCGATCGTCGCCCAGCACGGGCCGGACCAGGTCGGCGTCTCCTCATCGATGACGACCGGGACCAGGAAGCCGGCCTGCCCGAGTCCCCACAAGCACGGCGTCTTCTCGACGCCGAGCAGGTCGAACCGGACTCCGTCGACCCCGATGACCAGGACGTGCCCAGGCAATGAGACCCCCTTCTGCATCCCCCGCCCAACCCACGGCATAGGGTCGGCCCAGGAGGGAGCACCGATGACATCCTCGCCAGGGACACCGCACCTTGACAACCGCCACCGCAACACGCTGCGGCAGATCTTCCAGCACCCGGTGAGCCACAACATCGAGTGGCACGCAGTGGCCTCGCTGCTGGAGGTGATCGGCACGGTCGACGTCCATCACGACGGCAAGGTAACCGTCGAGGTCGGGTCCGAGCGCACCGTCCTTGAACCCCCTGCCGGCAAGGACATCGACGCCCAGATGGTGCTCGACCTGCGCCGGATGCTGAGCAGCGCAGGCTACGACCCGTCATAGCCGACGGCCGGGTCGCCCACCGGTGCCGGTGCCGGTGCCGGTGCCGCCTCCGGTGACGATGACGGCACGCGGCGAGTTCACGCGGTGCTCTTGGACAGGTCAGGAAGCTGAGTGCTGGCCGACCGGCGGGCCCGGGCGACATAGGTGGAGGCGAAACCGATCACCAGCACGGCCAGGGCCAGCCACGGCGCGAGGATCGTGGGGCTGGTGACCTTGTAGAACGAGCCGAAGATCGCGCCCCCGGTGATCGCGATGGCGAGCACGGCCGAGACCACGATCCGCACCCGGCCGGTGGCGTGAGCGAAGCTGCGCACCGAGCCGACCGCCATGAGCAGGTAGACCACCACCAGCGCGAAACCGCCGAACGTGGATCCCCAGGCGAACAGCGCGAAATAGTGCGGCGTGGCGGGCAGCGCGAACAGGCCCTTCCACCACACGTCCGCCGCCAGCGTCAGCAGCGAGGCGCCGACCAGGAAGACCGTGGCGCCGAGCGGGGAGTCGTACCGCTTGGAGGTGGTGGCGAGCCTGGCCGGGATCCGGCGGTCGCGGGCCATCGCGAAGATCCCGCGCGAGGCCGATACGGCGCAGCCGATCGCGACGGCCATCATGTCGAAGAACACGACGAGCTCGAGCAGCCGGTCGATCCAGGTGCCGCCGTAGCCGCCGGCCGACTTGGCCGCGCCCAGCGCGAACAGCGGCGCGGACGCCGCGGCGGTCAGCGTCTTCAGGCTGTAGTGGAACCCGGCCACCTCGACGTAGGCGGCCAGGAGGAAGAACACCGTGGCGATCCCGGCCGTGATCATCACCGCGGACGGGACGTGCTTGTGCGGCTTGGGCGTCTCCTCGGCCAGGTTGGCGGCGGTCTCGAACCCGACGAACAGCAGGACGCCGTACAGCACCCCGAAGAAGATCCCGGCCCACCCGTCGGCGGACGACGACGGCTTGAACGGCTTGAGGCTGTTCGCCGAGCCAAGCTTGGCGATGACCACGATGAAGAAGACCGTGACCACGATGATCGAGATCAGCGCGAGGACGAGCTGGCTGCGCGTGGAGATCCGCACCCCGAAGTACAGCGCGGCGGTGATCACCACGATGACGATCAGCGTCCACGCCCAGGCGGGCAGCGGGTTCACGCTGAACTCCGACGCGATGGTCGATTGCAGGTACCCGCCGACCAGCAGGAGCAGCCCGGTCAGCAGCACGGTGACCCCGGCGTAGTACAGCCAGCCCGCCGCGGTCCCGACCCGGTTGCCGAGCCCGCGGGTCACGTAGTCGTACAGCGACCCGGCGGCGTGGATCTCCTTGGCGTAGCTCGACACGATCCAGCCGATCGCGAACACGCCGACCGCCGCGATCAGCACCGAGAGCGGGGAGGCGACGCCGCCGCCCTTGCCCGACGCGCTGATCACGCCCACCACCAGCGGGATCACGAACGCGGAGGAGAACACCGGGCCCATGAACCCGACGGACTGCGCGATGACATCGGGGAGGGACAGGACCTTCGCGCCGAGGCGCTCGTATTCGGACTTCGCCATCGCGGCCTCCCTGGTTTTGCCGGGATCGTACGGAAGCAAACGATTGACTGTCAAGACCCGCCGAACGCCGCGACCCGCTCCACCAGATCACCGCAGAACGCGCCGATCTGCGCCGTGGAGTCGATGAACTGCGACGGCTTGACGCAGATGGTGGTGAAGCCGCGGGCCACCTGACCCGGGATGCTGGCCAGCGCCCGGTCCAGGTCGGCGACCCCGTCAGGCCCGGCGAAGATCCCCCTGGTCCCGCCCACGTACTCCAGGTCGCCAGGATCGCGCCCGGCGGCGGTCAGCGCGGCCGCCAGGCGGACCAGGCCCTCGTCGTCGGGCGTGCCGAGCGGGTTGAAGCCGCTCCCGTACCGCACCAGCCGCGCGATGAGCCGGGGGTGCAGCGCCGACCCGCCGAACCACAGCGGCGGCCCGCCCCGCCGCACCGGCTGGGGTTCCACCCATATTTCGCCGAACGAGAAGTGGTGTCCCTCATGAGCCACCGGTGACCCGCTCCAGGCCTTGGCCCAGACCTCGAGCTGCTCGTCCAGGATCTCGCCCCGCCGCCCGAACGGCACGCCGAGCGCGGCGTACTCGTCCCGGTGCCAGCTCACCGTCGGCTGCACGATCAGCCGCCCGCTGCTCAGCCGGTCCAGGGTGGCCAGGTCCTTGGCGGTGGCGAGCGGGTGCCGCAGCGGGCTGATGAGCGCCCCGGCGACCAGGCGGACGCGCGAGGTGGCCACGGCGACCGCACTGAGCAGGACCAGCGGGCTCGGCCACGGCGTCGCCGGGTCCTGGTTGCCGGGCAGCGCGTAGTCCCGCGGGTTCACCGGGAGCCCGGCCTCGCCCGCCGAGGGGCCGAGGACGATGTGCTCGCTCACCATCACGCCGTCGATCCCGGCCCGCTCGGCCTCGACCGCGAACCGGACCAGGTCGGCCACGTCCGGCGTCGGCCGCATCGTCCAGTTCTCGGTCAGGATCAGGAGCAACCGCGGCGCTCTCACGACCAGACCCGGACCGGCAGTGCCTTGAGGCCGTTGGTGAAGTTCGACCGGATCCGCCGTGGCTCGCCCGCCAGCTCGAACCGGCTGATCCGCCGGGCCAGCGCGGCCAGGACGACCTTGACCTCCAGCCGGGCCAGGTGAACGCCCAGGCACAGGTGGGGGCCGCCGCGCCCGAAGGACAGGTGCCGGTTCGGGTTCCGCCCGACGTCGAACACGTCCGCGTCGGCGAACTCGGCCTCGTCCCGGTTCCCTGACACGTACCAGAGGATCACCTTGTCCCCGGCCCGGATCGCCGCCCCGCCCAGCGTGGTGTCCGCCGCGGCGGTCCGCCGCATGAAGTGCGTGGGGCAGCTCCACCGGTTCACCTCGTCGGCGGCGGTCTCGAGCAGCGCCGGGTCCGCCCGCAGCCGGTCCCACTGCTCCGGGTACTGGCAGAAGGCCAGCACCCCCTGGGCGATCGCGATGCGGGTGGTCTCGTTGCCGGCGACCACCAGGATGGAGAAGAAGTTATCCAGGTCGGTCTCGCTGAGCCGGTCCCCGTCCACCTCCGCGCGCAGCAGCCGGGACAGCAGGTCATCACCCGGGTCGGCCAGCCTGCCGCGGACCACCTGGCGGCCCAGGTCCCACAGCTGCTTGCCGTAGGGGCTGCGGAACGGGAACCGGCGGTAGGCGTCGGTGTCGTCCCGGCCCCAGAACCACGTCGGTGATGTCCGGGTCGGTGTTGGCGATCAGCCGGTCGCCGAGATCGATGAACAGCTCCAGGTCGGCGGTCGGCAGGCCCATGACCTGGGCCAGCACCCGGATCGGGACCTCCTTGGCCACCGCGTCCACGAAGTCGAACGATTCCCGGCCGGCCGGTGATCGACGGCCCGGTCCAGGACATGCTCGGTGAGCTCGGTGATGAAGTGCTCGTAGACCGCGACCGCCCGCTGCGAGAAGGCGCCGGACACGATCTTGCGGAGCTTGGTGTGCTCGGGCGGGTCGGTGTCGATGATCGTGCGCCGCGCCGCCATGTCCTCGTCGGTCGGCTCCTCGAAGGAGACTCCCCGGCTCGAGGAGAACGTCGCCACGTCCCGGCTGGCGGCGACGATGTCGGCGTAGCAGTGCACGGACCAGAAGCCGGAACCCTCGTCGGGGAACCACGCGACCGGCGCCTCGCGCCGTAGCCGGGCAAACTCGCCGTATGGCACCCCCCGAGCCCACATGTCAAGATCAGTTAGATCGACAGCATCGACCATGCGAGATAGTTTGGCACCAAACGAGCTGGGCGGCAACGCCCGGAAGCCGGGCGTGAGGAGGAGGCTGGGAATGACGCGGGTCCTCGTCATCAGGCACCACGACATTGACTCGGCCGGTTTCATCGCCGACGCGTTCGAGGCGCGCGGGGCCGAGCTCGAAGTCCGCCTGTTTCCCGACGACGAGCCGCTGCCCGCGTTCGAGGGGGCGGACCACATCGTGGTACTCGGCGCCGTCAACTCGGTCAACGACCCGGACCCCTGGATCGCCGAGGAACTGGACTGGCTGCGCGCGGCCGACCAGGCGGGCGTGCCCGTGCTCGGGATCTGCTTCGGCGCCCAGGCGCTGTGCGCCGCGCTGGGCGGCCGGGTCGAGGCCATGGGGCGCCGGGAGATCGGCTGGGCGGTGGTCGACTCGCCCGACCACGACCTGATCCCGCCCGGCCCCTGGCTGGAGTTCCACCACGACCGCTGCCTGTTGCCACCCGCCGCGGCCGTGCTGGCCCGCAACGACGTGGCCGTGCAGGCGTTCAGAATCGGCCGCCACCTCGCGGTCCAGTTCCACCCCGAGGTCGACGGCCCCCAGCTCAAGCGCTGGCTGGACGCGCACACGGACTCCGACGCCACCACGCTCGGGATCGACCCCGACCAGTTCCTGGCCGACACCATCCTCGAGGAGCCCGCCGCGCGCGAGCGCGCGGGCCTCCTGGTCGCCGCGGCCCTGCGCCTCAGCCGCCCAGGCCCGGCCGGCCCGCTATAGCAGGCTCAGCAGCCAGGCGAGTATGGTGGCGATGCTGCCGCCCAGGAGCTCGCAGATGGCGCAGCCAGAACCCGACGGCTGGACGACGCTGAGGTACTGGGCCGGCGAGCTGGCCACCACGGTGATGCCCTGCTCGGCCACCACGCGGAACTCGAACAGGCCCGGTGGCAGGGATGGCAGGGTCGCGGTTCCGGCCGTGCCGTTCAGGTGCAAGGTGTAGTACCACTGCGTGGGCGTGCCGTACGCGAGCTGGAGCCAGATCTCGGACCCGGTCGGCAGGTTACTCCCGCTGTACGTTAGCCCCGGGTGGGTACCGGAATCGACCGTCTGATGAATGAAAGAGAACGAGACCGCGGGTGCCGGCGAACCTGTCGTGGCCGAGGCCGCGGACGTGGACGACAATGCCAGCCCTGCCGCGAGGACAAACGCGCTTGCGGCGATAGCCAAGCGAGACGGGAATTTCTTTTGCTCCGTGACGCGGGAGCGCCCCTTCTTTTGCCGGAAGTACGAGCCTGGCGTAATTATGAGGATGTTGTCTTTCATGGTCATTGTGTGTTCCGCCTTCTTAGCCTGCTGACCGCCGGGCCACGACCTGCACGCCGCGACGTCCCCGGCCAACGGTGCCCCCGCTCGAGCGGGGGCACCGTTCCCCTCCGCATCCCTGTCGGCTTACGGGCAGCCGGTCGTCAACGCCGTGGTAACGCTCGCGCTGATCGGGCGCGTCGCTCATTGTTTACACTTCCTTTGCCGGGCTGATACCGGCGAGATCTGCGGTGCGAGACCTCTTGGCCGGAATTGTTGGCCATGAGGCGCGCCGTCACCACGAGGAACACCCACGGGTTCCGGAGGAAACCTGCGGGATCCCGGATATCGGGGCTTCCGTCCCGGCGACGCGGAATGTCACCATTGCCGTATCGGGGTGACGATATGCTTTTCGGCCAGCTGTTGCGGCAACTGCGGACGAGCGCCGGGCTGACGCAAGAGGAGCTGGCCGAGCTGGCCGGGGTCAGCGCCCGGGCGATCAGCGACCTGGAGCGTGGACGCTACAAGACAGCCAAGAAGAAGACGGCCCCGCTGCTCGCGACCGGCCTGGCGCTCACCGGCCCGGCCCGCGCCCAGTTCGAGAAGGCCGCCACCACCGGGCTGGCCGAACCGGGCGGGCTGACCGTGCAGGGCCTGCCGGCCGTGGTCCGGTCGCTGCCACCCCGGATCGCCGGGTTCACCGGCCGGACGGCCGAGCTTGCGGCGCTGCTCGCCGGTGTCGCGGAGAGCACGCGCGCCCCGGACGGTACCGTCTGCGTGATCGACGGGATGGCCGGCGCAGGGAAAACGGAATTCGCCGTGCACGCGGCCCATCAGCTGGCCCCGGACTTCCCTGACGGCTGCATTTTCGTCCGCCTGCGCGGCCACGCGGACGACCAGCGACCCGTCGAACCCGCGCATGTCCTGGAAGAACTGCTGCTCCAGGACGGGGTCGCCGCCAGCGCGATCCCGGGCGGGGTGGAGACGCGGGCCGGTCTCTGGCGCGAGCGGATGGCCGGCCGCCAGATGCTGGTGGTGCTCGACGACGCCAGCGGCTCCCGGCAGGTCCGGCCGCTGTTGCCCCACAGCGTCGGGTCGATGGTGATCATCACCAGCAGGGAAATGCTCACCGCGCTGCCCGGCACCATCCGGATCCCCGTCGATGAGCTGGCGCCCGATGATGCCGCCCGCATGTTCGCGCAGGCCGCCGGCCGGCCTGACGTGCAGGCCGGGGACGAAGCCGTCGCCGCCATCGTCCGGCTGTGCGGCTACCTGCCGCTCGCGATCGGCCTCGTGGCGGGCCAGCTCAGGTACCACGGCTCGTGGACGGCCGACGGCTTGGCCGCGGACCTGGCTGCGGCCGGAGACCGGCTGGCGCTGATGACGGCCGAGAACGAATCGGTTGGCGCCGCGTTCGCCCTCACCTACCAGAGCCTCGCCCCTGACCTGCAGCGGCTGTTCCGCCGACTCGGGCTGCACGTGGGCGCGGAGTTCGACGTCTATGCGGCCGCCGCGCTGGACGACGCCACGCCGGACCAGACGCGCGGCCGCCTGGACCGACTGTTCGGTCATCACCTGGTCAACGAGCCCTACCAGGGCCGGTACCGGTGTCACGAGCTCATCCGCGAGGAAAGCCGCCTGCTGGCCGCGGACGAACCGCCCGGCCAGCGCGCCGCCGTGACACGCCGGCTGCTCGACTACTACCTGTACACGGCGCGCGCCGCCGACGCCTACCTGGCCCGCCGGACGGCCACCGGCAGGATGCCCGACGCGACCGCGGTTCCCGCGCATGCGCCCGTCTTCGGGACGCGGCGGGACGCCCTGGCCTGGATGACCGCCGAGCGGCTCAATCTGCACGCGGCGGTCGGCGCCGCGGCGTCACCAGACCGCATCGGCTACGCGGGCGCGATCGCCGCCGCCATGCACGGCTTCCTGCGCACCGAGGGTTACTTCGACCAGGCACGCACCCTGTTCGGCACGGTCATCAGCGCTGCGGAGGCGTGCGGCGACCGGCTCCGGGCCGCGGACGCGCTGACCGACCTCGGCAACATCCAGCGCGCCGCCGGCGACTACGTAGGGGCGACCGCGAACTTCACCACCGCGCTCACGCTGTACCGCGCGGAGGGCCAGGGCATGCACGGAGAGGCCGCCGCCCTGCTCAACCTGGGCAGCGTACAGTACGCGGTCGCCGACTTCCCGGCCGCTTCCGACAACCTCGGCACGGCGCTCAAGCTCTTCCGCTACCACGGCGACCGCCTCGGCGAGGTTACCGCCCTGGACCACCTCGGCACCTTGCAGCATGCGCGGGGTGACATCCCGGCCGCGCGCGTCAGCCTGATCGCCGCGCTTGACCTGTGCGCCAGCCTCGGACATGACATCGCGGAGGCCAGCGCGCTTAACCACTTCGGCGTGGTGCAGCTGGCGAGCGGAGATTACCGCGCCGCGGCGGCGAGCCAGGAACGCGCCATCGCGCTATACCTCGCCCAGGAGGACCTGGGCGGCGAGGCGACCGCGCGCAACAACCTGGCCGCCGTTCAGCTCGCGACGGGCGACAACGCAGCAGCCGCCCGCAACCTCACGCGGGCCATGGAGCTATACCAGGACCGCGGGGTCCGGCACGGCGAGGCCAATGTCCTGAACCACCTCGGCATGGTGCGGCATGCCACGGGCGATTATGAGGCAGCCATCAGGTGCCAGACGCTGGCCATGAAGCTCTACCGCGGTCTAGGTGACCCGCTCGGGCAGGCCGACGCGCTCAATTTCATGGGCGCCGCGCAGCGGGACGCGGGGAAGTTCCGCGCCGCGGAACAAAACCTCACCCGCGCTCTTAGCCTGTACCGTGCGGGCGACGACCCCGCCGGCACCGTCGTCGCCCTCAACAACCTGGGCGAACTACGGCTGGCCACGGCCAGGATCGCCGACGCGCGCGCGATCTACGCCGAAGCTCTGGCCGCCCTCCGCGAGATCCCGTCCCCGGCGGAGGAAGCGCGTTCGCTGGAAGGCCTCGGCCGCTGCGACCTCGACGCCGGAGAGACCGCGGCGGCCGCCTCGTCCCTGCGCCAGGCGCGTGAGATCTACGCCAGGCTCGGCTCGCCCGGGGCCGACCGGATAGACGTCCTGCTCCGCGAGACCGGCCTATGACCCGGCATTCAACCCGCGGCGGACCAGTTCCTGGCCGGCATCCTCCGCGGGGAGCCGGGCGCGCATCCTCCGCGGGGAGCCGGGCGCGCATCCTCCGCGGGGAGCCGGGCGCGCATCCTCCGCGGGGAGCCGGGCGCGCATCCTCCGCGGGGAGCCGGGCGCGCGGGAGCGCAGGTACCGCCTGGTCGTCGCGGCTGTACGCATCTCCGGGCTGCTTAGCCGGTGAGGTCCGGTCGGCCGTACAGCGCGGTCATGGTGGCCTGCATCGCGGCGAACGGCCGCTGCGCACCGTCGGCGAACGCCTCCCCGCGGCAGACGACCAGGGTCCGACCCGCCCGGACCACCTGGCCAGTGATCGCGAAGCGCTGCCCGGCCGCGGGCGCGAGCAGGTTGATCGTGTAGGTCACGGTCAGCACCTCGGCGTCGGGCGGCATGACGCTATACGCCGCGTACCCGCACGCGCTGTCCAGGACCGACGCGACCGCGCCTGCGTGCATGAACCCGTGCTGCTGGGTGAACCGGTCGTCGTGGCGCAGCGCCATCTCCACCCGGCCCCGCTCGATGGCGACCAGCTCCACCCCGAGCGTGGCCATCATGCCCTGCCGCTCGATGCTGGCGTGCAATCGCGCCAGCATCGCCTCGTCGGTCTCCGGCGTGGTCATGGCTTGCGCGCCACGCCGCCCCACAGCGAAGTCGGGCCCTCGGCCTCGACGCGCGAGGCCGGGCGCCACTGCGTGACCTTCACCACGCCAGGCTCCACCAGGTCGAGGCCGTCGAAGAACTGCGCGACCACGTGGCGGGGACGCCCGACGTGATTACCCTCGGCCAGGTGCTCGTTCAGGCGCTTGATCATTTCGGCCATCTCCTTGGGAGAGATGTCGCTGGCCGCATGCGAGATCGTCAGGTAGCTTCCCGACGGCACCCCGCTGACCAGCCGGGCCACGATCCGCCGCGCTTCGTCCAGGTCCGGGATGTAGTGCAGGATCGCCAGCAGCATGATCGCGACTGGCTGGCTGAAGTCCAGCGTCTCCGCCGCCAGCTCGAGGATGTCGTCGGTGTCCCTCAGGTCGGCGTCCAGGTACGCGGTGACGCCCTCGGGGCTGCTGGTCAGCAGCGCGCGGGCGTGCGAGAGCACCAGCGGGTCGTTGTCGACGTAGACGATGCGGCTTTCGGGCGCGACGGACTGCGCGACCTCGTGCGTATTGCTGGCCGTCGGCAGCCCGGTGCCGATGTCGAGGAACTGGCGGATGCCCTGCTCGTCGGCCAGGTAGCGGACGCTCCGCGCCAGGAACGCCCGGTTGGCCCGCGCGGAGGCCCGGATGGCGGGGTAGGCGGCGATGGTCTCCTCCCCGGCGATCCGGTCCGCCTCGAAGTTGTCCTTGCCGCCGAGCCAGTAGTCGTAGACCCGGGCCGGATGCGCCACCGAAGGATCAAACGCGCGGCTGCCGCGCGTTCCCCCGGAGCCGACGGTCGCGGACGTTCCGTCTCCTGCCATCGCCACACCTCCTCAGCGCGGTATCAGCGTAGCGATCCCGGTGGCGGTCCCCGCGCAGCAGAACGCGCCCCGGCGCGCGTGTAATACGTGACAGACGCGGAGGCCTGGTTACGTTCGAGGAGGTGCCCATCCCGGTTGGCTACCCGCAGCGCCAGCGGACCTATGACCATGTGACCAGGCGCGTGTCTTGAGGTGAGACACCCGGTCGCTTGACACCGCGCGCCGGGGCTACGGGATCATTGGTACCGACGCGGGCGGGCCAGAGGAGGATCGATGATCTTTATCACGGCGAAGTTCCAGATCCGTCCCGAGGACGCCGACCAGTGGCCGCAGATCTCCGCCGAGTTCACCGAGGCGACCCGCGCCGAGCCAGGCTGCCTGTGGTTCGACTGGTCCCGCAGCCTGGCCGACCCGGACGAATACGTCCTGGTCGAGGCCTTCCGCGACGGCGACGCCGGCGCTGCGCACGTCCAGTCCGACCACTTCAAGAAGGCCCAGCAGACGCTGCCGCCGCACCTGGCCCGCACCCCGCGGATCATCAACTTCACGATCCCCCAAGACGACTGGTCCCTCCTCGGCGAGATGGCCGTCCCCGGCTCCGACTGAGCTAGTCCGCTTCTTCTTCCACGGTCCGGATGATCTTGCGGAGCAACGACGCGAGCTGGGTCTTCTCCCGCTCGGTGAGGCTGGCGCTGACCATGGCCTCGCCCGCGTTGAACGCCGGGAACAGCCGCTCGATGACGTCGCGGCCCCTGGGCTCCAGCGCGACAAGCACGAGCCGGCCGTCCGCTTCGTGCCCGCGGCGCTGGGCCAGGCCACGTTTCTCCAGCGTCTTCAGCACTCCGGTCAGCGTGCCCTTGGTGACGCCCGCCTCGGCCGCCAGGTGCCTGGTCTGCTGCTCGCCCCAGATCCACAGCACGAACAGCACCGTGAACGCGGCCCAGGACAGGTCCTCCTCCGCGAGCACCTTCTGTTCCATCTGGTGGCGGATCGCGTTGGCCGCCCGGTAGATGTTGGACACCGCGGCCATCGCGGCGAAGTCCAGGTCCTGCCCGCCGATGCGGTCGCGGATATCACGCTCGGCCTGGACCAGGTCCTGAGCGTTTCCGACGGCGAGGCGGCGAGGCATGGGACGATGGTACGAGCCGGCTCGTCAGGTCCTGGCCGGAGGCCGGATGCCGCGGAATTCCCAGTCGCCGCCCAGCGCGGTGGAGACGACCTCCTCGCTGGCCGACGGCTGGGCCCCGAAGTCCGCGGGGACCGGCACCGGGCCCGCGACGACGTGGTTGACCAGCCGGCCCAGGCCGTCCACCTCGACCTCGACCACGTCGCCCGGCTGGACCGGCCGGGAGTTCGCCGGGGTGCCCGACAGCAGGACGTCGCCGGGCACCAGCGTGATCGTGCGCGCGATGTCGGCGACGAGGTAGTGCATGTCCCAGGTCATCTCGTCGGTGGACCCGTCCTGGACGCACCGGCCGTTGACGTACGTGCGCAGCCGCTTGGCGCGGAAGTCCCATCCGGTGACCAGCCCGGGGCCGAGCGGAGCCATCGTGTCCGAGCCCTTGACCCGCAGCATCGACCCGGCGTCGGTGTCGCGGAAGTCGTGCAGGCCGAAGTCGTTCGCGATCGTGTACCCGGCGATGTACTCCCCGGCGCTGGCCGGCGTGACGTTCCGGCAGGCGCGGCCGATCACGATGGCGACCTCGCCCTCGTAGTTCAGGTACCGGCAGTCGGGCGGCCTGACCACCGCGCCGCCGTGACCCACGAGCGCGGAGATCGGCTTGTGGAAGTAGGTCGGCGCGGCGGGCAGCGTGGCGCCGAACTCGGTGACCCGGCTGCGGTGGTTCAGGTGCACCGCGATGATCTTGGTGGGCAGGCACGGCGGCAGGTGAACCGCGTCCGCGGCGGCGACCCGCCGGCCGTCCGCGGCGACCAGGTCGTCCCCATCGCGGATCACCTGGACGCAGGCGCCGTCGAGCAGGACCCTGCGGTACTCGGTCATCGCCGTCCCGGCCCGTCCGTCCAGCCGGCCGCGGGCCGGTCGAACCACACGTGCACCTGGCCGGTGCCGACCGAGTTCTCGTACTCGCTGTACGCGCGTCCCGGCGCGGTCACCGCGCTCTCGCCGAGCGCCGCGATCATCATCAGATAGGGCCCGAACCGGGCCTCCGGCCGGTACTTGAGGAAATCCGGCATGGTCTCGATCACCCGGGCGTGGTCGCCCGCCTCCAGCCAGCCGATCCGCTCCAGGTCGGCCGCGCGGGCCGCGCCGGTCCTGATGTGCGCCGGGTCGCTGGCCTCGTGCGCGCGCAGTTCCCTCAGCGACCAGAACGTATGCGACATCGCGCCGGAGGCGATGAGCAGCACGTTCGACTCCGCCGACGCGATGGCCGCGCGCAGCGCCCGGCCGGCCCGCAGGAAGTCCTCGGTGTCCCCGGTCTGCGCCGTGCTGACCGAGACCCACCGCCGGTCAAGGCCGCGGCCCAGGTAGGTCCACAGGTTGACGGTCGCGTAGTGCACCGGCAGGCAGGGGTCGTCGATGGCCGTGATCCACGTCCCGGACTCCTCCGCGTGCGCGGCCATGGCGTGGGCGAGCGCCGGGTCGCCGCGCCAGTCGTACGGGATCCGGCACATCCCCCTGGGCAGCTCGTCGGAGGTGAACAGCCCGGCGCGGATTCCGTGCGCGGCGACGACGAACTCGACCGTGGTATGCCAGTGCGAGTCAAGCACCACCACCGTTTCGTAGTCGGCGGTCTCGAAGACCTCGCGGCGCAGCCGTTCAAGCCCGGGCACCAGGCTGATCTCCTGGCCCTCGTTCAGCTCAAGGCGCTCGGCGTAGGGGAGCATGATGGTCGGAACGTGAGCGAGCAGTCCGGCTCCGGCAACCTCACCCATCGGCTCGCCACCCTTCCGGTGCGTAGACGGTATTTTTCACGTCCCCGTAGAAGTCGAAGCTCCAGGTGCCGCCCTCCCGGCCGATCCCGGACTGCCGGGCGCCGCCGAACGGCGCGCGCAGGTCGCGGACGAAGAAGCAGTTGACCCAGACCGTCCCGGCGACCAGGGCGGCCGACACCCGGCTGGCCCGGGCGCGGTCGCCGGTGAACACCATGGCCGCCAGCCCATACCTGGTCCCGTTGGCCAGCGCGACCGCCTTGGCCTCGTCGGCGAAGGTCTGCACCGTGAGCACGGGCCCGAAGACCTCCTCGGTGAGGATCTCTGCCCCGGGTGGCGCGCCGGCCAGCAGCGTGGGCTGGTAGTACAGCCCGCCGAGTTCGGCGTTCACCCCTCCGCCGAGCAGCGGGCGGGCTCCGGCGGCGACGGCGCGGCGGACGAACCCGTCCACCCGCGCCAGGTGCTCGCGGGTGATGTTCGGCCCGATGTCGGTGGCCTCGTCCCGCGGGTCGCCCTGCCGCAGGGCCCCGGCGCGCGCGGTGAAGCGGGCCAGGAACTCCTCGGCCACCGGCTCCTCCACCAGCAGCCTGGTCCCGGCCAGGCACACCTGCCCGGCGTTGTCGTACTGGCCGGCCGCGTGAGCGACCGCCAGGTCGAGGTCCGCGTCCGCGAAGACGAGCAGCGGGGACTTGCCGCCCAGTTCCAGCGACGCAGGCGTGAGCTGCGCCCCGGCCGCCGCAGCCACCTGGCGGCCGGTCGCGACCGAGCCCGTGAAGCAGACCCGGGCCAGGCCCGGGTGCGCGGCCAGCGGCGCTCCGGTCTCGCGGCCCAGGCCCTGTACCACGTTGAAGACGCCGTTGGGCAGCCCGGCCTCGCGGGTGATGTCGGCGAGCAGGCTGGCGGTGAGCGGCGCCCATTCAGGCGGCTTGGCCACGACGGTGTTGCCTGCCGCGAGCGCGGGCGCGATCCGCCAGGTCGCGAGCATGAGCGGGGCGTTCCACGGGGTGATGACCGCGGTCACCCCGGACGGTGCCCACGACACTTCCTCGCGGTGGCCGGTGATTTCCAGATCCCCGCCGTCCAGCCGGCCGAGCCAGTCGGCGAAGAACCGGAAGTTCTGTGCCGCCCTCGGCATCACGCTGCGCACGTGCGAGCGGAGCAGCGCGCCGTTGTCCATGGTCTCGACCAGGGCGAGATCAGCGGCGCGCACGATGATCCCGTCGGCGATCGCGTGCAGCGCCTTCGCCCGGTCCTCGGGCGGCGTCGCCGCCCAGCCCGCGAACGCCTCCCCGGCCGCCCGGACCGCCGCGTCCACCTCGGCCTGGCCGCCGCGGGCCACGTCCGCGAGGGGCTGCTCGTCGATGGGGGACAGGTCGGTGAAGGACGTGCCGGACGCCACGCGCCGGCCGGCGATCCAGTGCCGGGTATCGACGTCCACCCCGGCCACATTCGCGGTGCTCATCCCGAAGCCAGCACCTTCCCGCCGTCCCAGGTGACGCCCACCTGCTGGTAGTAGCCGGCGATGATCTCACCGACCGCAAGCCGGGACAGTTCCTCGGTCGGCGAGTCGAACAGCTCGAGGGCGGCGTCGCCGCGCCAGGCCGGCCCACCCTCGACGCTGGCGCTACGCGAGCTGATCAGCTCGTCCAGCGCGTCAGGCGCGCCCTTCTCGATCGAGGGCATCCACCGGTGGTGCGCCATCGGGTGGGCGTTGACGAACCCGGCGGCGGGAACCTCCTCGCGCAACGTCACCACCGCCTGCGCCAGCCGGCGGTCGGCGGCGGCCAGGGTGCCCGCGAACCGGCCGCCCGCCGCGATCCGCGGCGCGGCGCGGCCGAACGGGTGCGGCCTGGTCTGGTGGACGGAGCCCAGCTTCTTCGGGTAGCCCTGGTGCAGGCCCCGGACGAGCGCGAAGTCGGTGTCGACCCAGATGTACACGCAGCGCGAGAACGGGCGGCCCTCGAAGGTGCACCGCACGACGGCGAAGCACTCGCGGTACTGCGCGCGCACCGGGTCGAGGAGCTCGGCCAGGTCATCGCCGCACGACTGCCAGTCGGCCCAGATCAGCGCCACCGCACCGGGATCGTCAGGGGCGGGCTGCAGCGGTCCGGGCAGCAGCTCGGCCACCCGCGCGGGGTCGGTCCGGTACTCGACCGTGAGCAGGTCCCCGGAATAGTGCCACGGCGGCGGGGGCAGCAGCGAGGAGCGGCCGGTCGCGGTTCTGGGGTAGAAGAACCCGGCTACGTCAGGCACTCAGGCTCCCGGCTAATCGTTTGTATCCATACGACTTGCGATGCTAGCATGTCGCCGTGTCGCACACGCCCGAGGTGCCCGGGGTCAACGAGGTGTGCGAGCGCCTGCGGTCGCAGGGCGTCGATGTCGTCAGGGTGTCGTTCTCCGACCTGATCGGCGTGGACCGCGGCCGCGACGTGCTGCTCGACGTGCTGCCCGCCGCGATGGAGCACGGCCTGGCGTTCTGCCGCGCGGTCTACCACACCTCCCCGATGGGTGACGTGGTGCCCGTCCAGGGCGGGCTTGAGGAGGGGCTGCCCGACATCACCGTGCGCCCCGACCTGTCCACGCTGACCCCGCTGCCGTGGGAGCCGCACGCGGCCTGGTGCATCGGCGACGCGCGGACCACCGACGGCGAGCCGGCGCCCGAGGCGCCGCGCATGGTCACCCGGCGGGTGGCGGAGCGCCTGTCTGGCCTGGGCTACTCGCTGGTCTGCGGCCCGGAGCTTGAGTTCTACCTGTGCCAGCCGGGAGCCGACGGCACCTGGCGGCGCTACGCGGACCACCCGGGCAACGTGTACGTGGTCGGGCGCAAGGGCGACCCGGAGGGGCTGCTGCTGCACATGCTCAGGCAGCTACGCGACGCGGGCCTGCTGGTGACGGCGGCCAACCACGAGTTCTCGCCCGGCCAGTTCGAGATCAACCTCGGTCATTCCGACCTGGTCGACGCGGCCGACCGCTCGTTCAGGCTCAAGTCCGCCGTGCAGGAGATCGCCCGCCACCGCGGGCTGATGGCCACGTTCATGGCCAAGCCGTTCAACGACGAGGGCGGGTCAGGCTTCCACGTGCACGCCTCGGTGAACGACGAGGCCGGGCGCAACGTGTTCGGCGACCCCGACGGGCCCGACGGGCTCTCGGCCGTGGGCCGGCACGCGATCGGCGGCGTGCTCGCGCACGCGCCGGCGCTCAGCGCCCTGCTCAACCCCACCATCAACTCGTTCAAGCGGTTCGGCCCCGACACGCTCGCGCCGTGGCTGATCGACTGGGGCCTGGACAACCGCAGCGCCATGGTCCGGGTCCCGCCGGAGCGCGGCCCCGGGGCGCGCATGGAGATCCGCCTCGGCGACGCCACGGCCAACCCTTACCTGGCCATGGCTGCCATCGGCGCGTCTGTCTACCTGGGCATCCACGACAAGGTGGAGCCGCCGGCGAAGCTGGAAGGGTACGGCTACGATCCAGCGCGCGCGCCGCTGCTGCCGACGTCCCTGGCCAGCGCCCTGGATGCGCTGGAGGCGGACCACGAGCTCGCCGAGGTGCTCGGCGGCTATTTCGCGGCCTCGTTCGTCACCTACAAGCGCAACGAGATCGAGCGCTTCGAGCGCTACGTCACCGACTGGGAATACCGCGAGTACGCGTATCACCTGTGACGGTCGCGGCGTCGAGCGCGCGTGGCGAGGGTGCGTAGTCCGCGGTAGGCGGCGGTGCGGACGGCTCCGGCGCGTTTGCCCAGGACGTGGCCGGCGGCCTGCGGCGTCGAGGCCGAGGACGGCGCGGAGCAGGACGGCTTCGGCCTGGTCGGCGGGCAAGGTGTTGATCAGGGCCAGGGCGGCGCCGGTGGACAGGGCTTCCAGGGCGCCTTCGGCGGTGTCGTCGGTGGCGGGGCGGGTGGCCAGGTCCTCGGCCGGGACGGGGACGGCGGGGGGGCGGCGGGCGTGGTGGCGCAGGTGGTCCAGGGCGCGGTGGCGGGCGATGGTGGCGACCCAGCCGCGGAAGCCGTCGTAGTCGCCGGAAAAGCCGGCGAGGTCGCGGGTGACCTGGAGCCAGGTCTCGGAGGCGACGTCTTCGGCGTCGTCGCCGACCAGGGTGTGCAGGTAGCGCAGCAGCCGGGGCTGGGTGTCGCGGTACAGGGCGCGGAACGCGTCCGGGTCGCCCGCCTGCGCCCGCCCGACCGCCCCGGCCCCGGCCAGCTCCGCGCCCCCCAGCGGGACGGACAAGCCAGCCACCGCCTCTGCCGACCCGCCCATCCGCCTACAGCCCCGAGGTCCGGCATGTCGTCATATCTAGCTCAGCGCCACGGGGACACCCTGTGTCACTCTCAAGCCGAGAGCGGGACGATGCCCCTGCGTCATCGTCCCGCTCTCGACGGCGTGCTGGGAAAACGCTACAGGCCCAGCTGTGACACCAGCGAGGTCGGCAGCGCGGACAGGATCCCGCTGAGCACGTTACTCGGCAGCTGGCTCAGGAGCTGGGATACCGTCGAGGTCGGCAGCTCGCCGAGCAACTGGGACACGGTGGAGGTCGGCAGCTCGCCCAGGACCTGGGACAGGGCGGAGGGGGACAGCTCGGACAGGACCTGGGACAAGGCCGAGGGGGACAGCTCGGACAGCACCGTGGCCGCCGTAGAGCTGGGCACCTCGGTCATGACCTGGTTGGCGGCCGACGCGGACAGGTTGATCATCACCTGGGACGCGGCCGAGCCGGACAGCGAGCTGAGCACCGAGGACAGGCTGGAAGTCGGCAGGTCGGTCAGCGCCGTGGACAGGTCCGAGCCGGACAGGCTGGTCAGCAGCGAGGACACGGTCGAGGTCGGCAGGTCGCCCAGGACCGTGGCCAGGGTCGAGCTCGGCAGCGTGGGCAGCACCTTGGACAGCTCCGAGGTGGGCACCGCGGAAAGGACCGAAGCCGGCAGCTCGGACAGATCGCTCGGCTGCGGGAGCTGCGGCAGGCTGAGCACGAGCGCGCAGTAATCGGGAACGGTGGCGCTCGACTGCGTGGTGGCGGTCAGCGAGGCGAACTCCGAGCCGGCCAGTATCTGCGATACCAGGCTGCTGGCCAGCGCCTGCTCCTGCGCGGACACGCTGAGCGCCGGGCCGACGCTGGCCGACGCGCTGGCCGACGGGCTAGCCGTGCCGCCGGACAGGCCCGCCTCCGCCGACGTGACCGCCGAGACCAGGGCCTGGCACAGCGCCGTCGCGCCCTGTGGCAAGGTCACCGAGGCGGATGCGGAGCCGGTTGCCGATGCTGATGGTGATGGCGACGGTGACGGTGATGCTGAGTCGCTCGGCTGCGATCCAGACGGCGCGACTCCGAACGGCGCGGCGGTGCCGGTCGGGGCCGGAGCGCTAATGGTCGCCGATGCGCCCCCCTGGACCGATCCTGAGCCCGAGAAGGTACCGGTGCTTGCGGCGAGCGCGACGCCCCCGGTAGCGAAGACGGCCAGCGACGCGGCAAGAACCTTGCCCGTGAGAATTCTTGAGATCGGGGACTTTAGCATTTGTCCTCTTTGGGAAGTGGCGGAAGGAAGGAGATGGGCCGCTTCGAAAGCGGCCACCGCCATCTGCTCACCAGCCAGCTCGTCCTCGCGCCCCGGCGCCGCCGCGGCGGCGAGGACGCGAGCGAGCGGGTCCTGGCCCTGCGGGCCCGGACCCGTAGACCCGACCGGGCTGCCGAGCAACCGCTCGGCAGCCTTCCGGCTGATCCTGGTGGGACGGCGTGTGTTCATCTCATGTCCTTCAGCGTCAACTCCCTTGCAGGTGTCACTCCTGCTGGTAGCGGGGCCCCGGATTGCAGGTGGGTGGCGAGGGTGCGTAGTCCGCGGTAGGCGGCGGTGCGGACGGCTCCGGCGCGTTTGCCCAGGACGTGGCCGGCGGCCTGGGCGTCGAGGCCGAGGACGGCGCGGAGCAGGACGGCTTCGGCCTGGTCGGCGGGCAAGGTGTTGATCAGGGCCAGGGCGGCGCCGGTGGACAGGGCTTCCAGGGCGCCTTCGGCGGTGTCGTCGGTGGCGGGGCGGGTGGCCAGGTCCTCGGCCGGGACGGGGACGGCGGGGGGGCGGCGGGCGTGGTGGCGCAGGTGGTCCAGGGCGCGGTGGCGGGCGATGGTGGCGACCCAGCCGCGGAAGCCGTCGTAGTCGCCGGAAAAGCCGGCTAGGTCGCGGGTGACCTGGAGCCAGGTCTCGGAGGCGACGTCTTCGGCGTCGTCGCCGACCAGGGTGTGCAGGTAGCGCAGCAGCCGGGGCTGGGTGTCGCGGTACAGGGCGCGGAACGCGTCCGGGTCGCCCGCCTGCGCCCGCCCGACCGCCCCGGCCAGGTCCGCCGCCCCCGCCCGGACCGACTCGCCAGCCGCCCGTTTCACCCACCACATGATGGGACATCACGCGAGTCGGCCGCGGACTAAGAGCGAAATGCTGGCGAAAGTCCGGCCTGGGGGCATATGGGCGAAAGTTCGGTTAGCGAAGGTCCGAGGCGGGGAGCACGCGCGGGTTACCGGGTCATCCGCCGTCCCGGCGGCCTGGGCGCGGGCGGCGAGCAGGATGAGCTCGACGACGGTGTCCAGCGGTATCGCGGTGGAGTCGATCACCAGGTGGTACAGGGCCGGATCGGTCGGGTCGGCCCGGTACAGCCGGCGGACGTAGGCGTGGCGGGCCTTGTCGGCCGCGCGCATGCGCGCCCGCTCCGACACCACGACCGTGGGCTCGCTCACGTCGGGCCCCCGCCGGTCCGCAGGGCCTGCCATACCCGTTGCGGGGTGGCAGGCATGTCGATGTGCCGGACACCGAGGTGCGCGACGGCGTCGACGATCGCGTTCTGGACGGCGGGGGTCGAGCCGATGGTGGCGGCCTCCCCGATGCCCTTGGCCCCGAGCGGGTTGTACGTCGTCGGCGTGGCCATGTCGGCCAGCTCGAAGGTGGGGACCTCGGCGGCCGACACGAAGGAGTAGTCGGCGAAGCTCGCGGTCAGCGGGTTGCCTTCGTCGTCGTAGATGACCTCCTCGAGGAACGCCTGCGCCGCGCCCTGGGCGATGCCGCCGTGCCGCTGGCCCTCGGCCAGCAGCGGGTTGACCACGGTGCCGGCGTCGTCGACGGTCACCACCCGCCGCAGCGCCACCTTGCCGGTGTCGGTGTCCACCTCGACCACCGCCACATGCGCGCCGAACGGGAAGGTCGGGCCGGGGGCCCGGAACACCGCGCGCACGAACAGCCGCTCCTTTCCGGCCAGGTGCGCCAGGGACACAGCGGCGTCCGGGTCGCCCGCGACGGCGAAGGCGCTGCGCCCGGCGTCGAAGACCAGGTCGGCCGGGTTGGCTTCCAGCTCGCCCGCGGCTCGCTCCCGCGCCACGTCGATCAGCTCGCGCGACGCCTGCTGGACCGCCGCGCCGCCCTGCTGGAGGCTGCGCGAGCCGCCCGTGCCGCCGCCCTGCGGGACCAGGTCCGTGTCACCCCACTTCACCGTGATCGCCTCGACCGGGATGCCGAGCTCGTCGCTGGCCAGCATGGCCCATACGGTCTGGTGCCCCTGGCCGTGCGGGGAGGTCCCGGTCAGGATCGTGGCGCTGCCGTCGGGATGGACCTCGACCGTGGCGTTCTCACTCGGGCCGCCCTCCTCGGCCCCCGGCCCGGTGATCTCCACGTAGCAGGACAGCCCGATGCCGAGCTGGACCGCCTCGCCGCCGGCGCGCCGTTTGGCCTGCTCCTCCCTCAGGTCCGCGTATCCCGCCGTCTCCAGCGCCAACTCCAGCGCCGCGGCGTAATCGCCGGTGTCGTAAACCGCGCCGAACGCGGTCTTGTGCGGCTCGGTGAAGGCGGGCAGCAGGTTCTTCCTGCGGACCTCGGCCGGGTCCATGCCGATCTCCGCCGCGAACAGGTCGATGGCGCGCTCCACCGCGGCGGTGGCCTCGGGCCGGCCCGCGCCGCGGTACGCGCCGATCGGCGTCGTGTTCGTCACCACCGACCTGGCCGCCGCCTCGGCGCGGGCGAACGCGTAGGGCCCGGGCGCCATCAGGATGGTCAGGAACGGCAGGAACGCGCCGAACTTCGGGTAGGCCCCGGCGTCCTGCAGGATCTCCAGCCGGTAGGCCGCGACCGTCCCGTCGCGGCTGCCGCCGATCGTGACGGTCTGGAGCTGCGCCCGGCCGTGCGTCATCCCGACCAGGTTCTCGTTGCGGGTCTCGGCCCAGCGCGCGGGCCGGCCCAGCCTGCGGGCCACCCAGCACACCACCGCGTGCTCCGGGTCGGCGCCGAACTTGGCGCCGAACGCGCCGCCCACGTCCGGGGTGATGACCCGGACGTCAGCCTGGTCGATCCCCAGCAGCTCCGCCAGGCTCCCGCGGGTGCCCTGCGCGCCCTGGTTCGGGATCCACGCCGTCAGCCGGCCCGCGTTCCAAGACGCGGCCGCGGCCCGGGTCTCCATCGGCGCGGGCGCGACCCGCTGGTTGACGATCGTGCGCGAGACGACCACGTCGCACCCGTCGAACAGGTCGGCGGCGAACGAGGCGGGGTCCCCGAAGGAAGCGGCGACGTTGCTGGCGGCGGCCGGGAACAGCACCGCGGCGTCTCCGTCGGCCGCGGCGGCCGCGTCCACCACGGCCGGCAGCGCGTCGTAGGCGACGTCGACCAGGTCCGCGGCGTCCTCGCCCTGGTAACGGCTCTCGGTCACGACCACCGCCACCGGCTCGCCGACGTACCGGACGACGCCATCGGCCAGCAGCGGCTGGGCCATGTGCGCGCTGATCATCGGCATCGGGGGACCCGGCACGGGCAGGTCGGCCAGGTCGGCGCCGGTGAACGCGGCGATGACGCCCGGCTCGGCCAGCGCGGCGCTGACGTCGACGGAAAGGATCCGCGCGTGCGCGACCGGCGACCTGACGAAGTGCACGTGACAAGCGCCGGCCAGCCGCTTGTCCGTCACGTCGTCGGTGTAAACGCCGCCGGTGGTCAGGAATCGGGGATCTTCCGTCCGCAGGACCCGGGTGCCCAGAATGCTCACGTGAACGATCTTGCCGGGCCGGGCAGAGGCGGTCAAAGCCGGCCCCGGCGGCCCGCGCCGCGCGGTGAGCCCGCGGGCGCGAGATCGGGTACCCTATCCCGGATGGCGGAGTAGCTCAGTCAGGCAGAGCAAGCGGCTCATAATCGCTGTGTCGCCGGTTCAAGTCCGGCCTCCGCTACACTTGTACACTCACGAGTCCCCTTGCAGATCAGGAAGGCGCTGTCGTGGCTGCCACCGATGTCCGGCCGAAGATCACGCTGGCTTGCCAGGAGTGCAAGCGCCGGAACTACATCACCAGGAAGAACCGGCGCAACGACCCGGACCGGCTCGAGCTGAAGAAGTACTGCCCGTGGTGCCGCTGCCACCGGCCGCACCGCGAGACCCGCTAGTTAGCGGCCGCGGTGGCGATCAACACCGAGTACATCGGGCGGACCTTCGAGCCGTCTGAGCCGTACGAGGTCAGCCGGGTCAAGATCGCCGAGTTCGCCGACGCGATCGGTGAGCCGAGCCCGCTGTGCCGTGACCGGGCCGCCGCGCAGGCGGCGGGCTACCCGGACGTGATCGCGCCCCCCACGTTCGCGATCGTGGTCACCGCGGCGGGCAGCGCGAGGGTGACCTTCGACCCCGGCCTCGGGGTCAACTACGCCATGATCGTGCACGGGGAGCAGAGCTTCAGCCACGCCCGCCCGCTGCACGCGGGCGACGTCGTGGTGGCGCAGTCCACGATCGAGGACATCAGGCGGATCGGCAGCATGACCACGCTCGCGACGGTGACCGAGATCAGGACCCTGGACGGCGAGCGCGTCTGCACGGCCAGGTCGGTACTCGTCGAGCGCGGCCAGTAGGGGGAGCGATGGATAACGGGTCCAGCCCCAGCTACGACCAGACCGAGGCCGGGACCGAGATCCCGCCCCGGCAGTACCAGGTGACGCGGCGTGACCTGGTGCGGTACGCCGGGGCCTCCGGCGACTTCAACGTGATCCACTGGAACGAGCGCATCGCCAGGTCCGTCGGCCTGCCCGACGTGATCGCCCACGGCATGCTGACCATGGCGCTGGCGGGCCGGTTCCTCACCGAATGGGCCGGCGACCCGGGCGCGGTGGTCGAATTCGGCGTCAGGTTCTCCGCCCCGGTCGTCGTCGCCGACGACGACAAGGGCGCCACGGTCGAGGTCGCGGGCACCGTCACGGAGAAGCTCGAGGGCCACCGGGTGGCGGTCGAGCTCACCGCCAGGTCGGACGAGACGAAGGTCCTCACGCGCGCCCGCGCCGTCGTCCGCCTCCCGTGAGGCTGGCCGACTACACCACGATCGGCCTGGGCGGCCCGGCCCGCGACTTCGCCGCGGCCAGCACCGAGGAACACCTGATCGAGGCCGTCGGCGCCGCCGACGCGCGCGGTGAGCCCGTGCTGATCCTCGGCGGCGGCAGCAACCTGGTGGTGGCCGACGACGGGTTCGACGGCACTGTCATCCAGGTGGCGATCACGGGCGTGAGCCACGGCGCCGAACCAGAGACCGTGACCGTCGCGGCGGGCGAGGACTGGGACGCGGTGGTCGCCTGGACGATCGCGGAGGGCCTGGCCGGCCTGGAGTGCCTGTCGGGCATCCCCGGCCTGGCCGGCGCGACCCCGATCCAGAACGTCGGCGCCTACGGCCAGGAAGTGCGCGAGACGATCACGCAGGTGCGCGCCTACGACAGGGACGCCCGCCTGGTCCGGGCCCTCGACAATGGCGAGTGCGGGTTCGGCTACCGGACCAGCCGGTTCAAGCGGGATGAGGCGCGCAGGCTCGTGGTGCTGAGCGTGACCTTCCGGCTGGCCGCTGGCGCGCTGTCCGCGCCGGTCCGCTACGCCGAGCTGGCGGCGGCCCTGGGGATCGAGATCGGTGAGCGGGTCCCCGCGGACCAGGCCCGCGCGGCCGTCCTGGGACTGCGCCGGCACAAGGGGATGGTGATCGATCCGGCCGACCCTGACACCCGCAGCGTCGGCTCGTTCTTCGTCAACCCGGTGCTCGACGCCGCCGCGCTCGAGGCCGTCGAGGCAGCGGCGCGGGCCAGGTGCGGGCCGGGGACCGCGGTACCCAGGTTCGAGGCGGGCGGCGGGCTGGTGAAGGTGCCCGCGGCGTGGCTGATCGAGCGGGCGGGGTTCGCCAGGGGGTACAGCCAGGGCGACGGGGCGCGGATCTCGTCCAAGCACACGCTGGCCCTGGTCAACTCGGGATCGGCGACCACGGCCGGGCTCATGGCCCTGGCGTGGGAGATCAGGGACGGGGTCCGTGGCGCGTTCGGGGTGTCGCTGACCCCCGAGCCCGTGCTGGTGGGGGTCACGCTGTAGCCCGCTGCCGGGGGCGGGACTACAGCGTGACGGTCCGGTTCACCCGTGGAGCAGGTCCAGCTGGTTGGTGGCGTCGTCGACGAAGTAGACCGCGTCCTGGTTGGGCACGACCGCCAGGCCGAACAGGGCCCCCGCGCCCGGCGGACGGCCCGAGCTGTCCAGCCTGCGGATCGCGATCTGGGCTCCGGACGGCGTGACCTCGACCAGGTTCCCGTTCCCCCCGTTGACGGTCAGGATGTCGCCGTTGGGCGCGATCACCAGGCCGAGCTCGCCGTTCAGCTGACCGTGCGCCGACACCGTGAAGCCGTCGCCGGGATCATCCGCCTGGTTGAGCGCGTCGGGGATGGCGGTGATCCGGCTGTCCAGGGTGTCGGCGATGTACAGGGTGCCGTCGGCGCCGAGGCCGAGGCCGGTGGGCCCGATGACCAGGGCCGACGAGTTCAGCCTCTCGGGGAGCCCGACTCCGATCTTGTTGCTGTACCAGAGGTGGGGCAGCCCGGAGGACGGGATCGCGACGTTGAGCCGGATCACCGTGCCTCCGTAGACGGTGTGACCGTGAGCGGCGACCGTGCCGCCCAGGACGTTGGTGACGAACAGGATGGCCTGGTTGCCCAGGTCGTCGGCAGTCATGTCCCACGGGCCGTTAATGCCCTGGCCGGTGAACGTCTCGCGCACGTGGCCCCACCGGTCCAGGACGATCAGGCAGCCGGCGCCCGAGATGCTCCCGCCCCTGGTAGGCAGCGAGCCGACGATCACCCAGCCGCTCTCCAGCGCGGTCAGGGCCGTGGTCAGGCCCACGCCGCCGGGGCAGCTGGGGAGGTTCCTGCTGATCTTGGCGAACACCGAGGTCTTGCCGGACGGGGTGACCTCCACGATCGTGGTCCCGGTGCCCTGCACGTTCCCCTTGTCGTTGAAGTTGCTGACCAGGATGTTGCCCTGAAACAGGTCGCCGGTGCTGCGCGGGATGACGGCCACGCCGTAGGGGTTGACGTCGCCGTCGGCGGGCACCGTCGAGGCGATCTTCGAGACGTGGCTCAGGGGACCGACGAAGGCGCCGTAGCCCTGCGCGCTGGCGCTGCCGGCCGCGAGGCCTGTCCCGGCCAGCAGGCCAGCCGTCGTCGTGACGACCGCGGCCAGGGCTGCCGCGTATCGTCGTGTTGGTTTCATTGTTGAACCCGCTCCCTTCCGGTGGAATATGTCTCCACTTATGTACCGGTAGCCGGGCGCGGGGATGGCGGGGACACGCCAAAATGCGGCGGGGCAATCGCGGCGCGATGGTCCCGGCCGTCGGCGGAGAGAGGACACGGCTCATCGGGCCCGTGCTCCGTGCTGGTCGGGGTCACGCTGTAGCCCCGCTGCCGGGACGGGGACTACAGCGTGACGATCCCGGTTACCCGTGGAGCAGGTCCAACTGGTTGGTGGCGTCGTCGACGAAGTAGACGGCGTCGCGGAAGGGCACGACCGCCAGGCCGAACAGGGCCCCCGCGCCCGGCGGGGAACCGCTGCTGTCGAGCCTGCGGACGGCGATCTGAGCCCCGAACGGGGTGACCTCGACCAGGTTCCCGTTCCCGCTGTTGACGGTCAGGATGTCGCCGTTGGGCGCGATGACCAGGCCGAGCTCGCCGTTCAGGTTATGGCCCCGCGCTGGCGCTGGTGGCTGCCAGGCCCGTCCCGGCCAGCAGGCCTGCCGTCGTGGTGACGACCGCGGCCAGGGCCGCCGCGTACCGTCGTGTTGGTTTCATTCTCATACCGCTCCCTTCCGGTGGACCATGTCTCCACTCATGTCCACGTGGCCGGGAGCGCGATGGTTCGGCTCACGCCAAAGTTCTGTCAGGGCACGCGTGCGGGCCAGTGCCACGGCCGCCGGCGAGGAAAGGACACGGCTCACCGGGCCCGTGATCAAGACCGGTCATGACCAAAAACCCGGTGATCTTTCCCGCGGCGGCCGCGGGCACTGGCTTCACCCTCATCTACGTCCGGCCGCGCGCCCCGGCTCAACGGCTGGCGCGCGCGTAATAGACCGGTAATAACACCGGCTGCACTCGAGCCTGCGCTCCGCGGGCCCGCAGCAGCGTGCGGATGTCGTCCGGGTCGCTGGTCAGCACCCCCGTCGGCTCGCGCGTACGGGGCAGCGGCACCGGGTCGGCTACGCGCCGCCGAGCTCGCTGACCAGGGCGGCTGCCCTGGCCGACGAGGTGCTGCCCGGGTTGTGCGCGCCCAGGATCCGGCGGGCCCGGCTGGCCTGCTCCAGCGCCTGGTCCCGGTGGCCCAGGGCGGCGTGGACCCGGGCGAGCACGAGATGAGTCTGCCCGGTTTCGAAGCGCTCCCGGCCGCCGTTGCGGATCCGTTCGAATATGAGGGTGTGCTCGAGGCAGGTGCGGGCCCGGTCCAGCTCGCCGAGCAGCAGCAGGGCACGGGCTTCGTATCGCCGGCTCCGGGTGGCGTTGGGGGCCGTAACGCCGAACATGCGGTCACGGGCGGCACGGACTCCGGTGATCTCGGCGAGAGCGCCGCGGGCCAGCCGGCGCCGCTCGGCCGGATCCTCCGCTGCCTCCGCCTGGACCAGCAGGGACCGGGTGAACAGGGAGCGCGCCACCAGGGTGACCGGGTGTTCGGGACCGTACCGCAAGGTCCGGGCCCGGGCCTCGTCCCCGGCGAGCCTGGTGGCCTCGGCCAGGTCGGCTCCGGTGCCTCGCTGGCGGTACGCGACCGACAGGCTCGCCCGGGCGAGCCCGGTGAGATAGGCGTGCTCTCCGTCCGCCTCACGGTGGTGATCGACGGCGGCTCGCAGATCGCTGATGACCTCTTCAGCGGTGTCGCCGGCGTCGACGCGCTCGCTGCAGGCCCGTTGGCGGAGCCTGATCAGCTCCGGATCAGACGCCGGGAGCCACCGGGCGAAGAACTTCGCCAGCCGCGCCCAGTGGACCGGGCGGTCCGCCAGCGGCAGCTCCGCGCAGTAGAACTGCATCGCGGCCCGGGCCAGGGACACGACCGCCCGATGGCTCACCGGAACCGGCTGCTCACCAGCCTCGGGCCGTTCCGGGAGGGCAGGCAGACCCACGGAGTTCCAGTCGGCCTGGCTGACGTGCCCGGCCAGCAGCGCCAGAGCGTACCGGCCCGGGCCGTGCTGGCTCGCTGGCGGGCGGCCCCGGAGTACGCCCAGCGCTTCCACCGCGCCGCGCAACCTGGCCGCGGTCTCGCCCCGCTCGCGCGCCCGTCTGTCACACGGCAAGAGCGCGTCCGCCGTCACCGGAACCACCGGCCCAGCCCCGTACCCGGGTCGGCGTTCGTCGTCGCGTCGGCGAGCGCGACGCCGGCCAGCAGCTGACTGAGCCCCTCCAGGGCGCCCAGCATCTGCCGGGCCTGGTCGGCGTCAAGGACCGCCTCGCCGTCACCGGCGTGCATGAGCTGGTCTGACAGCTCCGCCACGGAGCAGGCGACCCGGTCGGCGACGGAATCCGGCTCGGCGACCAGCTGGAGCAATTCGTCGCGGACGGTGTTGAAGGCGCCGAGCGGCGTGATGCTGCCGTCCGCGAAGACCTGGCTGACGATGCTGTGGGCCAGCTCCGTCAGCCGCGCCGCCCGCGCGCGCGGCGTCTCCGGGTCGGCGCGCCACGCGAGTTGCGCCGCGATAACCTCCATATCCTCGGCCACGCAGGCAGGCGGGCCGGCCGGATGGCAGGCGGCCAGGGGGATGTCGTTGCAGGCCCAGGCGGCGAGGGCCCTGAGGTAGGCGGCCGCGACCTCGGCGAGGGTCATGTCGAAGGCGTCGGCGACCTCCAGGGCGCCTTCCCGGTACGGCCAGAAGGCGACGATCTTCGCCTCGGCCACGAACGCGGCGCCCGGCTTGACGGCGGGGTCCGGTCCGGCCCACCGGGCGATGGGCTGGCCGTCCTGCCTGGCCCGCCACCGCTTGTACACCGACTCGGCCGAGGCGAAGTGCGCGTGCCGCGCGACCTCGGCCAGGATGCCTCGCGGGCGGATCGGCGGCTGGCTCCGGCACTGATAAGGCCGCCAGGGGATCCGGTGCTCCGCCAGGATCGCCGATAGCGCGGTGAAACACCGCGCGCGCTCTTCCCAGGCCCCGGCCCGATGAGCGCTCCGCGCGGCCTGGTGCCAGCGGGCCGTTCGCGTAGCGTCCAGTTCCTGCCTGATCGATGGCACCGTCCCTCCCCCTCCCGCTGCCGTGGCCCGGCTTGCGGTGCTCCGGTAAGTGGCCCGGCTTGCGGTGCTCCGGTAATCAGTATCGGCAAGTTGCCCGCCAACTTCGCGGCGTAACCCGATTTGCCCGGCAGGTCCGGTCCCGGCGGCCGGATTCTTCGCTATCGGCGAATAACGTGGAATCCGGCCTTCGCGGCGCACGGCTCACCGATACTGGCTGGTCGCGAGCGTCATCCAGCTAGTGGACGCGGCAGAGCAGTACCTGGACGGCTGGACTCCTCCCATTCGCCGTAGCCACCCCCAGCGCCACGTTGGCGTATACGACGGGAAACCCGAGGTGATTGCTGATGAACTACAAGGAACTGGCTGAGCTGGTGCCCTGGCTGGTGGCATCCAAGCTCGAGGACGCAACGGCGCCCGCGCCCACGTTGCTAGCGTCAGAAGAGGCTCCCTCTTGGAGCTTTCGCACCGGTCCCGTCCTGACCGTGGCCGCGGTTTTCCCGGAGAGCAACGAGCTGCGCATTACGCTCGGGCTGGCCATTGACGTCCCGTACAGGCCCGAAGTCAGCCACGACGTAAACCGCCTGAATCAGCGGGAACTCGTCTTCGGGCGTGCGTTTCTCGTCGGCAACGCTGAGTCAGGGCACGGCGCCGTACTGGCCCAGGAGATCGTCTTCGGGGAATCGCTCTCCTGGGATTTCCCGCCCTCGATCCAGAACCTGCTGCGGATCATCGCCACGCTGTCCGGCCAGGCGGGGCGCCTGGCCCCGGAGTTCTTCTCTCGCTATGCCGGCGCACGGCCGCTGACCGACAATGAGGCGATGGTCCTCCTGGTGAACGGGTAATGATTCCCCGGCGGGGTGGCCGAGGCCGGCTCAGCCGGTCACGTTCGCGGCGGGCCTTTCGCGCATGACCGCGACCTTGACCACCCCGTCGCCAGCGGGCTGCGCCTCGCCGCTGACCTCGCCGGCCGGGCGCACCTCCAGGCTCACGGCGAGGGTCTCCGCGGCGACCATCCCGGCGTGCCCGCGGATCGCGTCGCCCGTCGCGCCGTCGGCGCCGAGGGTGAGCCGGATCCGGTCCGACACGTCCAGGCCCGCGTCCCGGCGGGCCTGCTGCACGATCCGGACCACGTCGCGCGCGGTCCCCTCGGCGGCCAGTTCCGGCGTCACCCGCGTGTCCAGCGCGATCAGCCCCAGGTTGCCGGGCAGCGGGGCGGCCGACTCCGGGTCCGCGGCGGCCAGCCTCAGCTCGTATTCGCCGGGCTGAAGCTCGACCCCCGCGGCGGTGATCACGTCCCCGGACCGGGCCCAGGCGCCCGCCTTGACCGCGCGGATGACCTCCTGCACCGCCCCGCCGAGCCGCGGCCCGAGCAGCCGCGGGTTCACGGCCAGCTCGAACGTGCCGAGCCGGGCCACCTCGGCGGACAGCTCGACCGACTTGACGTTGACCTCCTCGGCGATCAGCTCCGTGAACGGCGCGAGCGAGTCGGCGTCCGGGTGGGCGACGACCAGCGCCGCGAGCGGCAGCCGCACCCGCAGGTTCTGAGCCTTCCTAAGCCCGAGCGCGGCGCTGCACGCGGCGCGGACCAGGTCCATGGCCCCGGTCAGCTCGGCGTCCTCCGGCCAGCCGCTCACGTCGGGCCACGACGTCAGGTGCACGCTCGGCCCACCGGTGAGCCCGCGCCAGATCGCCTCGGTCGTCAGCGGCAGCAGCGGCGCGGCGGCCCGGCAGACGGTCTCGAGCACGGTCCACAGGGTGTCCATCGCGGCCCGCTCCCCGGCCCAGAACCGGTGCCGTGACCGGCGGATGTACCAGTTCGTGAGCACCTCGAGGTGCTCGAGGAGCACCTGGCAGGCGCCGCCGACGTGGTAGACGTCGAGCAGCTGCTCCATCTCGGTGACCGCGGCGCGCGTCTTGGCCAGGATGTACCTGTCGAGCACGTGCTGGCCCGCCGCCGAAGGCCGGGCCTGGTAGGACTCGGCGTTCGCGTAGAGGGCGAAGAAGTAGTAGCTGTTCCACAGGGGCAGGATCGCCTGGCGGACCGCGTCCCTGATGCCCTGCTCGGTGACGATCAGGTTCCCGCCGCGCAAGATGGGGCTGGCCATCAGGAACCAGCGCATCGCGTCCGAGCCGTAGCGGTCGAAGACCTCGTTCACGTCCGGGTAGTTGCGCAGGCTCTTGGACATCTTCTGCCCGTCGTTGCCGAGCACGATGCCGTGGCTGACGCAGGTGCGGAACGCGGGCCGGTCGAACAGCGCCGTGGCCAGCACGTGGAGGGTGTAGAACCAGCCGCGCGTCTGGCCGATGTACTCGACGATGAAGTCGCCCGGGTAGTGGCCGTCGAACCAGTCGCGGTTCTCGAACGGGTAGTGGACCTGGGCGAACGGCATCGACCCCGACTCAAACCAGCAGTCGAGCACCTCGGGCACCCGGCGCATCACGGACTTGCCGGTCGGGTCGTCCGGGTTCGGCCGCGTCAGCTCGTCGATCGCCGGGCGGTGCAGGTCGGCCGGGCGCACGCCGAAGTCGCGCGCCAGCTCATCGAGCGACCCGTACACGTCGGTGCGCGGGTAGGCGGGGTCGTCGCTCTGCCAGACCGGGATCGGCGACCCCCAGAACCGGTTCCTGCTGATCGACCAGTCCCGCGCGTTCGACAGCCACTTGCCGAACTGCCCGTCCTTGACGTGCCCGGGTACCCAGGTGATCTGCTCGTTCAGCTCGACCATCCGGTCCTTGAACCTGGTCACCTCGACGAACCAGCTGGAGACCGCCTTGTAGATCAGCGGGTTACGGCAGCGCCAGCAGTGCGGGTAGGAGTGGGTGTGCGTCGCGGCGCGCACCACGCTGCCCTGCTCGCGCAGCTTCGCGGTGATCCCGGCGTTGGCGTCGAACACGTGCTGGCCCTCGAAGTCGGGGACCAGGTGAGTGAACCGGCCCTGCTCATCCACCGTGAGCACGGTCGGGATGCCGGCCGCGTTGCACGCCAGGGCGTCGGCCTCGCCGTACGCGGGCGCCATGTGCACCACGCCGGTGCCGTCCTCGGTCGTGACGTCGTCGGAGACGATCACCCGGAACGCGTCCTGCGTGCCGAAGGTGCCCGCATCGGCCAGGTAAGGCAGCAGCGGCTCGTACCTGCGCCCGGCCAGCTCGGCGCCGGTCAGCTCCCCGACCACGGCCGCCTCTTCCAGCTCCCGCTCGTAGGCGGCCTGCCGGTCCCTGGCCAGGATGTACCGTTCGCCGTCCTTGGCCACCACGACGTAGCTGATGCCCGCGCCGACCGCGACGGCCAGGTTGGACGGCAGCGTCCACGGCGTGGTGGTCCAGGCCAGCAGCCACTCCCCGGTCTCCAGCCTGAACCTGACCGTGAGCGAGGGGTCCTGGCGTTCGGCGTAGGTGTCCTCGTCCATCCGCAGCTCGTGGTTGGACAGCGGGGTCTCGCACCGCCAGCAGTAGGGCAGCACCTTGAACCCCTGGTAGACCAGGCCCTTGTCCCATAGCTGCTTGAACGCCCACATGACGCTCTCCATGTAGGAGAGGTCGAGCGTCTTGTAGTCGTGGTCGAAGTCGACCCAGCGCGCCTGGCGGGTGACGTAGTCCTGCCACTCGCGGGTGTACCGCAGCACCGACTCCCGGCAGGCCTGGTTGAACTTCTCGATGCCCATCGCGAGGATGTCGGCCTTGCCGGAGATGCCGAGCTGCCGCTCCGCCTCCACCTCGGCGGGCAGGCCGTGGCAGTCCCAGCCGAACCTGCGCTCGGCCTTCCTGCCCTGCATGGTGCGCAAGCGCGGCACCAGGTCCTTGACGTAGCCGGTGAGCAGGTGCCCGTAGTGCGGCAGCCCGTTGGCGAACGGCGGCCCGTCGTAGAACACGAACTCGGCCTCCGCCGCGCGCTGCCGGACAGACTCCTGGAACGTGTCCTGGGCCCGCCAGTACTCGAGCACGTCGCGCTCGAGCTCGGGGAAGCTCGGCTGGGCAGGTACTCCGGTGCCCCCGGAGCGCGGGTAGCCGGGAGGTCGGTCGGGGTGGGCTGGTCGGGGAGAAGCAGCCATCGTGGGGTCCTCGCGGTAAGGCGTTCGGTCCGCGAGGACGACGCGCCCGCTCCCGCGCGGGCGTACCGCGGTACCACCTCGCTTGCCGCCCGGCCCTACGGGTCCCGGCGACCGCTCGTCAGCCGGCTGTAACGGGCCGGACCCGCCCGGTTCTAATCAGGCCGCGCGGCCCTTTCTTCCGGGGGCTCACCGGTGATAGCCGGATCATCGCCATGTGCCACCCAGTCTATCCGCCGGCGCCGGGTTCCCGCGAAATCAAAAAGACCTTTAAGCCGAACGAGCGGTGGTTAACCCGTCCGTGACGCTGCTGGCCGCCCGTGCGCGCCCGCCCGGGAAGGGCGGAAGGATGACCCGGGGCGGGCACCACCGCCGTTCGGTATTTAAAGGAGAGAGCTAGCCGCCCGGGACGGCGAGCCAGGCGTCGATCCCGGCCAGCAGCTCGGCGCGCAGCGGCTCCGGCGCGACCGACCCGAGCACCGACGCCCGCGCCGCCTCGGCCAGCTCGGCGTCGGTGAACCCGTGCGCGACCCGGGCGATCTCGTACTGCGCGGCCAGCCGCGGGCCGAACAGCAGCGGGTCGTCGGCGCCGAGCGCGACCGGCACGCCGGCCTCGAACAGCAGCCGGAGCGGGACCTGTGACGGCCCCGCGGCGATGCCGAGCGCGACGTTCGACGACGGGCACACCTCGCAGGTGATTCCCTCGGCGGCCAGGCGCTTGACCACCGCCGGGTCTTCGGCGGCGCGGACCCCGTGGCCGATCCGGTCGGCGTGCAGGTCGTCCAGGCAGGCCACGACGCTGGCCGCGCCGCACAGTTCGCCGCCGTGCGGCACCAGGAGCAGCCCGGCGCGTTCGGCGATGCGGAACGCCGGGGTGAAGTCGCGCGCGGGACCGCGCCGCTCGTCGTTGGACAGGCCGAAGCCGGTCACCCCGCGCCCCGCGTACTGCGCGGCCAGCCGGGCCAGGGTCCTGGCCTCCAGCGGGTGCTTGGTCCGGTTGGCCGCGACGATGACGCCGATCCCGACGCCGGTGGCCCGCGACGCCGCCGCGGCCGCGTCGAGCACGAGCTCGAGCACGGCCGTGATCCCGCCGAACCGCGCGGCGTACCCGTCCGGGTCGACCTGGATCTCCAGCCAGCGCGAGCCTTCGGCCCGCTCGTCCTCGGCGGTCTCGGTGACCAGCCGGCGCAGGTCGGCCGGGGTGCGCAGCACCGAGCGCGCCATGTCGTACAGCCGCTGGAACCTGAACCAGCCGCGCTCGTCGGTCCCGCTCAGGCGCGGCGGCCAGTCCTGGGTCAGCGCGGTCGGCAGCCTGATGCGGTGCCGCTCGGCCAGCTCGACCAGCGTCGGGTGCCGCATCGCCCCGGTCAGGTGCAGGTGCAGGTGCGCCTTCGGGAGTGCGCTCAGCGACCTCGGCATCCGCTCAGTGTGCCGTGCCTAACTGTGCTTCTTCAAAAGTTCGCGTTATTCAGAATCCCGCTGTGGTTCTCACCGGGCGCCCGCGAGCAGCTTGGCCATCCGGGCGACGCCTTCTTCGAGGTCGGCGTCGCCGAGCGCGTACGACATCCGGAAGTACCCGGGGGTGCCGAACGCCTCGCCGGGCACCACGGCCACCTCCGCCTCGTCCAGGATGAGCCCGGCCAGCTCTGCCGACGTCTGCGCCGCTCTCCCGGCGATCTCCCGGCCGAGCAGGCCCTTGACGCTGGGGTAGCAGTAGAAGGCCCCCTGCGGCTCGGGGCAGAGCACGCCGTCGATCTCGTTCAGCATCCTGGTCATGGTCTGCCTGCGCCGGTCGAAGGCCTCGCGCATGACCGCGACGGCCGCCAGGTCTCCGGACACGGCGGTGAGCGCCGCCGCCTGCGCCACGTTGCAGACGTTGGAGGTGGCGTGGCTCTGCAGGTTCGCCGCGGCGTCGGTCACGTCGCGCGGGCCGATCATCCAGCCCACCCGCCAGCCGGTCATCGCGTAGGTCTTGGCCACCCCGTTGACCACCACGCAGGTGCCGGCGATCTCCGGAGCCTGGACCGGGATGGAGGAGAACACCGCGTCGCCGTAGACCAGGTGCTCGTAGATCTCGTCGGTGATCACCCACAGGTCATTCTCCGCCGCCCACTGGCCGATGGCCCGGACCATGGCCGGCGGGTAGACCGCGCCGGTCGGGTTGGACGGGGACACGAAGAGCAGGACCTTGGTGCGGCTCGTCCGGGCCGCCTCGAGGTCGTCGATCGTGACCTGGTAGCCGGATTGCTCGTCGGTCGGCACCGGCCGCATGACGCCCCCCGCCAGCGCGATGACCTCGGGGTAGGTGGTCCAGTAGGGCGCCGGGACCAGGACCTCGTCGCCGGGGTCGAGCAGGGTGGCGAAGGCCTGGAACACCGCCTGCTTCCCGCCGTTGGTGACCAGGACCTGGCCGGGGTCCACCTGGTAACCGGAGTCCCTGGCCGTCTTGGCCGTGATCGCCGCCCTGAGCTCGGGCAGCCCGGCGGTGGCGGTGTACTTCTGGAAGCGCGGCTGCTCGCACGCGCGCTGGGCGGCCTCGACGATGTAGGAGGGCGTGGGGAAGTCCGGCTCGCCCACGCCGAAGCCGATGACCGGCCTGCCCGCGGCCTTCAGCGCCTTGGCCTTGGCGTCCACGGCCAGGGTGGCGGATTCGGAGATGGCGGAGACGCGCTCGGAGACTCTGGTCGGCATGAACTCCATTGTCCCAGAAGCCGCCAGTGAGCGTTATGCAATACCGGTTCGCGAGTGCAGGCCTTCTGGGCCTGCGCGAGCGACCGGTGCAAGCCGCGGGCAGCAACCACAGCGGGTCTTGCATAACGCGAACTTGAATAAGACACTGCCGGGTGCGCGGTTTTCCCGGCCCGATTGGGCCAGACGGTTCGACGGAGGGGCCGAAGGGACGTACACTTCAGGGACCGACAGCGGTGCTGTCTTGCGGCAGCATGCCCGCGTGCTCGTGGCGGGTGGGCGCTGAACAGCGGCGATGTACGAAGCTGAGGGCAGTAGCTCAATTGGCCAGAGTCCCGGTCTCCAAAACCGGTGGTTGGGGGTTCGAGTCCCTCCTGCCCTGCGGGTACGGTCCGGCCAGACGGCGAAGCCGGCGGACGTATAGGTGAGGTTATGGCTACTCAGACACGCGGCGAGGCCGCGGAGCGGAGCGGAGGCGGGCGCGCGGCTAAGCGCAGCCCCCGGACCACGCCTGCGCTGTTCTTCCGGCAGATGGTCGCCGAGCTGCGCAAGGTCATATGGCCGACCCGCCAGATGCTGATCACCTACACGATAGTGTGCATAGTCTTCGTGCTCTTCATGGTGATCTTCGTGACCAGCCTGGACTACGGGTTCACCAAGCTCGTGTTCGAGGTGTTCGGCTAGGCGGTCCCCGGAGCCCGGGGCGTCGCCCTGGGACGCACGCGCCCGAGCGCGGCGCCATGATCGCAGCAGACGGTCACGGCCGAAGGAAAGCCATAGGAAAGAGAGAGCGATCGTGTCCGAGACCCGGCTTGGGTCCGCGCGGGGGAGGAGGTCGACGAGGTGAGCGACCACAGCGACGAGACCGACGGAATGGACGCCGCCGGGCAGGCCGACGAGGACCTGCAGGCCGCCGCCAACGGGGACTCCGAAAATGCCCCGGCTGCCGACGGCGAGCAGGGTGAGTCTCCCGACGGTGCGCTGGAGGAGTTCATGCGCGAGCTGCGCATGCTGCCGGGCGACTGGTACGTGGTGCACTCGTACGCGGGCTATGAGAACCGGGTCAAGACCAACCTCGAGAGCCGCATCGGCTCGCTCAACATGGAGGATTACATCTTCCAGATCGAGGTCCCCGTCCACCAGGTGACCGAGATCAAGGGCGGCAAGCGGCAGCAGGTCTCGGAGAAGGTCCTGCCGGGCTACATCCTGGTCCGGATGGACCTGACCGACGAGTCGTGGGCGGTCGTGCGGAACACGCCGGGCGTGACCGGCTTCGTCGGCCTGTCAAGCCGGCCTTCGCCGCTCCAGCTCTCCGAAGTCGCCGGCCTGCTGGCGCCCGAGCCCGAGCCCGGCACCAAGCAGGCCGAGGCCGCGCGGACGGCCACGCCGGACTTCGAGGTCGGCGAGTCGGTTACCGTAATGGACGGGCCGTTCGCCACGCTTCCCGCGACCGTGAACGAGATCAACTCCGACACCCAGAAGCTCAAGGTGCTGGTGTCGATCTTCGGCCGCGAGACGCCCGTGGAGCTGTCGTTCGACCAGGTAACCAAGATCTAGAACCCCAGGCACAGGTAAGGACATACTCGCATGCCGCCAAGAAGGAAAAGGCTCGCCGCAGTCGTCAAGGTGCAGCTGCCGGCCGGCCAGGCCACGCCCGCACCGCCGGTCGGGACCGCGCTGGGCCCGCACGGCGTGAACATCATGGACTTCGTCAGGCAGTACAACGCGGCGACGGAGAGCCAGCGGGGCAACATCATCCCGGTCGAGATCTCGATCTTCGAGGACCGGTCGTTCACCTTCGTCACCAAGACGCCGCCCGCCCCCGAGCTGATCAAGAAGGCGGCCGGCGTGGACAAGGGCAGCGCCGAGCCGCACAAGACCAAGGTCGGCACGATCACCAGGGCGCAGGTCCGCGACATCGCGCAGACCAAGATGCCCGACCTCAACGCGACCACGATCGAGGCCGCCGAGAAGATCATCGCCGGCACCGCCCGCTCGATGGGCATCAAGGTCCAGGGCTGACCGGGAACAACGCCCCCGCCGTCATCGGTTATATGTGAACAGAATTTCACCTCAAGTGGCAGGGCCTCGCGCGGCCCGCTGACCACGACCTCCCATACCTAGGAGACCTTGATGAAGCGCAGTAAGGCCTACCGCCAGGCCAGCGAGCAGATCGACCGCACGCGGCTGTACAGCCCCGCCGAGGCGGTCACCCTCGCCAAGTCGGCCACGGTAACCAAGTTCGACCCGACCGTCGAGGTGGCGCTGCGCCTCGGCGTCGACCCGCGCAAGCAGGACCAGATGGTCCGCGGCACGGTCAACCTGCCGAACGGCACCGGCAAGACCGCCCGGGTGCTGGTCTTCGCGGCCGGCGAGCGCGCTGAGGAGGCGCGCGCGGCCGGCGCGGACTTCGTCGGCTCCGACGACCTGATCGAGCGGATCCAGGGCGGCTTCCTGGACTTCGACGCGGCGGTGGCCACGCCGGACCAGATGGGCAAGGTCGGCCGGATCGCCCGCGTGCTCGGCCCCCGCGGCCTCATGCCGAACCCGAAGACCGGCACCGTCACCACGGACGTCGCCAGGGCCGTCTCCGACATCAAGGGCGGCAAGATCGCGTTCCGCGTGGACAAGAACGCCAACCTGCACTTCGTCATCGGCAAGGCCTCGTTCACCCCGACCGCACTGCTCGAGAACTACGCCGCGGCCCTCGACGAGGTGATCAGGCTCAAGCCCGCCGCGGCCAAGGGCCGGTACCTGAAGAAGGTCACGTTCACCACCACGATGGCCCCCGGCATCCCGGTCGACCCGAACAAGACCCGCGGCTTCGCCGACGAGCTAGCCGACGCGACCGCCTGACGTCTCTCGGCCGCGCACCCGTCCGTCCTAGCCTCCATCCCGCGCCGGAATTTTGTGGGAGGATCCGGGCTTCGGGGAGGATCCGGTGCACTATGATCCCCCT
The DNA here is from genome assembly GCA_963847965.1 of uncultured Actinomycetes bacterium. GTDB lineage: Bacteria > Actinomycetota > Actinomycetes > Streptosporangiales > Streptosporangiaceae > Palsa-504. The sequence continues at coordinate 39,066 of CAWKCG010000051.1, forward strand.
TTTCCTCCCACAAGCCCGAATCCTCCCCGATAATCTGCCCAGTAGTTCGTACGCCTGAGCGAATCGGTGCGGATGGGGTTCACGGGACTCGGATTACGCGGCGGGACGTCGGCGCATTCCGCCCGGAAACCGATTTTGCCGGGCGAGGCGAGGCCCGTACACTGACCAGTGCCGAAGACCGCTGGATGCCGCCGCGAATGCGGCGGCCGAAGGCTCCGGGCAGGGTCACGCTGACCCCGGCCGGACGTCCCGCGCAGGTGAACCGAGCTGTATCGCCCGCCCCTCCGGACCGGGCCTTGCCGCCCCGTGCGCCTCGCGCCCGGGGCGTTTTCGTGCCTTCGGCTGCTACGTAACGCAGAAGATTTCTCCCCGGCAATGGAGAGATGGAGAGGAGGCACATGCCAAACGCCGAGAAGGTAGCCGAGGTCGCCGAGCTCACCGAGCGGTTCAGGGGCTCGTCCGGCGCGGTGCTCACCGAGTACCGGGGACTCACCGTGGCCCAGCTCGCCGAGCTGCGCAAGTCGCTCGGGGGCAACGCCACGTTCGCCGTGGTCAAGAACACGCTGACCAAGATCGCGGTAACCGAGGCGGGGCTGACCGAGCAGCTGTCATCGCTGCTGACGGGCCCGTCGGCGGTCGCGTTCGTCGACGGCGACGTGGTCGAGGCCGCGAAGGGCCTGCGCGACTTCGCCAAGGCGAACCCGCTGCTGGTGATCAAGGGCGGCGTGCTCGACGGCAAGGCGATCACCCCGACGGAGATCATCAAGCTGGCCGACCTGGAACCGCGCGACGTCCTGCTGGCCAAGCTGGCCGGCGCCATGAAGGCGTCCCTGGCCGGCGCGGCGGCGACGTTCAACGCGCTGCCGGTGCAGATGGCCCAGCTCGCCGAGGCGCTGCGCGCCAAGCTCGCGGGCGACCAGGACGGGGACGCCCCCGGCCAGGTGACCCCGGCCGACCCAGCCGATGAAGGCTGACCAGACCACAAGTTCAGCAAAGAAGGAACGAGGAATCCACCACCATGGCGAAGATGAGTAACGCCGACCTGCTTGAGGCCTTCAAGGAGATGACCCTCCTTGAGCTGTCCGAGTTCGTCAAGCAGTTCGAGGAGACGTTTGACGTGAAGGCGGCCGCCCCGGTGGCGGTGGCCGCGCCCGCGGCCGGGGGCGCTGGCGGCGGCGAGGCCGAGCAGGCCGAGGAGCAGGATGAGTTCGACGTCATCCTCGAGGCCGCGGGCGAGAAGAAGATCCAGGTCATCAAGGAGGTGCGCAGCCTGACCAGCCTCGGCCTCAAGGAGGCCAAGGACCTCGTGGACGGCGCGCCCAAGCTGGTGCTCGAGAAGGTCAACAAGGAGAGCGCGGAGAAGGCGCGCGCGGCCCTCGAGGGCGCCGGCGCCACCGTGACCGTGAAGTAAGGCACGTAGGACCGCGGTACGGCAGGACCCGGGCTTCAGGCCACCTCGTGGCCTGGACCCGGGTCTCGTCGCGCCATGGGGCGGCCGGGCGGGCCGGACCGGTCCGCCCGCCACAAGGCACGGAAATAAAGTCCTACCCCAGAGTGTTGTCACCTACACATCGACCGTATGTGGTATCTGTCACCTAGCTAAATCTGCCCAGAGCGCCCGGTTTGGACTTGACGTTTCGCCGCCAAAGAGCGATGCTGCGGAGCAACCGTGAATCTCATAGTGGCGTACAGTTGACCAGCGGTGTGGCGATCTGCTACACTGCTAGTTTGCGCTGCACTCTAACGTCCTCGGTATCTCCCTCGCGTCGACGGGGCTTTGCCGCGGGGCGTTTGGCGTGCGTGCGGTGATAGTTCCGCGACACAGTTCGGAAGGACCCCTGTTGGCAGCATCGCGCAGCGCCTCCGTCCCCACCACTACCGCCACAGTTTCCGGCCCTGACCGCGTGTCGTTCGCGCGGATCCAGGAACCGCTCAAGGTACCAGACCTGCTCGCCCTGCAGACCGAGTCGTTCGACTGGCTGCTCGGCAACGAGAGGTGGCAAGCCAGGATCAACGAGGCCAAGGCGGCCGGGCGCAAGGACGTTCCCGAGCAGTCGGGCCTCGAGGAGATCTTCGAGGAGATCAGCCCGATCGAAGACTTCTCGGGGACCATGTCGCTCTCGTTCCGCGATCACCGGTTCGAGCCGCCCAAGTACTCCGCCGAGGAGTGCAAGGACAAGGACATGACGTACTCCGCCCCGATGTTCGTGACGGCGGAGTTCATCAACAACACCACGGGCGAGATCAAGAGCCAGACCGTGTTCATGGGCGACTTCCCGCTCATGTCGGCCAAGGGCACCTTCATCATCAACGGCACCGAGCGGGTCGTCGTCAGCCAGCTGGTGCGCTCGCCCGGCGTGTACTTCGACCGCCAGGTCGACAAGACCTCGGACAAGGACATCTACTCCTGCAAGGTCATCCCCAGCCGGGGGGCCTGGCTGGAGTTCGAGATCGACAAGCGCGACAGCGTGGGCGTCCGCATCGACCGCAAGCGCAAGCAGAGCGTCACCGTGCTCCTCAAGGCGCTGGGCTGGGACGATGCCAGGATCCTGGACAAGTTCGGCAACTTCGAGGCGATGCGCGCCACGCTGGAGAAGGACCACACCGCCGGCCAGGACGAGGCGCTGCTCGACATCTACCGCAAGCTGCGGCCCGGCGAGCCGCCGACGCGCGAATCGGCGCAGGCGCTGCTCGACAACCTGTACTTCAACCCCAAGCGGTACGACCTGGCCAAGGTGGGCCGCTACAAGGTCAACCGGAAGCTGGGCCTCGACCTGCCGATCCGGCAGGGAATCCTGTCCGAGGACAACATCGTCGCGACCATCGAGTACCTCGTCCGGCTGCACGCCGGCGAGGAGGAGATGATCTCCGGCGACCAGATCCTGCCGCTGGAGACCGACGACATCGACCACTTCGGCAACCGCCGGCTGCGCACCGTGGGCGAGCTGATCCAGAACCAGGTCCGGCTGGGCCTGGCCCGGATGGAGCGCGTGGTCAGGGAGCGGATGACCACCCAGGACGTCGAGGCGATCACGCCGCAGACCCTGATCAACATCCGCCCCGTGGTGGCCTCGATCAAGGAGTTCTTCGGCACCAGCCAGCTCTCCCAGTTCATGGACCAGACCAACCCGCTGGCCGGCCTGACCCACAAGCGCCGGCTGTCGGCGCTGGGCCCCGGCGGCCTGAGCCGCGAGCGGGCGGGCTTCGAGGTCCGCGACGTGCACCCCAGCCACTACGGCCGGATGTGCCCGATCGAGACCCCGGAAGGGCCGAACATCGGCCTCATCGGCAGCCTGTCCAGCTACGCGCGGGTGAACGCGTTCGGCTTCGTC
>CAWKCG010000052.1:0-105957 GCA_963847965.1 uncultured Actinomycetes bacterium
ATCGTGGCCAGCGGCACCACCGAACAGGTCCGGGACGGCAAGACGCTGCAGCAGGCGTTCATCGACCTGGTCGGTTCACGGGCCAACGACGAGGAGGTGCTGTCATGGCTTGGCTCCTCTTCCAGCTGAAGCTGCGCCTGGTGCTCAACGCGCTGCGCGCGTCGACCGGGGCCAAGGTCGCCTTCATCCTCAACACGATCTGCGCGGCGCTGGTCGCCGGCGGCGTCTTCTATTTTCTGTCCATGTTGGGCGGCGGCATCGCGGCGGCGGACCTGACCACGGCGATCTTCTGCGCGTTCGGCCTGGCGTGGCTGATCCTGCCGCTCGTCACCTTCGGCCTCGACAGCACCCTGGACCCCGCCACGCTGGCCCTGTACCCGCTCCGCACCCGCCCGCTCGCGGTAGGCCTGCTGGCCGCCTCGGCCACCGGCGCCTGGCCGGCGGCCACCCTGATCGGCCTGCTCGGGGTGACCATCGGGCTGGCCCGCGGCGCCCTCGGCGTGCTCATCGCGCTGCTCGCGGTGCTGCTGCAGGTGCTGTTCTGCATCACGCTGGCCCGGTTCGTGACCACCGGCCTGGCCGGGATGCTGCGCTCGCGCCGCGGCAAGGACTTCGCCGCCCTCCTGATCATCCCGATCTTCGCCGTGTACGAGGGCTTCATCCAGATCGTGCCGAAGCTGACCGGCGAGGGCGCGCTGACCGCTTCGAGCTTCGGGGGCGTGGACCTGTGGCTGCGATGGACCCCGCCGGGCCTGGCCGTGCACGCGATCCGGGACGCCTCCACGGGGCACCCCGGCACCGCGCTGCTGCGCCTGGCGCTCCTGGCCGGCATCATCGTCGTGCTCGGCGTGGCGTGGATCCGGTCGCTGCAACCGCGCCCTGGTGACAACCGACACCTCCATGCAGTCGGCGGTACACGGTTCGGCGCTCCCGTTCGCCCGGTACGGCCTGCGCGGGACGGTGGCCGCCCGGTTCTGGCTCTACCAGCGCCGCGAGCCCTTCGCCCTGATCTACTGGGGCATCACCGCGGTCATCATGGTGGTCGTGGCCTTCAGGCTGGTGCTGAGCCCGGATTGGTTCGGCGGCCTGATCGCCAGCGGGGTCGCCGGGGGCGCGTTCGTCGGCGCCTTCCACAACAACGCGATCGGGATGTCCGGACCGGGGTTCGGCCTGGAGGCGACGGCGCTGAACGGCCGGCGCGCGCTGCGCGCCTACTTCTCCGGGCAGAACATCGCGATCGGCGCGATCGCGGTGCCGCTGCTCACGGCGGTCTGTTTCGGCCTGGCGGCCGTGGCCAAGCATCCGATCGACGGGTTCCTGGCCCTGGCCGTTGGTCTGGCCGGGATCGGCGCGGGCCTGGCTCTGGCCAACCTGTTCACCGTCGCGATGGCCTACCCGGTGGAAAAGCGAGGCGGCACCCCGACGCCCATTGCGGCCAGCGGACATGGCGGCGAGGCGTTCGGGTCATGGATCCTCACCGTGCTCGGCGTGGGGGTGGCGGCCACGCCGGTGATCCTCGCCGTGGTATTCACCCGAACGGGTCCGGCGGCGATCTGGATGCCGGTGCTCGTGCTGGGCGGCGCCGCGTACGGCCTCGCCCTGGCCTGGGCCGGCGTGCGCGGCGCCGCCAACCTCGCCGAGCAGAAGCTACCGGAACTTGCCCAGATCGCCATCCAGAGCGCCCTGTAGGGGACGGCGACGCGCGGTGCGGTCCGCCACGGGGCCAAGGGCCCACGCGCCCCAGGCGGGGACGCGCCATCCTCGTGAGAAAACGCAACCTACCCAGAAGAGCGGTCTTGTCCAAGTCCCACAACGGTCTGGCCAGCTCAGCGCGGCGTCTCATCATCGAAGCCACGTATTCGATCTGACGTCAAGCCACAGCTAGAGCCGCTCCTTACTTCAAGGGGGAGCAGTCCGGGCGGACGAGGGCAGAGCAGCGCGGGGAACCCGTCCAGACCGAAACTGGACACATCCAGGCCGAAGGATCGAGCCATGGGGCTGGTGTCATGATGGCAGCATGGCCGAGCCTGACGCGCTTACCAGCCAGCACGGGTATCCGCAGCATGAGGCCGCAGCCCAGTCCTTCGTCACGGCCCGGTACAGCCGCCGCGCTACCCGGTTGCGGCTGATCGGTTCCGGGGAGTGGTCGCAGGCGTACGCGTTCACCCTCGACGGCACGGACAGTGTCATCCGGTTCGGCCGCTTCGGCGAGGATTTCCTCAAAGACCAGGTCATGGGCGCCTACAGCTCCGCAGACCTGCCAATCCCCGCCGTCAGGGAAACCGGCCACGCCGCCGACGGCTATTTCGCCGTCTCCGACCGCGCCCCGGGATGCCTGCTCAACGACCTGGACGGGGCCGCCATGCAGACCGCACTGCCCAGCCTGCTCCTGGCCCTGGACGCGCTACGGGCCGTCGAGATCACCGGCGCCAGCGGCTACGGCATCTGGGCACCCGACGGCACCGCTCCCGCCGCGACCTGGCCGCAGGCCCTGCTGGCCGTCAGCCAGGAAACCGCCCGTGTTCCCGGGTGGCGGGCCGCCCTGGCCACCTCACCTATCGGCCCGGGAGCGTTTGGCGCGGGCTACGCCCGGCTGCAAGAACTGGTCTCCGGGCTGCCGGACAGTCGGCACGTCATCCACGGGGACCTGGTGAACCGGAACGTCCTCGCCGAAGGCGCCACGATCGCCGCCGTCATCGACTGGGGCAATGCCCTGTACGGTGATTATCTGTACGACGCGGCCTGGCTCATCTACTGGTGGCCCTGGTTCCCCGCCTGGCAGGACATCGACATTGCCCGCGAGCTGCGCCAGCACTGGGACAGCACAGGCGGTGCCCCCGCCGACCTTGATCACCGTCTGCTGACTTATCTGATCCACATCGGCCTGGACGCGATGAGCTACGACGCATTCAAACGCCTGGCCGGACGACCTGGCCCGCAACGCCAGCCGGGTCCTCGAACTGGCCCGGACCGGCCCGCGATTCTGACCACACCCAAGAACCCGCAAAGCGACACCCTGATAAATCCCACAACCATCAGGCGGATCAACGCGCCGTCTGGCGATCGAGACCATATACCGCCTCTGAGGATGCCGAGCGGGACCGTGGTGTTGGCTTGCCAGGGATGCTAACGGTAAATCTGCCGGCGGTGGCCCGCGTCAACGACCAGGACGACCATCCGGTCATCGTCCACCGTGTAAAGGATGCGGTAGTCACCTGCGACCCTGATCCGCAAGATCCCGTGCATCCCGGTAAGCATCTTCGCGCCCGCAGGCCTCGGATCGTCCCGCAGCGATTCCGTCGCCGCCTTGATTCGCTCGACCACGGGCCGGTCGAGCTTGCGCAGTGCCCGCAGGGCTTTCGGGGCGAACTCCAGCGCGTATCGGCCAGAGGTCACGTTCCGAAGCCGAGTTCCGCCCAGACCTGCTCGGCCGGTACCGGCTCGGCGCCCGCCTGGATCTCGGCTAGCGCCTCGCGTGCTGCCTGCGCATCGGCGAAGTCCTCCAGCAGTTCGCGGAATTGCGCAGGAGTCAGATTCTCCAGCTCGGCCGCCAGTTCTGCCGGGACGATCGCGGCGAGCCGCTCGCCGTGCTCGGTCAGATAGATGACTTGGCCGCGCGCAGCGTCATGCGCCGCGTCGTTAACCTCACGCGGTACTTCTTCGAGCGGAATCTCGCCCACCCGACCACTGTACGCCAGCGCTCTCGTGCACTGGCGAACCCGTCCCGGCACCAGACTCCATCCGGCCGTCACACGCCTCCCCAGACAGAAGGCTCACACTAGTCGTGCAGCGGTCCGCTTGCGCGTGCGCGCATTGTCACCGCGAATCCGGCCAGGGACCCCTTTCACCTGCGGCGATGTCCCTCCAGGTTACCGGGAACCATGCGGTTGGGGCTGCCTGCGCGGAAGAACCATCTTGGAAAAATCCCACAACCATCCGCTCAGGCCAGCGGGCCGGCTCGTGATCGAAGCCGTGTACCCGATCTGACATCTGGGCCCCGGCTAGCCGGCTTCGTCCTTATCCCGGGCACCACGACGCAACCGGGCGACCGTCGCCGACGTCTTGATAGTGCCGCGGCAAGCCGGCTGGGGCGTGACGCGACCGGGACAGCGGATATGGCCGGAGGCCTGGATGGTCACATTCTCGATCGGGCGGCGCGCGGCAGCCGCTTTGCTGAGCATGCTGACGCTGGCCGGCGTCGTATGCGGCTGCGCAGCGACTGTCCCCGCCGCTGCCCCCGTGCCCGTCAGCGTCCGGCCGGCGACGGTTTCGGCCGGGACGGGATGCCCGCCGAGCGTTACCGGCGGTACCGCCGCCAGCACGGCCAGCACGGCCAGCACCACGGCATTCTGGCCGGCCGCCGGCCGGGCCAGCGTGCCGTGGCGCAGCGTCGGCCGGGGCTGGATTCTCGCCGACGCGGCGAGGTCGGGGTCGGCCACCGGCCCGGGAACGGTGTACCTGGTCTCGCCGGGCGGCCAGCGCTACCGGCTCGGCCCGGCTCCGGCGAACGCCTTCCTCGAGGACTGGTCGGAGGACGGCACGCACGCGCTGTTCCTCCGCCAGAGCCTGGAGCCAATCAGAGCGTCGGTCATCGTGCTCGACCTGCAAACCGGCCAGGCCGGAAGCTTCCCGGTGTACTCAGCCACGTCCTACCCGACCGTGTCGTTTTCCCGGCCGGCCGGGACCGCGATCCTCGTCCTGGCCGGGGCGGCCGGGGGCGGGTTCCTGCCGTTGCAGCAATTCAGCCTGACCGGGGCGCGGGAGCTGTGCTACCCGTTCCCGCAGGCCGGAACCGTCGACGTCGATTACCAGGAGAACGCGAACGGCACTGCGATCGTCTTCAGCACCCTGGACGACATGGAGGTCGTGTCCAGCGCCGGCCAGCCGGTCCGTGCCCTCGCGACGCAATACTGGGGTAGGGGTTTGTGCCAGATGCTGAACTGGTGGAACAACGACAGCGTGCTGGCGGACTGCTCGGGACAGCTGCTGGCCTTCCCGCTGTCCGGGGGCCCGCCCGAGCAGCTGACCACCTCCCGTGACCGCGGGTCCTTCCTCGGCGCCTGGCACCTGCCGAGCGGGACGTACGCCGAGGCCGCGGCCTGCGGTTCGACCTGGCTGGAGAGGCTGAACCCGGACGGCACCGCCACCACGCTCACCGTCCCCGGCGCCCAAGGCGGCGGGAGGGTACAGCCGCTCGGCGCCGACGGCGGCCAGCTGCCGCTGCTCCTCGCCGGCGGGTGCGCACGCTACCCCTACAGCTTCGTCGACCGGTACAGCCCGGCCACAGGCATGGCCACGACGGTGCTCGGCGGCCCGGCGGGCGGCGGCTACGTGACCGACGCGATACTATTCCCGGCCAGCTGACACGGCGGGTGGGCGCTTTCGGCCAGGTCTGCCCGCGCCCGGCGGGAGTGCGTCAGATTTGTAGGTGACTGACCGGTAACCTGCTGGTGGCGCGGCGGGGACACAGGCGGTAGGCACCGCGCGTGGCACCAGACCCGGAAGAGCCGTGTTGTCTGGATCTTCTGACTGTTCGGCCTGCTCCGCACGCCGGCTGACTGCCGGGGCGCGGTGAGCTTTGTCCCGGGGCGCTATAGCCTCGCGAGGCCCGCCTGTCTCGGCGGTCCCGGGAGTTCGCGTGGGGTCTGGCCGCTGACGCGGTTCTTGCCATGTGAACGCGGCGTTCTACTGGGAAGAGCCATCACAACGCCACGTTCACCGGTTCGGCGGACCGTAGGCGGCACCCCTGGGTCCAGACCGAGGGGTTGGGGCGCAGGCGCCCGATGCCAGACTCCCGATCCGGGCCAGCGAAACGGCAACCTGACCCGAAGAACCGTTACGTTGCCACAACCACTAGTCTGATTACCGGCTCCAGCCGCCTACGTCGCCGGCACCGGCCACTCGGAGGCGCTGTACCGGCACACGGCCAGCGCGCCGCGCGGTACCGTCACAGGATGGGTGAGTCGGCGTGGGGGAATGCGGTCGCGACGGTCACGCGGGCGGGGGCCACGCTCAGTTTCTGGTTCCCCGCTCCCCAGCTGGGTGCGCCCGGTAGTACTGACCCGGCCGATCTGGCTCTACCTGACGAGCAGGAGGACCCGGTTCGCGCGGTGCGGACCCTCCGCCAGCTGTGCGTGACCGCTGACCTGGACTCACCGCCGGCCGACAGCGCGGACGCCTACCTGCGCCTGCACCTGCTGTCGCACCGCCTCATGCGGCCCAACTCGATGAACCTGGACGGGATCTTCAAGATCCTGCCCAACGTGTGCTGGACGTCGCTCGGACCGGTCGCCGTCAGCGAGATCGGCGCCGCCCGGCAGCGGGCGCTGGCGCGCGGAATCCATCTCGAGGTCCGCTCGGTGGACAAGTTCCCTCCGATGCTGGACTACGTGGTCCCGGCCGGCGTCCGGGTGGCGGATGGTTCCCGGGTCCGGCTGGGCGCCTACCTGGCCGAGGGAACCACCGTCATGCACGAGGGCTTCGTCAACTTCAACGCCGGCACGCTCGGACCCGCGATGGTGGAAGGCCGCATCAGCCAGGGCGTGGTCGTCGGCGCCGAAACCGACATCGGCGGCGGGGCATCGATCATGGGTACCTTGTCCGGCGGCGGCACCCAGGTCATCTCGATCGGCCAGCGGTGCCTGCTCGGGGCGAACTCCGGGCTGGGCATCTCCCTGGGCGACAACTGCGTCGTAGAGGCCGGGCTCTACCTGACCGCCGGGACCATCGTCGCGCTTCCCGGCGGCCAGCAGGCCAAGGCGCGGGACCTGAGCGGGCGGCCCGGCCTGCTGTTCCGCCGGAACAGCGTCACCGGGACCGTCGAGGCCCTTACCCGCCCAGGCCCCTGGGGCAGCCTCAGCACCGACCTCCACGCCGGCCAGTAGGCTCAGTCGAGCAGGGCGGTGACCGCGCCTGCGCCGACGACGTGCGACACCCCCACCTGCCGGGCCAGCACCACGTGCTCCCGGGTCTGCGGCATCACGCCCTCCAGCGCCGAGACCACCAGGACCGCGCCGTCAACCTGCGCCGCGCCGGCCACCGCTGGCGGTGGCCGGTTGTATGGTCGGGAGCGTGGGCAGTGTGGAAGGCGACGCCGCGAGCCTGTTCGACGAGGCAGAGGACGCGGCTGCTCAGGCGGCCGCGCCGCTGGCCGTGCGGATGCGCCCGCGCAGCCTGGGCGAGGTGATCGGGCAGCGGCACCTGACCGGCGAGGGCACCCCGTTCCGCAAGCTGATCGACAACGACGCGCCGATGTCGCTGCTGCTGTGGGGTCCGGCCGGCACCGGGAAGACGACCCTGGCCTACGTAGTCAGCCAGGTGACCAGGCGGCGGTTCGTGGAACTGTCGGCGGTCAGCGCCGGGGTCAAGGACGTGCGGGCGGCGGTCGACGCAGCCCGCCGGACCCTCGGCCTGAGCGGCACGCAGACCGTGTTGTTCATCGACGAGGTGCACAGGTTCTCCAAGACCCAGCAGGACGCGCTGCTGCCCGCGGTGGAGAACCGGTGGGTGTCGTTCATCGGCGCGACCACGGAGAACCCCTTCTTCTCGGTCGTGTCACCGCTGCTGTCCCGGTCGCTGCTGCTGACCCTGCAGCCGTTGTCGGACGACGACATCCGCGAGGTCATCGAGCGCGCGCTGGCCGATCCGCGCGGCCTGGGCGGCGCGGTCACGCTGGACGGCGAGGCCACCGACCACCTGGTCAGGCTGGCGGGCGGCGACGCGCGGCGGGCGCTGACCTACCTGGAGGCCGCTGCGCTCGGCCTGCCCCCCGGCGGCGTGATCGATGTCGCGACGCTCGAGCGCGCGGTGGACCGCGCCGCGGTCCGCTACGACCGCGACGGCGACCAGCACTACGACGTCATCAGCGCCTTCATCAAGTCCATGCGGGGCAGCGACGTGGACGCGGCGCTGCACTACCTGGCCAGGATGATCGCGGCCGGTGAGGACCCGCGGTTTATCGCCAGGCGGCTCATCGTGCACGCCAGCGAGGACGTCGGCATGGCTGACCCCACCGCGCTGCAGACCGCCGTCGCCGCCGCGCAGGCGGTGGAATTCGTCGGGCTGCCGGAGGCCAGGATCAACCTGGCGCAGGCGGTGATCCATATCTCGATGGCGCCCAAGTCCAACGCGGTCGTCAAGGCGATCGGCGCGGCCGACGCCGACGTCCGGGCCGGCCTGCTTGGCGCTGTGCCCGCGCACCTGCGCGACGCGCACTATCCTGGGGCGGGCAAGGTCGGCCACGGTGAGGGCTACCTGTACCCGCACGACTTCGACGACGGCATCGTCGCGCAGCGCTACGCTCCGGACCCGGTGGCGGACCGCACCTACTACGAGCCGTCTGAGCATGGCCTGGAGGCCCGGGTCGCGGAACGCGCCAGGCGGATCCGGGCCATCCTCGGGCGAAAGGCAAAAAAGGAGCAGCCATGAGGCGGACGGGCCTGTCATGAACGCGGCGGAACTGGCCGCGCTGATCGCGGCCGTCTTCTGGGCGCTGCTGGTCTGCGCCGGGGTGGTCGTGCTCTTCCGCCTCGGCCGCCTGGTGTCCGAGTCCACCAGGTGCGTAGCCGAGCTGCGCGAACGGTCAGACGTGCTGCTGCAGCGGGCGCAGGCGGCGGTCGACGGGGCGCAGGCCGCCGTTGACCGGGCCGGAAAGCAGCTCGACCGGACCGAATCCGTCACGGCCAGCATGGACGAACTCGGCGCCGGGATGGCCGAACTCGCCGGGCAGGTGACGACGCTGGCCGGGCTGGGCCGCACGATCGCCGCGGGACCGGTGGGCCGGACCGCCGCCCTGGCCTACGGCGTGCGCCACGCCGTCGGCCTGCGCCGGGCCGCCCGGCGCACGCTGCCGGGCCGGGTCGTGGAACGCGGTGAGCTGGCCCGCGGCGGGAAGGCCGCGCGGTGATCCGCCGGGGATTCTGGCTAACGGCCGGGGCGGTGGCCGGCATCGTCGGTTACCGGCGTGTCTCCGCCGTCGGCCGCCGCCTGTCGGGCAGGCTTACCCGCAGGGGAGCGCCCAGCCTTAACGGACAGAACCTGGGCGGGCCCGGCCTGGGCGGCGGGCACCACCTGGCCAGGCAGAGCATCCGGTTCGCGCGCGATGTGCGGGAGGGCATGGAGCTGTATATGGCTCGGCATTCCCCGCCGGAAGGCCCTACCCTCGGAGCACGAGACCTTCCGCCAGCGCGGGGCCTCACCACCAACCACGACTCTCGACCCAAGGATGGCCACTGATGGAGTCGGCAGAGATCGCCCGCCGCTTCCTTGCGTACTTCAAGCAGCAAGGGCACACCATCGTGCCCTCGGCCTCCCTGGTCGCCGACGACCCCACGGTGCTGTTCGTCATCGCGGGCATGCAGCCGTTCAAGCCGTACCTGCTCGGCCAGCGGACGCCGCCGCATCGGCGGGTGGCGGACGTGCAGAAGTGCGTGCGGACGCTGGACATCGAGGAAGTGGGCAAGACCACCCGGCACGCGACGTTCTTCCAGATGCTCGGCAACTGGTCGTTCGGCGATTACTTCAAGCAAGGGGCGATCCACTATGCCTGGGAGCTCCTGACCAGGTCCGAGGCCGACGGCGGCTTCGCGTTCCCCGAGAGCAAGCTCTGGGCCACGGTCCTGCACGGCGACGACGAGGCGTTCGCGATCTGGCGCGATGAGATCGGCCTGCCGGAAGACCGCATCCAGCACCGTGGCCTGGCGGACAACTACTGGCACATGGGCGTACCGGGCCCGGGCGGCCCGTGCTCGGAGATCTACTACGACCGCGGCCCCGAATACGGCCGCGACGGCGGGCCGGAAGCGGACGAGGACCGGTTCCTCGAGGTCTGGAACCTGGTCTTCATGCAGGACCAGCTGAGCAAGGTCCGGGCCAAGGACGACTTCGACATCGAGGGCCCGCTGCCGGCGCGGAATGTCGACACCGGGATGGGCCTGGAGCGGATGGCGTCGATCCTGCAGGGGGTCGACAACCTGTACGAGATCGACACCACGTGGAAGATCCTGGACCGGGCGGCGGAGCTGACCGAGCAGACCTACGGCCGTGACCAGCGGGCCGACGTGGGCCTGCGGGTCATCGCCGACCACGTACGCAGCGCCGTGATGCTGATCGAGGACGGCGTGCTGCCCAGTAACGAGGGCCGCGGGTACGTGCTGCGGCGCATCGTGCGGCGCAGCATCAGGAACCTGCGCCTGCTGGGCGGGGGCCAGCGCGGCGGCGGGCCGTCCGGCGAGCGCTACATGCACGAGCTGACCACCGTGGCGATCGACGCGATGGCGGGGCTGTACCCGGAGCTGCGCCGCGACGCGGCGAACATCCACACGGTCATCGACGGGGAGGAAGCCGCGTTCAGCAGCACGCTGCGCACCGGCACCGCCATCTTCGAGGCCGCGGTCGAGGAGAACAAGCGCAAGAACCTGCGCACGCTGTCCGGCGCCCAGGCCTTCCAGCTGCACGACACCTACGGCTTCCCGATCGACCTGACCCTGGAGATGGCGGCGGAACAGGGCCTGTCCGTCGACGAGGAGGGGTTCCGCCGCCTGATGGGCGAGCAGCGCGAGCGCGCGAAGAAGGACGCGGCCGAGAAGAAGACGGGCAACGCCGACGTCTCGGTGCTGGCGGAGCTGCTCGAGCGGTCCGGTGCCGTCACCTTTACCGGCTACGACGAGGTGTCGGGCGAGGCCACGATCCTCGGCCTGCTGGTTAACGGCGTGCCGGTGCCGGCGGCGAGCCAGGGTACCGACGTGGACGTGATCCTCGACCGTACCCCGTTCTACGCCGAGGGCGGCGGGCAGCTGGCCGACGCCGGGCGCATCGTCCTGACCAGCGGCGAGGTCGAGGTCTTCGACGTGCAGACGCCGATGCCCGGCCTCATCGTGCACCGCGGCCGGGTCCGGGCCGGCGAGGTGACGGCGGGCGCGCCCGCGTTCGCCGAGATCGACACCGAACGGCGCCGCGCGCTTTCCCGCTCGCACACCGCGACCCACCTGGTGCACCGGGCGCTGCGCGGCGCGCTGGGGGAGTCGGCCGCGCAGGCCGGCTCGGAGAACTCGCCGGGCCGGCTCAGGTTCGACTTCACCGCTTCCGGAGCGGTTCCGGCGTCCGTGCTGCGGGACACCGAGGACGAGGTCAACGAGGTGCTCGTCAACGACCTGGACGTACGCGCGTTCTATACCTCCCAGCAGGAGGCGCGTGAGCTGGGCGCGCTGGCCCTGTTCGGGGAGAAGTACGGCGACGTGGTCCGGATCGTCGAGGTCGGCGACTACTCGCGGGAGCTGTGCGGAGGCACCCACGTGGTCAGGTCGGGCCAGCTCGGCCTGGTCAAGATCCTCAACGAGGCGTCCATCGGCTCGAGCGTGCGCAGAATCGAAGCGCTCGTCGGCCTGGACGCGTTCCGCTTCCTGGCCAGGGAATCCGCGCTGGTCAGCCAGCTGAGCGAGCAGTTCAAGGCGCCACGCGAGCAGCTTGGAGAGCGGATCTCCTCGGTCGTGACCAGGCTCAGGGATGCCGAGCGCGAGCTGCAGCGGCTACGCGCGGCGAGGCTGCTCGAATCGGCCAGGGACATCGCCGAAGGCGCGGAAGACGTCAACGGGACGGCGCTCATCACGCACCGCGTCCCGGACGGGACCGAACCCGACGACATCCGCACGCTGGCGCTCGACGTGCGCGGGCGGGTGCCGCGAGACCGCCCGGCGGTGGTGATGGCCGTCGGGGTTCCGGCGGACCGCCCGGTCGTGGTCATCGCCGTCAGCGAGGCCGGCCAGGAAGCGGGCCTTTCGGCCGGGGTCCTGGTCGGGATCGCCGCGCGGGCGCTCGGCGGCGGCGGCGGCGGGAGGCCGGACATCGCTCAGGGCGGCGGGGCCGCGATAGCCCAGGATCGCCGTACCGATGTGGTCAATGATGCATTCGAGGCCGTTCGTAGCGCCTTGCGGGACATCCCGCGGATCCGGTAGGTAACGTATTGGCATGCTGCTGCGCCCTAGCACGGCCGGGGTTCAAGGGTCCTGGCCGGTGAGGCAGGGCGTCCGCCTCGCGGTCGACGTAGGAACCGTCCGTGTCGGCGTCGCCCGCAGCGATCCCGGCGGCATCCTGGCCAGTCCGCTGACCGTCCTGGCGTCCGGTCCCGGCGACCTGGACGAACTGGCCAGGCTGGCCGTCAGCGCGGACGCGATCGAGGTCATTGTCGGCCTGCCCACCTCGCTGTCGGGCCGGGAGGGCCCGGCCGCGGGGGGCGCGCGGAGCTTCGCCGCCGACCTGGCCGGCCGGGTCGCTCCCATCCCGGTGCGGCTGGTCGATGAGCGGTTCACCACCACCGAGGCCCACCACGCGCTGCGCCGCGGCGGCCGGGATTCCCGCGCGCGCCGTCACGTAGTGGACGCCGCGGCGGCCGCTCTGCTGCTACAGTCCGCGCTGGACGCCGAGCGAGCCACCGGGCAGCCGCCCGGTCAGCTCGTCACCACGAAGGAGGAGGCCGACAGGTGAGCGAGAACGGCGGCACCTGGCTTCCAGGCTCGCGCAGGCCCCAGGACCCGGGGGATTTCGGGGATCCGCGGGGATTCCAGGCCGCGAACCGATCCCGCGACCCGCGGAGCTTCGCGGCGTCCCGCAGGCCAAGACCGTCGGCGCCGCCCGGGTACGAGCGAGCGCGCCACGACCCCAGGGACGCTGATCCGCAGCGCCAGGATCCGCGGCACGTCCAGGAGTCCCCGTGGAGCAGGACCCAGCGGCTCTCCCGCCCGGAGACCACGGGGTGGCAGCCCGCCGTGCCCGCCAGGGCGAGTTACTATCCCGCAGGCCCGGGCGGCGACGAGCCCTACCCGCCGGGCCAGTACGACGCTCCGGATCACTACGACCAGTACGAGGACGAAGGCGACCGCGACGCCGGGCACCGGTTCGTCCCTGGCTTCGGCGACCGCGACGACGACTGGGAGGACGCCGACGAGCCGGTCGGCAGGAGGGGCCGGCCCGGACGCCGCGGCGGGCGCGGCCCGACTGGGCGCGGGCCTGGGCCGAGGCGGCGCCGCAGGTTCCGCTGGCTCGCGCCGGTAATCGCCCTGCTGGTCATCTTCATCCCGGTCGCGGTAGCCGGCGGCTACGCCTTCCACCTGTACATGAACCGGTACCACCCCGCCGACTACTCGGGTCCGGGCTACGGCCGTGTCGTCGTCCAGGTCACCTCCGGCGACACGCCGACTAGCCTCGGCCCGAAGCTGGCCGACCTCGGCGTGGTGGCCAGCGCCCGCGCGTTCGTCCTCGCCGCCGAGCACAGCTCGGCCCCGGTGGGCCTGAAGCCCGGCTTCTACGGGATGCGCAAGCACATGCAGGCGTCGCTGGCCTACGCGCTGCTGCTCAACCCGAAGAACCTGGTGCAGATCCCGGTCACCATCCCAGAAGGCTGGCGGCTGAGCCAGATCGTGGCCTGGCTCGGCGCCAAGTCCGGCATCGCGCCCGCCGAGTACGCCAAGGTGCTCAAGGACCCCGCGCTGCTGCACCTGCCCGCTTACGCGAAGGGCAATCCCCAGGGTTACCTGTTCCCCGCGACGTACGAGGTGCTGCCGCACGAAACCGCGCTCAGCGTGCTGACCGGCATGGTGCAGCGGTTCGACCAGGAGGCGGCGTCGATCAACCTCGCGGCCGCGGCCAGGCAGGTGCACCTGACCGAGGACCAGGTCATCATCATGGCCAGCCTGGTGCAAGCCGAAGGCGGCAGGCTCAGCGACTACCCGAAGATCGCCCGGGTGATCTACAACCGGCTGGCCCAGGACATCCCGCTGCAGCTGGACAGCACGGTGCTCTTCGGCCTGAACACCTACGGCATCATCGCCAGCGACCAGGACCTCAACAGCACCTCGCCGTACAACACCTACAAGTACAAGGGACTGCCGCCCGGCCCGATCGACAGCCCGGGGAACGCGGCGATCGAGGCCGTCCTGCACCCGGCGTCAGGGAACTGGCTGTACTTCGTGACCGTGAACCCGAAGACCGGCCTGACCCTGTTCACCGCGAGCGAATCGCAATTCCAGCAGTACCGCGCCGAACTCGAGCACAACCTGGGCCAGGGCTGACCGTGCGAGCGGCGGTCCTCGGCTCGCCGATCGCCCATTCGCTGTCGCCGGTCCTGCACACGGCCGCCTACGCCGCGGCCGGCCTGGACGGCTGGACCTATACGGCGATCGAGTGCGACGAGGCCGGTCTCCCGGGGCTCATCGCCTCGTGCGGTCAAGGGTGGGCGGGGCTCTCGCTGACCATGCCGCTCAAGCGGGCGGTGCTGCCGCTGCTCGACCGCACCGAGCCGCTGGCCGCCGAGGTCGGCGGCGCCAACACGGTCGTCTTCGCCGCCTGTGAGCGGCATGGGTACAACACCGACGTCCCCGGCATGGTAGCGGCCCTGGCCGAGGCCGGGGTGACCGCCCCGCGCACCGCCACGATCCTCGGCGCCGGAGCAACGGCCTGCGCCGCCCTGGCGGCCCTGCGCGCGACCGGCCTGGCCGCGGCGGTCGTGCACGTCCGTGACCAGGCCCGGGCCGGCGACCTGCTGGCTGCCGCGACCCGGCTGGGCATGGCGGTGGATCTGCGCCCGTACGGGTCACAGGTCCGCGACGGCGACCTGCTGATCTCCACCGTCCCCGCCGGCGCCGCTGACTTTTATGCCGAACGAGCGGTGGTTAACCGCCCAGGCCCCGCAGCCGTGCTCGACGTGGTCTACAGTCCCTGGCCGACCCCCTTGGCCCGGGCCGCGGCGAAGTCGGGCGCGGCGGTGGTCGGCGGCTTCGACCTCCTCCTCCACCAGGCCGCCCGCCAGTTCGAGCTCATGAGCGGCATCGAGCCCGCCCCCCTGCCAGCCATGCGCACCGCCGGCCACTCCGAACTAACCCGCCGCGCCTCCCTGGCCGCGACCCCCCGCTAACCCGCCGCACCTCGCTGGCCGCCATCCATCCCTGACCCGCCCCCTCACCGACCCCCTCTCACTGACCCCTACCGTCTCGCTGACCTGCTGTGTCTCACTCGAAGACTGGGCGGAGGAATTCGAGGCGATGCAGTTGGGCGGCGAGCTGTACTTCGCCACCCTGGCCGAGTACCTCACGCACTTCGCCGGCCGGTTCGCGACGCCCGTCACCGTGTTCGGCCCGCCCGGCACGAGCTGGTCACGGGACCGGGCCTCGTTCTGCCGCGAACTGGGGCTGACCGCGTCCCCCGGCCCCGGAGATCGGGCCAACCTGCCCGGCGAGGCCGGGCCCGCGGACGGCACCGTCTACTTCGCCAACGCGCACGCGATCGGCGTGCGGACCCCGGACGCGCTCTACCGCTTCATGCGCGGGTTCGCCAAGCCGGTGATCGCGGCTCACCTTCTCTTCGGCGGCGGCGCCGAACCCGATCACGCCCGGCAGGCCTGGGAAGCCTGGCTCGCTCGCACGCTCGCCTGAGCGTACGGGCCGCACCATCACTACGGGAGGACCCATGAACACCGTTCGCTCGGCCGACGGAACGACCATCGCCTTCACCCGGGCCGGCCAGGGGCCGCCGCTGATCCTCGTGGACGGCGCCCTGTGCAGCAGGGGATTCGGGCCGATGCCCAAGCTCGCCGAGCAACTGGCGCCGAGCTTCACCGTGTACACCTATGACCGCCGCGGCCGCGGCGAGAGCGGCGACACCGTGGCCATGGTCAAGGCTCAGGCCATCGCCCCCGCGCTGACCAGCTTCTTCAACACCCGCGACTAGAAGGGAATCCAGCCAGATCAGCAGGCTGAAGGAGGAGCCGGGAAAAACCATCGGCATGAGCGGCAGCTCCACCCTGGTCAGCTGGCTGCTGCGCCATGGCCTGCTCGACCAGCTCGACCTGCTCGTCTTCCCGGTCGTGCTAAGCACAGGCAAGCGCCTGTTCAGCGAGCCTGACGGCGAGGTTCCCCTCAGGCTGGCCGGCTCCGAGACGTTCGGGACCGGTGTCGTCCACCTCACCTACGTACCGTCGAGCTGAGGTTCCGCAGCCGGGCTGAGCTGACCGAGGACCTGACGCGCGCCGGCTACACGGTGGAGCGCGTGTACGGCGACTGGGATCGCCGCCCGTCCGGTCCCGGAACTCCCGAGATGATCTTCGTCGCGGCACGCGGCCAGGGGGCCAGGCGCGCCATCATGATCGGATGAGCGGTGAAATCGGCTGGGTCAGGGAAGTGGTGCTGGACTGCGCCGACCCGTGGATGCTCGCGCGCTTCTGGGCCGGCCTGCTCGGGGGCACCCCGGTGGAGTGGTATCCGGGATGGGTCACCCTGGAACCGCCCCCGCACGGCCAGCGGCTCTCCTTCCAGGGCAGCGCCGCGCCGCACGTCGACGACGTGTCACGGGTTCACTTCGACGTCCTCGTCGATGACCTGGCCGCGGCGCACGACCGGGTCACCTCCGCCGGCGCCGTGCAGATCGGCGAGCACGTCTCACCCAGACCGGGCCCGGCGGGCGAGCCGGTCCCGTGGCGGGTCTATCGCGACCCAGCCGGGCACCCGTTCTGCCTAGTGGTCCGGTAGCGGCGCGATTTGTGCCCTGTGCTCACGCCAGATGCCGTTTCCCGAGTGAGCAGGATGGTGCTTCCTGGACAGTGACCAGCGAGCCGCGCTGTCGCCTGGCACGCGCCTGTCTGTGCGGATCGACCCCAACGACCCGACCAGGGTGGAGATCGATACGTATGGCCAGTTCTGACGAGCTCCTCGGAGCTTCAGGCCCGTCGGCCGACTCCGGGGACCGCTCGCCCGCCCTCCAGGTAGACCAGGCGGCGCGGCCCGCGGGTAGCCGCGCGCACCCGGCGCCGGATCGGCCCCCTGAGCAGGGCGAGCGCGTCGGGAAGAGCCGCGAGCCGGTATTCGGAGATCTCCTCGGGCTGGAGCACGATGCCGGCCAGGTCCTCGTCGCCGACCCGGCCGCAGTCGAATAGGAACCGGATGCCTCCCGGGTTGCCCGGTCGCGGGTGGCGGAAGTCCATGCACGCCAGCCGCCCGGCGCGCACGTCGACGCCGCACTCCTCGCGGACCTCGCGCCGGCACGCCTGCCACGGCGTCTCGCCGTCCGCCTCCATGACGCCACCGGGAATCGTCCAGCCGGTCTTGTAGGTCGGCTTCAGGATCAGCAGCCGACCGCGGCGATCGAAGATCAGCGCCCCGGCGGCGGCCGGGATCGCCGGAACAGGCTCGGCCTCGGGAGCCGGGGCTCCAGCCTCGGGCTCAGATGTCTGAAGGATCCCTGTCATGACCGCCATGATAAATGATAAATGCTAGGAAACTCGGAAAGCCGATGCCGGTCAAGAGATTAATTGATGAATCGACATCTCGCTTAATTGGTGAACCGACATCTTGTTAAATTGATAAATCTACAGCCTGGAATGATTCTATACCAGTACCCGTGAACCATTATATTACCGCAAAGCCCGCGGTGTTCAGCTTTGCGGCGGACGGTCTTTCTTCGGCAGCTTGCTGACGATGGCGGCGTATGAGGCATCGACAGCCTCGATGAGCTCGTCGTCAGGGATGGCACCGCCGAGGCGCAGCGTGTTCCATCCGGACCGGCCGATGTACGCCATCACCGAGGCGTCGCGCGGGTACTGCAGCAGCCACTCATCCGCCGCCTCCCGGGAAGCGCCGCACTTGACGCCCACCGAGGCAGTCGCGCCGGACCCGAAGAACGCGAAGATCCTGGCGCCGACCTTGACCGTGACGTCGCCCTCCCAGGGCTCGTCCTGCCAGGCTCCCGGCTTGGCCAGACAGTAAGCAAGCAGGTCTTCCCACGTCATTGCGGCTTCTCCAGCATGTCACCAGCCCAGTAACGCCACAATAGCGCACACCGTGGATCCGGTCATTTCATCGGCCGTAATATCACGAGGAATACTGACCAGCCGCGACCGCGAATAGTCCGGCCAGGGCTCGGGAGAAATGTTCCGCTAGCGTGACCGGCAATCTTCAATGGCGCGTTACCGCTTCTGGTGTCAGAGCAGGGGTCGGCAAGGCATTTCTGATGGCGCGGGGTTTTGGGCGACGCGCCTGGCCGGGGACAGCAGCGCGGGCACGGCCCTCGTGGTGATTGTGGCGGTTCCTGCACCTGCCGGATCATCCCGCAAGGTCCTCACCCGCTACACACCTGCGGGCATCATCGCCTGATTAGCCCGCGTACCCACCCTGGCCAATTTAGCCTGAATAGGCCGATTCTGGACTTTGCGCGATGGACTGGGACAGCGGGGCCAAGGAAGGCCACTATCTGGACATATAAGCACGGCTCAAAGTCGGCGCTAAGGAACTTTGATGCGATGTAATCCTATGTCCGCGTTGAAGCGTCAAACGTATTGAATTCGCCCAAAAACCACGAGCACGCCTTGGGGGCCTACCAAGACAGGTACAAGGCCATCTTATTGAACCCCTAGCCAGGCAGCGCGGTCGGCTGCCGCCCGGCAGCACCGGCACAGCGGGCCCGCCAGCCGTGGCCAGGTGCCAGCGCGAGGGGAGGGGCTCACCAGTGAGCGTTGACATGGTGGCCGGCCAGGTGAACCGTGCCGGAAACGGCGGCGGGCAGGCACGCGTGACCGAGTGGAGCGTCCCGGGGTACACCGAGCTCAAGGCGCTCGGCTCGGGTGGTTTCGGTGATGTGGTGCTGGCCAGGCACGACGCCTCGGGGACCTTGGTGGCGATCAAGTACCTGCGCCGGACGCTGCTGTCCGATGCGGGGTTCGCGGATATGTTCCGCCGTGAGGCGGCGGTGCTGGTCTCGATGGATGATCCGCACGTGGTCCGGCTGTATGAGTACATCGAGTCGGCGTCGGGTGCGGCGATCGTGATGGAGCTGGTGGACGGGGTCTCGCTGCGACGGATCCTGGCGCGCCAGGGCGGGACCAGCCCGGAGGCGGCGCTGGTGGTCCTGCAGGGCTCGCTGCTCGGGCTCGCCGCGGCGCATGCGCGGGGGGTGGTGCACCGGGATTACAAGCCGGACAACGTGATGGTGGACGGGGCCGGGGCGAGCAAGCTGACCGATTTCGGGATGGCGGCCCGGGCCGGGGATCGGCCGATGCCGGGGGGCACGCTGGCGTACGCGCCGCCGGAGCAGTTGGACGGCGGCCCGGCCAGCCCGGCCGGGGACGTGTACGCGGCCACGGCCACGTTCTTTGAGTGCCTGACCGGGCGCCCGCCGTTCCGCGGGGACACCCCCGCAGCGCTGTTGTACCAGCACATGTCCCGGCCGGTGCCGGTCGACGAGGTGCCCGAACCGCTAAGGCCGCTGGTCGCAGCGGGGATGGCCAAGCGGCCCGAAGACCGGCCGGCCGACGCGACTACCTTCGTCGCCGCGCTCAACATGGTCGCGGCGAGGACCTACGGCCCGGACTGGGAGAACCGCGGCCGGTCGCACCTGGGCGAGGCGGCGCTGTCGCTGGCGGCCCTGTGGCCGCTCGCCGTGCTGCCCGCGGTCCAGGGCCTCACCGTGGCAGGGATCTCCCTGCGACGGCGTACCTGGCGCTCCCGGCTCCGGCGTTCCGGCGCGGTAAGGGCGGCCGCGGTCAAGGCGGCCATCACGGCCGCCATCGTGGCTACGGGCGCGGGCTTGGTCGTCGGCCTGACCAGGTCCGGCCCGTCCCCGTCGTTTCCGGTGGTCACCGGCGTGTCTCCCACCAGCGGCAGCACCGCGGGCGGGACCACGGTGACCATCACCGGGACCGACCTGGCCTACGCCACCGCCGTCCGCTTCGGCGGCGTACCCGGCACGATCACGGCCGATTCAGGTACGCAGATCAGCGTGATCAGCCCGCCCAGCACCGGCACCGTGACCATCACTGTGAGCACCAAGGCCGGCATCTCACGTCCCGCCACTGCCGACCACTACACCTACACCCCCAGCGTCCCGCAGCCGATGGTCACCGGCGTATCCCCGGACAGCGGCAGCACCGCCGGCGGGACCACCGTGACCATCACGGGGACCGGACTGGCCGACGCCACCGCCGTCCGCTTCGGCAGCGCCGCCGCAGCCATCACCGCCGATTCGGCCACGCAGATCACCGTGACCAGCCCGGCCGGCACCGGCACCGTGACCGTCACCGTGATCACCTCGGCTGGCACCGCAACGACCACCGGCCGCTACGCCTACACCACCCGGCCAACACTAACCCAGTCGATCTCGTTCACCGCCCCGGCGTCAGGGACGGTCGGCGGTTCGGCAACCCTGTCGGCCACTGGCGGCGGCTCGGGCAACCCGGTCGCGTTCTCCATAGACCCGGCCAGCGGCCTGGGGGTATGCGCCGTGTCCGGGACCACGGTGACGTACCTCGCCGCGGGCAGCTGCGTCATCGACGCCAACCAGGCCGGCAACGCCCACTACGCGGCCGCACCCCAGGTCCAGCGCACGATCACGGTCTACCGCCCGACCACGGTCAGCAAGGCACTCCAGTCGATCTCCTTCACCGCCCCGGCTTCGGGTACAGTGCGCGGCTCGGCGCACCTGGCGGCCACCGGCGGCGCTTCGGGCAACCCGGTCGTATTCTCTGTTGCCCCGGCCAGCGGCAAGGGAGTGTGTACCGTGTCCGGCACTACAGTCACCTTCACCGCCGCGGGTAGTTGCGCCATCGACGCCAACCAGGCCGGCAACGCCACCTACGCGGCCGCACCCCAGGTGCAGCGCACGATCACGGTCAACGGGATATCCCAGTCCATTTCCTTCGCCGCCCCGGCATCGGGGACAGTCGGCGTTTCGGCTACCCTGTCGGCCACCGGTGGCGGCTCGGGCAACCCGGTCATGTTCTCCGTCGACTCCGCCAGCGGCGCGGGGGTGTGTACCGTGTCCGGGACCACGGTGACCTACACCGCCGCGGGCAGCTGCGTCATCGACGCCAACCAGGTCGGCAACGCCACCTACGCGGCCGCACCCCAGGTCCAGCAGACGATCACGATCACGGCTGCGGGTGTTCTAGGCCCCTGGGCCAGCGAGGTTGTCCCTTCGGGACTAGATCATCTCATCTTGAACGCGGTCTCATGCGCGAGCGGCACAGGGCAGTGCATGGCTGTCGGATTTTATTGTCCGACGGGCGGATGCGGGGGAATTATCCCGAGCGGAATCCTCACCACTACTGATAGCGGGAGCACCTGGGTGAGCGATCCCGTGCCTGGCGGCATCGGTGACCTGAATGCGGTCTCGTGCCCGGATGCCTTGGACTGTGTGGCGGTCGGCGACATAGGACCGTTGGGTCCTAACGCTTCTGGAGCTGCCCTAATTACCACGAATGGTGGACAAAACTGGAACGTAGTAGCAATCCCCGGGACCTTCTATCTTGCTGGCGTCTCTTGTCCCTCGACGTCCACGTGTTACGCAGTGAGCGAGTCCAACGGGGTTGTCGTCGGCACCACGAACGGCGGCGCGACCTGGACAAGCGAGCCAATGCCGGGCGGGATTAGCAGTCTCACCGCTATTTCCTGCTCGTCGGTATCGCATTGCACCGCAGTGGGCTTGAACTCGGCGGGCACTGATGGCGCTGTAGTCACCACGACCAACGGTGGCGCGACCTGGACAATTGAATCGTTGCCCAGCGGAACCGGCCCACTCGCCGGAGTCTCGTGTCCTTCGTCATCAGAATGCGTTGCAGTAGGACAGTCCGTGTCGGGAAGCTCAAGTTCGGGGACCATTGTCATCACCACGAGCGGTGGCGTGAGCTGGGCAAGCGAGCCAGTGCCTGACGGGGTTAGCGGTCTCACGGCCGTCTCATGCGAATCGCCTTCAGACTGCGCAGCGGCCGGCACGGCCGACGCCTCGTCCACCCCAGCCGCTGCCATTCTCGCTACCACTAACGGCGGCCTGAGTTGGACAAGCGATTCCGTTCCGTCTCTCCTGTCCCGCCTCGACGGCATCTCATGTACTCCAGCCGGTGTCTGTGTCGCCGCCGGGGAATGGCTCACGTCCCAGAACGGTAACTTCACTGACAACGGGCCATTGGTACTGGGCAACTGAGCTGACCGGGTTTCGTCCATACCTCCTTCTGCGGGAAGGATGATGGCACGATGCCGAGCAGGTACGACGCGAAGGCGAAGGCGAAGGCGATCCGGCGGGTCCGCGAGCATGCCGGTGGCTACTCGACCGCGTGGGCGGTGATCACGGCGGTGGCGGGGCGTCTGGGCATGAGTGCGGAGACGGTGCGCAAGTGGCTGTGCCAGGCAGGTCGATGCCGGAGGGGCGCCCTGGGATATACCGAGCCGGAGGACATGACCATCCGGACAGGGCAGATCAGTTCCACGCGGTGCCGTCCCAGCGCAGGATAAGGGTTCTGGGGCTGGTGGGGGGCCCGGAGGAGCCGACCGCGAAGGCACTGCCGGAGGAGGCGGCAGCCACGCCGTCGAGGACAGAGTCGGCGCTGGCGCTGGGCACTCGGCTCCACGCGATGCCGTTCCAGTGCAGAATGACGGTCTTGCCGCCCATGGTGTGGCCGACCGCCCAGGCGATGCGGGTGGAGACGGCGGCCACGCCCGCCAGCGGCAGTCCTCCCGGGCTTGGGCTGGGCACCTGTGTCCAGGTGGTGCCGTTCCAATGCACGATCAGGGAGACGCAGGCGCAACCGGTTCCAGGTCCGCTGGAGGCCCCGACCGCCCAGGCATCGCGGGCGGAGACGACAGTGACGGCGGACAGGCCAGCGGCATAGCCGCCCGCTCCGTCCGGGCTGGGCACCTGTGTCCAGGCGGTACCGTTCCAGCGCAGGATCAAGGTCTGGCCGGTGCGGGTGTTGGGGCTGGTGCCGCCGACCGCCCAGACGCTGCCGGCGGAGGCGGCAGCCACCCCGTCGAGCTGATCGCCGACGCCGGGACTGGGGCTGGGCACCTGCACCCAGGTGGTGCCGTCCCACCGCAGGATCAAGGTCTTGGTATGGACCCCTGTACCGGACCAGCCGACCGCCCAGGCACTGCCCGCGGCGACTGCCACGCTGGTGAGCTGGCCGCTGCCGCCGGGGGTCGGGCTGGGCACCCGCGTCCAGGTGGTGCCGTCCCAGCGCAGGATCAAGGTCTTGGTGGAGGTTCCAGTACCGGACCAGCCGACCGCCCAGGTGCTGCGGGCCGAACTGACCGCCACGCCGGTGAGCGCGCCAGCACCGGGGATGGGACCGGCCATTCGTGTCCAGTCGGTGCCGTCCCAGCGCAGGATCAACGGCTTGCTGCCGGGCCCGTCACCGGACCAGCCGACCGCCCAGGCACTCCGGGCCGAACTGACCGCCACGCCGTACAGGCCGCCGCTGACCGTGAAGGATGCTTGGCCGGAAAGGTCCGGCGCGGCCGCGGACACCTGCGCTGCAGAAACACAGCCGACGGCCGTCACCCCCGCCACCACCAGCACAACAGCGCTGATCCTGACGACGTAGCCCGCGAGATTCAGCGTGGGCATGGGACCACCTTCCTCCCCGAAGGCCCTGCCGGTGCCGCTACCCGCAATCGACCTGCTGGCATACGGCATTCGGCGCCACCGTAACAGGGGGCTGGCCGAAGTGCCGTTAAGTCGCCTCGCCCTGGCGCGCTCAGGACGGCCGTGCTGCCCACTCGGCGCGCAGGACTTACTACTGGCCAAGCTGGCCGATCAGTTCGTGGAGCGATTGGGCGACCAGCCCGGGCTCGGTCAGCAGCGCGAGATGATGGCTCATCAGTTCCGCCACGGGCCAGCCAAGGCCCCGCGCCCGGGCCGCCTCGTCCTCGTACGCCTCGCTGAGCTGCAGGTAGGCAGCGGGGGCGTCGGGCCAGTGCGGCGCAGGCGGATGGACTTCCTCGAACATGGCCAGCGGCAGCCTGGGACAGCCCGCGGTGAAGCGCCGCCGCGCCTCCGGATCCGGAAGGAGCCCGGCCATCACCTCATCGCCCCACCATTGCGGCCAGGGCGGCAGCCAGCCCTGGTCGTCGGCCATCTCCCGTACCTGGGCGGCCAGATCGGCCGGTACGGTGTCCATCCAGGCCTGCCCCGGTATCGGCAGCCCGGCGTCGACGAAGACGTAGCCCCGGACCTGGCCCGTGATGGCGGCTGCGCCGGCCAGCAGCGGCCCGGCGCCGCTGTGCCCGATCAGGATCGCGGGCTGCCCGGATGCGCTGCGGGCGATCGCCTCGGCCTGCCGCAGGCAATACGGCGGCCCCGCCGCGACCGTGCCGGTCAGGTCGGCCGCGCCCACCTCGTAGCCACGTTCAAACATGTCAGCCGCGACCTGATCCCAGGTTCCGGATCCGACCAGCGGGCTGTGCACGAATAGCAACCTAGGGGCCATGCCCCCATTGGTATCAGCCGCACCGACTGGTATCAGCCGCACCGACGTCGGCATCCCGGACTGGACCGGGCCGGACAGGACCGGACTCTGACACCCGATCCGCCGCCCGGGTACGAGCAGCCGGTCCTGGCCCTGGCTGGCAGAATGCTGAAGTGACCGGCCCGGGCCATGGCCCCGGGCGCCGCGACGCGGGACGGGGGCGGGATGGGCCGACGCGGCCCGGTCGGCTTTGACCTGGACATGACGCTGATCGACTCCCGGCCCGCGATCATGGCCGCGTTCGCCGAACTCGCGAGGGAAACGGCCACCACCATCGACCTGGCCGCGGTGGACGGCCGACTGGGCATCAAGCTCGAAGACGAGGCCGCGTTCTGGTTCCCGCCCGAGCAGCAGGCCGCGGCGGTCGCCTGCTACCGGCAGCACTACGTGCGCCTGGCACCCGAGCTGACGACCATCCTGCCCGGCGCGCGCGAGGCAGTGGCGGCCGTCCGAGCGGCCGGGGAGCGCGTGGTGATCATTACGGCCAAGCATCCCGTCTCGGTGGAGCCGAGCCTGCGCGCCATCAGGCTGGCGGCCGACGAGGTGTTCACCCACGTGCACGGGCCGGAGAAGGCGGCCGTGCTGCGGAACCTGCACGCCGCCGCCTACGTCGGCGACAGCCCGCCGGACATGGCCGCCGCAGTGCAGGCCGGCGTGCCCGCGGTCGGCGTCACGACCGGCTCGTTCTCCCGCGGTGAGCTAACCGGGGCCGGGGCCGAGGTAGTGCTCGACTCGCTGGCGGATTTCCCCGCCTGGTACGAGGGCGCCTCGCCGGCGCGGTCGGCGATCGCCGCCGCCACCTGGTAGGGCAGGTGCTGCGGGTGGACGAGCAAGGCCCGCGCGACCTGGCGGATCCGCAGCCGCAGCGGGGTAAGCACCTGCTCGCAGTAGCGCCAGGCCCCGAGCTCGTCGTCGCCGAACCTCGCGCGTATGTCGCGCCGGAACCGCAAAGCGTCGCCGCCGTCGCCGCGCCAGGTCGGCAGCCACGCGCGCAGCTGGGCGTCTTCGGTCAGCAGGGACCAGTCCCGCAGGCGCTCGGCGAACTGGCCCGCCGCGTCGATGACGAACGCGCGCTCGCCCCCGCCCTGGACGGCGTGGACCCGGCCCTGGCTGGCGCTCCCGTGGCGGATGCTGGCGGAGCTGAACCGCGCCCCGACCGCCAGCGCCGCGACGACGTGCCCGGCCTCGTGCCAGGCCGTCTGCACCGCCGCCGTCCTGGCGGGCGCGAAGCTCGGCGCGGCGCCGAGGTCGTACCGCTGCCTGATCCACCGCTCGTGCACGATCGACTCGTCGTCGTAGCGGACGAGCCGGCTCAGCTCGGCCTGGATCTCGGCCAGGTGCCGCGATTCGGCGGGCGTCATCGCGGGGTCAGTACGCAGAACTCGCTGCCCTCCGGGTCGGCGAGCACGACCCAGGAGACCTCGCCCTGCCCGACGTCTGCGGGCACCGCGCCTGCCGCGCGCAGCGCCGCCACCGCGGCCGCCTGGTCCTCACCGCGGGACGGCGCTACATCTAGGTGCATCCGGTTCTTGACCGTCTTGGGCTCGGCGGACGGCAGCAGCTCGAGGTAGGGTCCGGTTCCCGCGGGCGAGCGCAGCGACACCCCGTCCTCGACCGAGCGGCCGGGCACCCAGCCGGTGGCCAGCTGCCAGAACTCCGCCACGCCGGCCGGATCACGGCATTCGGCGACGACAGCGGCGACCGGGCCGCGGCCCGCATAGACGGGCCGCGAGTCCAGGACGCAGAACTCATTGCCCTCAGGGTCGGCGAGCACCTCCCACGGCACGTCCCCCTGGCCGATGTCGGTCGGCACCGCGCCCAGGCCGAGCAGCCGTTCCACCTGGGCCGCCTGATCCAGGGCCGACTCGGACGCCAGGTCCAAGTGGACGCGGTTTTTGCCGATCTTGGCCTCCGGGACACGCAGGAACAGCAGCGGCAGCACGCCCGGATCCGGGTCGCCGTTCCCGCTGGGGCCCACCATGGCCGCGTCGGGTTCCTCGGCGGTCACCTCCCAGCCGAGGGCCGCGGCCCAGAATCGGGCCAGCCGGGCGGGATCGGCCGCGTCGATGACCAGGTTCACCAGGCGGGTGGGCACCCGAACAGCCTGCCACCGGTGCCGCCAGCGCACCAAACCGGGCCCCGCCCCGCCACGCGCCGCGGTCCCCGGCCGAGAACAGCCCGGCCCTCAGCCGACGGCAGCCCTGACCGCCGACACGGCCTGCGCCGCCGCCCCGGATTGCCCGGTGTCCACCTCGACCAGCGGCCCGCCCAGGCCGAGCGGGGTCACCGTGGCCGCCAGCGAGGCGATGTGCGCGGCGGCGCCGACCCCGGTGGGGTTGATCGCGTCACGGTGGATGGGATGCCGCCCGGCGCCGAGCCGCGCGGCCACCCGGGAGCCGGCCAGGCCGGGATCGCAGCGGCAGAACACCTCGACCGCCCCGGCGAACTCGGCCACCGCCCGGTCCCTGCGGTCTCCCCGCCACCAGCCTTCCGCGATCGCGTCGGGGCCTTCCGCGGCGAGCCGGAACACCACCTCGGCCGCCGCGTCGCCCACCCGGTTTGACCAGTCCTCGCCGCCCAGCCCGAGGACGTCCGCCAGCGCCTCCTTGATCGGGTCGAGCGACAGCACGCGGAACCGCAGGCCGGCGCCCAGCTCGCGGGCGATCGTCGACTTGCCGGTGCCCGGAGCGCCGGACACCACGACCAGGGTCAACTCAGCGGGCCGCGATCGCGTACGGCCGGGGCTGCCTGGTCAGCCACTGCCAGAACGTCCGGTGCGGCGGGCGCGCGATGAAGTGGCCGCTGCCTATCTTGCCCCCCACGTCGATCCGCAGCAGCTCGGGCACGTCCGGACCCCACGGGGCGCGAACCTTCACGTGGCCGCTGCGGACCACTATCTCGTCGGTGTCCACCACGACGCCCGGCTTGGTCACCAGGGTGAGGTGCCCGCTGCGCACCTCCGCGTCGATCCGCAGCGTCGGCTGCGTGATGACCGCCTCCCTGAAATCCAGCAGCACGTGCCCGCTGGTCACCTTCACCTCAAGCCGCTGCGGTACCACCCACCGGCCCTCCCGTTTCGCATGGCCGCTGCGGCAGTCGATGCGCGCGAGGTCCTTGGCCTGGGGGGCCGGCACGGCGACCACCGACCCGGCGGCCGGCAGGTCGGCGACCAGCTTCGCCAGCTCGCCGTAGGTCCGCGCCGTCATGGCGAGCTCCAGCCGCTCGTCGAGTTCCTCCGCGGTCAGCCGCCCGTCCCCCGCTGAGATCCGCAGCAGCTCGACCACCCTGTCCCGGTCGTCGTGCGATGCGCGCAGTTCGCTCCGGGCCACCTCGTTCCCGGGTTCGGAATCCGCCATTCCAGAACTGTAAAGCCCGCGGCCCGTCCCGCACCACGGGCGCCGCCACGCCGCCGGCCGCCATAGCAGGCTGGCGCCGACCTTCATCCCGAACGACCGGTGGTGCCCGGTCCAGCCATCGTGTCAGCCCTCGACGCCGACCTCCATCGGTGGTGCCCGGCCCCAGCCGCCGTCTCGGCCTTGACGCCGACCTCCATCGGTGGTGCCCGGCCCCAGCCGCCGTCCTCGTACTGGGGCGACCTCGGTGAACGGGGCCACCTGGCCGCGATGGTGGCCCGCATCGCGCGCGTGGAGGCGGTGCCGTGCGATTCCGCGCACGAGGCGGCGTGGCTGGAGCGCAACCTGCTGGAGTACCGCAAGCCGCCATGGAACCGGAGTCCGAACGGCGGCCAGGAGGTCGAGGTCTGGATCCGGCTCGGCGAGTTTGCGGGGGCGTCCGGCCGCGATGCCGCCTCGGCCCGGCTGGCCTATGAGTTCGCGGCCCGGCTCCAGGCTGCGGGGCTGGGCCGGAGGCGCCCCTACCCGCCCGGCTGGGTGAAGTGGTAGGCCTGGGTGAAGCTGTACCAGTTGCCCGAATCATCGCGCATGATCGCCTCGATGCCGTAGGGGCGCTCCGCGGGATCCTGGGTGAACTCGACACCGCGCGCGGCGAGAACCGCGTGGTCGCCCTTGCAGTCGGACGTCCCCATCACCCCGGGCGACAGCGCGCCCTTGGCGACCAAGGCGCGGACCTGCTGCGCGGACTCCTCGTCGAGCATGGAATGGAGCGGGTCCATCAGCAGGAGCTCCTGGCCTTCGCTGCCGGGAGGCCGGACGGTCAGCCAGCGCATGCCGCCCTCCAGGGTCAGGTCGTTGGTCACGGTGAAGCCCAGCTTGCCCGCGTAGAACTCCTTGGCCGCGTCCTGGTCGAGCACCCACACCGACACGATGTTGATACCTGTGATCACGCCGACTCACCCGCCCGGGCTCGGTGCCAGTGGAAATGTGTCATGTGGTGACTGTACGGGCGGGCGCGGCGCGGATGCTTCTCCGGAAGTGACGCGTTCGGCGGCCTCGCGCCCGGCGGCAGCCGGGAGGCCGGTGCGCCACATGAGCACGAAGCAGCCGGGGATGGGCGCGGGCCCGCCGCGCCTGACCGCCTCGCGCCGGTACCCGGTGGGGGACAGGCCGACCAGTTCGGTGAAGCGGGCGCTGAACGTGCCCAGGCTGGTGAAGCCGACCAGGTAGCAGATCTCGGTCACGGTCAGGTTGGCCGAGCGGAGCAGCTCGCAGGCGCGCTCCACCCGCCGCCTGGTCCGGTACCTGCCCGGCGTTTCGCCGTACGCCGCCCGGAAGGCGCGGATGAAGTGCTCGCGCGAGAATCCCGCCCCGGCGGCCAGCGCCGGTATGCCGATCGGCTCGGCGTAATCGCGGTCGATCTGATCCCTCGCGCGGCGCAGCATCCGCAGCGTGGTCACGTCGGCTTGCTTCATCGTCTCTCGTTCCGCCTGATGGGAACCTCTGGCTGATCTTGATCGTGGCTTAGTGAACCGTTGACTGCTCTCCATATAATCCTGGTGATGACTGACACGCGTGTCACATATGAGCGGCCGCCCGCGGCGGCGGACAGCCTCGCGGTACAGGTCCGCGGCCTGCGGATGAGCTTCGGCGCCACCGAGGTCTTGCACGGCGTCGACTTCGACGTGCGGTACGGCGAGGTGTTCTGCCTCCTCGGCCCGAACGGCGCGGGCAAGACCACCACCCTGGAGATCCTGGAGGGCTTCCGGCCGCCGACCGCCGGCACGGTCCGGGTCCTCGGGCTCAACCCGGCCGCGCAGCAGGCCAGGCTCCGCGAGCGGGCCGGGATGGTCCTGCAGGAATGCGGCTTCCCGCGGCAGGCCCGCGTGGGGGAGCTCATCGAGATCTGGCGCACGTACTACCCGAACCCGCGCCCGCTCGCCGACCTCCTCGACGTGGTCGAGCTGACCGGGGCACGGAACACCCAGGTCCGCCGGCTCTCCGCGGGCCAGCGCCGCCGGCTCGACTTCGCGCTCGCGCTGGCCGGCGATCCCGACATCGTCTTCCTCGACGAGCCGACCACCGGCTTCGATCCCGAGGCCCGCCTGCGGTGCTGGGCGGCGATCGAGAACCTCCGCGGCCTGGGCAAGACGATCCTGCTCACCACCCATTACCTGGACGAGGCGGAGCGGCTGGCCGACCGGATCGCCATCTTGAGGGCGGGCCGGATCGAACTGTCAGGGACGACGCAGGAGGTGGCCGCGCTGGCCGGCCTGGCCACCCGGATCTCCTTCATCACGCCGG
The DNA here is from genome assembly GCA_963847965.1 of uncultured Actinomycetes bacterium. Taxonomy (GTDB): domain Bacteria; phylum Actinomycetota; class Actinomycetes; order Streptosporangiales; family Streptosporangiaceae; genus Palsa-504. Next base: position 29,932 of record CAWKCG010000052.1, read on the forward strand.
CGGCCGTCCGCCGTGGCCAGGTCGCCCCGCCGGACGGGATCGAGCTGGCGGTGCGCGGGCCGCTGTCGGTCTGTCACACCGGCAACGCGGCGATGACGCTGCGCCAGCTCCTCGGCTGGGCGCTGGAGAACCGCCTGGGCGACTTGGACCGCCTCACCGTGACCGCGCCCAGCCTCGAAGACACCTACCTGCAGCTCACCGGGGCCACGCCAAACGGAGACCGGACTTGACGAGAACGGTTCGCCTGGCCGCCCGCCAGGCGCTGCTCGAGCAGCGAAGCTTCTGGCGCAGCGCCGAGTACGCGCTGTTCACCTTCGTCTTCCCGCTGATGATCTTGCTGCTGATCGGGGCGGCCAACGTGGGCTCGCGCCTGCCGGGCACGGACATCAAGAACACCACGGTCTTCGTGCCCGGCATCCTGGCCTTCGGGGTGATCGTCGCCGCCTACGTGAACCTCGGATCCAAGGTCGCGGTGCTGCGCCACGACGGCGTGCTCAAGCGGATCAGGACGACACCGCTGCCGTCCGCGGCCTACCTCGGCGGCCTGCTGGCGAGCACCGTCGCGACCGCGGTCCTCATCACCGCGTGCACCGGGCTGATCGGCTGGCTCGTCTTCGGCGCCGGGCCGCGCGCGGGCGGGCTGCCGACCCTGGCCGGCGGGCTCGCGTTGGGGATCGTATGCTTCGCCACCCTCGGCCTGGCCATCAGCTCGGTGATCAGCAGCGCGGAAGCCGCCGGGCTCGTCGCGTACGCCACCTTCCTGCCGATCGCGATCATCTCGGGCGTGTTCGATCCGACGTTCAGCGGACTGCCCGCCTGGCTCTCGCACGCGGTGGCCGCGTTCCCGGTCAAGCCCCTGGCCCAGGTGCTCCAGCACGCCTACGCGGTGCGTCCCTTCCCCGCGTGGGACCTGGCGGACCTCGCCCTGTGGACCGCCGCCGGAGCCGCCTTCACCGCCTGGCGCTTCCGCTGGCACGCCTAATAGAAACTGGGCCGTCGGGCATCACTCGATTCGCGTCGCGATCGGGGTGCCGAGCTCGATGGTCCGGCTCACCGTGCACAGGCGGTCGTGCGACTTCTTCACGGCATCGGGCAGCAGTTCCCTCGCCCGGTCGCCCGCTTCGCCTTCAGGGAACGAGATCCGGAAGGTCACCAGCAGGTCGGTGAGGTGATTGCCGCGCTCGTCGCGGACCTTCTCCGCGTCCGCGAGGACCTCGAATGCCTGGGGCTCGGCCCGACGTGAGGTGAGGGCGTCCACGTCAGCCGCCGTGCAGCCGCCCATCGCGGCGAGCAGCAACTCGACCGGCGTGAAGTCGGTTCCCTCCCCGGTCCCCATGCTGATCTGGCCGCCGCGTTCGTTGATCGCCGTGTACCTGCCGTTCTGGATGCGTTCGAGCCGCACGCCGCGATGCGCGGAATCAGTCGTCATGCGGCCCACACTGCCATACGCCTCGGCGCTGGCCGAGGGCCGCCGGAGGCCACGTGGCAGAATGGGCCGGTGACGGAGGGACCGGCGGGGGCTGAGCCACTATGGACATGAGCTGACGTGGACGAGACCAGCCCATCGGGGACGGCCCGCCGGGTGGCGGCGTACCGGCTCGACTTCGCCAGGGTCCCGGCTCCCTACGGCGATGCCCCCGGGGATGAGGCGCTGGCGCGTGACGTGGTGGGCGACCTCCAGGTACCGCAGGGACGCATGCACCAGTACCTGGCCGCGCGCACGGCGTTCTTCGACCGGCTCGTGGTCGGCTCCCTCGACCAGGGCGTGCGGCAGGTCATCGTCGGCGGCGCCGGCTACGACGGCCGGGCCCTGCGATACGCCAAGCCGGGCGTCCGCTGGTTCGAGGTGGATCATCCCGCGACTCAGGCCGACAAGCGGCAGCGCTTGGACCGGCTGGGCCTCGTCGCCGCTCACGTACGGTTCGTGCCGGCCGACTTCGCTCGCGACCCGGTGGCGGACCTGCTACTCCGGGCCGGGCTGGACGCGGACGCGCCCGGCCTGTTCCTGCTCGAGGGCGTCGCCGTTTACCTGGAGGCGGTGGTCGTCGAACAGGTTCTTGATCAGTTCCGCCAGGTCGCAGGCGCGGGCAGCCGCCTGGCAATCAGCGTGTCCCTGTCCGGCGAGCATGACCAGGGCGCCCGGGCCCGCTTCCAGGCCTCCGTCGCGGCCATGGGGGAGCCGGCCAGGTCCGCGTTCCCGGCCGCCGAGGCCACCGAACTACTCGCCCGCACCGGGTGGCACGTCACGTCCGATCCCGAACGCCCCGGCGATCCCCGGGCGGCCGCCAGAAGCGAGCGGCTGCGCTCGGCCGGCCTGCTCACCGCCAGCTCCGGTCCGAGAACGCCCCCGTCGCCCGCAGCGCTCCCGGATTCCAGCGCTCCCGAGCAGCTCCAGCCCCAACGGCCCCGGCCCCAACGGCCCCGGCCCCAACGGCCCCGGCCCCAACGGCCCCGGCCCCAACGGCCCCGGCCCCAACGGCCTGCCGTATTATCCGATGGTTTTGCACCGAGGCGGTTACCCCGACGGCAGCTGACCGAATAGCCTGTATTGCCCCACACAATTGCGTCCCAGGATGAACCCGCGCCCAGCGGGCGACGTCTACTGGTATGGGGCAGTAGGCAAGGGCGGTGGGCAAACGAGGCGGACTAAGGCGGTGGGCAGGCATCGCCGACGCAGACCGATCAGCCCGTGGGAATTGCGGCTGCGGATCGTCGGAGCGCTGCTGCTTGCCGCGTCCGCGAGCATCCACCTGTACCTTTACCTGACCGGATACCGGTCGATCCCCACCATCGGCTGGCTGTTCCTCATGCAGTTCATCGTGGGGTACATCCTCACCGTCGCGGTCCTCGTGACGCACAGCAGGATCGCCGCGGCCGCCAGCGCCGCATTCGCGCTGTCCACGATCAGCGCCTACCTGCTGGCGGTCTGGAGCGGGCTGTTCGGGTTCAGGGAAATCCGCACGAGGGCGGGGATCGCCGCCGGGCTGATCGAGGTCGCCGCCTTCGGCGTACTGATCATGGCCTCGATCGCCGCCGACCCCGTGCGGGAGGCCGATGAGTCGGTCAGTTCCACGGTCCGCCTGCTGGCGCGGGTGCAGGCGGCCGTGTCGATGGTGATCGGCGGGGTCGGCGTCGTCTCGGTGCTCGCCCTGGCCCTGCTCGGCGTGGGGCTGGCCAACGCGGGCGGGCCCGCTTCGGCCGCCGTCCACGGCACCGAGGTGGTCCTGAAGACCGCGGACATCGGCGGCGTCACCGTGCTCACCGATGCTCAGGGCCTGACGCTTTACCTGTTCGCCCCCGACACCCCGACGACCTCCAAGTGCACCGGGTCCTGCGCCGCGTACTGGCCGCCGGTGTACGGCGCCCCCAGAGCCGGGCCAGGCGTGACGGGCACGCTCGGCACGATCAAGAGGCCCGACGGCTCCCTGCAGGCGACCTACGACGGCCATCCCCTGTACACCTACATCGGCGACAGCGGCCCGGGCCAGGCCAGCGGCAACAAACTCGACCTCAACGGCGGCTACTGGTACGAGGTCCGCGTATCCGGTTAGCGCCCAGCCGCCGGCCCCGCGCCGTCCAGATCCCCGTCCCCCGCCTCAGCACCCTCATCAACATCACCGGTAGCTAGGCGCAGTCGATGGAAGTGGCAGCCAACCAGAAGACTCGTTAGGAAGCGGCAACCATTGAGTTCGCACGAGCCCTAGGCGCCCGGCCCAGCCTCGGCCGAGGTCGCTTCGGCGAGGACGTCGAGGATCTGCTGGCCGTACCTGCCCAGCTTGGTCTCGCCGACGCCGTTCACCAGGGTCAGCTCGGCCAGCGTCGCGGGCGGCGCGGCGGCGATCTCCCGCAGCGTCGCGTCGTGGAAGATCACGTACGGCGGCATGCCCAGTTCCTTCGCGACGCCCGTCCGCCACGCGCGCAGCCGCTCGAACAGCGGCTCGGCCGAGGGCGGCAGGTCCGCGCTGGTCATCCGGCCAGTCCGGGACTTCCCGCGCGCCCCCTCGCCCGCCTCGGCACCTCCCACCGCGCCGGCTGCCCGCCCCGCCCGGGCCGCGCGCCCGCCCCGACCCGAAGACCCCGAAGACCCCGAGGATCCCGCCGCCGAGGCAACCGGCCGCGGCGCCTCCCGCCGGAACATCACCTGCCGATCCCCGCGCAGGACCTCCGCGCTCGCGTCGGTCAGCGCCAGCGTCCCGTGATCGCCCTTGACCGCGAGCAGGCCGGACGCCAGCAGCTGCCGGACCACGGCCCGCCACTCGCCCTCGCTCAACTCGCTCCCGATGCCGAACACCGGCAGCTCCTCGTGCCCATAGGACAGCACCTTCGGCGTCTTCTTCCCGAGCAGGATGTCGATCGGCTGCCCGGCGCCGAACGACGGACCGCCCAGCCGCGACAGCCGCACCACGGCCGAGAGCAGCTTCTGCGCCGCCACCGTCCCGTCCCAGACCGACGGCGGCGACAGGCACGTGTCGCAGTTCCCGCACGGGCCGGCCGCCTCCTCGCCGAAGTACGACAGCATCTGCGCCCGTCGGCACCCGGCCGTCTCGCACAGCGCGAGCATCGCGTCCAGGTGCGCGACCAGCCGCCGCCGGTGCGCGAAGTCACCCTCCGACTCATCGATCATCCGCCGCTGCTGCACCACGTCGGTCAGCCCGTAGGCTAGCCACGCGGTGGCCGGCGCGCCGTCCCGCCCGGCCCGCCCGGTCTCCTGGTAGTACCCCTCGACCGAACGAGGCAGGTCGAGGTGCGCGACGAACCGGACGTCCGGCTTGTCGATGCCCATCCCGAACGCGATGGTGGCCACCATGATCAGCCCGTCCTCGCGCAGGAACCGCGACTGGTTCGAAGTCCGGGTCCGCGCGTCCAGCCCGGCGTGGTACGGCAGCGCGACAAACCCCTCCGAGCACAGGAAGTCGGCGGTCTTCTCCACCGAAGCCCGCGACAGGCAGTACACGATGCCCGCCTCGCCCGGGTGCTCGTTCCGAAGCAGCCGCAGCAGCTGTCGGCGCGGCTCGTTCTTCGGCTCGATCCGGTAGGTGATGTTGGGCCGGTCGAAGCTCGCCACAAAGTGCCTGGCCTGGCCGAGCCCGAGCCGCGCCACGATCTCCCCGAGCGTCTGCCTGGTCGCCGTGGCGGTCAGCGCGATCCGCGGCACCGCCGGCCAGCGCTCGTGCAGTACCGACAACCCCAGGTAGTCGGGCCGGAAGTCGTGCCCCCACTGGGCCACGCAGTGCGCCTCGTCGATCGCGAACAGCGCCACGGTGCCCCGGTCGAGCAGCCGCAGCGCGGCGTCGGTCCGCAGCCGTTCCGGCGCCAGGTAGAGCAGGTCGAGCTTGCCGTCCATGAACGCGTACTCGACCCCGCGGCGCTCGTCGGGATCCTGCGTCGAGTTCAGGAACCCCGCCCGCACGCCAAGCACGGTCAGCGCGTCCACCTGGTCCTGCATGAGCGCGATCAGCGGCGAGATGACCACCCCGGCGCCCTCGCGCACCAGCGCGGGGATCTGGTAGCACAGCGACTTGCCGCTGCCCGTGGGCATCAGCGCGACGGCGTCCCCTCCGCCGCAGACGTGCTCGATAATCTCCCGCTGCTCCCCGCGGAACGAGTCGTAGCCGAACACCCGGCGCAGGACCTCGAACGCCGCCCCGCTCACGTTGGCCGTTCCGTCGCCGGGCTCGTTCACGCCGCGATTCTACGGCGCGTCACTGTCAGGACGGGCCGCGCCGGCCGGGTGGCCGGGTGCCCGCATCCCGCGCGCTCCCTTTCAATATGCCCGAACGACTAGTGGTGCCCGCCCACGGGCATGCATTACGGTGCCCAGGTGGACGCTGCGCTTGCCGACCGCCTGATGATCAGGGACGTGGTTGAGACCTGGGCCAACGCGAGGGACTCCGGGGACTGGGAAGCCTTCCGTGCCTGCTGGCACGAGGACGGCTACATGATGGCGACCTGGTTCCAGGGCCCGAAGGAGGACTTCATCAGGGTCAGCCAGCAAGGCCAGGCCCGGGGGGTCAACATCCTGCACTTCACCGGCGGCTGCCGGATCACCCTGGCCGGGACGCGGGCCATCGCGCAGACCAGGATGACGATCATGCAGCGCGGCGAGGTCGAAGGCGTGCTGTGCGACGTGGCGTGCACCGGCCGGTTCTACGACTTCTTCGAAAAGCGGATCCGGGAGGAACCGGGGGCCGGGATCCGGGAGGCGGGGCCTGAAGGGCCGGGGAGTCCCCCCCAAGGGGGGGTCGGGGGGGAACGGGGGGGCGGAGAGCCCCCCCGTGCGCGGGGGGTCCAGGGGGGTCGCCCCCCCGGACTAGCAGCAGCACATTGGGGGATCGTGCTGCGCCAGCCCGTCTACGAGAAGGACCGGCTGGATCCCGTCGACCCGGGCGCCTCGCTTGCCCTGGATTCCGAGTTGCTCGCCCGGTACCCGGAGGGCTACAGATACCTGGCGTACCTGCAGGTCCAGGCCGGCTACCCGGTCAAGCCCGATATGCCGGGCCTGCGCGGCCCAGAGGTAGAGCGCCTGTACCAGCGCGGCGCGGCCTGGCTGGCCGGGGAGCCCGTCAGCCCGTGATCCGTTCCGCGCGCGTCATTACCTGCGCACGGCCCGCATCCCGACCGTGACCATCGGCATGATGAACTCGCCCGCGGACGTCTCGGGCCGGCCATGGAGGAAATCGCGGACCTGGGCGAGCAGCCGGGTTCGTTCGGTCTCCTCCATCACGAGGAGGTGGGAGTGAGTCGCGATCATGGCCACCAGAGAGTCGGCGGTCCGCCGGTGCGCGTGCTCGAACTCGCCGATCTGCGCCGGACCGAAGAACTTAGTGCCCTCGGTGAGCAGGCGCTCCTGCCGGGAGTCTGGGTTACTGTCCCGCCACCTGAGCAGCGTGACGCTGGAGGCGCGATTGCTGAGCTCGCCCAGGCCCGCGACCCAGTCCACCCGGTCGTCGTCGACGTTCCAGAGCCCGGCGAGGACGCCGCCGGGGGAGAGCACCCGCGCGATTTCAGGCAGCGCGCGATCGAGGTCGAACCAGTGCATGGCCTGGCCGGCCAAGACGGCGTCGGCGCTGCCGTCGGGTACCGGGATCTCTTCCGCCCGGCCGGGCAGCGACCGCGCCAGCGGCAGGTCGCGCCGCAGCACGGCGAGCATCTTCGGGTCGGGTTCCACGGCGGTGACATCGGCACCGAGGCGGATCAGGGTGGCGGTCAGCTTGCCGGTTCCCGCGCCGAGGTCAATCACGCGGAGCGGCCGACGCGGCCAGACCGGCTCCAGGGCCCAGCGGACGGCGGCCTCGGCATAGCTGGGCCGGTGCTCCGCGTAGGCGCTTGCCGCGGCGCCGAACGACGAACCGCGCCGCAGCCTGTCGTCCGCCTCGCCCGGGTGCCCCACCAGGCCAGCCTACTGGCTGGCGTGCTTCCCGTCGTAGGCGGCTCGGGCGGCCTCGATCTCGAACACGTGACTGTCCGCCCAGGTGACAAGCTGGCCGATGGTGTCGCAAAGCGTCCGTCCCATCGGCGTCAGGGCGTAGTCCACGCGCGGCGGGATGACGGGATGGATGGTGCGGGTGACGATGCCGTCGCGTTCGAGGCCGCGCAGCGTCACGGTGAGCATCCTGGCGGTGATGCCGTCGATCGAGCGGTGCAGCTCGGTGAACCGCATGGTGTCCTCGCGGAGCAGGTCGATCACCTGAACCGACCACTTGTCGCCGACGCGCTGGAGAACCTCCCGCGCCCGGCAGGCCGACGGCTCACCCGCCGCCTCCTCGGCCAGGCACGGATCGTCGGCCACCCCGGAGAGCTCCGCTGCGGCGCAGGGTTCACCGGCCAGCGCGGAGAGTTCAAGCTCGGAGAGCTCAGCCACCGCGCCCGCCTCAGCCAGGCCAGACGGCTCGCGAACCGGGTCGACCTGCCCGGTATCCTCCACAATCGCCTCCTCGGTCCCCCACCAGGCTACGTGGCCAGAAGCCCGATGTCGCCTAGTACTTGACGCTTCAATGATTCCAGGTTACTATCAGGAAGTCAGGTACGCAAACGAAGTTGCATACCGGTGAGAACCAACTTACTGGAGGAATGATGACCGAGACCGCCGTGGAGATTCCGGGCTACGTCGCGGGGACCTGGACCATAGACCCAGTGCACTCGGAAGTGTCGTTCACCGTCAGGCACATGATGGTGAGCAAGGTCCGCGGGCGTTTCGACAAGTTCGACGGGACCATCGTCACCGCTGGCGACCCCCTGCAGTCCAGCGTGACGGCGGAGGTGGACCTGGCCTCGGTGAACACCGGCAACGACACCAGGGACAACCACATCCGCAGCGAGGACTTCTTCCACGTGGAGAAGCACCCCACGATGACGTTCCGCTCGACCGGGATCCGCCCCGCCGGGGATGACTACCTGCTGGACGGCGAGCTCGCCCTCCACGGCGTCACCCGGCCGGTCACGTTCCGGCTCGAGGTGAACGGCTTCAGCCCCGACCCGTACGGCGGCACGCGGGCCGGTTTCTCCGCCACCGCCGAGATCGACAGGAACGAGTGGAACGTCAGCTACAACGGCCCCATCCCGGGCGCCAGCGCTGGCATGATCCTCAGCGACAAGGTCACGCTCAACCTGGAGATCGAGGCCGTCCTCAACACCCACGAGTAAGTCCGGGCGGGTCCGGTGGCCTCGGGCCCAAAGACCGGGTCCGGCCACGCGCGCCCCATCCGGGGCGGAACGTAATGGGGCTTGTGGCGCCTAGGCACCGATAGTAGACGGGGCTGGTGCGCCGCAAGCCCCGTTTGCGTGCGGGGCGCGGGCCGGGAGCTCAAAGATCCTGCTGCCAGCGCAGGGTCGGCCGGGGCGCCCGAACTCAGCTGGTGACGCCGTGCTTGACCAGGTAGTCGAGGTAGAGGGGCCGAAGGGCCTCGGCGAGGTCGCCCTGCCCGGAGTCGATCGCGTCCGCGATCAGTGAGGAGACCTTGCTGATGTCCCTCCCGGCTTGGGCGGGATGTCCCTCGGAGGCCTCGGCCGCAGGCAGGGCGCGCAGCAACTCCCAGAGGAACTCCACGTCACCGTGGTGCAGCGCGCGCCGCACGGCCATGTCGTGCAGCTCACGCGAAGAGAGCGCGTCCAGTTCATCGCGGGTGGTCACGCGTTGGACTCTACCCAGCCGGCGGTCCCAGCGCTGCCGACCCGCAGAACGACGCGCCCTGTTCACCGCGGCGTACGTGCGGTATCTCTCGCGGGCTCGCTCCCGCCGGTAGGCGTAGTCGCGCGCTGCTAGCTGTCGTCGCGGTTTTGGCCCGGACGCTCAGCGGGCGGATTCGTGGCCGGAACTCGTGAGTTCTTTGCCCGTAAATCCCTGCACCGGTAAATACCGATTTTGCGGGACGGACAGCCGCCTTCCCGGCGGTCTGGTGGAGCGTAATCTAACCCTCCCAAACCCGGAGCGAGTAAATAACAATTCAGCTGCCAGGCGATGTCCTGCGGCCCTTAGCTGCGGGTTTGTGGAATGGTTAGGTCCCGTCGGCAAGCGTCTCGTATCCCGGGACGGTAACAGTGGCGTTGACCGTTTGCCCCCGCCCGCTTCAGGGACTAAACGGCGCGCGCGAGCGATAAGGATTTCCCATGCGCATTCGCTGGTCAGCACGAGGGAGTTCGGCGACGTTCGGGGGACCGACGCCGCGGACCAGCTCGCGACGATGGCGGCTGCTGCTGGTGCCCGCGATCGGGATCGCCGTCATCTGTCAGCTCAGCCTGACGGGCTCGGCCGGGGCGTCCACCGCCGCAGCCGCCTCCGCAAAGGCAAATACGGCTGACTCGCCTGGCATCAAGCCGAATGCGGCCAACGAGCTCGACTGCAACGGCTGGAGCAAGGCGTACAAGACGGTCAGGAAGCTCGCCGGCGTCCTGTGCACGGACCCGGTCAGTCTCAAGGGCGGTAAGGACCGCCCCTTCGTCGACAACGGCTGGTACGTGGGCCACGACGAGCCGGGCATCAGGTTCATCTCCAGCACGCCCGGTTCCGCCAACACGATGACGTACTACGCCAAGCTCCCAGTGAACCCGGCCGCGGCCCCGACCGCGTCCGGCAGCGTCACCAACTACGGCGAACTGTCCGTCGCGCCGTGGTTCGGGCTGGCGATGTGTGACCCGCAGTCTTACCCGCAGAACCCGTGCACGCCGGACAGCGACAGCAACATCAGCGATCCCACCAGCCCGGCTGACGCCGGATCCGCGTTCATGGAGCTGCAGCTGTACCCGCCGGGCTTCACCCCGTTCGTCGACAGCGAGAGCTGCAGCGTGACCAAGTGGTGCGCGGCACTGACCATCGACAGCCTCGAGTGCAACTTCAACTTCTTCACCTGCAACCCCAACTGCGAGGAGCCAACCAACTTCGCGTTCCTCGAGACCAACGGCGTCCCGGCCGGGCCGCCCAGCCCGCAGCTGGCCGACGTAAATACCTTCCTGCCGAATGCCCACACGCTGCTGTTCAACCCCGGTGACGTACTCCAGATTTCGATAACTGACCCGAGCAAGGGGTTCACGACCACCATCCATGACCTGACTACGGGTCAGACCGCGTGGATGACAGCCAGCGCCAGGAACGGCTTCATGGACACCAACATCAACACCTGTAACGGCACCCCGTTCACCTTCCACGCGGAGTTCAGCACCGCGTCGGCCGCCAACCAGATCCCGTGGGCCGCTGACGTGGCCGGCGGACCCCTGATGGTGCAGGAGATCGGTCACTCCGAGGTATGCAGCTCCCTGAGCAACCAGGATCCGTTCGCGACCGGATACCCGGACGGCACGAGCTTCACCGACAACGACGTCTACGACACCTGCGTGGGCGGATCGGAAGGCAACATGGTGGGCATGGGCCCGTGCACCCCGACCGGGGCCGGCATCGCCTGCCAGAACGCGCTGACCCAGGGTCCGTACGGCACCCCGATTGGCTGCCCGTCCGAATACGCGGATACCGGGTTGCATTGCGAGTTCGCCAACGGCTTCTGCTTCCCGGAGGGCTCCAGGCCCATCCAGATCAACGGAGTCAACGGCACTGCGTGGTCGGATGATAACCAGTGCTTCTCCGACCGCTGGCAGAACGGAAACCTCACCTTCAATGGCGTGTCGTATCAGTCGTGGGCGTGGCCGAACGGAAGCCCGAACCGTCCGACGGCGTTCCAATACGTCGGGCCGTTCCTGGCCAGCGGGCAGCCGTACGCGCAGATCCAGTTCGAGACCGACATCAGCGGATCGGCCTTCCAGTGCGACACGGGCACCGGTGGAGGCTGCGTGGTCCCGCCGATCAGCGCCCACTTCTACCCGTACTGGTCACTCAGTTCGCAGCCCTCTTCGCTCGGGTCGCACCTGACCTCGTGCGCATGGAACTTCGGCGGCAACCTGCCGAACACCGTGGAGAATTTCGGCGGGGACAAGGAGTACGGTCCTTCTGACGTCAGCCGCTACGGCGGGACGAACCTCGGCACGGTGATGGCCAATCCGGAGTTCGCAGGCAACTGCTCCGGCGCGGCCTACGGCTGAGCAGCCGCAGGGAGTTAGCAGTTCAGTGCTTCGCCGCCACCGTGTCGCTCGTGTCGCGGTGTCCGGGGCCGGGTCGACCGCGCTTGCGGCACCTGCGTGTCCGCCCGTGCTGCGGGCCCAGGATTGGCCCGCTTAGCGCGGCCCGTGGCTCAGGCCGCTCGACACGACCCGGGCCACGGCGCGGACGCCTAGGTGCGCCGGGAGGTCGTCGAGCAGCACAGGCTCGCCGTCACGGTCGGCGAGCGGGATCCGCCAGTTCGGGTACTCGTCTACCGTGCCCGGCATGTTCTGCGGGCGGCGCTCGCCCGCGGCCTCGGCCAGCGAGACGCCGATCAACATCGCCGGGGTCCTGGTCAGGTAGCCGTAGAGGGCGACCGTGAACTCCTCGGGAGTGGGCGAGGAAAGGCCGTCCGGCCCGGCGAGCAGGCCCTCACGGGCCAGCGCCCTGAGCCACCTGGCCGCCTCGGTACGGGCCGCGGCCCGCTCGCCCGCCTCAGGCCGGGTGAGCAGGCCGAGCCCGGCCCTGATGGTGACCTGCTCCCCGGTGAGGAACGCGGCGGCCGGAGGCATGTCGTGCGTGCCCACGGTGGCCAGGCAGCCGCGGCGCCATCCGCCGGGCCGGCGCGGCGTGCCGTCCGCCCGGCGCTCGAACCACAGCATGGACGTGCCGAGCACCCGGCGCGCGGCCAGGAACTCGCGCAGCCACGGTTCCACCGTGCCGAGATCCTCGCCGATGACCAGCGCGCCCGAGCGCGCCGCCTCACCGGCCAGCACGCCGCCGATGAGCTCGTGGTCGTACTGCACGTAGGTGCCCATGCCCGGCGCCATCCCGGCCGGGATCCACCACAGCCGGGACAGGCCCATGACGTGGTCGACGCGCAGGCCGCCCGGCGTGGCGGATGGTCGCGGCGACCAGGTCGGCCAGCGGCCTGCCCTGCTGCGCGGCGAGCCACCCCGGATGCCACGGCGGAAGCGTCCAGTCCTGGCCCCGCTGGTTGAACTCATCCGGCGGCGCGCCCACGCTGATGCCGGGAACGATCACGTCCTGCCTCGCCCAGGCGTCGGCCCCGCCGGGGTGGCTTCCCACGGCCAGGTCGGCGATGACGCCGATGCTCATCCCGGCCCGCCGGGCGGCGGCCTGCGCCCCTGTGGCCTGCTCCGCCGCGAGCCACTGCAGCCAGGCGTGGAACTCGACCCGGTCCGCGAGCCTCCGGCGGAGCGCCGTCACCGCCGGCGAGCGGGGATCGGCGAGCGCCGGCGGCCAGGCCCGCCAGTCCGGGCCGTGCACCTCGGCGATCGCGCACCAGGCGGCCCACTCATCGACCGCGTCGCGGTCGCGCGTCATGAACTCGTCGAGTTCCGCGCGCCGGACCGGGCTGAGCGGGACCGCGCGGATGATCTCGAGCGCCGCGCGCTTGGCGGTCCAGACCGCGTCCCGGTCGAGCAAGGCGGCCGTCGTGCTCGCGGCCCGCAGCGGCGAGGCGAGGGCGTCGATCCTGGCGCGATCGGCCGCGCCGAGCCCGGCGTACTCGGGGATGTCCTCGACGCGCAGGTACAGCGGGCTGACGTGGCGCCGGCTCATCGGCAGGTACGGGGACGGGCTGACCGGCGGCAGCGGTTCGGCCGCGTGCAGCGGGTTGACGAGCACGAAGTCGGCGCCGAGCTCGCGGCCACTCCAGGCGGCAAGCTCAGCGAGGTCGCGCAGGTCGCCGTGGCCCCAGGAGGCGCGAGAGCGCAGCGAGTACAGCTGCACGGTGAATCCCCAGCACCTGTGGTCCGGAAACGCAGCCACGCCACCGCCGCCCCCCGGCCGGCAAACCCCGGCAGCCGCGGGAGCGGCCAGGGCACCATCATCACCGATCGCGCGCAGCACCGCGTCCAGCGTCTCGTCCGCGACCTCGACGACCCGGCCCCGCCAGTCGCGGTACGAGACCGCCACGCCGTGAGCGTGGGCCCTGCGCACGAGTTCTGCCCGCCCGGTCATCGCACCAGTGTCCCGGACGGGCGTGCCGAGTCGCAGGGCATCCCCCCTTGCGGGATCCGGGTGACCGGGCACTGTCACCACCGCCCGTTCGGTATGGCTGTCACTGCCGTCCATTCGGTATCTCGTGTTTCTGAGTTAGGCGGTGGTGCTGCCGCAGGTCCAGGCATCCGGGCTGATTTGATCAGGGTCATCCTGGCCTGGGCGGATGGCCGAAAATGGGGCCTTGGGGAACTCGCGGCGCAGCCTGGTGAGCATGTCGGCGGGCGACGGGCTGGTCTTGCTGCGGTACCACGGGCACAGCCGGCGTCTGCGGTCGATGTCGGCGGGGTCGTAGGCCCGGCAGGTGTACCAGGTGATCAGCAGGGCCTGGACCAGGAATCCGAACGGGACGGTGCGCTCGACCGCCTTCTGCACCCGGTTGCAGGCCTCCCCGACTCCCAGGATCTGCTTTCCGGTGGCGTTGGACGGCTCGATGGGCCACCGCCAGGAGTACCGTGCGGCGATAGCGGCGGGGTCCGCGCCGGTGTCCAGGGTGAACAGGCCCAGGTCATACGGCTTGCCGGAGCCGGGGTCCCGGACCAGCACCACGCGGCCGGGGGCGGTGTTGAAGCTGCCGTGCCACAGCGCCTCAGCGGCGGCGATCTGCACCGCGGTGTCGTGCCCGTAGACGTGGATGACCGCACCGGTCCAGGTAGCCGATGCCGCGATCTGGGCGCAGGTGCCCAGCCGGTCCCCCTTGACCCGCGGCCGGCCCGCTTGCCGGTCCGGGACGGCTTCGGCCCGGACAGCACCGCGTTCGCTGGCAGCCTGGTTGTCCAGGTGCTGCCCTGGATCACCAGCGGCCGTCCGTGGAACGCGGCATCGCCGGTCCCGTGCACCAGCCGCCCGGGGAACGCCCCGGCCAGCAGCTTGACCATCTCGGCGGCCAGCTCCACGGGGGAGGCGGTGCCCTTGCCGCGCCACAGCCGGAACAGCACCGGCAGCGCCACCGGGGAAGAGCAGAACGGCAGCTCCACCACGATGGTTATCTCCAGCCTCAACTGACGTGTCTTTAACGTCCACCACGAGCGTTCTCACCTGCCCGGATGGCGGTTCATCCGTGGTTATCTCCTGCTTTGTCCATGACGTTGTTCAAGGAGGAGACGATGCTCGTGCGTCCGGTGACGGTCCCCGGTTCGGGGACCCGTTCGTGGACGGTCCTGGGGGACGACGACGTGCCGGTCGTCCCGGTGGACCGGTTCCTGGCTTATCTGACTGATGTCGGCCGGTCGCCGAACACGGTGAAGGCGTACTCCCACGATCTCAGGGATTACTGGGAGTTCCTCGGCTTCCGCGGCCTGGACTGGCGCGAGGCCCGGCTGGAGGACGTCGGCGAGTTCGTCGCCTGGCTGCAGCTTCCCCCGGCGGGCCGGTCGGGCGAGGTCGCCGTGCTGCCGTCCGCGGCGGCCCGGGTAACGGCTTCGACGGTGAACCGCAAGCTCGCGGCCGTGAGCGCGTTCTATGCGCATCAGGCCCGCAACGGCGCCGATGTCGGCGACCTGCTGGCCGTGTGGAGGGCCGGCGGGAGAGGAGGCTGGAGGCCCTTCCTGCATCACATCAGCAAGGACAAGCCGTATCGCGGCCGGGCGATCACGCTGAAGGCCCCGAAGAAGCTGCCACGGATGCTGACCGCCGGCGAGATGCAGGCGATCCTGGACGCCTGCACGAGGCTCCGGGACCGCTTCTTCTTCGCCCTGCTTTACGAAAGCGGCTGCCGGGCTGGCGAGGTACTCGGGCTCCGTCATGAGGACATTGCCGCCGCCGAGTGCGAGATCAGCATCGTGCCGCGGGAGAACGCAAACGGGGCCAGGGCCAAGTCCGGCGGCCGGACGGTCCCCGTCGGCCCTGATCTGATCCGGCTGTATGCCGACTACCTGCACGAGGAGTACGGCAGCATCGACAGCGACCATGTCTTCGTCAACATCTGGGCGGAGCCGAAAGGCCACGCATGGTCCTACCAGGCGGCCTATGACCTGGTCCTGCGGCTCCGGGCCAGGACCGGGATCGCGTTCGATCCGCACTGGTGCCGGCACAGCGCAGCCACGCGCTGGCTGCGCGACGGCGTCCCGGTCGAGGTCGTCTCGACGCTTCTTGGTCATTCGTCGGTATCAGTCACGTACTCGGTCTACGGGCACCTGACGGTCGAGGACGCGCGGGCGGCACTGGAGAAGGCTGGCTGGTTCGCCGGGAAGGAAGTGTCGTGGTGAGCGGCGGCTGGATCACGCAGGCCGACCGGTCCCGGTGGCAGCAGCGGGCTGCCGCCGAACTGTCCGCCATCCTGGCCTCGCAGCCGGACCTCCCGGTGCTCGCGTGGACCGTTACCGCGTCCGGCGGGGCCCTGTCCGGCCAGGTCCACGCCCCCGCCGCGGGCCGGCGCGGCCTGTTCGGGCAATGGCAGCAGGCGCTGGGGCTGAACGATGTCACCGAGACCCCGGCCGCAGGCGGGACGCCTGTCTACCTGCACGCCTGCGGCGTCCGCGGCGGCGTCACGGTCAGCGTCACCGCGGCCGTCTTCCCGGAGGAAGAACCGTGACCGGCCGGGCTGCTGCCAGCGGCAGCGTGCCGGGGCTGCTGGGAAAGCTGCTCGCCGCCGTCCGGCCCGAGTTCCGTGCCGACGTGCTGGTCTTCGATCCGGAAGATCCGGTCTTCGGCACCGGCGTGTGCCTGGTGGACGGGTGCGCCCGTCCTGTCCACTCCAGCGGGATGTGCGGCGGTCACCTACAGCGTTGGAACAAGGCCGGACGGCCTGAGATCTCGCGCCTTCCGGACTCGGTCACTGCGCCGTGGTTCGGGCACGGGCCGCTCGGCTCCGGATGCTGCCAGGTTCCCGGCTGCCGTTTCGGCATCAGCACGCGCGGGCTGTGCGACGGGCACGCGGCCCAGTGGCGCCGGGCTGGGCGGCCCGATCCCGTCCCCTGGGCCGCCGGCAGGCCGCTGATCGCCGGACGGGCCGACCGTCCGTCCTGCCTGATCAGCTACTGCGGCCTGTGGGCCGACACGGGAACGGCGTTCTGCCGCCAGCACCGGCAGCGCTGGAGACTGCGGGGACGGCCGGACCCGGAAGAGTTCGCCCGAGAATGCGCGAACCCGGACTACCGTGAGCGCGCTGACCTTGCCCCGCTTCCCAGGCAGCAGAAACTGGAGATCCAGTACGCCCTTCAGCGCCGCCGTGACGACACGATGACCATGACGAGGCCCAGCGACATCCGTGCAGTCATCCGCGTCCTCGCCGCGAGCGGCGCCTCCTCCCTGCTGGCGTTCGGGGAAGAGGACTGGCGCCGCCAGATCCCCGCCAGCACGGACCGCAGCGGGCAGCAGGCCGCCCTGCTCGCCTACGCATACCGCCAGGTCGCTGCCCTGGCCGAAGGCCCGGGCGGCTGGGACAGCGAGTATCCCCGCGACACCTGGCGGCTGCGGAGACTGGGCATCACCGAAGGCAAGTACGCGATCTTGCAGTTCGCCGGGATCAGCCAGCCCTGGCTCAAAGAGCCCGCCAAGCGGTGGACACGCTGGCGGATCAGCACCGGGCTCAGCCCGTCCGCCTGCTATCAGGGACTGCGCGCGATCAGGCGGTTCTCGGCGTTCTGCGGGCAGTCCGGAATCCAGGGCATGCGCCAGGTCAGCCGCGAACTGCTCGAGCGCTACCTGGCGGCCCTGCGCCTCGATCTCGACCAGCGGGCTATCGCGGAAGCCGCAGGGGAACTGAACACGTTCGTGCTGGCCATCCGCCGCCACGGCTGGGAACCGTCACTTCCGGCTACCGCCATGTTCTTCCCCGGCGAATGCCCGCGGCGGGACCGCAGGCTGCCCCGCGCCCTTGCCGCGCACGTCGCCGCCCAGACCGAGAACCCCGCGAACCTGGATCTGTGGGACAGCCCGGCCTACCGGCTGATCACCGTCATCCTGATCCGCTGCGGGCTGCGGATCTCCAGCGCCACCGGGCTGTCCCCGGACTGCGTCGTGACCGACGCCGATGGGGCCCCTTACCTGCGCTACTACAACACCAAGATGAAACGCGAGGCCCTCGTGCCCATCGACGACGAGCTCCAGGCCATGATCACCGCTCAGCGGCACCGGAACTCCGGCCGCTGGCCAGAAGGCACTCCCATCCTGTTCCCCCGCCCGCACGCCAACATCGACGGAACCCGGCCGATCGCACCCGATACCTACCGCTCAGCCCTCGGACGCTGGCTGGCAGACTGCGACATCCGCGACGAGCACGGGCACCCGGTCCATCTCACTCCCCATCAGTGGAGGCATACGCTGGGCACGGTCCTGATCAACCGCGACGTCCCCCAGCATGTCGTGCAGAAAATACTCGACCACGACTCGGCCGCGATGACCGCGCTCTATGCCCGGCTGTCCGATAAGACCGTCCGCGAGCACTGGGAGAGAGCCCGCAAGGTCAACGCCGAAGGCCAGCCCGTCCAGATCAGCCCCGACGGGCCGCTCGGCGACGCCGCCTGGGCGAAACAGCAGCTCTCCCGCGCCACCCAGGCGCTCCCGAATGGCTACTGCCAGCTCCCCCTGGTCAAAACCTGTCCGCATGCGAACAGTTGTTTGACATGTCCGATGTTCGTGACGTCCGCGGAGTTCCTCCCGCAGCATCATGCCCAGCGGCAGGCCACCTTGCAGATCATTTCCGCGGCCGAAGCCGCAGGCCATGCCCGCGTCGTCGAGATGAACCGGCAGGTCGCCGGCAACCTCGACAGTATTATCGCCGCCCTCGAAGCCGATGGGCCGGATGAGAAGGAGACGGCCGCCGGTGCATCCTGACCCGCTCTCCGAGGCCGCCGCCCAGCGCCATGAACTGACACGGGCCAAAGCCGTCCAGGCACTGCGCGAACTCCACCGGGCCGGTATTCCCGTGACGTTCGCCGGCGTCGCCCAAACCGCGGGGATCTCACGGTCGTGGCTCTATACCCAGCCCGACATCAGCGGCCAGATCCGCCGGCTCCGCGAGAAAACAGGAAACGCCGGCTCCGCCGGCGCCATCCCGGCCGGCCAGCGGGCCACCGACGCGTCGCTGCGTGCCAGGCTCGCCGCCGCCCTCGACCGCAACAAGCAGCTCGCCGAAGACAACGCACGCCTCCGCCGCCAGCTCGCCCGCGCACTCGGCGACCAGCGGCTGGCACGGACCCGATCAGGTAACGATCCAGGGCGGTGAAACAGCCAGCATCAGGCCCCTAGTGTCCCGTCGGCAACACTGTCCACGACGGGACGCCGCAGGTCACAGCCCCGGCTGACGCGAAAGCTCAAGATAACCATCGCCGCGACGACCCAGGTATTGCCGAAGGCGACCTTCTTGCCGCCCTGCGCCGACCCGTCATAGGCCCACCGGGCGGCGAACACCTTCGGGCCCCACCGCTTAAAGAACGTCCCGTCCACCGCCACCGTGACCGCCTCGCCGCCGGCGAGCAGGTGCGTCACGATCAGCCGGGCCACCGCCAGGCCCAGCTCATCGGCATCCCAGGCCGCGCCGGCGAAAAACCAGCAGGCCCGCCGCCACCGGTCTGCCATCCCCGCCGCCGCGGCCATCCCCACCACCGTGCTGCGATCCGCCAGGATCATCCCGCACGCCAGCGCCACGAACAGCCGGTGCGTGGACCGGCGCGCAAACACCGGCGCCAGCTCCTCCAGCAGGTCCCGCCAGGTCACGGGCATGGGTAGGCTCGCAGCAGGCAGCATCGGCGGACACTCCGGTCATCGGCGGTGTAGAAAGCACCGCCGATGCTGCCCCATCAGGCCACCACCGGCAAATCAGGCCTCACCGGCCACCCCGCCGCTCCAGCCACTTCTGCCGCAACCCCTCGGCCGCTGGTTACCTCGTCAAGAAACTCGGAAACACGAGCGGTATAAAGGAGATCTTTAACCAGATCCCGGCCAACTCCGTCTTAACCACAACATGACTCCGCACAGCGCGGGTCCGCTCACTACAGGACGACTGCCATGAGTTTGTTTTCCACCACCGCCCGCAGACTGGTTGCGATAGCCGCTGGCATCGCCGCCGGAGGGCTTATCGTTGCCACCGCCGCCTTCGCGACGACCTCCTCGAACGCGGCGCGCGTCTCGGCCAACTCGGTCTCCGCATGCACCGCCTTCGACCTGGGCGCCTGGGTGGCGGCCGGCCAGGGCAACGGGGCGGCCGGGACCATCTACTACCCGCTGGAGTTCACCAACCTGAGCGGGCACAGCTGCTCGCTGTTCGGCTTCCCCGGCGTCTCGGCGCTCAACGCCCAGGGCCGTCAGCTCGGCAGCTCCGCGAACTGGGAACGGACGACCACCCCGCACCCGGTGATCCTCGCGCCCGGCGCGACCGCGCACACCATGCTGGCTTACCACGACGCCGCGGTGTCCACGGAACCAGGATGCGACGCCGTGAACACGGCCCAGTTGCTCCGCGTTTACCCGCCGGGCCAGCACAGCGCGACCAACGCCTTCTGGGATCTCCCGTCGTGCTCGCACGCCGGACCGCGCTACATGAGCATCTTCGGGCCCATCATCCCCGGCGTCGGCACGATCAACGGCTAGCGTTCCCTGTTTTCGCCGCCCCGCAGGGCCGCCGGATCCGCCCGGACCCCAAGCCAGCGGGCGGCGTCACGCCCGGGCGCGGTGCCGCGTCACCCTCCGGCCGCAGGCTCCAGCACGAACACCGGTATCTCGCGCGTGGTCTTCTGCTGGTACTCCGCGTACGGCGGATACGCGGCGACCGCCCGCTGCCACCATTCGGCGCGTTCGGCGCCGCTGACCTCGCGAGCAACCATGTCCTCCTTGCGCGAACCGTCCTGGAGCTCGACCAGCGGGTTCGCGCGGACGTTGTAGTACCACAGCGGGTGCGTCGGGGCGCCGCCCTTCGACGCCACCATGGCGTACCGGCCGCCGTGCTCCACCCGCATCACCGGCGTCTTGTGGACCTTGCCGCTCCTGGCGCCGCGGTTGGTGACGATCACCACCGGCAGTCCGGTTTCGCGCAGCGTCGTGCCCTGCGCCCCGCCTGACCCCTCGTACAGCTCCACCTGATCGCGCACCCAGGCCGCCGGGCTCGGCTCGTAGTCTCCTTCAACAGGCATAGCCCTAGTCAACACCAGATGCGGCGGCCCGTCGACCTGAGCACCAGCCGGCTCACGAGCGGCGCAGTCTCACGCCTGCGAGCCTCGTAATGCCGCCCGCGGCCGCTGAGTCATAAACCCAGCGGCGTTCCCAACGACGTAACTGGTATAGGTGTGCAGGAGGATCGCGACTCGCCCGCCAATGACCCGGCTGGGAATCAGGTACATGGCGAGGTCGCCGTCGACAATGAAAAACCAGTCGATCAATTCCGGGTCGTACGGAATCTGCCGCTCCTTGTTTCCGATCGAGTAACGCCTCCGACCGACCGCGACCTGCCATCCTGTCTTGCCGTTGTATGTGGTCGTCTTGACTTGGACCCGCTTGATTCCGTCCGGAGTAGAGACCAGTAGGTCGTATACCGTCGGCTCTACGGGGATGGCCACGGTGCACCCATGCAGTGAAAACCACGATGCGGCGAGCGATGTCGCGGCCAGGCGCAGGTTCCTGAGCGCTGGCTGCAGGGCTGCCTGGCAGTCGGTCTCCTGAGACTGGTCGGTGAGGTGGCTCAGGTCAAGTCCGAGGCGCACCGCGTGGGCTTTTACCCGGATGCGATCATCTCCGGAACGAGATTTGATGCCGATCGCGGCTAGTAGTTCATCCCAGGAGTAGGCGTAAGCTGCGGCTCGTTTAAGCGCGGCGTCAGACCATGTGCGTTGCCCGGTGAAGTGTGACGTGTCGAGCCCGAGGGCAGCAACACGACGCTTGACTACGCGGATGGATCCAGCTGAGGTGACGCATAGCCCGAGCTCGCGCATGACGCCGCGCCAAGACCTGGATTCCGCTACCGCGTTGGTTAGGTCGGTATCCGACCAATTTCGTTTCTTCGGTGAATCATCATCCATAGTAGTACCATAGCGCCCGGTACTGACATTTTGGCCACGGGCAATTACCATTTGTCGGGACGAGGAGATTTGAACTCCTGCTCTCCTGACCCCCAGTCAGGCGCCTTAACCAACCTGGGCCACGTCCCGCCGCGCCACTGATGGCGCGTGCCTGCCGTTCCCGGCGGGCTCAGCCAGCTTAGCGCAACCTCGGCGCCGCCCGGAACGAAGCTGTTCGGCCAAGCCAGCCCGGCTCGTCGCGCCCGGTATCAGCCCGCCGCCTGGGCCAGCTCGGGGACGAACAGGGCGGCGTCGACGGTACCGACTCCCGAGACCAGGTCGTAGCCGCGGCCTGCGCTGTAGCCCCGCACGGTGTAGGTGGTGTTGTTCTGGGTGAACGTCACCGAGTTGTTCCCCTGGGTGATGTCGACCAGCCCGGCCGCGTGCTCGGCCGACAGGGCGTACAGGGCCGGGTTGATCAGGCCGAGGGAATGCCCGGCCATCTGGTCGGCCAGCGCCACGATCCCGGCGAACAAGGGGGTCGCCTCGCTGGTGCCGCAGGCCGCGTACCAGCCGGACGGCTCGCCGCCGAAGCTGTTGTAGGTGAGGACCAGCCCGGAGCAGGCGGCGCTCATGGAGATGTCCGGGATACCCCGGTGATCGCCGACGACGCGGGCCACGCCGTTCTGGTACGACGGCCGGCCGAAGATCGACGACTTGCCGCCGCCGGTGGCGATGCCGGTCGGGTCGGGGCTGCCGGTGAGCGCGTTGAGCAGGCCGACGTTGCTGCCGTCGTTCCACGCCACGTCCGTCGTGGTCCGAGCGCCGGTGCTGTCGAGCGCCAGCTGCGTGCCCCCCACCGCGGTGACCAGCGGATCGCTGGCGGGCCAAAGGACCGCCCGGTGGGTGTAGAACAGCGTCCCCGCGGCGTTGGATTGGTCGGTTGCCCCGTCGTCGCCTGCCGCGGCCAGGACGGTCACCTGGTTCTGCTCGGCATTGGTGTACGCGCTGCGCATGCCGTAGATGGACGCGGCGCTCGGGAACGTGGCCTCGGCCGCGCCGAAGCTCTGGCTGATCACCTGGCCGAGGTGGTTATCGATGACGTAGTTCTCGGCCTCGACGATCTGCGGGATGCCATCCAGCCCCGTGGATTCCGGGACCGGCGTCTCGACCAGCAGGATGCTCGCGCCGGGGGCGATGGCGTGCGCCCAGTCCACGTCGAGGGTGGTCTCCCCGGCCCAGCCGAGTTCGATGCCGCTGCCGTTATACCGGGGCACCCGCCCGGCCGGTGAGATAATGCGGAACGACGGCGGGGCCGGCAGGCCGAACGCGTTGTCGAAGCTCCGCAGGTCCGACCGGATCGTCGGGGACCCGAACGAGTCGACGATCACGATGGTCTGGCCCTTGCCGGTGATCCCGCGCTTGAACAGGGGCTGCTCGTTGTACGCGGCCTGGAGCTGGGCCGGCTGGTAGCAGGGCTCGGTGAACTGCAGCACGCAGTCCTGGTTGCTGGGCGCCTGGGCGGCCGAGGCGAACCTGGTGATCAACATCGGCCTGACCACGATGCCGGCCGCCGCCACGACGGGCGCTCCTGCGCCGGCCAGCGATCCGCTGACCAGCGCCAGCGCCCCGGCGGTACGCAGGAACCGGCGGACTCGATCTAGCAACGCTGCCTCCCCAGATCGTCGAGCGAGGCGCCTGGCGGCCCCCGGTCGCAGTACCCGCAGATGTCAGTGCCACGGCAGTCCAGGCCCGTGTGACGACGATGCATCCGCCGTGACACATAACTGGACAGTAACGGTACGACAACGGGCGTGACCAGACGGGCCGAAGGGCTTTTACCGACATATAACGATTTAAGCGATCTTGGCCGGGGCAATAGGCATCCACAACGTCGATCTCTGACCGAGAGGAAGTTACGATGTGCCGGGCATGGCGCGGGTGCCACGCTCGTTGTACCTTGCAGAACCGCATGTCAGCTACCGAGGGGCTGGGCAGTTGAGAGTACTTAGCGCTCGCCGCTCAGCCTCTAGACACCAGGACAGCGACAGGGCAGGGCCGCGCAGGCCGGGCAGGCGCGTCAGGCTGACCTTGCGGATCATCAAGGTGGTCTTCATCGTGGTCGTCGTCTTCGCGGCCGGGCTCGGCTTGCTCTTCCTGCTGACCCCGTCCGCGGGCCAGGCTACGGCGCTGGCGCGGGCCCAGGCGCAGGAGCACCACATCGCGTACCCCGGCCCGCCGGTACCGCGGTATTTCGCGCAGGCCCTGGTGGCGACCGAGGACCACCGGTTCTACGGCGACCCGGGAGTGGACCCGTTCGCGCTGGTCCGGGTGGCGGCCTCGTGGATCACCGGGCACACCGACGGGGGCGGCAGCACCATCGACCAGCAGCTCGCGAAGAACCTCTACACCTCGGGTCACAGCAGCTTCGTCCAGATCGTGGAGCAAGTGGTCCTGGCGGTCAAGCTCAACCAGACCTACAGCCGGCCGGAGATCCTGCGCCTGTACGCGGAGATCGCGTACTACGGTAACGGCTACTACGGCCTGGACGCCGCCAGCTGCGGCTACTTCGGGCGGCCTCCGTCACAGCTGACGTTGGTGCAGGCGGCCATGCTCGCCGGCATCGTGAACGCGCCGACCTACGACGACCCGCTGGTCTACCCGGCCCAGGCCAGGGCGCGCCTGGTGCACGTCATCGGGCGGATGGCGGCCGTGGGATACCTGACCAAGGCGCGGGAGAAGGCCGCGCTCAAGACGCCCCTTGACCTGTCCGCCGTCCGCGGCTGCCCGTAAACCTCAGGTACCCGAGGTCTCCGGCTCTAGCTGCTCCGTGGCGGGCGCCTCCCCGTCGGCGTACAGGAACACCCAGCGCCGGTAGCAGTACAGCCGGAACAGCGTGGCCAGGCCGATCCCGACGACGTTGGCCACGTTGTAGGCGAACTTGTCGGTCAGCCCGAGCCCGTACTGCGCCGCCGCGACAACCCCGTCGGTAATCCCGATCCCGATGCCGTTGAAGAAGAAGAACAGGAGGGTCTCTCGGCCCCAGTGGCTGCCCTTGCGATGCCGGAACGCCCAGAACTTGTTGCCGACGAAGGCGAACACGGTGGCCAGCAGGTTGGCGAGCGTCGTGGAGGTGATCGGGCCCAGCCCGGCGCCGTAGCGGAAGGCGTTGAACAGGCCGATGGTGAGCACGAACGCGAGGCCGCCCACGACGCCGAACTTGGCGGTCTCGTGTATCAGCACCCTGAACCGGGCGTAAAGGTCGCGGATGAGACCCATTCGCTTCGTCCTCACTCGGTCGGTTCCGGCTAGTCCGACATTACCGTGTGCGCTGGTAGTGGTACGTCACGGCCGCCAAAACCGTTCGGAGAATGTCACACCCTGCAGGTAACCTGCATCAGGTGCCTGGAAGTTCCGCAAGCGAAGTGCTCGTACGCGCCCGCGGCCTGACCAAGCGGTTCGGGAGCTTCACGGCGGTGGACGGGATCGACTTCGACCTGTACCGGGGAGAGGCGTTCGGCTTCCTCGGGCCGAACGGCGCGGGCAAGTCCTCCACGATGCGGATGATCGGTTGCGTATCCCCGCCGACCAGCGGGGAACTCACCATCCTGGGCGCCAACCCGGTCAGGGACGGGTCCGCGATCAGGGCCCGGCTCGGCGTGGTACCGCAGGAGGACACCCTCGACGTCGAGCTGACCGTGCGGGAGAACCTGCTCGTCTACGGCAGGTACTTCGGGCTGCCGCGCCGCGTGATCCGGGAGAGAACCGAGGCGCTACTGGAGTTCGTGCAGCTCACGGACCGGGCGAAAGACAAGGTGGACCCGCTGTCCGGCGGCCTGAAGCGCCGCCTGACGATCGCCCGCTCGCTGATCAACGAACCGGAGATCCTGCTCCTCGACGAGCCCACCACCGGCCTGGACCCGCAGGCCAGGCACGTGGTGTGGGACCGCCTGTTCCGGCTCAAGCAGCGCGGCGTCACGCTGATCCTGACCACGCACTACATGGACGAGGCCGAGCAGCTCTGCGACCGGCTGGCCGTGATGGACCACGGCACGTTCGCCGCCGAGGGCTCGCCCCGGGACCTGATCGCCGAGTACTGCTCGCCGGAAGTCCTCGAGTTGCGCTTCGATCCCGAGATGCATGACGCGGCCGCGGACAAGCTCAAAGACATTCCTGCCGAACGAGCGGAGGTGCTTGCTGACCGGATACTGCTCTACGTCATCGACGGCGACGAGGCTCTGGCCCTGGTCCGCGCCAGCGGGCTGGAACCGCTCACCTCGCTGGTCCGCCGCGGCACGCTGGAGGACGTCTTCCTGCGCCTGACCGGCCGAAGGCTGGAGGACTAGTGGTGGTATCTGTCCGGGGGGACGACCCCCCTGGACCCCCCGATCATGGGGCGGCTGCCCGCCCCCCCATTCCCCCCCGGCCCCCCCGGCCCCCCCGGCCGCCCCGGCGCACCATGGCTGCGTTCCGCTGCTGGCTGACGGTGTACCGGCGGATCTGGCGCTCCAGCATCTGGTCCAGCGTGCTCGGCCCGGTGTTCTACCTCGGCGCGATGGGCTTCGGGCTCGGCTCGCTGGTCAACAAGCACGGCACCGCGAGCCTCGGCGGGGTCAGCTACCTCGCCTTCGTGGCCCCGGCCATCCTGGCCTCCGGCGCGATGAACACCGGGATGGGCGAGGCGAGCTGGCCGGTGTTCGGCTCACTGAAGTGGAACAAGATCTATGTAGGCGCGCAGGCCTCGCCGCTGCGGCCCACGGACATCTTCCGCGGGCACCTGATGTTCATGACCATGCGGATCGCGATGAACGCCGCGGTCACCATCGTGTTCATGTGGGCCTTCGGCGCGGTCAGGTCCGCCTGGGTGATCCTGGCCTGGCCGGTCGCGGTGCTGACCGGGCTCGCGTTCGCCGCCCCGATCGCGGCCTATGCGGTGCTGGCCAAGAACGAGATGTCGTTCGTTTACATCTTCAGGTTCGGCATCATGCCGCTGATGCTGTTCTCCGGCACGTTCTTCCCGCTGTCCCAGCTGCCGGGGTGGCTGCGCCCGGTGGCCTACGCCACCCCGCTGTGGCACGGCGTCGCGCTGTGCCGAGCGCTCAGCCTGGGTACCCACCTCGGCCTGCTCGGTGCGCTGGGTCATATCGCCTACCTGGCCGTGCTCGCGGCGATCGGGATCTGGGCCGGCGGGCGCGCCTACCGGAGGCGCCTGTATGTCTAGGGAGGCACCGCATGGCTAGCATGCCGCTCCGGATGCTCCCGCCCGCCGGGCGGCTGGCCCGGCTGCGGCAGGCCGGACCCTTGAACAGCGACGGGGGCAGCCTGCACCTGATCGAGCGCCATGCCCGTGCCTACGGGCACGCCTGGCTGGTGTTCGTATCCGGGGTCTTCGAGCCGCTGTTCTACCTGCTGTCGGTGGGCCTCGGGCTGGGCGTGCTGATCGGGAAGGTGCCAGGTCCCGGCGGGCACCTCATCCCGTACCGGGACTTCGTCGCGCCCGCCCTGCTGGCCGTGTCCTCGATGAACGGCGCGATGTTCGACTCGACGTTCAACATCTTCTTCCGGCTGAAGTACGCCAAGCTCTACGACGCCGTCCTGGCCACCCCGATGCGGCCGACTCAGGTAGCGCTGGGCGAGATCGGCTGGGCGCTGCTGCGCGGCACCATCTACGCCATCGCGTTCACCCTGGTCATGCTGGCGCTGGGGCTCGTGCACTCCCCGTGGGCCGTGCTGGCCGTCCCGGTGGCGGTGCTGATCGGCTTCGCCTTCGCCGCCATCGGCATGACCGGGACGACGTACATGAAGAGCTGGCAGGACTTCGACTATGTCCTGTTGATCAGCGTGCCGATCTTCCTGTTCTCGGCCACGTTCTACCCGATCGGCGTCTACCCGCGCGCGGTCCAGGTGGTGATCGAGTGGACGCCGCTCTACCAGGGCGTCGTCCTGCTGCGCGACCTCACCGTGGGCGTGGTCGGCCCCGACCCTTTGAGCCTGCTGTGGCGGGCCGCCTACCTGGCCGTTCTCGGGCTGGTCGGCCTCTACGCGGCGGGGCGCCGGATCGGCAAGCTGCTTCTCGTCTGACTCGCCCGACCAGCGCGGAGACACCTAGTCGTGACCCATTTCCCGCGCCTGCGAGAACAGGTAGGCTGCGCGCGATGCTGGAGGAGCAACGGGCACGGTCCGGAGCTGAGCCTGCCCTGGGGGAGGCTGAGGCGCCGCTGTCCGCGTCATCGCAGGGTACGGCACCGTCGCGGGCCGCGCCCCGGCCCCGGGCGTCCCGGGCATCGATCCTCCGCCCGGCGCTGGTGCGGCCAGCCGTGCTGCGGAAAGCGCGGGCGCTGCCTGACGCGTACCGCGATCCGTTCACCTGGGTGACCGCGTTCGCCGCCTTCGGCGCGTACGCGGTCTTGTCGCTGTTCCGCCTGCTGCAGCTCAACCCGGCGTCGTGGGATCTGGGCATCTTCACCGAGTACGTGAAGCAGTACGCCGATCTGCGCGCGCCGATCGTGGATATCAGGTCGGCAGGATTCAACCTGCTCGGCGATCACTTCTCACCGGCGGTCGCCGTCCTGGCCCCCTTCTTCCGCGTCTTCCCCTCGGCCGCGACGCTGCTCGTGGCGCAGGCCCTGCTGGCCGCGGCGTCCGTGTTCGCGGTCAGCCGGGCCGCCCGCGAGCGGCTGGGCGTCGGCCCCGGCCGGGTGATCGCGGTTGCCTACGGGTTCTCCTGGGGTCTGCAGCAGCTGGCCGAGTTCGACTTCCACGAGATCGCGCTCGCCGTTCCGCTGCTGGCCTTCTCGCTGTCCGCGCTGGCCCGCGGGCGGATCAAGGCGGCGGTCTGGTGGGCCATTCCCCTGGTCTTCGTCAAGGAGGACCAGGGCTTCACCGTGGCCGCCATCGGCGCCTGCCTGATCATCTCCGGCCTGCGCGCCAAAGGCCCGGCACCGGGCCCGGGCCTGAAGGACCTGGCGAAACGCGGGAACGCCCGCGCCGACGTGTCCGATGACCCCGGCGGCGGGCGCCGGACCGCGGCTGGGCAATTCCTCCTGGCCTGGGGCTTTGCCTGGTCGTTCCTGGCCATCGGCGTGATCATCCCGCACTTCAACCCGGCCCATCAGTACGCGTACTGGAGCGACGGCGGGATCTTCGCCCCCGGCGGGCACCTGTCCGTCAGCGGGCTGCTCGACCAGCTCGCGCACGCCTGGCCGGTCAAGCTGGAGACCGTCGTCATGCTGCTGCTGCCGACCGCGTTTACGGCGCTCCGCTCGCCGCTGGTCCTGGTCGCGGCGCCGAGCCTGCTGCTCCGCTTCCTTTCCACCAACAGCAGCTTCTGGGGAACCTACTGGCACTACAACGCGACCATGATGCCGATCCTGTTCATCGCGGCCATCGACGCGCTAGCCAGGATCCAGGCCGCGGCGCACGCCGAAGGCGGGCTCGTCGGCCTCGCGGAGTGGGCGAGCGGGCGGTACGGCCCGTGGCGCGCGGTCCAGGCCGGAGCCCGGCGCTACGGGGCCGCCATGATGCTCGCGATCGCGGTCCCGCTCGCCTTCCAGTTCCCGCTCAGCAACCTGTGGAACGCGCAGACCTACCGGATCAGCCCGGAGGTCGCGTCGGCCGACGCGGCCATGGCTAAGGTGCCCGACGGCGCCACCGTGCTGACCACGCTGGACCTGCTGGCCCCGCTGGCGGCGCGGACCGACACCTTCTGGATCGGCAACAGCGGCAACCCCCAGGCTCAGTACATCGTGTTCGACGGTGCCGACACCGACTACTCCCCGCCGATCACCAACGTCCCCGCCTTCGTCGAAGGCTTCTACCCGCCGCACACCTACACCGTGATCTTCCACTCCGGCGACGTCTACGTCTTCCGCCTCACCCGCTGACGCGTCCTGCTAGGGGGCGCGGCGGCGGGCGTACTGGTGGGGCGTACTGGCGAGTAGATAGGCTGGTGCGCGACTCTACCGGGAGGTTGTGCGCCAATGGACTTCGGTTTCGACGACAGGACGCATGAGCTCCGCGAGCGGCTGCTGGCGTTCATGAACGAGCACGTCTACCCGGCCGAGGCGACCTTCAGGGCGCAGGCCGCGGCCGCCGAGGCCGAGGGCCGCCAGTGGGAGCGCGTGCCGGTCACCGCGGAACTCAAGGCCGAGGCGCGCAGCCGCGGGCTGTGGAACCTGTTCCTCACGGGCAAGTCGGCCGACGCGGTCCGCAAGTGGGAAGCGGCCACCGGCGCGACGCACTCGCACCTGCCCGACCCGCCCCTCACGAACCTGCAGTACGCGCCGCTGGCCGAGATCACCGGGTGGAGCCCGGGGCTGGCGCCCGAGGCGCTCAACTGCGCGGCGCCCGACACCGGCAACATGGAGGTGCTGGCCGAGTTCGGCTCGCCCGAGCAGCAGGGACGCTGGCTCCACCCGCTGCTCGACGGGAAGATCAGGTCGGCGTTCTGCATGACCGAGCCCGCCGTCGCCTCCAGCGACGCGTCCAACATCGCCACCACGATCACCCGGGACGGCGACGAATACGTGATCAACGGGCGCAAGTGGTGGTCGTCGGGCGCGCTGAGCTCGGACTGCAAGGTCTTCATCGTGATGGGCGTGACCGGTTTTAGGGACGAGGCCCCCGACGGGCACGGCAGGCACTCCATGATCCTCGTGCCGCCCGAGACACCAGGGATCGACATCAAGCGCGGGGTGACCGTCTTCGGTTACACCGACGGGACGCACGGCGGGCACGCCGAGGTCGTGTTCGACCAGGTCAGGGTGCCCAAGGAGAACCTCGTCGCGGGGGAGGGCGAGGGGTTCGCGATCGCGCAGGCCCGGCTCGGCCCCGGCCGCATCCACCACTGCATGCGGTTGATCGGCGCGGCGGAGCGCGCGCTCGAGCTGATGTGCACCCGGGCGGCCAGCCGCACGGCGTTCGGCAAGACCCTCGCCGAGCAGGGCGTCGTCCAGGACTGGATCGCCGAGTCCCGGGTCAGGATCGAGCAGGCCCGCCTGCTGGTGCTCAAGACCGCCTGGCTGATGGACACCGTCGGCAACAGGGGCGCGCACAGCGAGATCCAGGCGATCAAGATCGTCACCCCGGCGATGGCCGAGTGGGTGATCGACAAGGCGATCCAGGTGCACGGCGGGGGCGGCGTCAGCCAGGACTTCCCGCTCGCCCAGATGTGGGCGAGCACGCGCGCGCTCAGGTTCGCCGACGGCCCCGATGAGGTGCACAAGCGGTCCATGGCCCGCCGCGAGCTGAGGAAGTACACCGGGACCTGAGGAAGAACACCGGGAGCTTCAAGAAGCACACCTGGGGCTGAGGAAGTACACCGGGCCGAGCACCACCGCCCGTTCGGAGTAAAGAAAGAGGAGAAACCCTAGTGACAGACAGAGTCGCGATCGTGACTGGCTCGGCCCGCGGCATCGGCGCCGCGACGGCGCGCAGGCTGGCGGCGGACGGGATGGCCGTGGCCGTCCTCGACCTGGACGAGGCCGCGTGCGCCGGGACGGTGAAGGAGATCGCGGACGCAGGCGGGCGCGCGCTCGCGGTGGGCGCGGACGTGAGCAAGACCGATCAGGTCGCGGCGGCGGTCGAGCGGGTGGCCGCTGAGCTCGGCGGGCCGACGGTGCTGGTCAACAACGCGGGCGTGATCCGCGACAACCTGCTCTTCAAGATGACCGACGACGACTGGGACACGGTACTCGGGGTGCACCTGCGGGGCGCGTTCCTGATGAGCCGGGCGGCGCAGAAGTACATGGTCGAGCAGCGGTACGGCCGGATCGTCAACCTGTCCTCCTCATCGGCGCTCGGTAACCGCGGGCAGGTCAACTACTCCGCCGCCAAGGCCGGAATGCAGGGTTTCACCAAGGCGCTGGCCATCGAGCTGGGGCCGTTCGGGGTCACCGCGAACGCCGTCGCGCCGGGGTTCATCGTCACCGACATGACCGCGGCGACGGCCGCCCGCGTGGGCGTGTCGTTCGAGGACTTCCAGAAAATCGCGGCGGACCGGATCGCAGTGCGCCGGGTGGGTCAGCCCGCCGACGTCGCGAACGTGATCTCCTTCCTGGTCAGCGAGGGCGCTGGCTTCGTCTCCGGCCAGGTCATCTACGTGGCCGGCGGCCCGCTCAACTAAAAGGACGGCACCCGTGCTGACACCCGAAGATCTCCGCGAGCGGGTACGCGCGTTCCTGGCGGAGCACGACCCCAGGCAGATGCCGAACGATGATTTCCTGAACGCGCGGTTCGACGCGGGCCTGGCCTGGGTGCACTACCCGGAGGGGCTGGGCGGGCTCGGCGTGTCCCGCTCGCTGCAGCACATCGTCGACGCGGAGTTCGCCGCCGCGGGGTCCCCGGACAACAACTCCGGGCGCAACGCGATCGGCCTGGGCATGGCCGCGCCGACGATCCTCGCCTACGGCACGGACGAGCAGCAGAAGCGCTGGCTGCGCGAGCTGTGGACGGGCCGCGAGGTCTGGTGCCAGCTGTTCAGCGAGCCCGGCGCGGGCAGCGACCTGGCCGCGCTGGCGACCCGGGCGGTCAGGGAGAAGGGGGAAGGGGAGGCGGGTGGGGGCTGGGTGGTCAACGGGCAGAAGGTGTGGACCTCGCAGGCGCACCTGGCCCGGCGCGCGCTGCTGGTCGCGCGGACCGACCCTGACGTGGAGAAGCACGCCGGGCTCACCTACTTCGCCGCCGACATGACGGCGCCCGGAGTGGAGGTCCGCCCCCTGCGGCAGATCACCGGCGAGGCCGAGTTCAACGAGGTGTTCCTGACCGACGTGCCGATTCCCGACGAGGACCGGATCGGCCCCGTCGGCGAAGGGTGGAAGGTGGCCACCGCGACGCTGATGAGCGAGCGGGTGAACATCGGCGCCGCCCGCGCGGCGCCCAGGGAGGGCGGCATGATCGGCCCGGCCGCCGCCAACTGGCGGATGCACCCCGAGCGGCGCACTCCGGGCCTGCACGACCGCCTGCTGCGCCTCTGGACCGAAGCCGAGGTGGCCAGGCTGGCGGCCGAACGGATGCGCCAGCAGCTGGCCGCGGGCCAGCCGGGCCCCGAGGGCTCGGCCGCCAAGCTGGTCTTCGCCCGGCTGAACCAGGAGATCTCCGGGCTCGACGTCGAGCTCTCCGGGCTCGCGGGCCTGCGCTACGACGACTGGAGCATGCGCCGCCCCGAGCACGCGACCTTCTTCGGCCGCGGCCCCGCCTACCGCTACCTGCGGGCCAAGGGGAACTCCATCGAGGGCGGCACCTCGGAGATCCTGCGAAACATCATCGCCGAGCGAGTCCTCGGCCTGCCGCCGGAGCCCCGGTTCGACAAGGACGTGCCATGGAAGGATCTGCCGCGATGAGCGAGCCGACGGGGCGCGGTGCCGCCTGGACTAAGGCGCGGCGACGGGGGGTGCACAGAGCGAGGCGGAGGATCTGCCGGATCTTCTTTACTCTGATGCCGAACGAGCGTTGGCTGACAGCCTGGGCTCGCTGCTTGCCGACCGGTTCAATTTGGACAAGACGCTGGCCAGGACCGAATCCGCCGAGACGTACGACGATGGCCTGTGGCACGCGGTCGCGGTGGAGCTGGGCTGCGCCGGGCTTCTCGTCCCGGAGCGCGACGGCGGGGCCGGTGCCTCCTACCGTGAGGCGGCCTCCGCCGCGGAAGCGCTGGGCGCGGCGGTCGCCCCGGTGCCCTTCCTCGGCAGCGCCGTCGTCGCCACGACCGCCCTGCTGAGCATCGCCTCGGGTACCGCCGCCACCGGGGCCCCCGCCCAGGCCGCGGCGGACCTGCTTCGCCGGATGGCGGACGGAGGCGCGACCGCGGCGCTGGCGGCCGGGTTCACGGCCGCGCCCCGGGGCGCGTTCCCGGCCTCGGTCCGGGTGGCGGGCTCCCGGCCTGGCGACATCCAGTCCGGGGTCTCGCGGCTGCGCGGGATGGTCAGCGGGGTCGCCGACGCGCTGCCCGCCACCGTCCTGCTGGTACCGGCCGACGGCGTGCCGTCCGCCCTGTACCTGGTCGACGTGTCCGCCGAGGGGGTGGCCAAGGCGCCGGTGGTGTCGCTGGACATGACCAGGCAGCTGTGCGACCTGTCGTTCGACGACGCCCCTGGGATGCTGATCGCGTCCGGCACGGCGGCGACGCGCGCGGTCCGCGCGGCGCTGACGGCGGGCGCGGCCATCCTCGCCGCCGAGCAGGTCGGGCTCGCGCAGCGCTGCCTGGACATGACGCTCACGTACGTCAAGCAGCGCCACCAGTTCGCCAGGCCGGTCGGCTCCTTCCAGGCGCTCAAGCACCGGCTGGCGGACGTCTGGGTGGGGGTCACCCAGGGCCGGGCGGCATCCAGGTACGCGGCGGCTTGCCTGGCCGCGGACCATCCGGACGCCGAGGTCGCGGTGGCGGTGGCCAAGGCGTACTGCTCGGACGTCGCGGTACAGGCCGCGCAGGAATGCGTGCAGATGCACGGCGGCATCGGGTTCACGTGGGAGCACCCCGCGCACCTGTACCTGAAGCGCGCCAAGGCGGACTCGATCGGTTTCGGGACCGCGGACGCCCACCGCGCCGCCCTGGCGTCGCTGGTCAACCTACCCGCCTGAGCCGTGAGCACCGTGATCGGCGAAGAGGAGCTCTGGAGCCGGGTCACCCGCCTCTCGCTTGAGCAGAAGGTCCGGCTGCTGACCGGGGCGGGGTTCTGGGTGCTGTACGACGAGCCGGACGCGGGGCTGCGCCCGATGGTGCTCTCCGACGGCCCGGCCGGGGTCCGCGGCCTGTCCTGGGACGAGCGGGACAGCTCGGCGAACGTGCCGTCGGCGACGGCGCTGGCCGCCACCTGGGACCCCGGGCGCATCGAGGCGATCGGCGCCCTGCTCGCGCGCGAGGCGCGCCGCAAGGGCGTCGACGTGCTCCTGGCCCCCACCGTGAACCTGCACAGGACGCCGTACGGCGGCCGGGATTTCGAGTGCTTCTCCGAGGATCCGCTGCTGACCGCGCGGATTGGCGCCGCCTACGTGCGAGGGCTGCAGCGGAGCGGGGTCAGCGCGTGCGTCAAGCACTTCGTCGGCAACGATTCGGAAACCCAGCGGATGACGGTCGACGTCCGCATCGACGAGCGGACGCTGCGCGAGCTGTACCTGGCGCCGTTCGAGGCGATCTGCCGCGAGGCGGGCGCCTGGGCGGTGATGGCCGCCTACAACGGGGTCAACGGGTCCATGATGACCGAGAGCCCGCTGCTGCGCGACATCCTGCACGACGAGTGGGGGTACGACGGGCTGGTGGTATCGGACTGGACCGCCGCCCGCTCCACCGAGGCCACCGGACAGGCCGCCCTCGACCTGGCCATGCCCGGGCCCGCGAGCCGCTACGGTCCGTGGGGCGACCTGCTGACCGAGGCGGTCAGGAACGGCAAGGTCGACGAGGCGCTCATCGACGACAAGGTGCTCAGGATCCTGCGCCTCGCCGCCCGGGTCGGCGCGCTCGCCGATGCCCCGGCCGCGCCCTCCCGCTGGGACGCTCCGGACTCGCTGGCGGTCGCGGAGGAACTGCGGGCCGCCGCGGCGGCCGGATTCGTGCTCGCCCGCAACGACGGCATCCTCCCGCTCTCGCGCTCCGTCCCCACGCAGTCCGGTCTCTCCAGGCCCGCGCGGATCGCCCTGATCGGGCCGAACGCCGAGGTCGCCCGCACCATGGGCGGCGGCAGCGCCACCGTCTTCCCGCCGTACACCGTTTCGCCGCTCGAGGGCCTGCGAGCGGCCGGGCTGCACGTCACGTACGCGCCGGGCGTTCACCCGCATCTCCGCGTCCCCGCCGCCCGCGCGCCCTGGCTGCTGCGGCCGGACCGCTCCGGCGCCGGGGCCGAGGTCCGGTTCTTCGACGGATCCGGCGAGCTGATCGGGTCCGAGCTGCGTGACGCCGCGACGTTCCTGTGGATCGGCGGGTTCGGCCCGGCGGGCGCCACGGCGCCCGTCGCCCGGGTGGAGATCCGCTGCGCGATCCGCGCCACCGTGGCGGGGACGTACCGGCTCGGAGTCTCCGGGCTCGGCCGTTACCGCCTGCTGGCGGACGGCGCCGAGCTCTTCGACACGACCCTGGCGCTGGCGAAGGATACGGACGTCGCCCAGGCCCTGATGACCCCGCCGCAGGAGCTGGCCCCCGTCGCCCTGGCCGAGGGCCAGACGGTCGCAGCGGTGATCGAGCACGACGTGCCTTCCTCGCCGCTGGCCGGTTTCGGCACGTTCCTGCAGGTCAACCTCGATCCGCCGCGCGGCACCGATGACGTGGAGATCGCCGCGGCCGTCGCCCTGGCGGCCTCGAGCGACCTGGCCGTGGTCGTGGTCGGCACCACCGCCGAGGTGGAGAGCGAGGGTTTCGACCGGTCGTCGCTCGCGCTGGCCGGCCGGCAGGACGAACTCGTCCGCCGGGTCGCGGCGGCCAGCCCGCGGACCGTGGTGGTGGTCAACTCCGGGGCGCCCGTCCTGCTGCCCTGGGCGGAGGACGTGGCGGCGGTGCTGCTGTCCTGGTTCGGCGGCCAGGAGTTCGGCAACGCGCTCGCCGACGTGCTGCTCGGGGCGGCCGAGCCGGGCGGCCGGCTGCCCATGACGTGGCCCGCGACCGAGGAGGGCCTGCCGTCCACCCAGCCCGCCGACGGCGTGCTCGCGTACACCGAGGGCCTGTTCATCGGCTACCGCGGCTATGACCGTGACGGGCGCGAGCCGCGGTTCCCGTTCGGCTCCGGCACCGGCTACACGACCTGGTCGTACGACTCCATCACCGTGGACTGCGACGTTCCCGGCGTCCGGGCGCCCGGCGGCGTCGCGGTCTGCGTCGGGGTGCGGAACACCGGCCCGCGCCGCGGCCGCGAAGTCGTCCAGGTCTACGCCTCCCGGCCGGGTTCGGCGATCGAGCGCCCGGCCAAATGGCTGGCCGGGTTCGCCACCGTCGACGCGGACCCCGGCGAGGCCGTCACGGTCGGGATCCTGATCCCGCAGCGCGCCTTCGAGCACTGGGCCGGCCAGGCCTGGGCCACGGAGCCCGGCGTGTTCACGCTTTCCGCGGGCCCCTCGTCCGCGTCCCTCCCGCTCACCGCCGAGCTCGAGCGCGTGTAGACACCACCCGCGGAAAGGTCCGCAACGATCAAGGAGCCGGCGGGCGCCCTGGTCCGGGAGGATCCGCCATCAGCGGACCGGGAAGGACTGCCCTCGCTCGGCCTCCGGCCGCGGGCCGAAGATACGGCGGTCGGACTCCGCGATCGGGACGTCGTTGATGCTGGCTTCGCGACGCATCATGTAGCCGTCCTCGTCGAACTCCCACAACTCGTTGCCGTAGCTGCGGAACCACTGGCCCGAGGCGTCGTGGGATTCGTACTGGAACCGGACGGCGATGCGGTTGCCGTACCACGACCACAGGTCCTTGCGCAGGGAGTAGTCGAGCTCGCGGGCCCACTTCCGGCGCAGGAACTCGACGATCTCGGCCCGGCCGTTGATGAACTCATCCCGGTTGCGCCAGACGGAATGCTCGCTGTAGGCGCCGGCGACCCGCTCCGGGTCGCGGGTGTTCCAGGCGTCCTCGGCCGCCTGAACCTTCCGCCGGGCGGTCTCCTCGTCGAACGGCGGCAGCGGCGGGCGCTGGACCATGAGCTCATCCTCCTCAGGTCGGCTTGAGCCGGGACCGGTCGTAAGCATAGTGCTGGCCGGCTGACCGGTTACGGGGTGCCGCGCCGTGACATCTCGCATTAACGTCGGCCGCAGGCGTTACCGCCTGCGTAACAACCGGGAAATGCGGCCGAAACCCGGCCGTGGGACACATGCCTTGCAGGAATACGGAACGGCCCGGGTAGCGCCACCACTGACGTTGGCCCCCAGAAGGCCCGATAGCCCCTGGAGGCGGAGTGGAACCCTACGCTAGCTGGCTGAACGCCGGGGATAACTCCTGGCAGATGACAGCAGCCACCCTTGTCGGCCTGATGTCCATCCCTGCCCTGGCCGTCCTCTATGGCGGCCTGGTGCAGAAGAAGTGGGCCATAAACACCGTGCTGATGGTGTTCTGCACGTTCTGCCTGACGCTCATCGTGTGGGTGCTGTGGGCCTTCAAGATGGGCTTCGGCACGCCCCTGGTCCACACCTTCCTCGGCGACCCCCGTTCCGTACTCGGCCACGCCGCAGAGGAGGGCCAGGCGAGCATCCCGCTGCTGAACGGGCTGATGCCGAACTTCAGGTTCCCCGAGTCGTCGCTGATGTATTTCCAGTTCGTGTTCGCGGCGATCACCCCGATCCTGTTCATCGGCAGCGTGATCGGCCGGGTCAGCTTCAAGGTCTGGCTGATCTTCGTGCCGCTGTGGATCACCTTCGCCTACGCGGTGAACGCCTTCCTGCTGTGGGGCGGCGGCTACTGGGCGGGCAAGGGCGCCCTGGACTTCTCCGGCGGTTACGTCATCCACCTGGCCGCGGGCGTCTCCGGCTTCGTCGCAGCCGCCGTGGTGGGACCGAGGCTCAAGCGCGACCGCGAGCGGGCCATCCCGAACAACCTGCTGTTTGTCGCGGTCGGCGCTGGCATCCTGTGGCTCGGCTGGAACGGCTTCAACGGCGGTGACCCGTACTTCGCCGGCGCGGACGCGGCCGCGGCGGTCGTCAACACCAACGTGGCGACGGCGGTGGCCATGATGACCTGGATCGTCATGGACATGGCGTTCAGCAGCGAGAAGAAGCCGACCTTCCTGGGCGGCGTCAACGGCATGATCTGCGGCCTGGTCGGCATCACCCCGGCGGCCGGCTACGTGAACGGCTTCGGCGCGATCCTGATCGGCCTGATCGACTCCGCGATCGTCTGGGTGGCCTGGTACTACCTGCCGAAGTACGTATGGCCGTTCAACAAGGTCGACGACGCGCTCGGCGTCGTGTACACCCACGGCATCGCCGGGCTGTTCGGCGGCCTGATGGTCGGCCTGTTCGCCGACCCGAAGATGATCGAGTACATCGGCCTGGGCAAGACCCCCTCGATCAGCGGCGCGGGCCTGTTCTACGGCAACCCGAAGCAGCTGGCCATCCAGGCCGGCGCCGCGCTCACCATCATCATCTGGGACGCCGCCGTGACGTTCGCCATCCTGATGGTCATCAAGTACGTGTTCAGGATGAACCTCCGGTTGCCCGATGAGGTCCTGGAGATCGGGGACGTGGCGGTGCACGGCGAGGAGGCGTACCCGTCCGACGAGCTGGTCAACGTGAGCGCCGCGTCGGTCGCCGACGAGGCGCCGTCACGCCCCGCGAAGATACCGGAAAAGGCGGCCGTGCAGGACGACGCCTAAGCTCCTGAGCTCCTCAGCGGGTCGTCCTGCGGCGCAGCCCGGCGCCGGCGACGGCCAGGCCCACCAGCGCGATGACCGGCCCGGCCACCGCCCAGAAGGTCGAGCTGGACATGAAGCTCCCGCCGATGACGCCGACGCCCTGGAGCGTGAAGATGACGCCGACCACCGCGACCAGAAGTCCCACGCCGACGAGCAGACCCCGCACCATGATGGCTGCCTCTCTCCCCGGCCCGCCGGGCCGCCAACTGCCCTCATCCGGGAAACGTACTGGCCGCGGCCCGGGTTCACGCCCGCGCCGCGGTCAGTGGCCGCGGAAGGCTTCCTCCAGCCACCAGGATCCGTGCCCGGAGGTGATCTTAGCGTCGATGAGCAGCGGGCGCCCGCGCGGCCCGTCCAGCCAGTCGCGGGCCGCGCCGAGATCCGCGGCCCCGCGCACGGTGACGCCCTCGAAGCCAAACCCCCTGGCGATCGCCGCGATGTCGGCCGGGGGGAACCGCACGGTGTCGAGCGGATCCCCGTCCGGGCCGAAGTGGTGGACCTCCGCGCCGTACGCCTCGTCGTCGTACACCACCACGACCATGGGAAGACCCAGCCGCACCACGGTCTCGAGCTCGCTGACCCCCATCAGCGCGCCCCCGTCGCCCAGCGCGGCGACCGTCAGCCGGTCCGGCCGCGCGACCGCGGCCCCGATCGCCGAGGCCAGGCCGAGCCCGACCGACTGGAAGGCCTGCGTGAAGCAGAAGCCCGCCTCGTCGGGAACCGACAGGTACATGCTCGGGTACCCCATGAAGTTCCCCGAGTCCACCGCCACGGTCCGCCCGGCGGGCAGCAGGTCATCCAGCGCGATCGACAGCGTGCGCGGATCGATCCGCTGCCCGTCGCTCTCGTCCGCGAACGGCACGTCCCGCCACCGGACCTCACGCGCGATCCGCTCCCGCAGCGCCGCCGACCGGTACCCCGCCGCACCCGACGTCCCCACCGCACCAGGTGACCCGCCGTCATCCCCTTTATCCCGAACGATCAGTGGTTCACCCCCCCGGTCGCCTACCTCGTGACCCGGGCCGAGCGCGTCGGCGACGGCCCGCGCGGTCTCGGCGACGTCACCGACCACGCCGAGGTGGACCGGCCGGTGCGCGCCGATCGCGCTGGGGTCATCGTCGACCTGGATGAGCGTGGCGCCGGTCCCGATCAGCCTGCCGTGCCGCATCGTCCACATGTTCATCGAGCAGCCCCAGCCGACGATGAGGTCGGCGCCGGTGATCAGCTCGGCCGCGAGCGGCGAGGCGAACCCGCCGCTCACGTCCAGGTCCCAGGAACTGCCACGGAACAGCCCCTTCGCGACGGCCGACGTGGCCAGCAGCGCCCCGCACGCATCCGCGAGCCTTTCGAGCTCCGCGCGCGCCGAGGCCCGGTCTGCCCGCCCCCGCGCGCCGCGTCCCGCGATGAACACCGGCCGGTCGGCGCCACGCAGCACGGCGGCGAGCGCCGTCACCGCCTCGGGGGAGGGCCCGGGCGGGTAGGTCCGCGCGGCGGCCGCCACCGTGGCTGGCTCGCAGGTCGCGGCCTGGACGTTCAGCGGCAGGGCCAGGATCACGGTCCGCCGGCCGAGCGCGGCCTGCCAGGCACGGTGCACGTCGGCCAGCGCCGACGCGGGCGAGTAAATCCGTTCGGGGACCGCGCCGACTGCGGCGGCGAGCCCGGCCACGTCGACGTGGAAGTTGGACCTGACCTCAGGCGCCTCGGCCGCGAGCACCAGCAGCGGGGTCCGGCTCTTGGCCGCCTCGGCGATCCCGGTCATGGCGTTGGTCAGCCCGGGCCCCTGGTGCACGGACACCACGCCCGGGCGGCCCGCGGTCCTGGCCCAGGCGTCGGCCATGACGGCGGCGCCGCCTTCGTGCCGGGCCGCGACGAACCGCGCCCCGCCGGCGATCAGCGCGTTGGTGACGTGGAAGTTGCCGCTGCCGACCAGGCCGAACACCACCTCGGCGCCGAGCCTGGCCAGCTCCCGCCCGACCGCGTCCGCGACCCGCATGCTCAGGCGCGCTCCACCAGGGCCAGCGCGCGGCAGGGCGAGCCGGAGCCGCCGACGATGGGCAGCGGGCTGGTGATCACGACCGCGCCCGTGGTGGGCAACCGGGACAGGTTCCGCAGCTGGGTCAGGCCGTACTTGCCCGCCCCGAGCAGGAACGAATGACACGGGAACGGCGGGTCGAAGGAGTGCGCGGTCCCGGCGTCGGTGCCGACGGTCTCGGTCCCGAGCCCGATGATCGGTGCCTGGCTGGCCAGCCAGGTCGCGCACGAGATGCTGATCCCGGGGGTGTGCGGGCCGGTCTCGTTCGCGTTGAGGAACTCGGCCTGGTCGTGGGAGCGGACGTCCCATCCGGTGCGGTACAGCAGCCAGCCGCCCTCGGGCAGCGGCCCGTTGGCCGCCTCCCAGGCCGAGATGTGGTCGATCTCCAGCAGGAAGTCCGGGTTGTCCGCCGCCTCGGCGCTGAAGTCGAGCACCACCGCCGGGGCGATGAGCCGCGGCGCCGGGACCTGGGCCACGTCCTCGCCGTCCTTTCCCGTGACCCAGTGCACCGGCGCGTCGAAATGCGTGCCGGTGTGCTCGCCGGTCGTGATGTCGTTCCAGTACCAGGCGGGTCCGCGCTCGTCGTAGTGGCTGATCTCGGTCAGCCCGAACCTCGTCGTGTTGCCGAACGGCGGGGGCAGCTGGATGATCGGCGTGCTCGCCGACAGCGGGGCGGTGAGGTCGATCACCTCCACCGAGCCGTCACGGATAGCGTCGGTCAGGGCGGTCAGCACGGACATGATGCTCCTTCGTTCGGCGGCTATGGGTAGCTTTCCGCATCAGTGACCCCAACCGCTAGTCCTGTACTCTGACTGTCGGGGTGATGCATGGCCAAGGCGGTTGTCACGGCAACGACGCTGGTCACGGAGGACGGCGTGCCGATCGACGCCATCCACCTGCCCGGCCAGAAGGATCTGGCGATCATCGTCGCGCACGGGTTCACGCTGTCCTGGCAGCACCCTGCCGTCTGGCGCGTCGCCAACCAGTTCAACCGGGCGGCCGGCGTCATCACCTTCGACTTTCGCGGTCACGGCCGCTCCGGCGGGCTGTCCACGCTCGGCGACCTGGAGATCAAGGACCTGGACGTGGCCGTCGCCTACGCGCGCGAACTCGGCTACGACAGGGTCGCCGCGGTCGGCTTCTCGATGGGCGCGTCCATCGTCCTGCGGCACGCGGGCCTGATCGGCGGGCTCGACGCGGTGGTCTCGGTGAGCGGTCCCGGCCGCTGGTACTACCGCGGCACCAAGCGGATGCGCCAGGTCCACCTGCTGGTCGAGCACCGGCTCGGCCGCTTTGTCACCAGGCGGTGGCTGAAGACCCGGATCATCCCCGAGGGCTGGAAACTGGTTCCCGTCCCCCCGGCGGAGGCGGCGGCGCTGATCTCGCCGGTACCGCTGCTGGTCGTGCACGGCGAGCAGGACCAGTTCTTCCCGCCCGAGCACGCCCGCCAGCTGTACCTGGCGGCGCGGGAGCCCAAGGAACTGTGGCTCCTGCCCGGCATGGGCCACGCCGAGTCCGGGTGCGGCCAGGATCTCGTCGACCGCATCGCCCGCTGGGTCGACCAGGCCACGAGCGAAGCAGGCCCCGTCGGGGCCGCCGATCCGGCCGGGCCACCGCGAGCGTCCGTTTCGTAATGGTCATTAATAGCACCAAAGCGCCTTCGGCATATGCGGGGAGGACGTCTCTCACCAGCGGAATGTAAGCCGTGAACAATTGTCGACACGTCCGTTAACAGATTTTTGACGGCAACCCAATGGGTTTTACGGCGCATTGACAGCCGCACCGCTAGGTTAAGACGCGTGCCATTCCTGGCAATCCAGTCCAAAGAGCAGCTATAGCCACATAGTCGTAAGCTCCGCAGCTGCCTCCTCCTTGATGGCCCGCAAGGTCATCCAGGCTGGCTTCCCGCAATGTCCCGGAATGGAATCGGACAAACAACCCATGGGGGGTCGGATAAGGAGGAAAGCAATTATGCGTGAAGCCAGCCAGCCTTGGTACGCCCCAGCCCGTCTCCGGGGGGCGCTGTGAACATGATCATCAGGAGCCGCGCCAGCCGTCGGCGGCCCAGCCTGGCCATCTTTGCCGTGGCGGCCGTGATCGCCGGGTTCGGAGTTGCCGCGGTACCGTCCGCCGCGGCGGCCGGGGTCATTACCGGGCAGGATCCCTCGTCGATGTGCCCGGGGGCGAACGTCGCCGTCTTCGGCCCCAACGTCTGCGTGTTCAACGACACGATGAGCCAGGCGACCATCCAGGCCGACCTCAACGCCATCGCCACCCAGCAGGTCCCGGTGGCCAGCCAGTTCGACAGCCAGCGGTACGCCATCTTCTTCCAGCCCGGTACGTACGGCTCGGCCAGTGATCCCCTGGTGTTCCAGGTCGGCTACTACACCGAGGTCGCGGGCCTGGGCGCCATGCCGCAGGACACGGTCATCGACGGCGCCATCGACGTGTTCAACAACTCGTGCACCGCCGGGACCCAAAATTGCAACTCGGACGACAATTTCTGGCGGTCGCTGTCTAACCTGACCCTCAACGTGGACCTGCCGAGCTCAACGCCGGCGTACGCGCCGCCGGCCGTGGATGCCTTCGGCGCCGGCTGCGACAACTCCGCCGAGATGTGGTCGGTCTCCCAGGCCGCCCCGATCAGGCGCGCCATCATCAACGGCAGCGTCGTCTTCCAGGACTACTGCGCGAACAACAACTTCGCCAGCGGCGGCTTCATCTCCGACAGCAAGGTCAGCGGCGACCTCGACTTCTACGGCAACCAGCAGTACATGGTCCGCAACTCCGACATCGGCGGGGCGAACGGCTGCCCGAGCGGCCTGTGGAACTGGGTCTTCTCCGGGGTGCAGGGCGCGCCCGCGCCGGTGTTCACCGGGCAGTGCGAGCAGAACACGGTGCTGTCCACGAGCCCGGTGACGGAGGAGGAGCCGTTCCTTTACACCGACGCGCAGGGCAACTACAACGTGTTCGTTCCCGCCGTCCAGGACAACTCGTCCGGCCCGTCCTGGGCCAGCGGCTCGGAGGCGGGCACGTCCCTGCCGTTGTCGAAGTTCTTCATCGCCAGCCCGAACACATCGGTCCTGGCCATCGACGTCGCGCTGGCCCTCGGCAAGGACCTCATCCTTACGCCCGGGGTCTACGACCTTAACCAGGCCATCCTGGTCAGCCGTCCCGACACCGTGGTGCTGGGCCTGGGCCTGGCCACGCTGGTCCCACAGCACGGCAACGCCGCCATGGTCGTCGCGCCGAACGACGGGGTGAAGCTGTCCGGGCTGATCATCGACGCCGGCCCGGTCAGGTCGCCGGTGCTGCTTTCGGTCGGGACTCCTGGGCCTAGCTCGGCCGCCGACCCGGACCTGATCCAGGACGTCTTCTTCCGCATCGGCGGCGCCGAGACCACGCCGGTCAGCGCCACGGTCAGCCTCCTGGACAACGCGGGACACTCGATCATCGACGACGTCTGGGCCTGGCGGGCCGACCACGGCAACGCGGTGGGCTGGACCGTCAACACCGCCGACACCGGGGTCGTCGTCACCGGAAACGACGTCACCGCCTACGGCCTGGCCGTGGAGCACTACCAGAAGGACGAGGTGATCTGGAGCGGCCAGGGCGGCACGGAGATCTTCTTCCAGAACGAGATGCCCTACGACCCGCCCAGCCAGTCCGCCTGGATGGCCAGCCCGACCGAGGACGGCTACCCCGCCTTCGTCGTCAGCCGCAACGTCACCACGTTCCAGGGCTACGGCCTGGGCAGCTACTGCTTCTTCAGCCAGGGGGTGGCCATCGAGGCCACGGAGGCCTTCCAGGCTCCCGACACGGCGAACGTGCAATTCCACGACGTGTTCACCCGGTTCCTGAACGGCTCAGGCAGCATCAATTCGGTCATCAACGGCACCGGCGCCGCCGTGACCTCCGCTAGCCCCGGCCCCAGCGACGTAACCGCCTATCCCTGATCCCACCAGCTATCCCTGATCCCACCAGCAGGCCGCTTATCCCCGTTCTAACCGGGGGTAAGCGGCCTGTG
Source organism: uncultured Actinomycetes bacterium (assembly GCA_963847965.1). Classification (GTDB taxonomy): domain Bacteria; phylum Actinomycetota; class Actinomycetes; order Streptosporangiales; family Streptosporangiaceae; genus Palsa-504. The sequence goes on from CAWKCG010000052.1 coordinate 74,786, forward strand.
CCATCGGGAGGCCCTCAGGCGCGGCCGGGCTCGGTGTGGACGACGACCCAGACGGCGTGCACGGGCTCGCCGGTCTTGTTCAGGTACTCGTGGGGGGTCGAGGAATCGAAGGCGATCGAGTCGCCCGGGCCGAGCTCGTAGCTCTCGAAGCCGACGTTGGCCTGCAGCGTGCCGCTGATGACCAGGCCGTACTCGTGCCCGTCGTGGCGGAGCGGGCGGCGCTCGTCGGTGGAGTGGCCGCCGGGGGAGTAGACCACCTCGAGGAAGTCGGTGCTGGCGTCCGCCCCGGGCGTGAGCCGCTCCCAGCGGACCCCGCTGGCCAGGTCGATGATCTTCCGGCCGTCGGCGCGCTGCACGATGCTCGGCGGGTACGGGAGTTGCGCGCGCGCCGGCGGGTGCTGGTCCGCACGCTGAGCCTGGTCCGAGCCGAACAGCAGGTAGTCAAGCGAGCTGCCCAGCTCGGTCGCGAGTGAGTACAGCACGCCCACGGAGGGAACGGACACCCCCCGCTCGATCTGCGAGATGAGGCTGGCCGAGCACCCGATCCTGCGGGCCAGCTCGCGCACGGACAGCCGACGCTCCTCGCGGGCCACCCTCAGCCTGGGGCCGAGCCCGGTGCCGGGATTGAAGTCACTCGGCATGCCGTCCCACCATGATGTCAATGTACACTGCACGTTCTCCGGGCCAACCTTGACAGTCTGACTGCACACGGCATTGGATTGTGGGTGTCCTAGCAGAGGAGCCCCGCATGGCCGTACCGCCGCTTCCCATCGCCCCCGCGCCCGGCCGGATGAACGTCGACTTCGAGGAGAGGCTGGACTTCGCCCGGCTGCGGCACCACCGCCTCGATCGCGCCAGGGCCGCCATGGAGGCGGCCGGCCTCGGCGCGCTGCTGGTCTTCGACAACAACAACATCAGGTACCTGACCGGCGTCGCGATCGGCGAGTGGACCAGGGACAAGCTGTGCCGCTACGCGCTGTACACCCGCACCGGCGAACTGGTGCTGTGGGACTTCGGCTCGGCCGCGGTGCACCACCGGATGTACTGTCCCTGGCTGAAGCCGGAGAACTGCATCGCCTCCTACACCACCATGCGCGGCGCCGCCCCGCCCGCATCGGGCCTGACCGCCAAACAGGTGGCCGAGATCTCCGGTCGGCTCCGCGACGCCGGCGTGGCGGGTGAGCCGGTCGGCGTGGACTGGGCCGAGGTCCCCACCTTCTTCGAGCTGCAACGGCAGCACATAGACGTCAGGGACGGCCAGCAGGTCATGCTGGACGCCAGGGAGATCAAGTCCCGGGACGAGATCACGCTGCTGGCCACCGCGGCGAGCATGGTCGACGGCACCTACCAGGACATCGCCGCCGCCCTGCGCCCCGGGATCAGGGAGAACGAGATCGTCGCGCTGGCCAACAAGCGGCTGTACGAGATGGGCTCGGACGACGTGGAGTCGATCAACGCGGTGTCGGGCGAGCGGTGCAACCCGCACCCGCACAACTTCTCCGACCGCATGATCAGGCCCGGCGAGCAGGCCTTCTTCGACATCATGCACTCCTACAACGGCTACCGGACCTGCTACTACCGCTGCTTCGCGGTCGGCTGGGCCACCGAGCCGCAAAAGGACGCGTACAAGCGCGCCCGCGAGTGGATCGACGTCGCCATCGACATGATCAAGCCCGGCGTGTCCACCGACCAGGTGGCCCGGCTGTGGCCGGAGGCGCAGGAGATCGGGCTGGCCGACGAGAAGACCGCCTTCGGCCTGGAGTTCGGGCACGGGCTCGGGCTGGCCCTGCACGAGCGCCCCATCATCTCCCGGCTCACCTCGCTCGACGCGCCCCTGGAGATCAAGGAAGGCATGGTCTTCGCCCTGGAGACGTACTGCCCGGCGACCGACGGGCGCTCGGCGGCCCGGATCGAGGAAGAGGTGGTGGTCGGGCCTAACGGCGTCGACATCCTGACGAAGTTCCCGGCCCAGGACCTCTACGTCACCAACCCCTACTGACGAAGCTTAGGCGAGGGCGATCACGTGCCGCAGATAGAGATAGACGCAAACACCGCGCTCGAGATGTACCGGAAGATGATCGAACTCCGGCTGTTCGAGAAGCGCGCGCACGACCTGTTCCTGCAGAACCTGGTCAAGGGGACGACGCACCTCGGCACCGGCCAGGAGGCGGTCGCGGCTGGCGTGTCGCAGGCGATGAACGCCGACGACTACACGTTCACCACCTACCGCGGCCACAACCACGTGCTGGCCCGCGGCACCCCGATGACGCCGGTGATGGCCGAACTGCTCGGCCGTGAGAACGGCCTCATGCACGGCAAGGGCGGCTCGATGCACCTGCTCGACGTCTCCCACGGCATCCTCGGCGCCTACGCGATCATCGGCGCCCAGCTGGTCATCGCCAACGGCTCGGCCTGGTCGGCCCTGTACCGGGGCACCAAGCAGGTCACGGTCTGCTTCATGGGCGACGGCGCGACCAACATCGGCGCCTTCCACGAGGCGCTCAACCTGGCCGCGGTCTGGCACCTGCCGGTCGTCTTCATCTGCGAGAACAACCAGTACATGGAGTACACGGCGATCGGGACGGTGACCGCGGTCCCTCGGCCGGCCGCCGACCGCGCCGCCTCCTACGGGCTGGACGCGGTGGTGGTCGACGGCAACGACGTGGAGGCGGTCTACGAGGTGGCCCAGGTCGCGATCGGCCGGGCCCGCGACGGCGGCGGGCCGAGCCTGATCGAGGCGATCACCTACCGCCACGGCGGCCACTCCCGCGCCGACCCGGGCAAGTACCGGCCCGACGAGGAGGTCAAGGCGTGGCTGGCCCGGGATCCGCTGCCCGCCTACCGTAAGGTCCTCATCGGCCGCGGCATCGACGAGGCCACCCTGGACGCGATCGAGGCGAGCGCAAAGGACGCGGTGGACCGAGCCACCGAGGAGGCCAAGGCGGGCCCCGAGCCCAGCGTCGAGCTGGCCGCGACCAACGTGTGGGCCGACGGCGGCCACGCCTGGAGGAACTGATGACCGACGTGGTCATGCCCCGGATGGGCGAGACGGTCGACGAGGGCACCGTGAACGAGTGGTTCAAGCAGGTCGGTGACCAGGTCACCGAGGGCGAGCCGCTGCTCGAGATCGGCACCGACAAGGTGGACACCGAGATCCCGGCCCCCGTCACCGGCGTCCTCAGCGAGATCCGCGTGCAGCAGGGCGAGACGGTCCCGGTCGCCACGATCATCGCCGTTATCAGCTGACCCGCCGTACACCTGAAGAGCTTTTTTGACCGAACGGAGCCGTGGTGGCAGTTATCACATACCGCGAGGCGGTGGCCCGGGGTATCGCGCAGGAGATGCGCCGCGACCCCAACGTCGTACTCATCGGCGAGGACGTCGCGGCGGCCGGCGGGGTGTTCAAGACGACGGTCGGGTTGCTCGAGGAGTTCGGCCCGGAGCGGGTCCGTGACACCCCGATCAGCGAGCAGGCCATCCTCGGCGCCACGGTGGGCGCGGCCATGACCGGGCTGCGGCCGATCGCGGAGATCATGTTCAGCGACTTCTTCGCGGTCTGCTGGGACCTCATCGCCAACGAGATGGCCAAGATCAGGTACATGTCCGACGGCCAGCTGACGCTGCCGCTGGTCGTCCGATGCGCCAACGGGGCCGGGGTCCGGTTCGGGGCCCAGCACTCGCAGTCGGTGGAGAACTGGGCCATGGCCGTGCCGGGCCTGAAGGTCGTCGCCCCGTCAAGCCCGCGCGACGTCGTGGGGCTGCTCGCCGCGGCCGTCCGGGATCCCGATCCCGTCGTGTTCTTCGAGCACAAGGGCCTGATGGCGAGCAGGGGCGAGGTGCCCGACGGGGAGGTCGTCGAGGAGCTCGGCCAGGCCACGGTGCTGCGGCAGGGCCGGGACGCGACCATCCTCGCGCTGGCCGCCATGGTGCCGCGGTCGCTGGCGGCGGCCGAGCGGCTGTCCGCCGAACACGGCATCGAGGCCACGGTCGTCGACGTACGGTCGCTGGTCCCGCTGGATACGCGGACGATCCTGGCCGAGGTGGCCAATACCGGCCGGCTGTTCACGGTCGAGGAGAACCCGCGGCTGTGCGGCTGGGGCGCGGAGATCGTCTCGATCGTGGCCGAGGAGGCCTACGGCGCGCTCACCGGACCGCCCGTTCGGATCACCACCCCTCATATCCCGCTACCTGCCGCAGATAAGCTCGAAGACTACGTACTGCCCTCGGCGGACAAGATCACCGAGACCGTGCGCAAGTCCTTGGAGGAATGGTGAGCGGCAACCGGGCCGAAGTGGTTGGCATCGAGGTACCCACGGGCCTGCTGATCGGCGGGGAGTGGACCGCCGGGCGAGGCGGTGACACGCTGCCGGTGATCGACCCGTCTACCGAGGACGCGGTGGCCGAGGTGGCCAACGGGACGGTGGAGGACGCGCTGGATGCGGTCAGCGCGGCGCAGGATGCCCTGCCCGGCTGGGCCGCGACGCCGCCGCGGCAGCGCGCGGAATGCCTGCGCCGGACCTTCGAGCTGATGACCAAGAACGCGGACGCGCTGGCCAGGCTCATGACCACCGAGAACGGCAAGGCCCTGCGCGACGCCAAGGCCGAGGCGGCCTACTCCGCCGAGTTCTTCCGCTGGTACGCCGAAGAGGCGGTCCGGATGGAAGGCGTGCTGATGCAGGCGCCCTCGGGCGCGAACAAGATCCTGGTCATGCGCCAGCCGGTCGGCGTCTCGGTGCTGGTCACGCCCTGGAACTTCCCGGCCGCGATGGCCACCCGCAAGATCGGTCCCGCGCTGGCGGCCGGCTGCACGCTGGTGCTGAAGCCGGCCTCGGAAACGCCGCTGACCGCGCTGTACATCGCCGAGCTGCTGGCCGAGGCGGGCGTTCCCGACGGCGTGGTCAACGTCCTGACCTCGCGGAAGTCCGGCGCGGTGGTGTCGGCGATGCTGAACGATCCGCGGGTCCGCAAGCTGTCGTTCACCGGGTCCACCGAAGTCGGCCGGGTCCTGCTGCGCGAGGCCGCCGACACCGTGGTGAACTGCTCGATGGAGCTCGGCGGCAACGCGCCCTTCATCATCTTCGAGGACGCGGACATCGACGCCGCCGTCGAGGGGGCGCTCATCGCCAAGATGCGGAACGGCGGCGAGGCGTGCACCGCCGCGAACCGCTTCTACGTGCACGAGGCGGTCGCCGACGAGTTCAGCCGGGCGTTCGCGGCCCGGCTCGAAGCCATGGTGGTCGGGCCCGGCCTGGATGAGACCACCGATGTCGGCCCGCTGGTCAACGAGCCCACCCGGACGAAGGTGGCCGAGCTCGTCGAGTCGGCGACGGCGGACGGCGGCAAGGTGGTCACCGGCGGCCGGGCGCCCCAGCGGCGCGGCTACTACTACCAGCCGACCCTGATCGATCAGGTCCCGGTCGGGGCCGGGATCCTCGGTACCGAGATCTTCGGGCCGGTGGCGCCGGTGGTCAGGTTCACCGCAGAAGCAGATGCCAGTCGACTGGGCCAACGACACGGAATTCGGGCTCGTATCGTACGTCTACACCCGCGACCTGGCCCGCGGCCTGCGGGTCTGCGAGGCGCTCGAGGCCGGGATGGTCGGCCTCAACCGCGGCCTGGTATCCGACCCCGCGGCCCCCTTCGGCGGCGTGAAGCAGTCGGGCATCGGCCGCGAGGGCGCCCACGAGGGCCTGCTCGAATTCACCGAAACTAAGTACATCGCAACCAATTGGTAACGCCCATCGCCACCAGGAGCGACTAAGCTTCGTTTTTCGTGGGCGGACTGCGCACCGGGGAGCAGCCCCAGTCACTAGCCGGCCTGGCTTACGCCGAGCCGAGGGCGGGTGACGATAGACCTGGCCAGCGAAGGCGCTGGCCCGTGGTCGGGGCGTACCTGCTGGCGGGCGCGGTGCTCTTGTTGGCCTACGCACGTCTGTCGCAGACGTACACGCTGAACTCCGACAGCGCCAACATCCTCCTGATGGGGTCGGACCTGCTCCACGGCAACCTGCTGCTGCACAGCTGGTACATGTCCGATGTCTCGTTCTACCCGACCGAACTGCCCCAGTACGCCCTGCTGGAGAGCTTCCTCGGGCTGCGCGCCGAGACCGCGCACATCGCCGCGGGGATGACCTACACGCTGGCGTTGCTGTTCGCGGTGATGCTGGCCAGGTCGGGATCATCTGGACGACAGAGGCTGATCAGGACGCTGATCGCGGCGGGCATCATGCTGGCCCCGCAACTGGGGCTCGGCGTCTTCGCCATGGACCTGTCGGTCGGTCACATCGGCACCGCGGTCCCGCTGCTGCTGATCTGGCTGCTGCTCGACCGGGCCGGCCGGTCCGCCCCGCGCTGGTACGTGCCCGTGCTGGTCGCGGTCCTGCTCGCCTGGGTCCAGGTCGCCGACCCGATCGTGTACGTCGTCGGGATAGGGCCGCTGGGCTTCGCGTGCGCGCTGCGGGTCATCCGGGGCTGGTTCAAGGCCAGCGGAAGCTGGTGGCGGCGGCTGACCGCCCAGTGGTACGACCTGTCGCTGGGTGCGGCCGCGGTCGCCGCATCAGGCCTGGCCTGGATCACCAACAACCTCCTGTCCGCTCTCGGCGGCTACACCGTGAACAGGCTGCCGTTCTACCTGACGCCCTGGTCCCAGCTGCACTACAACTGGCCGGCCTGGTGGAAGGTGCTCGAGGTCTTCGGGGCCAACTACACCGGGCTGAGCGGCGTCCCGCTCGTCCTGGCCTTCCTCCACCTGGCGAGCGTCGCCCTCGTAGCCTGGGCGCTGGCGCGGGTGGCGTGGCGCTTCTTCGGCGCGAGCCTGGTGGACCAGATCCTCGCGATCGCGATCGTGCTCAACGTGGCGCTTTACCTGCTCACGAACGCCTCGGACGAGGCGGCGCACGAGGTCGCCATCATCGTCCCGTTCGGCGCGGCGCTGGCCGCCCGGGTGCTGATCCGGTCGCGGGACGCGGTCCTCGCAGGGGACACGGTCCTGGCGCGCGGCAGCGGCTCGGCCCGCCGAGGAGTTCACCGGGTCCGGTCGGTCCGGTGGACCCGGCTGGCCCTCAGGGCTCAGGTGACTAGCCAGGCTCTGGCGGGTGCCTGGCTCCGGCTGGTCGGCTTGGTCCTGGTGCCTGGCCGGGCTCTGGTCACCGGCTCGGTCCGGCTGGTCCGCTCGGTCTGGATGGCCCGCTGGGTCCGGCTGCCCCGCCGGCTCGTGGCGGCCGGCTTGGTCCGGCTGGCCCGCTGGATCCGTTGGCCTCGCTGGGTCCGGCTGGCCCGCCGGGTCCAACGGTCCCGCCGGGTCAGGGTGGCCGGCCTGGCCGCCGGGATCCTGGTGCTGGCCGGCTACGCCGCAGGGCTCGGGTACGAGGTCACCCAGCCTGCCGTCCCGGCGGCCAACACCTCCCTGGCGACCTGGCTGGTCGACCATCATCTGACCTACGGGCTCAGTGGCTACTGGACCAGCAGCAGCGTCACCCTGGACAGCGGCAACAAGGTCCAGGTCAGGGCGCTTATGCAGCACACCATGCAGGACGATCTGTGGATGACCAAGGAGGCGTGGTACGACCCGCAGACGCACTACGCCAACTTCATCGTCCTCGACAGCACGCCCGGCTACTTCTCGCACTGGGAGCCGCTCGGGCTCATCAAGGAGTATTTCGGGACCCCGGCCCGGATCTATCACACCGGCCCGTACACGGTGCTGGTCTGGAACAGGAACCTGCTGCTGAGCGTCCCGGGCAACCCGGCCATCCCAGGCCACCCGACCGTCTCGGGCTGAACCCGTAGCACCCGTCAGGCCCAGTGCAGCCTGAGCCTGATCACCCCGTCCAGCACCGGTAGCAGGCCCAGTGCGACCGCGGGCAGCAGCCAGGTTCCCAGGTGCCGTATCGGCAGGCGCGGACGCCCCAGCAGGACGATCACCGCCATCAGGTAGACCTCGACGAAGGACCGCAGGTCGGCGCTGACGCTGTCCCAGGTGCTCGGCGTGACGACGCAGATCTCGATGAGGAACAGGACCAGGGCGAGCTTCTCGTGGGCCAGCGCGCGCGAGATCCGCAGCGAGAACAGCGCCGCGACCGCGAAGATCAGCAGGACGGCTACTTCCGCGAGCCACACGTCGATCGCGTTGTAGCTGTACCAGTCGATGTGGCCGAGGTTGGACTTCAGCGCCTCGAACGGGGCGACAAAGGGCATCCCGGCGTTGCGCCCGCCGTCGGAAAGTACCGGCAAGGTGGCGGTGAACAGGAAGACCAGCAACTCCCAGACGGCGAAGGCGGCGGCGGGCAGGACCCACACGATGTCGTCCCGCCCGGGCCGGTAGCGCCGGCGCAGGAAGCCGATGATCCGGACGATGGCGATGGCCGCGACGAGGACCATCACGGTTTCCCTGGTCAATACGCCGAAGGCGAGGAGCAAGGCCGCCAGTCTCCGCCGGCGCAGCCGGATGGCGAGCAGCCCGGCCACCATGCAGGCGGCGGCGAGCGGCTCGGCCGTGTCCCGGCACAGGCTGGTGACCAGGCCGAAGTATCCCGGTAGCAGCAGGCCCCACACGGCGTGCCTGGCCGCCCTGGACGGCGAACCGCCCGCCGACGTACCCGAGCGCACCGATGGCCGCGGCGTTGACCACGACGAGCATGAGGGGTACGAGCGAGCTGTGCCCGAACGAGACGAGCCAGGTCACGATCGGGTAGCCGATCCGCATGAACCGGTAGGCCGCGTCGATCGTGATGCCGTAGGCCGTCTGGTGGAAGTTAAGCGGGTCGATCGCCAGCCGGTAGTAGAACTGGCCGTCATAGCCGTATTTCGCCCGCAGCGGCATGCCGGGCGGCAGCTGGGCCGGGTGCGCGAAGTTCTGCCCGATCAGGATGAACCTGCTGATGCTCCGCCTGGACCACATCTCCCAGCGGGCCACCACGAATCCCGTGGCGGCCAGCAGCGTGATCAGCCCGGTCACGATCGGCCGGTTCGTCCAGGTGATGACCGGCCGGGCCCGCCGCCGCCACCTCATGAGAGCGGTCCGCCAGGTCGCTTCACCAAGTAGGTCGAGTTCGGCCGCGTCGGGCAGATCCCGCGCGGTCGCTTGCGGCGTTTCCAGGCCGGGATCCTCCGACCGTCCCAGGTCGGGTTCCGCGCGCAGGTCCAGGTCGGGTTCTTCGGGCAGGTCCAGGTCTGCCGTACCCTCAGGGGTCAGGCGCTTCGCCGCCGCAGCATCAGGGCCAGCGGCAGTTCCGCGCTCCTGGATGGTCATGGTCCGTCCTTCTCGAAGGGCGGGCCGGACCCGGACACACCGCCACACTTTCGAGCCTGCTGGGGCAGAATCGTACAGGATTCAACTCTTAGACGGCCATGAACAGGTTTAGCGCAGTATGTGAGAATGCCGAGAACCGGGCGGCGCGTCAAAGAAGGCCCGCGCCGCGGCGATCCATTACGGCGTCCGTGTTCGGTCACGACCCGACTAGCCTACGCTCGGTGACCAGGACGAGAGCGGGCAGCGTGAAGGCGGCCAGGTAGGGGAGCAGCCTGGCCCCGAGATGGCGCCGCGGCGTACCGAGCACAATGATCACCGCCAGCAGGTACACCTCGACGAACGACCGCAGGTCGGCGTCGAGGCTGTCCCAGGTGCTCGGGGTAACGACGCAGATCTCGATCAGGAACAGGACGAAGGCCAGCCGTTCGTGCAGTGGTGCGCTGGTAGACCGCAGGCAGGCCAGCGCCGCGAGCGCGAACGCGGCGAGGATCGCCACCTGCAGGAGCCACAGGTCGATCTGACTGAACGTGTGCAGGTCGACACGGGCGAGGTTGGACTCAAGGGCCCTGAGCGGGGCGATGAACGGGCTACCTGCGTTGCGACCGCCGTCCGCGAGCAGCGTGAAGCTTCCCGTGGCGGCCTTCAGGACCACCTGCCAGGCCGTGAAGGCCACGATCGGCACCAGCCAGGGCAGGTCATCGCGGTTGAGGCTGGCCGGACGCTGCCTGGCCACGATCTCGAAGATGCGGACGGCAGCGATGGCGGCCACCGCCACCAAAACCGTTTCCCTGGTCAAGGTGCCGTAGGCCAGCAGCACGGCGGCCAGTACCGGGCGGCGGGCCCGGACCGCGAGCAGACCGCCGAGCAGGCAGGCTGCCGCGAGCGGCTCGGCGGTGTCACGGGACAGGCTGGTGATGAGCCCGAAGTATCCCGGCAGCAGCAGGCCGGCCAGCGCGTGCCGCCCCGCCTGGCGGGCGAAGATGCCGCCGAGCCAGCCCATGGCGCCGATGGCGGCGATGTTGACCGCGACGAGCACGACCGGAACCGCCAGGTGCTGGCCCAGGCTGAGCAGCCAGGTCAGCGCGGGATAGCCGATCCGCATGAACCGGTAAGGCTCGTCCATGGTGATGCCGTACGCCGTCGGGCGGAAGTTCAGCGGATCAAGGGCCAGCCGGTAGAAGAACTGGCCGTCATAGCCGTAGGTCGGTGACACGGCTATACCGTGCGGCAGCTGGCCCGGGGTCACGAAATGACGTCCGACCAGGATGAACCGGCTGATCCTGCCGCGCGCCCAGGTCTGCCACCGGGCCAGCACGAAGGCCAGCGCGGCGAGCAGGGCGATCAGGCCGGGCACGATCGGCCGGTCCGTCCACGATGCCAGAGCCAAGGCCGCCTGCGGGTTCGCGCCGCCGGACGGGCCGCTCCCGACGTCCGTCGGTGGCACCGGGTCCGGACCCTCGGGCATGACCGACTCCGCGACCGGGGCACGAGGCAGCAGGTGCTCCTGACCAGGCATCGTCCGTTCCTTCTTGGGGCGGTCAGTAACCAGGCCAGGTGCGCCGCCACGCGGTAACAGCGGCGTGAGCATACCGCAGCAGATGCAGGGTTTCCAGGGAAAGCGCTGTCAGGGAGGTAAAGGTCGCTCGCCCGCTTGACGAGCCTCTGCCTCGCAAGCCCCGGTGACCGGGACGAGCCGGGCGGTAAGGTAGAGCGCCAGACATGTGACGGCGACGCTGGGGGCCGAATCCACGCACCTCCGGCCGCCCGTGGGGCCTGCCATGATCAGCCGGAGGTAAATGCGGTGACGAATATGCCGGATCGGCTCGAGCGAGACGTGGTCGTCATCGGCGGATGCGGGCATGTGGGCTTGCCGCTCGCGCTCGCGTTCGCCGACCGGGGCGCCAGGGTGGCCATCTACGACGTGAGCGAGACCTCGGTCGCCATGGTGAACGCGGGCCGGATGCCGTTCGCCGAGCGAGGCGCGGACGAGGTGCTGCGCCGGGTGCTCGCGGCCGGGCGCCTCGAGGCGTCGGTCGATCCGGCGATCGTCGGCTCGGCGGAGCACGTGGTGGTGGTCATCGGCACCCCGGTCGATGAGCACCTGAACCCCGACCAGACGGCGATACCCAAGGCGCTGGGCGGGTGCGCGGGCTACCTGCGCGACGGACAGCTCCTCATCCTGCGCAGCACCGTGTTCCCCGGGGTGACCGCGCTGGTGGAGAAGATGATCGCCGGGCTCGGGCTGCAGATCGAGGTCGCCTTCTGCCCGGAGCGGATCGCCGAGGGCAAGGCGATGACGGAGCTGTTCGAGCTGCCGCAGATCATCTCGGCCCGCACGCCGACGGGGACCGACCGGGCCCGGAGCCTGTTCGGCAGGCTGACCAGCAAGCTGGTGGTCATGTCGCCGGAGGAGGCGGAGCTGGCCAAGCTGTTCACCAACGTCTGGCGCTACATCAAGTTCGCCACCGCCAACCAGCTCTACATGATGGCCAACGAGTGGGGCCTGGACTTCGAGCGGATCCGGCAGGGGCTGGCCGAGGACTACCCGCGCGCCGCGGACATGCCGGCCGCCGGCTTCGCGGCCGGCCCCTGCCTGTTCAAGGACACGATGCAGCTCGCGGCCTTCAACCACAACAACTTCCCGCTCGGGCACGCGGCGATGGCGGTCAACGAGGGCCTGCCGCTGTATGTGGTGCACCGGCTGGAGCAGCGGTTCGACCTCGGGTCCATGACCGTCGGGATCCTGGGGATGGCGTTCAAGGCCGGATCGGACGACACCAGGTCCAGCTTGTCCTACAAGCTGAAGCGGATCCTGGCGTTCAAGGCCAACGCCGTCCTGTGCACCGACCCGTACGTCACCACCGACCCGACCCTGCTGCCGCTCGATGAGGTCCTGGCCAAGTCCGACCTCCTGGTCATCGCGGCGCCGCATCCCGAGTACGCGAGACTGGCGACCGACAAGCCGGTGGCCGACATCTGGGACGTGCTCGGGCAGGGCGTGCGGATATGACCGAGCACCCGCGGGTCTCCGTGGTCGTGCCCGCGTATAACGAGGGCGACCAGGTGGTGAGCGTGCTCGACCGGCTGTTCGAGTCGGTGCGGCTGCCGTGCGAGGTGCTGGTGGTGGTGGACTCGCCGGATGACACCACGGTCCCCGTGGCCGAGGAGTACGGGCGGAAAGAGCCGCGGCTGAAGTGCCTGATCAATACCTACGGCAGGGGTCCCGCCAACGCGATCAGGTTCGGCATTGACGCCGCGACCGCGCCGGTGGTCGTGGTGACCATGGCGGACGGATGCGACGACGCCAGGCAGATCGACGAACTGGTCAGGCTGGTCGAGCGCGGCGTGACGGTCGCGGCCGCCTCCCGCTACATGCCGGGCGGCCAGCAGGTCGGCGGCCCGGTGCTGAAGGGCGCGCTGTCCCGCCTGGCCGGGCGGTCGCTCCGCACGTTCGCCCACGTCGGCACCAGGGACGCGACGAACTCGTTCAAGGCCTACGCGACCGATTTCGTCCGGGAGGTGGGCATCGACTCCAGGGACGGCTTCGAGATCGGCATCGAGCTGACCGCCAAGGCCAAGCGGCTGCGCCGGCCGGTGGCGGAGATCCCGACCATATGGCTGGACCGGCAGGCCGGGATGTCCAACTTCAAGGTCGCCAAGTGGGTACCTAGCTACCTGCGCTGGTATCGTTTCGCCTTCGGGCCGCGGCTCTCCGCCGAGCAGGTCCGGGCCCGCGGCGCGGGCCGTCAGCACGAGCAGCAAACCCGGCAGGAGAGTTGATGGAGCAGGTTCTGGTCACCGGTTCCGCGGGCTTTATCGGCGGCTACCTCGTAGAGGAACTGCTGAGGCGCGGCTACGCGGTCGTCGGCCTGGATAACTTCTCGAAATACGGGAAGGTCAGGAAGTCCTATGACGGCCACCCGCGGTACCGGCTCGTCGAGGGCGACGCCAGGGACGTCGCCCTGATGACCGAGCTCCTCGCCGACTGCGATCACTTCATCGCGGGCGCGGCCATGATCGGCGGAATCTCCTACTTCCACACCTACGCTTACGACCTGCTGGCCACCAACGAGCGGATCATCGCGGCGTCCTGCGACGCGGCGATCGCCGCGCACAAGGAAGGCCGGCTGCGCAAGGTCACGTACCTGTCATCCTCGATGGTCTTCGAGAGTGCCGACGAGTGGCCCTCCTACGAGGGGCAGCAGCGGCAGATACCTCCGCCGCTTTCCTCCTACGGGTTCCAGAAGCTGGCGGTGGAGTACTTCGCCCGGGCGGCCTGGGATCAGTACAACTTGCCCTACACCCTCGTGCGCCCGTTCAACTGCGTGGGCATCGGCGAGAGCCGGGCCCTCGGCGACCGGGAGATCCTGTCGGGGAACGTCCAGCTCGCCATGAGCCACGTGGTGCCCGACCTGGCGCAGAAGGTGCTCAAGGGCCAGGACCCGCTGCACATCCTCGGCTCGGGCGACCAGGTACGGCACTACACCTACGGCGGCGACCTCGCGAGCGGCGTGGTGACCGCGATGGAACACCCCAACGCGCTCAACGAGGACTTCAACCTGTCCACGGCGCAGAGCACCACCGTGCGGGAACTGGCCGAGCACATCTGGCGCAAGGTCAAGGGCGATGACGTCCCGCTCAGGCTGGCGCACGACGATCCGTTCGAATACGACGTCCAGCGTCGTGTTCCCGATACCGACAAGGCCAAGCGCGTGCTCGGCTTCGAGGCCACCACGACGCTGGACGAAATGCTCGACGAGGTCATCCCCTGGATCGACGCGGCGATCAAGACTGGAACCATCTGAGCACGGTACGGACGGGCAGGTAACGGTGGCCACAGGGTCAGGGTCGGTTCGCAGCCGGCCCGCCGCCAGCGCGACCGGCGCCGCGGGCCCGGGGGCGGCCAGCCCGGCCGGCGAGGGCCGGCGGCGCTGGTGGGTGTGGGTGATCCCGTTCGTCTTGCTCTTCGTCCTGCTCTGCGCCCGCAACTGGTTCCTGTTCACCACCCGCCTGTACGAGCAGGGTGACTCGGGCGCGGACTCGATCCTGATCGAGCAGGCCAAGCACTTCACGCTGCTCATCGGCAGCTACTCCCGCGAAGGCTTCAACCATCCGGGACCCGCCTACATGTACGTGCAGGCGCTGGGCGAGTACCTGTTCCTGAACGCGCTGCACGTGGTGCCGACCGCGTGGAACGCGCACGTGCTCTCGGTGTTCGCGCTGGACAGCGCGTTCCTCGCGATGGCCGTCGGGGTCGTCTACGGATGGACGCGCTCGCTGGCCGGGGCCGCCGCCTGCTTCGCCGTGTTCATCGCGTTCGCGGTCGCCTACCCGCCGATCGTCAACTCCGAGTGGATGCCGTACGTATACGTCCCGACCTACGTGGTCTTCCTGCTCGCCGCCGGATCGGTGGCGGCGGGCCGGCTACCGGACCTGTGGATCCTGGCGCTGTCCGGCTGGTTCCTCATCCACGGGCACGCCTGCTTCCTGCTCTTCGTGCCCGTCATCACCCTGGCCGTCCTGATCACCCTGGCGGCCAGGCACCGGCGCGGCATCCGAGCCTCGATCCGCTCGTTCTTCGCATCGCAGCGGAAGGCGTGGATCCCGGCCGCCGTCATCAGCGCCGTATTCGCCTTCCCGATCGTGCTCAACCTGGCCCTGCACTGGCCGGGAGACTTCGGCAAGTACATCTCCTACGGCAACTCGGGGCTGGCCGGCCACTACACCGCCGCGCAGGTGGCGGACTACGCGCTGTGGTTCTGGTGGCCGCACGCGAACGCGTGGCTGGCCCCGGCGCTGCTCCTGGTGGCCGCGCTGGTCGTGATCACCAGGCTCACCAGCGGTGCGCTGCGCAGGTTCCTGGTCGCGCTGCTCGGCGTCAACGTGGTCTCCACGCTGGCCTTCGTGCTGTACGCGTCGGTCGGCATCGACGACCTTTCCTCGCACTACATCGGCTACTTCTACTGGTCGGCGCCGCTGATCATGGTCCTGATCATCGCCGTAGGCGCGGTGGAGGCGCTCCGCAGGCGCTTCGGCGTGCCAGCGGCGGGGACGCGCCGCTCCTGGGCCTTGCTCAGAACCGGACCGGCGGTGGCCGTGCTGGCCGCGGCGGCAGCCTTCATCGCCCTGGCGGTGATACCGGGGACCCGGACGAGCACCGGCGACATCAACGAGTCCCTGCCCGGTGCGGTGGCGAGCCTCGCCGCGCGCGCCCCCGGCCGCACCATCACCCTGCAGCTCGACCACGCCGTATGGCCTCAGGCCATCGGTTTCCTCCTCCAGGCCGAACGTTCCGGAGTGACCGCCTGCCTGGACGATCCGTGGTACACATTCATCGTGACCAAGCAGTTCATCTGCACCCCGTCGCAGTTGGCTACCGGCGTCGGATACGTGTTCTACCCGCCAGCCGAGCCCCCAGCCAACGCGGTGATCCTGCGATTCCACGGCGTCGCGGTGGTCCCGGCCTCGTGAGCCCCGGTGAGAGCGGCGCGAACGTCTCCGGGCACGCAGTGAGCGTCAGCGGGCGCGAGCGGGAGGCCTCGGCCGGGACCGCCGGGCCGCCACCTCTCGCGCCTGCGAGGCGGCGGGCGGAATACGCCGTCCTGGCCGTGCTGGCGGTCGCCGTTATGTTCTTCTGCTACCTGCGCCAGTCCCAGTCGATCCCGGTGTCCTCCGACGGTTCAGGGAACATCCTGCAGGCCTGGGACATGATCCACGGGAACGTGCTGCTGCGTCACTGGTACACCTCCGACGTGTCCTTCTACACCACGGAACTCCTGCAGTACGCGCTGATCGAGGCCCTTCTCGCGCACGTGCTCGGGCTAGGCGCCTGGGTTGTGCACGTGGGCGCGGCCATGACCTACACGCTGCTCGTACTGCTCGCCGCGCTGCTCGCCAAGGGGCGGGCTCACGGCGCGGAAGGGCTGGCCCGCGTGCTGCTCGCCGCGGGCGTCATGCTGGCCCCCCAGCTCAGTGCCACCTCGATCGTGCTGCTGTCGCCGGACCATACCGGCACCGCGGTGCCGGTGCTGGTGGCCTGGCTGCTGATCGACCGTTACCCGCAGGCGCGGCCGCGCTGGCTGGTGCCCGCGGCCGTCTGCGCCATCCTGGCCTGGACGATGGTGGCCGACTCGATCGTCCTCATCACGGCTATCGCGCCGCTGGTGGCGGTCTGCGCCCTGCGGGCGTTCGCGGACCTGATTCGAGGTGTCGATAAACGGGCGTCGGGCTGGTACGAGCTATCCCTGGCCGGGGCCGCCGTGATCGCGGCCGGGCTCGCCACCCTGGCGCCGCACGTCATCCGGGCCCTCGGCGGGTTCCACGTGTGGCGCATCGGGACCAGGTCTGCGCCCGCCAGCAACTGGCCGCGCGGAGCGGTGGTGATGGTCAAGGGGTTCCTCGAGCTCTTCGGCGCGAACGTGTTCGACGCCCACTCGGCGCTGGCGGTCGTCTTCGCGGTGTTCCACCTGGCGGGAGCGGTCCTGGTGCTCTGGGGTCTGGGCCTAGCCGTAGCGCGCTTCTTCCGCCCCGACGAGCTCACCGTGGCCCTGCTCGCGGGGGCCATCGTGATCAACATGGGTGCCTACGCGATCAGCACGCACACCCATAACGTCCTGGGCGCGCGCGAGATGGCCGAGGTGCTGCCGTTCGGCGCCGCGCTGGCCGGCACGATGCTCGGCGGCCGGGCCCTGGCCGCGCTCCGGGCGGGCCCGCGAGCGCTCAAGCCCGCGCTCGCGGTGGTCGTGGCCGGGTACCTGGGCGCGCTCGTATACGGCGCGGCGCAACCCGCCGCCCCGCCGGTGAATCAGCCGCTGGTGGCGTGGCTGGTCGGGCACGGCTTCCGCGACGGGCTGGCCGGCTACTGGGAGGCCAACAGCACCACGGTGTCCAGCGGCGGCCGGGTCCTGGTCGCCGCGGTGACGCGGGCCCGCGACGGCGACCTGGTTCCGTACCAGTGGGAGACCAACGACCTGAACTACGACCCGTCGCTGCACTACGCGAACTTCGTGGTGGCGGGGGGCCCGGTTCCGCTCCACGATGCCCAGGCCTACGCGGTCCGTACCTTCGGCCAGCCGCAGCGCGTCTATCACTTCGACGGCTACATCGTCATGGTCTGGGACACCAACCTGCTCACGAAGCTCCCCTGAGCAGGGTTTACATGTACAGGGCGCGGCGCCTGGCCACCACCACGAGCGCGGGCAGGACGCAGGCGGCGATCCAGGCCAGGTTGCGCGAGGAAAGGTAACGCCGCGGCGTCGCGAGCAGCAGGATCAGCGCCATCAGGTAGGGCTCGATGAGCGAGCGCCCGTCACCGAAGGTGCTGGTCCAGATCTGACTGGACAGCAGGGGCAGCTCGAGCACGAAGAAGACGAAGGCCAGCCGCTCATGCACCGGCGCCTCGGTGACACCGATGACGGCCAGCCCGGCCACGATGAAGACCGCCAGCGTGGCGTATTCCAGCAAGGCGATGTCGATCGGGCTCAGGTGAGCGGTGTTGATATGGCCGACCGCGTACTTGAGCGCGTCGTACATCGCCTTGCCCGGCGTCGTCAGGTTGCGGCTGGTGTTCGCCAGGAGCGGGAACTTCCCCTTGACCACGAAGTGGACCGCGGCCTCGAGCGCGCCGTAGGCGACGGCGGGCGCGACCCAAGTCAGGTCGGCCAGGCCGGGCCTGGCGCGCCGGCGGGCCATCGCGATCAGCCGGACCACGGCGATCGCCGCCGGGGCGAACAAGATGGTCTCCCTGGTGATGGCGCCGAACGTGAACAGCCCGGCGGCCAGCAGGTACCTGCTCCGCCGGTAGGCCAGCAGGCCGCCCAGCATGCAGGCCTCGGCGACCGGCTCGGCGGTGTCCCGGCCCACGCTGATGACCAGGCCGAAGTACGCGGCGAAGGCCAGCCCCCACAGGGCGTGGCGGCCGTACTCGCGGGCGAACATGCCGCCGAGGACGGCCATGGCCGCCACGCCGACCAGGTTGATCAGGATGAGGACGTAGGGCACCAGCTGGTGCTGACCGAACGAGAACAGCCAGGCCAGCACCGGGTATCCGATCCGCGTGTACCGGTACGACTGGTCCATCGTGATGCCGAACGCGGTCCTGGCCCAGTCGAACGGGTCCAGCGCGAGCCGGTAGTAGAACTGCCCGTCGTACCCGGCGGCATTCGGGTCGGAGATCACCACGCCCCGCGGCAGCTGCGCCGGATCCGTGAATCCGGTACGTCCGGAGCCCAGCAGGATGAACTTACTCAGGTTCCCGTTGGCCCAGATCTGCCAGCGGGCCAGGACGAAACCGAGCCAGGCGACAAAGGCGATCGCGCCCGCCACGATCGGCCGGTCCAACCTCGACCACGGCGACGCTGGGCGCTGCCGGAGGGATTCGTCCTCGTCCGACGTCGGAGTGAGCTGCAACCGCGTGCCTCCACCGTGGCTGTGTGGCGGGAAGGGCAATCCTGGACCAGGCGCGGAGCCTACCAGGGCGATGCCAGACTACCCTGTGAGGGTCGTCGTGAAGGTGACTTGCGAGTACGCGGCCCTGGCAGGCCGGAAGGACAGGGTGGCTGACGTGGCGAGAAGCGGGACGCCGGAGACTTCCGCCGCGCCGCCCGACGGCACGCCCGGCACCGCGAGGGCCGCCGCCCGCCACGCCCGGCCGGCCGGGGAGCCGAGCGGCGGGCAGGCCACCGCCCGCCGCCTGCTCATCTGGTTGGCCATCGCGGTGATCGCGGTCCTGCTCTTCGTCGCGTACCTCATGGTGTCGCGCACCTACCCGGAGAATTCCGACGAGGCGAACATCCTGCTGATGGCGTCGGACATGCTGCACGGCAACGTCCTGCTGCACGGCTGGTACCTGTCGGACGTCTCGTTCTGGACCACCGAGCTTCCGCAGTACGCGATGCTGGAACGCCTGATCGGCCTGCACGCCGACACCGCCCACGTCGCGGCCGCGATGACCTACACGCTCGTCCTGCTCGTCGCCGCCCTGCTGGCCAGGGGCGGGACCTCCCGGCCGGGAGCCTGGCCGCGGGTGCTGCTGACCACGAGCATCATGGTCGCGCCCCAGCTCGGCGTCGGAGTCTTCGTCCTGCTCCTGTCCGTGGGCCACATCGGCACCGCCGTCCCCCTCATGCTGACCTGGCTGCTCATCGACTGGGGCAGTGCTGGCCCCGGGGGGGCGGTATTGCCCCGGGGGGACGATCCCCCCCAGACCCCCCCTGCTCCTGGGGGGAAACCTTTCCCCCCAGACCCCCTCGGCCCCCAGACCCCTTCGGAGCCCGGGGGTTGGCGTCGCGTGGGCTGGGCCAGCGCTCTCGTCTTCCTGCTCTTGACCTGGGTACTGGTGGCTGACCCGCTGGTGCTCGTGATAGGGATCGTCCCTCTGGTGGCCGTGTGCGCCGTCCGCGTCGTCGGCGCTGTGATCGCGGCGCGCCGCGACCGCGCGTCACCCGGGTGGCTCGGGGCGAGCCTGATGGCGCGCCGGTTCGAGGTCTACCTGGCCGCCGCGGCGATCCTCGCCTACGGCGCGGCCTCGCTGGTTAACCGGCTGCTCCGGGCCAGCGGCGGGTTCATCCTGCACCCGGTGGGGTACAAGCTGGCCCCGCTGCACACCTGGCTCGGCCACGCCCGCGTCACCGGCCAGGGGCTGCTCGCCCTGTTCGGCGCCAGGCCCCAGGGGCCGGCGGCGGAGATGGCGTTCGCCATCGTGCACCTGGCCGGGGTGGCGCTCGTGGCCTGGGCCATCTGCCGGGTGGCGAGGCGCTTCTTCAGCTGGCCCGACATGGTCAGCCAGATCCTGCTCGCCGCGATGGTCCTCAACGTGGTCGTGTACATTCCGAGCACGCTGGCCGACGCCACCGACCTGAACGCGCGGGAATTCGCGATCGTGCTGCCGTTCGGCGCGGTCCTGGCGGGCCGGACGCTGGCGGCCCGCCTGCTCGCGGCCAACGCCGGCCACCCCGGCTGGGTTCGCGGTGCCGCCTGGCGCGCCGGGCTCGCCTCGGCGCTGCTGGCCGGCTACGCCGCCGGCCTGGGGTATGCCGCCGCCCAGCCGTCCGTCCCGCCGGCCAACGCGCAACTTGCCTCGTTCCTGGCGTCGCACCACCTGACCGAGGGAGTGAGCGGGTACTGGCTGTCGAGCATCGTTACGGTCGGCAGCGACGGCTCGGTCACGGTCAGGGCGCTGCTGCCGGGATCGCTGCAGCCGGACCTGTGGGAGTCGAAACCGTCCTGGTACGACCCCGCCTCGTACGACCCGACGTTCCTGGTTACCGACAGCCAGCCCGGCTTCTTCAACCGCTGGGAGCCGAATCCGGCGGCGCTAGCCGCCTACGGCCCGGCCTCGCGTACCTACCACGTCGGCCCGTACACGATCTTCGTCTGGGATAAGAACCTGCTATCCGGGCCCGGCTAGGCCGGCTGGCCGCTCTGGCCGGGTGCTGTTATCAGGCGACGGCGGGACGTAGCCTTGGCGTGTGGATCGGCGAATCTTCGGGCTCGAGAACGAGTACGGCGTTACCTGCACCTTCCGCGGGCAGCGGCGGCTATCACCCGACGAGGTGGCGCGCTACCTGTTCCGGCGGGTGGTGTCGTGGGGCCGGAGCAGCAACGTGTTCCTCAGGAACGGGGCGCGGCTCTACCTCGACGTCGGCAGCCATCCGGAGTACGCGACCCCGGAGTGCGACAACGTCCTCGATCTCGTCGCGCACGACAAGGCGGGCGAGCGGATCCTCGAGGGCCTGCTGGTCGACGCCGACCGCAGGCTCCGCGAAGAGGGCATCGCCGGCGACATCTACCTGTTCAAGAACAACACCGACTCGGCGGGCAACTCCTACGGCTGCCACGAGAATTACCTGGTCGGCAGGCACGGCGAGTTCGGCAGGCTGGCCGACATCCTCATCCCGTTCCTGGTTACCCGGCAGGTCATCTGCGGAGCGGGCAAGGTGCTGCAAACGCCCAGGGGCGCGGTGTACTGCGTCAGCCAGCGCGCCGAGCACATCTGGGAGAGCGTGTCGTCGGCCACCACCCGGTCGCGCCCGATCATCAACACCAGGGACGAGCCGCACGCGGACGCCGAGCGGTTCCGCCGGCTGCACGTGATCGTCGGCGACTCGAACATGAGCGAGACCACCACCCTGCTCAAGGTGGGCTCGACCGACCTGGTCCTGCGGATGATCGAGGCCGGCACGTTCACGCGGGACCTGACCCTGGACAACGCGATCCGGGCCATCCGCGAGGTCAGCCACGACATGACCGGGCGCAGTCGCGTCCGGCTGGCGAACGGGCGCGAGCTCGGCGCGCTCGATATCCAGTACGAGTACCTGAACCGGGCCAAGGACTTCACCGACAAGAACGGCGCCGACCCGGTCAGCAAGCGGGTGCTGGACATGTGGGAACGCGCGCTGTTCGCCATCGAGACCGGCAATCTCGACCTGATCGCCCGGGAGGTCGACTGGGTCACCAAGTACCAGCTGATCGAGCGGTACCGGGCCAGGCATGACCTCCCGCTGTCCTCGCCCAGGGTCGCCCAGCTGGACCTGGCCTACCACGACGTGCACCGCGGTCGCGGCCTGTACTACCTGCTGCAGCGGGCCGGGGCCGTGGAGCGAACCGCCCGCGACATCGACATCTTCGAAGCCAAGTCGGTTCCGCCGCAGACCACCCGGGCGAAGCTGCGCGGTGAGTTCATCCGCCGGGCCCAGGAGAAGCGGCGCGACTTCACCGTCGACTGGGTGCACCTCAAGCTGAACGACCAGGCGCAGCGCACCGTGCTGTGCAAGGACCCGTTCCGCTCGGTCGATGAGCGCGTCGAGAAGCTCATCGCGGGCATGTTATGACCCCATAGTCCCGGGTCCGGGGGCACGGGGTCAGGGGGTATGGGGGGCGGAGAGCCCCCATGGATCGGGGGGATCTCGGGGGGTCGTCCCCCCGAGGTCGGCACTGCCTATAGGCTGTCTGCGCCGACGTCCACCACTTCCGAGGGTTTTCATGCGACGCTTTCTAGGCCTTACCGTCATTCCCGTCCTTGCCTGCGTGGTCATCGCCGGCTGCGGGTCGTCCAAAGCACCCAGCGCGACCCAGACCGTGAACACGAACGCGAAGGTGACGGTCACCGGCGGGTTCGGCACGACGCCCAAGGTGAATATCCCGAAGCTGAAGGCAAGCGGCAATCTCACCGTCAAGACGGTCGTCGAGGGCACCGGCCCGGCCCTGACCAAGACGGATTCCCTGGTCGCTAACTTCGCCCTGTACCTCTGGCAGGGGAAGACGGCCACGCTGAAGGCGACCACCTTCACCACCAACCCGGCGATAATCAGCGGCAGCCTGATCCCCGGCCTGCAGACCGCGCTGTACGGCCAGAAGGTCGGGAGCCGCGTTCTCGCGGTGATCCCGCCCGCGGAGGGTTACGGCACCACGGGTTCCTCCGAGCTCGGCGTGGGTGCCAACACCACGCTCGTGTTCGTCATTGACCTGCTCAAGGCGTACTCGGCCGGCGCGTCCGCGTCAGGCACCGCGGTGTCCAGCGGAGGGAACGGCCTCCCGACGGTCGCCGCCCAGCCGGGCAAGGCTCCGGTCGTCACCATCCCGGCGTCCAGCCCGCCGAGCAGCCTTCAGGTGAAGACGCTGATCAAGGGCACCGGCCCGGTCCTCGCCAAGGGGGAGTACGTCGTCGCCCAGTACGTCGGCTATATCTGGCGGACGAAGAAGCAGTTCCCCGGCGGCTCCTCCTGGACGAGCACCCCGTTCGGCTTCATCTTCCAGGCGTCGCCCGCGCAGGTGATCCCCGGCTGGGACACCGGCCTGGCCGGCCAGACGGTGGGCAGCCGGGTGATGCTGGTCATCCCGCCGAAGGACGGCTACGGCAGTGCCGGAGCCTCCCAGGCGGACATCAAGGGCACTGACACGCTGGTGTACGTGGTCGACATCCTCGACGCCTTCAACAAGGCCTGACGGCTGACCGCGGTACCCGGCTGACGGTACTTAGTTCTCGGCGAGGAGCCGGGCGGCGTTCCGTGTGACCAGTCCGGCTGCGGCTACCTATGTCTCGGCGAGGAGCCGGGCGGCGTGTCGGCCGGCTGCTGCCGCCGCCAGGAAGTACGCGAGGTCCTCGTCCAGCCCGCGCCCCATCGTGGACAGCTGGGCCGGGCACGACCGCAGCGCCGCCTCCAGGCCGTCGACCGGCACGGTGACGATGGCGTGACGCTCGCCCAGCGGGGCCGCCTCGGCCGCGACCTTCCGGCCGAACTCACCGGGCAGGCCAGGGACCACGACGTCGGCCCGGGCCAGCGCCACCCGACCGTACGCGGTCAGGCTGTGGTGCGAGACCCCGCGGTGCCGCTCACGCGGGTCGGCGTCGCTGACCCGGAGGCAAGCCACCGCGCGCCCGCCGAGCGCCGCTGCCGCGTTGACCGCCTCGCCCGCCGCCACCCCGGAAAAGCCCCAGCGGGTTCCCGTCCCCAGGTTGCCCGGCCCCTGCGTGACGATCGCGACGTCGGCGCCGAGCACGTGCCGGGCGGCGAGCAGCCCGGTATGCACGGTGACCGTCTCCAGGTCGCCGCCGAACGCCTGCCCGGTCGTGATCACCGCCGCCAGCCACCCCGCGTCGCGCAGCGACGCGCAGGTGCGGGAGAACCAGGCAGGCAGCGCCCCGCCGTCCTGCATCACGTAGGCCACGCGAAGGGGGTCAGCGGAGCCCGGGCCGTGAACGCCCGTTCGTTCGGTCCCCGCGAAAAGGCCGGCCAGCACCGCCGGGAGAGCGGAGTGCAGGTCGGCCACCGCCACGGGCATCCCGCCGAGGTCGTCAGCGTCGCGAAGCACCTCATAGTGGGGGGAGCCCTGCTCGTCCGCGCCGAGCACGGTCGCCTGCAGCGGCGTATAACGCCCCTTGACCAGGTGGCCAGCGAGCACGGGGTCGGGCGGCAGGCGGTCGGGAACCGCCACCACGAGGGCGTAACCGCCGGTGCCGAGACCGAGATCGAGCGCGGTCGTGTTGAGCAGCACCCGGTCGCCGGGCCGGGGGCACCCGGTGAGCGCCGGGTAGGCGAGCGCCACGACCGCCGCCCCCTCCACCGACACGTCGAGCTCGACCGCGCCTGGCCACTCGCGCCGCGTCCCGCTGACCACCCCGTTCCGCCATGTGATCACCCCGGCAGCCTAACCGTGCCAGCGCGGTTTGGGGGGACGGGCAGTCCCCCCAAGACCGGGGGTCCAGGGGGTCGTCCCCCGGACTAGCATGGTGGCACGGGGGAGGGCCTGGGAGGTGTGGAAAGGCCATGTCGAGACGTAAGACCGAGCGCCTGCTCGGGCTTGTCGTCTGCCTGCTGTCCACGAGGCGCTACCTGACCGCGGACCAGATCAGGTCGGCGGTGCCCGGCTACCCGGAGCCGGATGACCTGTTCAAGCGGATGTTCGAGCGGGACAAGGAGGATCTCCGCGACCTCGGCGTGCCGCTGGAGACCGGCTACAACCACCCGTTCGACGATGATCCCGGCTACCGGATCAGGCGCCAGGCGTACGAGCTGCCCGAGCTGCGGCTCGAGGCGGACGAGGCGGCCGTGCTGGGCCTGGCCGCGCGGGTCTGGAGCAGGGCCCAGCTGGAGGGCGCGGCGGCGGGCGGACTGCTGAAGCTGCGCGCGGCCGCGGCCAGCACCGACGCGGGGGAGGCCCGCACCGACATCGAGCCCAGGCTGGGCACGTCCGAGCCGGCGTTCGGGCCGCTGTGGGAGGCGGTCAGGGACCACAGGCCGGTGACGTTCAGCCACCGCGCCGCGGGCCGGAGCGAGCCGCAGCGGCGTGAGCTCGAGCCGTGGGGCGTGGTGAACTGGCACGGGCGCTGGTACGTGGCGGGCTGGGACCGCGGGCGCGAGGCCACCCGGGTGTTCCGGCTGGGCCGGATCTCCGGGCCGGTGAAGTTCTGCGGCCCGCCGGGCAGCGTGACCGTCCCGGCCGGGACGGACGTCCGCGAGCTCGTCCGCGACTGGGACTCGGCGCCCGCGGCCGACCGCACCGCGGTGCTGCGGGTCCGGTCGGGCACCTGCTTCGGCCTGCGCAGGCACGCGGTCTCGGTGCGCGCCGACGAAGCGCCCGGCGGCCAGGGCTGGGACCTGGTGACGACGCGCTTCGCGGACGTGGGAGCGTTCGCCGACTGGGCCGCCACCTTCGGCCCGGACGCCGTCGTGCTCGACCCTCCCGACCTGCGCGAGGCCGTGATCACCCACCTCAAGGGGGTGCTGGCGTGAGCACGTCGGTCACCTCGACCGAACGCCTCCAGCGGCTGCTCGCCTTGGTGCCGTACGTGGTGAGCAGGAAGGTGGTCGGGCTCGCCGAGACAGCCGCGGCGTTCGGGGTCAGCGAGCGCGAGCTCGTCGACGACCTGAACCTGCTGTGGTGCGTCGAGCTGCGCGCCCCGGATCCGTACTGCCCGATCGACCTGTCCTACGAGGGCGGCGAGATCGTCGTCAGCCAGGCCGAATCCATCGCCCGCCCGCTCCGGCTGGCCGTCGACGAGGCGAGCGCGCTGCTCGTCGCGCTCCGGATGCTGGCCGAGGTGCCGGGGCTCGAAGACCGGTCGGCCATGTCCAGGCTGATCGCCAAGCTCGAGGCGGCCGCCGGGGAGGCCGCCGCGGTCAGCTCCCAGGTCGCCGTCCAGGTGGACATGCCGGACGGCGGAGCGGCGGAAGGGATGGCCGCCCAGGTCGGCGCGGCCCTGGCCGCGGGGCGGCGGGTGCACCTGCGGCACTACGTCCCTGGGCGGGACGAGCCGACCGAACGTGACGTGGACCCGATGCGGCTGCTGGTGGTGGAGGGGCGGCCGTATCTGGAGGGCTGGTGCCGCCACGCCGAGGCGGTGCGCCTGTTCCGGCTGGACCGGGTGCTCGCGCTCGAGGTACTCGACGTGCCCGCCTCGCCCCCGGCCGAGGCCGAGCACCGGGACGTCGACCAGGGCCTGTTCCGGCCGTCGGACGACGACGTGCGCGTGGAACTCGAGCTGTCGGCCGAAGGGCGCTGGGTCGCGGAGTACTACCCGTGCGAGTCGGTGTCGGACCTGGAGGACGGAAGGCTGCGCGCGGTGCTGCGCACCCCGGATACCGGCTGGGTACGCCGGCTGGCGCTGCGCCTCGGCGAGGACGGCCGGGTCGTCTCGCCGCCTGCCCTGGCGGCCGAGATCCGCGACGCGGCCACGGCGGCCCTGGCGAACTACGCCGAATTACCGGCCGTTATAACCCGTCCGCCAGGCAGACGGCGCCGAATTACCGGCAGATATAGCCGTCCGCCTGCACAAACTGTTTCCTTCCTGGTCGCCGTGTAGACTCGGGCGCAAGACGTCTCCTGCTGAAGAGGACGGACATGATTGGTGACCTTTTCGACAGCCCCTGGAAGGTGCTGATCTGGGCGGTTGTGATCCTCGTGCTGTTCGGGTCGAAGAAGATGCCTGATGCGGCGCGTTCCCTCGGCAGGTCGATGCGCATCCTGAAGGCCGAGGTCAGCAGCCTGCACGACGAGGACCCCGAGGCCCCGGGGAACCCCGCCCAGGGCGCCGGGGCCCAGGCCAGCCCGCAGGCGGGATTCCCCCAGGTGCAGCTCACCGCGGGACAGCCACAGGTGGACCACCAGGCGCAGATCGACTCGCTGCAGCAGCAGATCCGTGATCTGCAGCGCGCGGCGACCATGGACCCCCCCTCCTCGCCCGTCCAGGCCGGGGTGGCGTCAGAGCCCGGCCGGACCCAGCAGCCCGGCTAGGCGGTCGGCCCGTCAGCCCTACTGCCGGAAGCAGTCATGGCGAAACTCTCCAGTACCATCGCGGGTGCCCGCATCGTCGGTGAGCGCTTCGTGCGCTCGCAGCGGCGGCAGAACCCCGAGGGCCGCATGCCGCTCATCGACCACATCCGTGAGCTGCGGAACCGGATCGTCAAGATGGCGCTCGGCCTGGGCGCGGGCATGGTCGTCGGGTTCATCTTCTTCAACCCGGTCTGGCGCATCATCGAGCGGCCGCTGTGCTCGGCATCGATCCGCGGCTACACCGGGTGCAAGCAGCTCGGCGTCAACGAACTCGCCCTCGACGGGCCGATCGACCCGTTCTACCTGCGGGTGAAGGTCGCCGTGATCGTCGGGGTGATCGTGTCCTCGCCGGTCTGGCTCTACCAGGTCTGGGCCTTCATCGCGCCCGGCCTGTACGCCAGGGAGAAGCGGTGGAGCTACATCTTCCTCGGCTCGGCCGTCCCGCTGTTCCTGGCCGGTAACCTGCTCGCCTACTGGTCGCTGGGCCGGTCCATGCACTACCTGCTCGGCCTGGCCCCGACCGGGGTGGCGAACATCGTCGAGGTCGACCAGTACATGAGCTTCGTCGTGACGATGCTGGTGGCGTTCGGGATCGCGTTCGAGGTGCCGCTGCTCATCATCATGCTGAACCTGGCCGGCATCCTGACCCACCAGCGGTTCAGGAAGTGGCGCCGGGTGATGATCTTCTGCGTCTTCCTGATCGCCGGGATCGCCAACCCGAGCCCGGACCCGAGCACCATGCTGATTCTCGGCGGGTGCTGCGTGGCCATGGTCGAAGTGGCCGAGTTCATCGTGTGGTCGAACGACCGGCGCCGCGCCAGGCTGCACCCGAACCCGTATGCGGGCCTGTCCGACGACGAGGTGTCCCCGATCGAACTCGACGATTCGCAGACGCCTGGCACCTTAAACTGATCGGACCGGCTACGCGCTGCGACCTAATCTGGAACCAATGACCACTCCGGCGGAACGGTACGCCGCGTCCCGCGAACGGCAGTCTGAACCCGAGCTCGCCTCCTTCCGCGGGCTTTACGACTTCGACTTCGACGATTTCCAGGTGGACGCCTGCCGCGCGCTCGGCGAGGGACGCGGCGTGCTCGTGGCCGCGCCCACCGGGTCGGGCAAGACGGTCGTCGGGGAGTTCGCCGTGCACCTGGCGCTCGACCAGGGGCGCAAGTGCTTCTACACCACGCCGATCAAGGCGCTGTCCAACCAGAAGTACGCCGATCTGGTCCGCAGGTACGACAGCGCCACCGTGGGCCTGCTCACCGGGGACAACAGCATCAACGGCGACGCGCCCGTGGTGGTGATGACCACCGAGGTGCTGCGGAACATGCTGTACACGGGGTCGACGGCCCTGGCCGGCCTCGGCTACGTCGTCCTCGACGAGGTGCACTACCTGGCGGACACCTCCCGCGGCGCGGTCTGGGAGGAAGTGATCATCCACCTCCCCGAGTCGGTCCTCGTGGTGGCGCTGTCCGCGACGGTGAGCAACGCCGAGGAGTTCGGCGATTGGCTGGTCAACGTCCGCGGCGGGACGACGGTCATCGTCGACGAGCACCGGCCGGTGCCGCTGTGGCAGCACGTCCTAGCCGGGCACCGGCTGTACGACCTGTTCATCGACGACGAGCACGCCCGGGTCAACCCCGAGCTGCTCCGGCTGGCCCAGCGCGACACCTGGATCGAGCGCAAGGCCCCCGGCCGGCCGGGCCGGGGCGGGCACCGGCCGCGCCGCCTCCCGCTGCCCTACCGCCCCGACGTGATCTCGCGGCTGGACAACGCCGGGCTGCTCCCCGCGATCACCTTCATCTTCAGCCGGGCGGGCTGCGACGCGGCGGTCCAGCAGTGCCTGAGAGCGGGACTGCGCCTGACCATGCCCGAGGAGGCCGGGGCGATCCAGCAGGCCGCGGAGCGGCGCACCGCCGACATCCCCGAGGAAGACCTGGCCGTCCTCGGCTACGGCGAGTGGCTGGAGGGCCTGCGCCGCGGGATCGCGGCGCACCATGCGGGGATGCTGCCCGCCTTCAAGGAGGTCGTCGAGGAGCTGTTCGCCGCCGGGCTGGTCCGCGCGGTGTTCGCGACCGAGACGCTGGCGCTCGGCATCAACATGCCCGCCAGGACGGTGGTCATCGAGAAGCTCGACAAGTGGAACGGCGAGACGCACGCCAACCTGACGGCGGGGGAGTACACCCAGCTCACCGGGCGCGCCGGCCGGCGCGGCATCGACGTGGAGGGCCACGCGGTCGTGCTGTGGCAGCCGGGGATGGATCCCGGGGCCGTGGCCGGCCTGGCCAGCACCCGGACCTACCCGCTGAACTCCAGCTTCCGGCCCTCCTACAACATGGCCGTCAACCTGACCGGCTGGGCCGGGCGGGCCAGGGCGTCGAGGTTGCTCGAGTCCTCGTTCGCGCAGTTCCAGGCCGACCGGGGTGTCGTGGGCCTGACCCGCCAGATCCAGAAGAACCACCGGGCCATGGCCGAACTCGCCGCCGAGATGACCTGCGAGAAAGGCAATTTCGCCGAATACGCGGAACTAAGATCCCTTTTGTCCGAACGAGAGGGCGATCTCTCTCGCGCTCGTGCGACCTCCCGCCGGGCCGAAGCGGCCAGGTCGCTGTTGCTCTTGCGCCCGGGTGACATCATCCGGGTGCCGGGCGGCCGGCGGGCTGGCCTGGCGGTCGTCCTCCAGCGCGGCCTGCACTCCGCCCCGCACGCGGATCCGGCCGCGGCCGGAGGCCCTGGTCCGCTGGTGCTGACCGAGGGCCGCCAGGTGAAGCGGCTCGCCCTAGCCGACTTCCCGGTGCCTGCCGAGGTCATCGACAAGATCCGGATTCCCAGTTCGTTCAGCCCCCGCTCGCCGCAGCACCGCAGGGACCTCGCGGCGAGCATGCGGAACCGCATCGGTGCTAGCCCGGGGGGACGACCCCCCGAAATCCCCCCGCGCCTGGGGGGAACCGTTCCCCCCAGACCCCCTCGGCCCCCCTTGGGGAGGCCTCGGCCTCCCGGGCCCGATCCGGGACCCATCGTGATGCCGCTGGCGACCCGGCGGGGGAGGACGTGGCGGAGTTGCGGCGGCGGATGCGCCGGCATCCGTGCCACGAATGCCCGGACCGGGAGGAACACGCCAGGTACGTCGGACGCTACCGGCGGCTCAAGCGCGAGACCGAGGCCCTCGAGCACCGGATGGCCGGACGCTCACACGTGATCGCGCGCACCTTCGACCGGGTGTGCACCGTCCTCGAACGCCTCGGCTACCTGGCCGGGGACACGGTCACCGCCGAAGGCCAGCGCCTAGCGGGCCTGTACACCGAGCGTGACCTGCTTGCAGCGGAATGCATGCGCCTGCGCCTGTGGGACGGCCTGTCCCCGGCCGAACTGGCTTCGTGCGTGTCCGCCCTGTCGTTTGAGTCACGCCAGCCCGATGATGCCCACCCGCCCAGGCTGCCGAAGGGCCGGGTGCCAGAGGTCCTGGCCGCCATGGCCGGGACCTGGGTCGAGCTTGACCGGCTTGAGAAGGATAACGACCTGTCCTTCCTGCGCCAGCCCGACCTGGGCTTCGCCTGGGCCGCCTACCGCTGGGCCCGCGGCGCCAGCCTGGAGAACGTCCTAGACGCGTCCCCCGACCTGACCCCCGGCGACTTCGTCCGCAGCGTCAAGCAGCTCATAGACCTCCTGGACCAGATAGCCTCCGCCCCGGAGCCCGCGGAAGCCTCCGCATCCGCCTCCGAGCCCGCCGCCCCCCCGCCGCGCAGCCTGTCCGCGACCGCTCGCGCCGCGATCGACGCCATGCGCCGCGGCGTCGTCGCCTACTCCGCCGTCGCAGACTAGCTCAAGCGGTCGGCGAGAAATAGTTGGCGGCCAAGGCTTGCCATGCGCTCGATATCGATATATCGTTGAGCTAACGACAAAGATCGATAAGCGATCTAGAGATGTTGAAGGAGTCAACAAATGCACGACGAAGATTGGGATGATCCCCGGGAGGGGCACCACCACCGGCCGCATGTGCGGCGCGCCAGGATGCGCGGCGGTCCCGGTCCCGGGCCCTGGGCGGGCCCCGGGCCTTGGGGGATGCCCGGCGGTCCGGTCCAGTTCAAGATGCGCGGCGGGCCGTTCGGCCCCCCGGAGCGGGTTCGCGGGTTCGCGGGCCGCGGGC
>CAWKCG010000053.1:0-29229 GCA_963847965.1 uncultured Actinomycetes bacterium
GAGCCCTACGCTACAGCCGACGCAGCTCGAGCAAACGGGACGACATCAGGTGCTGTCGGTCAGCAAGCCAAGCCAGCCCAGCAGGTCCCGCCGCCGACCTTCGGGATACCCGGTTCAGGCCAGGGCAGTCACGACGGCGATGACCGCGATCAGGGCGGTAAGCATGTACAGCAGGTATGCATCGAGTCGGCCGGACTGCAGGCGCTTGGCCACGGCCACGACGGCCAGGAAGGCCCGGAGCGCGGGACGGTACAGGTGGGTCTCCACGACCTCCATCACGTCCGAGGCGTACCTGAGGTGCGCGATCCGTTCCCGCTCGTCGTCGCTGTCCCGGTCCGGGGGACCCGAGCCCTCGTCGCGGTCGCTGTCCTCCAGCATGACCTCCTGCACCTCGGCCCGAGTGTGCAGCACTCCGGCCAGCACCCGGCGGGTGGGGTTGGCGTACCCGAAGGCGGTGTAGGAGTCCAAGCCGTCGACCCCCATCGTGGCCGAACGCCATGGCGACGGCCGCGGCGGTTTCCGGCAGTTCGGGGATGATCAGCTGCTCCCGGGTGAGCGCGGCCGGGCCGGTGGCACCCTCGGACCAGGCGAAGACGCCGGGGCGTTCGGCCACGCAGCGGCCACACAGGATGCACCGGCCCTGG
Source organism: uncultured Actinomycetes bacterium (assembly GCA_963847965.1). Classification (GTDB taxonomy): domain Bacteria; phylum Actinomycetota; class Actinomycetes; order Streptosporangiales; family Streptosporangiaceae; genus Palsa-504. The sequence continues at coordinate 645 of CAWKCG010000053.1, forward strand.
TCGACGCGCACAGTGCCGCCGGTCACGGTGATGGCGCCGGTAGGACAAAGGCCGGTTAGGGCAGCGGAGCTGCCGGGATCGGGGGCGTCGAGAGGACGGGCGGGCCCGCGCCAGGCGTCGGCGTAAGGGTCCGGCCTGGCGGGCCAGCGCGTGGTGACCACGCCGTCGCGCAGGCCGCGCAGCAGCCCTCCACGTGCCGGGGCAGCGGGTCACCCGGGCGGATCAGCGCCGCGAGCCGGGGGTGGCCCTCGGGGACCAGGCCGAGCTGATCGTGGATCACACGCTCGTACCAGAAGGCAGCGCCGATCCGAGGGGTAAGCGCGGGGTAGCTGGTCGCGCCCTGCGGCAGCGTTACCTGCAGCGTTTCGATGTCGCCGACCGTCGCCACGTGAGCGGACAGCACGACCGGGTCGTGGTCGGCGGTCCGGGTGGCGAACAGGCCTGCGAACCGATCGCCCGTGGCCACCCGCGCCTCCAGGTCCTTCCGGAGCGCCTGCATGTCTGGCTCGGTCGTGGTCATCGCGCCGCTCCGAGCTGGGTCACGGCCCTCGAGATCAGGTCGGTGAGCTCGCCCGGCGGGTGCACGCCCAGGATGAGCAGGGCCGCCACGCCTGCCACCGCCGGGACCACCATCCAGGCGGACGGCTCCCTGCGGTCCGCAGGTCCGGCCGCCGCGGCGGACAGCGACCTCGGGGCCGGGGTGAACAGGATCTGGTTGGACGAGGCGGTCAGCCCGAAGAAGGCCACGGTGACCAGCACCACGAGCACCGCCGCGGCGGCGTCGTGGCCGGAGGCCAGGCCGCCGGCCACGATCTGGAATTCGCTGCGGAAGATGCCCGACGGCGGCATGGCAGATAGCGCGAAGATCGAGAGCAGGAACAGCGGCCCGCTCCACGGCAGCACGTCAAGGGCACCGCGCATGGCCGACATCTCCTTGGTGCCGTACTTCGCCCGCAGCACCCCGGCGCCCATGAACGCGTTCCCCTTGGCCGCCGCGTGCGCCAGCACGTGCAGCATGACGCCGGCCAGCGCCACCGGCGCGCCGAAGCTCACCCCGATGGCCAGGATGCCCATGTGCTCCACGCTGGAGTAGGCCAGCAGCCGCTTGATGTCCTGCTGGCCGAACACGTACAGCGCGGCCAGCAGCAGCGACGCCACCCCAAAGCCCAGCAGCGCGTCGCGCGGGAAGCCGCTGCCCAGCGTCGCGGCGGCGACCTGGTAGAACCGCAGCACCGCGTAGAAGCTCACCGCCAGCAGCGACCCGGACAGCATCGCGGAGACCGGCGTCGGCGCTTCGGAGCGCGCGTCGGGCAGCCAGGTGTGGACCGGGAACAGGCCCATCTTCGTGCCGTAGCCGAGCAGCGCCAGCAGGAAGGCCAGCCGCACCGGCGTGTGCGGCACCCGGCGCTGGAGCGCACCGTGGCGGCCAGCGCGTACGGCAGGTCGGTGCCGGTCAGCAGGGCCACGGTGAACACCACGAACAGCACCACCGGCTCGGTGATGGCCGAGAACGTCTTGGCCCGGCTCGACCCCAGCTGCGCGTACGGGTCGCCGGACTCCAGCGCGGCGGTCGCGACTACGAAGCTGGCCAGCGACAGCAGGAACCCGCCGCCCAGGATGTCGCCCATGTAGCCCAGCGGCAGCCCGTACGTGGTCAGCACCGGGATCAGCAGCGGGATCGTCAGGTAGGCGGCCACCGCGATGACCATCACCGCCCAGGCCCACGGCTGCCGCACGGTCAGCGCCCGCACGGTCAGCGCCATGCGTTGTCGGCGCGCCGCGCCGCCTCCCGCGCCAGGCGGGGCATCACGGCCACGAGCACCTCCTCCGCCCGGCCGTGGGCGCTGGCACCGACCCACAGCCGCCAGGGCTCCGGCTGCCGTGAGCGGTCGCGCAGCCGGTAACCCGGCGGGCGGGCAGGAGCCGCGTACCCCGGCACCCCGGCATCGGCGAGCGCACCGAGCACATCCGGCACGACACGCTCGCTGATCTCCAGGACCGGCGCCCACGCGGCGTCATCCAGGCCGTTCCCGTACCCGCCGGCCGGCAGCCACCACAGGCGGCCATGCGACGCGGGCTGGCTGGCGGGTCGTGATACCGGAGCCGTCATGCCGTCCTGCCTCCCGTACACGAAAGCAGGACCCATCGGCCATCCGGCAATCCCACGCGGCCGGAATTCATCCGCGCAGGAGCGGCGGGGTCCACCGCCGGGCGAATCAAACCACCAGCCGCCATTTTACGGCATTGAACCCGGACCACCCCCGTGGGCAGGCAGCCCCGCGTAACCGGATCACTTCCCCGAACGGACCCGAGCGCTCACGGCGGCGCCGCGGCCCGCCGGCCTGCCTGATATTCTGTATTACGCGATGAGGCTCGCGTAGCACCCGCGATACGCTTCACGGGCTGATGGCCTCTACCGACCGGCGTCATAGGCGCCGCGTATGCAGGTGGAGGTTTTTATGCTGCGCTTCGTCCGGCGCGGATCCCCGCAACCACCCATCGCCAGCCTGTCCATGACGCCACCACCTATTCAGGCCAGGCACGGCGATGGAGGGACCAGCGATGAGCCTTAACGCATGGGAGCAGCAGGCCCTGGACTCGATCAAGGACGGGCTCACCGGTTCCGATCCAGATCTGGCGGCGCTGCTGTCCGCATTCACCCGGCTGGAATCGGACGAGGACATGCCGGACAGGGAAAAGATCCGGACAGGCTCGCGGCCAGCACTCCGGCGGCTCCGCCGCGCCCGGCGGCGCGCCACCTTCCGCAGGATCTGCCAGCGTCTGGGCATCCAGCGGGCCGCGCTGCTGCTGTGGCTGCTGACAACTGCCGCGCTGATCGCGGTCGCGCTGTCCCTCAACTCGGGCAGCGACCATGTCCCGTGCACCGGATGGCCCGCCACGGCCTGCACCACCCCGCCCCCGGGCACAGCTCCAGCCCCCACCCGACGCGACACACTCGGTCAGGCCCCCAGCAACAAGCCACCCAAAACCAGCAAACCTGACCTCAGGGGACCCCGATAAACCAATAGAAACCAAAAACATGATCGACGAGAGTTCGGACTTCACGGGCAGGTCGCGAATCTCTGTGCCCTTGGCCGGCAAACCCGCAGGGTCAGGTCCTAAGCCTCTACTGCCAGGTCATCGGACAGCCAAACGATCGGGATCAGCACAGGTCGACGACACCAAGGGGCGACCAGGCGGGTTGCCTTGGACAGGAGCAGATGATGGCAAGGTTTGTGGTGGCAGATCTATCGGCGCTGGAGATCCTGGATTCGCGCGGGCGGCCGACGCTGGCGGTCACGGTGCGGCTGTCGGATGGCACAAGCGCTCGTGCCGGGGTTCCCTCCGGTGCTTCGACCGGCTCGCGGGAGGCGGTGGAACGGCGCGACGGCGACCCGGCCAGGTACGAGGGGAAGGGCGTGCTCGGGGCGGTGGGGGCCGTCAACACCGAGCTCGCTGATCTGCTCCGCAGCCGGTCCTGGGCGTCGCTGGCCGAGGCGGACCAGGCCATGATCGACCTCGACGGCACCCCGAACAAGAGCAGGCTCGGCGCCAACGCCACCGTGGGAGTTTCGATGGCGCTGGCCCGCGCCCTGGCGGCCTCGGCCGGGATTCCCCTGTGGCGATGGCTCACACCGGAAGGTGTCAGGCCGTCGCTGCCGGTCCCGCACTTCAACGTGCTCAACGGCGGCGTGCACGCGCCCAACTCGCTTGACTTCCAGGAGTTCATGATCGCGCCGGTCGGCGCCCCCTCGATGGCCGAAGCGGTCCGCGCGGGCGCCGAGGTCTACTCCGCGCTACGCCGCGAGCTGTCGAGCCGCAAGCTGTCGACCGGGCTAGGCGACGAGGGCGGCTTCGCCCCCGAGATCGCCGAGCCAGAAGATGTCCTCCATCTGCTGGTGCAGGCCATCACCGACGCGGGATATAAAACGGGGACCGAGGGCGTGTCGATCGCGCTAGACCCGGCAGCATCGGAGTTCCGGCAGCCGGACGGCCGATACCGGGTGGCTGGCGACTTCTGGTCTAGTAACGACATGATCGAACGCTACGTGGCGATGACCGGGCAGTTCCCCGTGCACCTGATCGAGGATGGGCTCGGCGAGAACGACGAGGACGGGTGGATCGCGCTCACCGCGCGCCTCGGCGCTACGACCGAGCTGGTCGGAGACGACATCTTCTGCACCAACCCGGCCATCATCACCTGGGCCATCGAACGCCACATCGGCAACTCCTCGCTGATCAAGCTCAACCAGATCGGCACCGTTACCGAGACGCTGCAGGCCATGGCCATCTGCCGCAGGGCGGGCTACCGCCAGTTCGTGTCGCACCGCTCCGGGGAAACCGAGGACACCTTCATCGCCGACCTGGCCGTCGGCACCGGCTGCGGTCACCTCAAGACCGGCGCTCCTGCCCGCGGAGAGCGCGTAGCCAAGTACAACCGGCTGCTGGAGATCGCCGCGAGCGCGCCTACTCTCTGTTATGGTCTGCCAACGGACTGATCACCCGTACGGCCGCTGGACGCGTCTACCCCGGCTTCGCCGCCTAGTCCAGCAGGGCGAGCGCGTGACGGAGCGAGTTTTCCCGTTCGGCTAGTTCTCGTTCCTTAGCCGCGGCCTCGGCGGCGGATGCCGTGCGCAGGCCGGCCGCGACCTGCAGGGCTGAACGTATCCGGTTAGTGCCATCGGCATACCGCTGTTCGACTACGCGTACCAGCGCCCGCGACGCCTCGGCCAGCCGGTACTGCAGATCGCCGCGGGCCCGGCCGATCTGGCGTTCCACTAGGCCGGGGGTTTCGCGGCGCAGGTGATCTCCGGCCGCCCGTCTGCCGAACTCACCGGGCAGCCGACGGCGGACGGCGCCCGCCAGCAGCTCAGTCTGGCCTATGTCCTCGCCAGTGATGAAGAAGAACCGCCGGCTTTCGGCCAGCCGGCCTTCGGGCTCTGGGACCGCGAGATCCAGGTCGAGCAATTCGGCGGCAGACTGCCGCAGGACGTCGAGTTCGGCCTTCAGGTCGGCAGCCAGCCGGGCATCCACCCGGGCAAGCCCTTGCTCGATAGCCTCCGTGCGCGTCTGCCGCCAGGCCTGCGCGGCGGCGACGGTCAAGGTGACCAGCTGTTCCCGGCCGCGCCGCTCGATCTCGCCCGGCGGCGCCTCGCGCAGCTCGCCGTCCAACAGCGCATCCAGCTGCTGCCTGATCTCGCGGCCCAGCCGCGGCGCATCCTCGTCGGCGGCGTCGTTGAGGGTCAACAGCAGCCGGGCCGACTCGGCGTTGACTACGGCCACGGCGTCGCGGCTATGCACAGTCACTTCGGCCAGCCGCGCGCCGAACTGCTCGACGCGACTGGCCGCCTCCCCGGCGCGCATCTGCGCCGCACGGAGGGTCAGGGCCACCTCATCCAGCAGCGAAACGCCGATCCGGCGCGCCTGAGCGATCGCCGACGCCCGCAGGTCAGCCTCGCGCTGGGACGACAGATAGGCGGTAAAAGCGATCTGGAACGCGGTGAAGCCGGCCTCGCCGCCTTCCAGGGCGCCGCGCGCCGACATCGGGTACACCGTATCCGGAAGGCCGGCCTCGCGAAGCACCCGCCGGGTGAACTCCACGGCCTCGGCCAGCCCCGGCCCATCCAGGTGATCGGCCTTGTTCAGCACCGCGAACGTCGTCACCGACAGTCCGGCGACCCTGCGCAGCAGGTCCCGCTCGCTGGCTGATACCGGAGGGTCGGCGGTCAACACGAACACCGCCGTATCCATCGACTCGAGCGCCTCGTAGGCCGTGCGGGTGTCCCACTCGAACACCGACCCGGTGCCCGGGGTGTCGACCAGCTCCACCCCTCCCGCCAGCACGGACGCGGCCAGGTACACAGTCACGCCCGCGATCCTGCGGCGATTGCCGGGATTCCCCCGCTCGGTCACCAGGTCAGCCAGCGCAGCGAGAGGGTACTTCTCATCGTGCCCGTCGAGGAACCTCGCCTCGGCGTGCTGGTCGTCGCCGTACCGGACGGTCGTGGCGACTGCGGTCAGCGGGGTAACCCCAGACGGCAGCGCATTGCGGCCCAGCAGGGCATTGATCAGCGTGCTCTTGCCGCGCTTGGCCTCGCCAGCCACCAGGACGCGCAGCCGGGCGGCCTCCAGCCGATCCCGTACCGCCGCCAGCCGCTCCCGGTCCCGCTCCGTACCCAGCGCAGCCAGTTCGCTCAAAGCGCTGTTCAGATTGCTATCGTCATCCGGCATCGGTGCCAACCTCCTACATGCGCTCATCTACGCGTAGTAGGGACCGTTGGCGGCGCCGCCGCGTTCGCGTCGCCCGCGCATGCTGGCGGGTATCAGTGCGGCGAGCCCCTCCGCCGCGCTCTCGCTAGCATAGCTTGCCGCTCGCTGGCCTCCGATGACACGCGAAGGCCGATCCGTGCACCGCCCTAGCCCGGCGGGGTACCCTGATCAGCCCCTTACCCGCCCGATGTCACGTGGCAGACCGCGATCATGGCCGGGCGAGGTCGGCCCGGTGAGGGAGGCAGTTTCTGCCTGGTCTACGCGCCGGGCGTAGTCGTCGAGCACCGCGCGGCAGGTGGCCAGCGCGGACCGGGCCTGCTCGGCGCTGGCCGCCCCGAAGGCGTCCAACGCACGGGTTGCTTCATAGCGCGTGGACAGCCGGGTCAATGCCGCGTCCTGCTGGCCCAGATCCGCGTAGCGGAAACGGCCAGCCGCGGTCAGGTCCTCGATTTCGCCCATCACGTTGCCGCACCCGGTGATGACCTCGCCGTATTCCTGATCCCGCGCCGCGTTGAAGGCCCCGGCCAGGTCCGCGCCGCCGTCGATCACCGCCGCGCGCAGTACCTGGGCCGAGCCGCCGGCCTCGCCGATCATGCTTCGCACGCGGCGGAAGGACCGTTCCGCGGCCGGGGACGCCGGTACCGCCGCGACGGCATTCGCAAGGTACACCGCGCCCGTCGCGGCCAGCCGCCGGCGGATCGTGGCCTTCAACCCGGGCCTGGTCGACAGCCGGTACGCCAAGACCAACCAGGCTACGTGGCCGGGGCGGTCCGCCAGCGGTTCCGCCGCGCTGCTCATGCGGGCCTCCTACCTCAATGTCATGGACAAGGGGTAGAGGCCATCAGCGCGGCAGCCGCGCGGTTAGGGCGAGCCTCATCGCCAGCAGGTCATTGTCCCCCGCGTCGCGCTCGGCTCGCAATCCGCCTGGGCCATGATCGAAGGCCGCCAGGCAGACTGCCAGACTGACCGAGTGGCACCGGGAAACCAGGAGGCCGGGAACGTCCTACTACGCCGGGGTTTTGTGCTGGAGTACGTGACGCTGGGCTGGAACGTGGCCGGGATCGCGGTCCTGGCCATCGCGGCCATCAAGGCGCGTTCGGTGGCGCTGGCCGGGTTCGCCCTGGATTCCCTGATCGAGATCGGCGCGTCCACCGTGGTGATCTGGGAACTGTCAGGTACCGGCCAGGAACGCCAGCGGCGCGGCCTGCAGCTGATCGGGTCCGCGTTCGTCGCCCTGGCGGTCTACCTCGTGGTCCAGTCCACCGCGGCGCTAGTCGCCGGGTACCACCCTGGACATTCCGTGCTCGGGATCGCCTGGACCTCGGCGACCGCCGTCGCGATGTTCGCGCTGGCCCGCGGCAAGGCCAGGACCGGCCGGGCGCTGGACAATCCCGTGCTGCGCACCGAGGGCCGCGTCACGATGATCGACGCGATCCTGGCCACCGCTGTCCTGCTCGGACTTACGCTGAACGCCGCCCTCGGCTGGTGGTGGGCCGATCCGGCCGCTGGGTACGTACTGGTCTACTACGCCAGCCGTGAGGCGTACGAGATCTTCCTGGCCCGTCACTGAGCAGCGAAGGTGCGCTATCGTCCTGCTCGCTACGGCCAGGCCGCTGGCGGAGGCGGGCATGTACGGTCCGAGGACGAGGGCGGCGAGCTGGCCGGTAGGCCACCGCTAAGGCGCACGCGTTCCGCCTCTTTCGACTAGGGCTGAAGCCCGCGTCGGGCCGCTGGGCTTGTCGGCCGACGTGCGCTGGTGGCCTTAGATGGGGTGTCGCATGGGTTCGGTGGTGAAGGTGCGGCCGGCCGGGGTGGTCCACTGGTGGTATCCCGGCATCGGCTGAGAAACGGTCCACCCCGGGCTCTGCTTGATCCGGTGGTCATGCCGGCAGCGGCACCCCCCGTTGCACGCGCAGGTCCGGCCACCTTGATGCCAGGGCACCGCATGCTCAAAGTCGCAGCGGCGGGCGTGCCGGACGCAGACCGGCAAGGTGCACTGGCCGTCCCGGATCTCGACCAGGTGCCGCAGGGTATCCGACGGCTGGTAGCCCGCGGACTCATACCGGTGGTCGCAGCCGGTGACCGGGATCGGGCCGAGCCGGACCTGGAACCGCTGGCCGGCGATGGTCAGCTGCCAGGTCCCGTAGCCGCCGGCCGGCCCGTCGCCGGCGGGGGTGAAGGCAGGGCCGGGGCCGTCCCGGTTCCCGGCCGCCCCGTTGTCTCCCGGGCCGGGGCGGTTACCCCGCCGGGTCCGGGCGGGCTTGGCGCAGCCGTGGCCGATGGCGTGCCCGTCCTGGTCGGTCACCGTCACGCACCACGTCGAGCCGGGGTGCCCGGCCGCGGCGGCCGCGAACTCGCGGGCCAGCGCCGGGTCCAGGGCGCCCAGGCCGTACGCGTCGCCGGGGTGCTCGGCCAGGCCGAGCAGGCTCAGCAGCGGGATGGTCAGGTTCGTGCTCGCGGCCAGCCCCGCCAGGCCGGGCGCAGACCCGGCCGGCTGCCCGCCCGACCCGGGGCCGCCACTGCCGGGGCCGCCCGCCGGCCCGCCACCGCTGCCGCCGCCCGGCTGGCCATTCTGGCCGTCACCAGGCCCGGCATCCGCAGCGCCGCCGGGCGCGGCGTGGTCCCCGTCGGGACGCCAGTGGACCGACCGCCCGGCTGGCCGTCCCGGCCGCCACCAGGCCCGGCATCCCCAGCGCCGCCGGGTCCGCCAGCGGCGTGATCCCGGTCCGGGCCGCCGCCGCCGGGACCGCCCGGCTGGCCTTGCTGTCCGTCGCCGGGCCCGGCGCCCGTGTCGCTGCCGGGGTCTGCCTGGGGGTAGCGGCGGCGGGCGTCGGTGCCGTTAAGGGCGTCCAGGAAGGCCAGCACCCGCAGCTGGTCCACGGTCCCCGGGATGCCCCACGCCCGGTACTGCAGCGCCTTGTCCTGGATGTGCTGGTTCGCCGCCAGCGCCTGATCCGGCGGCAGCCCGAACCCGGCCAGCGCCGCGGTCCCGGCCTGCTCCCGCCAGAACGCCACCCGCGCGTCTTCCTGCTGCGCCTTCTCCCGCCGCTTGCGCGCTCCGTCGGGGTCCACCTTGACCACGGCCCGGGCGATCAGCCGGGCGACCTGCCCGTGGGTGCGGCCGGCCAGCTGCCCGGCGATCAGCGCCTCGGCCGCCCCGGCGTCCGCATCGGCCAGCACGCCGGTCTCCTCGGCGATGATCCGCGCCTTGCCCGCGCTGATCACCCCGGCATCCAGCGCCGCGCCGGTCCGGGGCAGGCGGGCCTCCAGCATCCAGGCCAGGTCGATCAGCATGTCGGCCGCCCGCTTGGAGATCCCGAGCTCGAGGGCGACTTCCTCGGTCAGGTACGGCTGCCACGCCTGCGGCAGCCCGCCGGGCTGCTCCGGGCCGAGCCCGGGCACGGCCCGGCGGCGGATCAGCTCGCGGGCCACGCCGAGCTTGGCCGAGGCACACCAGGATTCCAGGGCGTCCCACCGGCCCAGCACCTCAAAGGCCTCATCGTCGTCCAGGGCGGCGCACCCCCGGTCCGGGCCCGACACCTGGTCCAGGACCTGGGCCAGCGCGAGACCGGGACGCGGCGGCTCACCCTGCCCGCCGGGCACCGCGTCGCCGGCGGGGTCCCCGCCCTGCCCGCTGCCCGGTCCCGGCCATGCCACCATAGATTGCCCTTGCGTTCGCTTAGCAGATCCCCGTCTTTCCTGATTCGAATTCTATCGTGGGGTAGTGTCATTTTTGGCTGGCCGTGCACCGGTTTTGCACAAGTTTTCTAGGCGACATATCGGATGAAATCGTAAATGTCGCCTATCGACCGACCGGGAATGGTTAGGGAGAGCCGGGAGCGGTAAGGAGCGTTGGCCCGGGTGGAGCGTGGCGGTCAGGAGATATATCCGCAGGCGGTTATCCGGTCCCAGGTTCTCAGGGTTCACGAAGACAGGCGGCCACCTGAACAGCCGCGAGAGATCCGGCTTACCGATAGAATACAGGTTCGATAAGCGGGTACGATGTCGGCATGCTCACGTACACGCCGCCAGGGTGGCCGGCGGGGGTGCACCCGCCGGGCAGCGAGGAGTTCGAGTCGACCGCGGTCACCTGGCTGCTCGACGTCGTGCCGCCCGATTACCGCCTGCACGGGGTGCTGCGCCGGCACCCGGTGGCGCTGGCCTGCATGGCCAGGCATCACACGAAGGCGTGCGTAGAGGGAGCCCGGGAAGGTTACCGCACCGCGCGAACCGAACTGGCCGGTGCGCTGCCGCCGCACGCGATCGATACGGTACTGGCCGCCTACCGCAAGGAGGGCTCCAGGCTCGCCGCCACCGCCCGCGCCGTCAACCTGGTCGAGCGCGCGCTGCGCGGCGAGGTGTTCACGCCGAAGATGCAGGACAAGCGGGCCGCGCGGCGCGGCTGAGGATGGCGTCTTGGCTGTACAAGAGTGGTAACGCCAGGGTGGAACGTGAGAGGATGGCAGCAAGCTAGCCGGGGGCGGGCAGCGAGGGGTAGCGAAGGAAGTGAGCCAGTGCCGCGGCAGGCCAGGATCCTTCTGGTCGACGACCGGGCCGAGAACCTGGTCGCGCTCGAGGCCATCCTGGCTCCGCTGGACCAGATCCTGGTGCCGGTCCGGTCCGGCGAGCGGGCGCTGCGGGCCGTGCGCGATGAGGAGTTCGCGGTCGTCTTGCTCAACGTCGTCATGCCCGGGATGGACGGCCTGGAGACCGCCGCGCAGATCAAGCTCCACGCCAAGAACCCCGACGTGCCGATCATCTTGCTGACCGCCGGCGACGGGCCGCCCGAGCAGTCCTTTCGCGGGTACGCGGCCGGCGCGGTCGACTACCTGGCCAAGCCGTTCGATCCCTGGGTCCTGAAGGCCAAGGTGTCGGTGTTCGTGGACCTGTACCTGAAGAGCAGCCGATGGCCCGACCAGGAGGACGCGCGGCCGCTGCCCGACCAGCTGTCGGTCCCGCTGGGGGCGATCGAGGAGACGGTGGCCCTGCTGAGACAGCTCCCCGCGGTGCTCAAGGACAGCGAGGCGGAGGCCACCGCGGCCCAGCTAGCCCTGCGGGTCGGGCGACTACGCGCCGTCCTTGAGGCGTTCGGCGCGGGCTGACGCCGGAAGAGCCGACCAGCCGTCTCCCGGCGCGTACTGCCTGACCACCCGGGCCGGAACGCCTGCCACCACGCACCGGTCAGGAACCGTACCGCGGACCACCGAGCCCGCCGCGACGACCACGTTGCGGCCGATGCTGGCGCCGGGCAGCACGACCGCCCCGGTGCCCAGCCAGCTGCCCGACCCGATGCGGACGGCCGCGTTCACCGGCATCTGCCGTCCGATCGGCTCGTCGGGGTCGGCGTACCCGTGGTTCTGGTCGGTGACGTACACGTACGGGCCGGTGAACACGTCGTCCCCGATCACCAGCGAATGATGGGCCACGAGGTGACTGCCCCGGCCGATGACGCAGCGGTCGCCGATGCGCAGCACGGGAACCGGCCCGAGGTCCTGGCCCGGCACCATCCCGGCCAACATGGTCACAAAGGGGCCGATCAGGGTGCCTGTACCGATCGCGATCGAGTGCTCCCCGAACACAGACCCGGGCGGGAAGGCGGCCATCGACCCCGAGCCGAACGCGGCGAACCGCCGGCCGGCCGGGGTATCCGCCGTCACCACCCCGGCCCGCTGGAACGCCTCCCACCCCCAGTGCACCAGGCGCCAGCGCAGCCGGGCCGGCCAGCGGGCCCTTCTCACCGGCGGGCCGAGGCGGCCAGCTGACCGCAGGCGCCGTCGATCTCGCGCCCCCGGGTGTCCCGGACCGTGACCGGCACCCCGTGGTCCTCCAGGCGGCGGACGAACTCACGCTGCGCGGCGGGCCTGGACGCGGTCCACTTCGACCCGGGCGTCGGGTTAAGCGGGATCAGGTTGACGTGCGCGAGCCGGCCGGTCAGGAGCGAGCCCAGCAGGTCGGCCCGCCAGGCCTGGTCGTTGACGTCGCGGATCATGGCGTACTCGACCGAGACGCGCCGGCCGGTGGCGGCCGCGTAGTCCCACGCGGCGGACAGCACCTCGGCGACCTGCCACCGCCGGTTGACCGGGACGAGGGTGTCCCGGAGTTCGTCGTCCGGCGCGTGCAGGGATACGGCCAGGGTGACCGAAAGGCGCTCCGCGGCCAGCCTGGCCATCGCGGGGACCAGGCCCACCGTGGAGACGGTGACCGAGCGCTGGGAGATCCCCATGCCCTCCGGCACCGGCTCGGTGAGCCTGCGCACCGCCGCGACCACGCTGGAGTAGTTGGCCAGCGGCTCGCCCATGCCCATGAACACCACGTTGGAAACCCGGGAAGGGCCACCGGGGATCTGGCCGTCAGCGAGCAAGCGGGCGCCCGCCACGACCTGGGCCACGATCTCGGCCGCGGACAGGTTCCTGGTCAGGCCGGCCTGTCCCGTCGCGCAGAACGGGCACGCCATCCCGCAGCCGGCCTGCGACGACACGCACATCGTGACGCGGTCCGGGTAGCGCATCAGCACCGACTCGACCAGCGCCCCGTCGAACGCGCGCCACAGCGTCTTGCGCGTCGTCCCCGCGTCGCACGACTGCTCGCGCTCGGCGGTCAGCAGCCGCGGCAGCAGCGCCTCCGCCAGCTGGGCCCGGGAGGCGCGCGGCAGGTCGCTCATCTCCTCCGGGCGATCGGTGAACCGGCCGAAGAAGTGCCTGGACAGCTGGACCGCGCGGAACGCCGGCTCGCCGACCCCGGCGACGACAGAGCGGCGCTCGGCCAGCGGCATGTCGGCCAGATGGCGCGGCGGCCGCCTCGAACCGGCGACGCCCGCGGGACGGGGCCCGGTGGCCGCCGGCTCCAGGGTGAGCGGCACCGCACCGGCCGGGTTTGCTCGCGCCACCGGATCCGCGGGGAGGGGTCGGGGAGGTGACACACCGCTCCGTTCGGAATGAAAGAAAGGTCTTTTCCGTGCCACACCAGGATAGGGTGCGGGATCGGTGACCTCGGCGCACCAGTTCCGAGAAGGGGTTTGAGCTCCGTGGTTAGATCAGTACATTTCGTACATGGCGATGTCGCACCCTGAGCTCGGCGGGCAGGGCCACCCGCGGCCGCCGATCACGCTGCTCGAGAGCTTCAGCCCGTACGGGAGCCGCAAGGTCACCGTCGAGTACGACGGCCTGACCACGGCCGCGTACCTGCACGACGACACCTCCGCGATTTCGGCCACCTGGATCGCCAACCACGGGCCCGCGCCGCAATCCACCGACCAGGCGCGAGTCGACGCCGGCCGGGCGCCGCTGATGCCCGCGGCGCGGACCAAGTACCCCGGCGGCCGGCCGCCGCTGCAGCCGGAGACGCTCGAGGCGCTGTGGTTCGAGGAGGGCGACGGCGTGGCCATCCTGGAGAACGGCCGACCGCTCGCGGTGATCGCGGGCTGGTCCGACATGGACCGCGGGATGCCCGGGTACAGCAGCGACGTCATCGGGCAGACGCCGTTCGGCTGGTCGCTGGACGACGCGATGGAGGGGCTCGCGCCCCGGATCGAGCGGTCGCGGGCCTACTGGCGCTGGCGGGGCTCGCCCAGCGGGTGGAGCCAGTTCCAGCAGGCGCTGCTCGGGCACCTGCAGCCCAGGCTCGGCCCGGGCCGGAACTACTGGGACGCGTCGGCGGGCCAGCAGCCGATGACCGGCGTGACCGAACGCCCGCCGGCTCCCGGCCGCCCGTACACGGTCCTGTCCACGGTGGGCATGAGCTGCCAGCGGATGCCCGTGGTCGAGCAGGTCCTCGACGACCCGAGCGGCTACGCGAGGATCGAGCTCGCGGTGGCCACCACGCTGCCGAGCGCGCAGGCCGCCCGGGTGTTCCTGTGGCTCGCGACCTACCCGTGGCACGCCGTGACCTGGTTCGGGCCCGGCCACAGCGTCCGCTGGTACCACGAGCCCTCGACGTTCCCGCTCGGCGGCGGGGAGGCGGTCCTGCTCCTCGACTCCCCCGGCACGCTGTCCGGTCCCGAGCCGCCGGACCTGTCGGGCTTCGCGTTCGGCGGGGATCCGGTCCGCTGGCTGTGGATCGTGCCGATCTCCGAACGCGACCGGCAACTGGCCAAGGAGCGCGGGTCCGCCAGCCTGGTCAGCCGGCTCGTCGCGCAGCACAGGAGCTGGATCGTCGGATAAGGACCCGGGGGGAGCCCTCCCCGAACGGGGGGACTTGGAGTGCTCCCCCCGGGCCGGCTCAGTGGACGTGCAGGTTGACGCCGAGCAGGACCAGCCACCAGAGGAACACGGCCAGCAGCGCGCTGGCGAGGGTCTTCAGCCAGGCCAGGGTCACGTAGGCCTTGTCCCAGGCAATGAAAATCCCGATGACTATGTAGATCAGGAAGACGAGGTACCTGAGCCGGAACATGGCGCTCCTAATCCCGCCCGAACCATGACGTGTCCGAAGGCAGCTACCCGGACCGGCACCGGGCAAACTAGCGGGCGGGGATGAACGCGGCGAGGAGCAGCCACACCACGGGGGCGGCGACCAGGAGCGAGTCCAGGCGCTCCATGACGCCGCCGTGACCCGGGAGCAGCGTGCCCATGTCCTTGACGTCGAGGTCACGCTTGATCATGGATTCGACCAGGTCGCCCAGGGTGGCCGCGAGCACCGCCGCCGCGCCGGTGACCAGCCCCTGCCAGGCGTGGCCGTGCAGCAGCAGCGTCACGCACAGCCAGCCCGCCACCAGGCCCGCCGCGACCGAGCCGGCGAAGCCCTCCCAGGTCTTCTTCGGGCTGATCGAGGGCGCCATAAGGTGCCGACCTCGCCGGCCGAGCGTAATCCCGGCGAAGTAACCGCCGATATCGCTGCTGATGGCCAGGATCACGAAGGTCAGCACGCGCCGCGGGCCGTCGGCGGGGCCCAGCATGGCGGCCACGAACGACGCCATGAACGGCAAATAGACCGCGACGAAGATGCCCCCGGTCGCGTCCTTGACGTAACCGGAGGGCCCGCCGGCCAGGCGCCAGCCCAGGATCGCGATCACGGTCAGCGCGAGCGCGGCGAGCCCGGCGCGTGATCCCAGCCAGTACGTGCAGGTCACCACCGCCGCCCCGCCCGCCGCGACCGGGATCACCGGGATCGTGATGTCACGCTTGGCGAAGGCTCCGGCGAGCTCGGCCAGCCCGATGACGACGACGATCCCCATGTACAGCAGGAAGGTCGCCTTGACCGTGAATAGCGTGAGTATCGCCAGGCCGCCCAGGACCACGCCGACGCCGATGGCGGCCGGCAGGTTGCGCCCGAAGGCGCTGGCCCGGGGGGCCTGCCCCGTGACATCCTCCCCACCCTGGTGGGGCCCTGCCTTGAGGCCCTCGGGTGGACCCGCGTCGGGATCAATCCACAACTAGACCTCGAGGAGCTCGGCTTCCTTGTGCTTGAGCAGTTCGTCCACCTGAGCGACGTAGGTGTGGGTGAGGTCGTCGAGTTCGCGTTCGGCCCGGCGGACGTCGTCCTCGGGCGCGTCTCCCGACTTGATCATCTTGTCCAGGGAGTCCTTCGCGTGCCGCCTGATGTTCCTGATCGCGACGCGGCCGTCCTCGGCCTTGTGCCTGGCGGTCTTGATGTACTCGCGCCTGCGCTCCTGCGTCAGCTCAGGAAGCACGATCCTGATGATGGTCCCGTCGTTGTTCGGGTTCACGCCCAGGTCGCTGTTCCTGATCGCCTTCTCGATCGCCCCCAGCGAGTTCTTGTCGAACGGTGCGATGATGACCATCCTCGGCTCGGGCACGTGGAACGAGGCCAGCTGGTTCACCGGGGTCTGCGTGCCGTAGTAGGTGACCGTGACCTTGCTGAACATGCCCGGGTGGGCGCGGCCGGTGCGGATGACGCTGAACTCTTCCTTGGCGACCGAGACCGCCTTGTCCATCTTCTCCTCGGCCTCGAGGAGGGTGTCGTCGATCATGGTTTGGCTCCGTTGTGCTGGCAGTGCCTAAGCGAGCTTAACCGTCCGCGCGATCGTCCGGGGCCCTCGCCCTCGTCAGGGTCGCTGCGGTACACCAGCGTGCCGACCGGCTCGCCGCGGATGGCCCGGACCACGTTCCCCTCGCCCATCAGGGCGAACACCACGATCGGCATCCCGTTGTCCATGCACAGGCTGACCGCCGTGGCGTCCATCACCTTCAGGCCGCGGCGGAGGTACTCGGTGTAGTCCAGGCGATCGAAACGTACCGCGCCCGGCGTGGTGTGCGGGTCCGCGTCGTACACCCCGTCCACCTTGGTGCCCTTGAGGACCGCGTCGGCGCCGATCTCCAGGGCCCGCTGCGCGGCGCAGGTGTCGGTCGAGAAGAACGGCGCGCCGAGCCCGGCCCCGAAGATGACGACCCGGCCCTTCTCCAGGTGCCTGATCGCCCGGCGCGGGATGTACGGCTCGGCGACCTGGCCCATCGTGATGGCGGTCTGCACCCGGGTCTCGACGCCGAGCTTCTCCAGCACGTCCTGCAGGGCCAGGCAGTTGATGACGGTGCTGAGCATCCCCATGTAGTCGGCCCTGGCCCGGTCGATGCCGCGCTCGGCCAGCGCCTTGCCGCGGAACATGTTCCCGCCTCCGACCACCGCGGCGACCTGGACTCCGTCCTTGACCGCCGCGATGATCTCCGCCGCCAGGTGCGCGACCACGTCCGGCGAGATGCCCAGGGGCTCCGAGCCCGCGAACAGCCCGCCGGACAGCTTCAGCACCACCCGGTGCCAGGCCTGGTGATACCCGGCACGGGGCACGAACTCCGGCTCCGGCACCGGCATCAGACCTGGCCGACCTGGAACCTGGCGAAACCGGTGACGGCCAGGCCGTGCTGCGCCAGGACCTGCTTGACCGTGGTCTTCTGGTCCTTCACGAACGCCTGCTCGGTCAGCACGACGTCCTTGTAGTACGCGTTCACCCGGCCGTCCACGATCTTCGGTATCGCCGCCTCGGGCTTGCCTTCCTCCCGCGTGATCTGCTCGGCGATCCTGCGCTCCTTCTCCACCACGTCCGCGGGGACGTCCTCGCGGACCACGTAGAGCGGTCGCATCGCGGCGACCTGCTGGGCGAGGTCGCTGGCGACCTGGGGGTCGGCCTTGTCGAGCTGGACCAGGACGCCGATGGTCGGCGGCAGCGCGGCGTCGGTGCGGTGCAGGTAGCTGGCCACGTATCCGCCCTCGAAGCGGGCGTACCGGCCGAGCTCGAGCTTCTCCTTCAGCGACGCGCCCGCCGCCTCGATGAGCTGCTCGACGGTGCTGCCCGGCTTGGCCTCCGTCGCCAGCAGCGTCAGCCGGTCCGGGACCCTGGCGTCCAGGGCGGCCCTGGCGATCTCGGCCGCCAGCTGCTGGAACAGGTCGGTGTTGGCGACGAAGTCCGTCTCGCAGTTCAGCTCGACGAGCACGCCGGCCTGCGTCCCGTACAGCTGCGCGGCGACCAGGCCGTTGGCGGCCGTGCGCGCGGCCCGCTTGTTGACGTCCTTGGCTCCCTTGACGCGGAGCAGCTCGACCGCGGCCTCCAGGTCGCCGTTGGCCTCGGCGAGCGCGTTCTTGCAGTCCATCATGCCTGCGCCGGTCTGCTCGCGGAGCCGCTTGACGTCAGCGGCAGTGAAATTCGCCATGTCCTCGTCTCTCACTCGTTCTCGTCGGCTGAGTCGGCTGCGGTGGCTGAGTCGGCTGCGGCGGCTGCGTCTTCGAGGCCCGCCAGGTCGTCGGCCTCGTCGGCAGCGGCGTCCGCGTCGCTGGTAATCGCGGACTCGGCCGTGATCTCAGGGACGCCCTCGGCCTCGGCCTCGGCCACGATCTGCTGGTCCGCCGGGATAACCTGGGAGCCGTTGGCCTGCGAGCCGTTGGCCTGCGAGCCCACGAGCAGCTCACGCTCCCACTCGGCCAGCGGTTCCTCGCTGCCGAGCTGGTCGCCTGACGGCTTCTCGTCACCGGCGGCCGCGCCCGCCCGCGCGATCAGCCCTTCGGCGACCGCGTCGGCCACCACCCGGGTCAGCAGCGCGACGCTGCGGATCGCGTCGTCGTTGCCGGGGATCGGGTAGTTGACCTCGTCCGGGTCGCAGTTGGTGTCCAGGATCGCCACGACGGGGATGCCCAGCTTGCGGGCTTCGTTGACCGCGATGTGCTCCTTCTTGGTGTCCACCACCCAGATCGCGCTCGGCACGCGGGCCATGTCCCTGATCCCGCCGAGGGTCCGGTCGAGCTTGTCGTGCTCGCGCCGCAGCTGCAGGAGTTCCTTCTTGGTCATCCCGGAGCCGGCCACGTCGTTGAAGTCGAGCTCCTCGAGCTCCTTGAGCCGCTGCAGCCGCTTGTAGACGGTGGAGAAGTTGGTCAGCATGCCGCCCAGCCAGCGCTGGTTCACGAACGGCATCCCGACGCGGCGCGCCTGCTCGGCGATGGCCTCCTGGGCCTGCTTCTTCGTGCCGACGTACAAGATGGTCCCGCCGTGCGCGACCGTCTCCTTGATGAACTCATACGCGCGGTCGATGTAGTCCAGCGACTGCTGGAGGTCGATGATGTAGATGCCGTTGCGCTCGGTGAAGATGTAGCGCTTCATCTTCGGGTTCCAGCGCCTGGTCTGGTGGCCGAAATGGACACCGCTCTCCAGGAGCTGCTTCATGGTGACGACCTGAGCCATCGGGCACGGTCCCTTTCCTTCGTGCGCCGCGTGCGTGTCCGGCCTTCGGGCCGTCCGGCCGCGACGCTGCTCGGTTGGTTTCCTGGTGCCCGCGGGTTGACGCGCCTGCGGCCGGCCTTGCGGCCGGCGGACCGAGCGGCGCGTCCCGCCGGGAAGCGATCGTCTCGCCCCGGAGAGCAAGCGGGCACGCGATTTAGCCGCCGAGAGCGTACCGGTGGGGAACGGCCGCGGCGACCGTCTCCAAGGATACTTGACGTTCCCCGCCCGCGCGCCTCACGCGGCCCCGCCGGCGCTTCCGGCCGCAGGCCGGTGCACCACCGCCGTTTGGCTAAAGATCTTTACGCCGAACGACCGGTGGTACCACGCCCGGCCACAGCGGCGCCTCCTAGGCCCGGGGATGGGCCTGGCGGTAGCTGGACTTGAGGCGCTCGATCGACACGTGCGTGTAGATCTGGGTCGTCGCGGGCGAGGAATGACCCAGGATCTCCTGAACGCTGCGCAGGTCGGCGCCGCCCTCGAGCAGGTGGGTAGCCGCGCTGTGGCGCAGGCCGTGCGGCCCCGTCGGCCGGGCGGCGCCCGCCTCGCGCAGGCGCTCGTGCACGATCCGGCGGGCGGTGCGCGGGTCCAGGCGGCGGCCGCGGACGCCGAGGAACAGGGCCTGCCCGCTGGCCGTGGTCGCGAGCGCCGGGCGGCCCGCGTCCAGCCAGCGGGTCACCGCGCGGAGCGCGGGCACGCCGACCGGCACCGTGCGCTCCTTGTCGCCCTTACCCCTGACCCGCGCCGTCCGGCGGGCGTGGTCGAGGTGGCCGGTGTCCAGCCCGCACAACTCGCTGACCCGGATGCCGGTCGCGTAGAGCAGCTCGAGCACCGCGGCGTCGCGCAGGGCGACCGCCGCCTGCGCCGCCGACCCGGCCGCCTCGCGGCCCGGCCGCCTCGGGCCCGGCCGCATCGGCCTGGCGTCCGGCGTGGTCCAGGACGGCTCGCATCTCGTCCTGCCGCAGCACGTGCGGAAGGACCCGGCGGGTCTTCAGCGTGCCGAGCTGCGGCCCTGGGTCGGTGGCCAGCCAGCCGCGGCGGTGCGCGAAGGCGGTGAAGGTCCTGGCCGCCGCGCCGCGCCTGGCCAGCGTGGTCCGCGCGGCCCCCGACTCGTGCTGGGAGGCCAGCCAGCCGCGCAGGTGCGCCAGGCCAAGGGCGTCCGGTTCCTGGATCCCGCGGCGGGCGGCGTACTCGAGCAGCGACCTGACGTCCCCGGCGTAGGCGCGGACCGTGTGCGGCGATAGCGAGCGTTCGGCCTTGAGGTGGCGCTCGAAGGCGGCGAGCGCGTCGGCCAGCGGCGGCGGCAACGCTGCCCCGGTCTCGGCGGGCTGCTGCCTCACGCGCGTCATGGCCCCAGTCTGCACCGCCGCCCGCCCCGCTTCGAGCTTGCCACGCAGGCCAGGCCAGGTCACGGCCCTCGCGGGGGCCGTCGCGAGTAATTTCGTATCGCGACACGCCGATCGAACTGAAGTTTGACATCGCGGACGTCGTTGCGGCAGGGTGGTCCATGCGTTCCGCGACCTTGCCGCGGGGGCCGCGGGACGCGCCACGCACTAACGCCCGAGGAGAGGGATCGAGCATGGGTCAGAAGACTGTCCGATTCAGCGACCTGAGCGGCCAGCTCATCATGGAAGACGACGCCCTGGCGCGCATCGTGGTCCACGAGCACCCCGAACTTGTCGATGGCCCGGTCGAGATCGAGGCTCTGGCTGACGAGGCCAAGGCCATCGAACAGGCCGCCCTCCGGGTCGTGGTGGTGGACCTGTACCTGCCGGACGACTACGAGCCGCGCCGTATCACCATGGACGCCGAAGCCTTCGAAGAACTGGCCAGCCAAAAGCCGGTCAGCGAGCTGCTCATCGGTGCCCGGCCCGCCAGGCGGGGCTCACGGAGCGCCGCCAACGGCAGCGCGCACAATGGCCGCGTCGACTACGCGACCCTGCAGCACGCGGGCCAGCCGCACAAGGGCAAGACCACCGACGCTGAGAAGCTCCTCGTCCGCGATCACTTCGACGAAATCAATTCCCGGCTCGCCACGCAGGGACTCCGGATGCTCAGCCTGGACGACCCGGATCACGTCGAGCGTTACGGCCTGGAGCAGCTAGCCGCCGAACGCGCCGAACAGGTCGCCTGACTCGGGCGGTTCTTGGGGAACGCTCCCGCCGGTCAGCGCACGATCTCGACCAGCAGGACCCAGGCGTTGTACACGGCGCCGACGATGCCGAGCAGGGCGGCGGGCGCGAGCCAGTAAAATCCCCCGCCCCCGCCCGCGACCAGCGAGAACCCGGCCGCGGTACAGGGAAGCGTGGCCAGTGCGGTGCCCGCCATCCGGGAAACGGTCCACAGCACCGGGTCATCACGGTTCTTGCGCCGGTAAGCGAGCTGGCCCGAGACCGTGATCGCGAGCATGGGCAGGACGACGATCAGGATCTCCAGGCCGATCAGCCGGGTGTTCTGCGGGACGAGCGCGAGCGCGCAGCTGACCACGACGAGCAGCAGGGTGGCCAGGGTTTCCGCGGCCCGGGCGGGGAGGAACTTCGTGCCCTTGAGGATCCGGTCGAGGTTGATCGATACCGCGACAAACAGCAACCCCGTCAGTCCCGCGGCCGCGGCGATGACCGCGGTCAAGAACGGCTCCCAGTCGGCCGGGTTGTAAGCCCGCATCACACGCACTCTCCGTCAGAGCAGCTGGCCTGAGCTCGAACGGTAGCAGGCTACGTCCTGCGCAGGCGCCAGCCCCGGTCGCAGCGCTCGATGAAGCCGCAGCCGGCCAGCAGGCCGAGGCAGCGCAGCACGGTATCGAGGTCCAGTCCCGCCTCCACCGCAATGGTGGACGTCCCGGCGCCGCCTCGGGCGGGAAGCGCGTCGAGGACCCTGGCGCAGTCGGGATCCAGGTCATCGCGCGAGGGCGGCGGATCCGCGGATCGCGGCCGCGAGGCCGTCGCCGGTCCCGGGCCTGGCGGAGGCGGCGGTCCCGCGGCGCTCAGCGGTGAGAGCATCTCGATGACGTCGGCGGCGCGGGTAACCAGCGTGGCGCCCCACTCCCTGATGATCCGGTGGCACCCGGCCGACTGCGCCGAGGTGACAGGCCCGGGCACGGCCATCAGCGGCCGGCCGAGGTCGGCGGCGTGCCGCGCGGTGTTCAGCGCGCCGCTGCGCTCTCCGGCCTCGACGATCACGGTGCCACAGGCCAGGGCGGCGATGGCGCGGTTACGGACCAGGAACCTCAGCCGAGCGGGATGACGGCCCGGCGGCCATTCGCTGATCACCAGGCCCTGGCCGGCAATGTCCGCGAACAGGCCCGCGTGGCCCGCCGGGTAGGGGTGATCGACACCGCAGGCCAGGACCGCGATCGTGGCGGCTCCGGCGGCCAGCGCGCCCCGGTGAGCGGCCGCGTCGATGCCGTACGCGCCGCCGGAGACGATCGTCCACCCGTGCTCGCCGAGGTCGGCGGCGATCTCGCCCGCGACGTGCCCTCCGTACCCGGTGGCGGCCCGGCATCCCACCATCGCCACCGACCGGAGGCAGCCCGCGCGCAGGTCCGCGGAGCCGCGCAGCCACAGCGCGTACGGCCGGGCCTGGCCCAGCTCGTCCAGCCCGGCGGGCCATTCGGGATCGGCGGGGCAGATCAGCCTGATGCCAGCGCGGTAGGCAGCCGCAAGGCCCGAATCGTCAGGCAGCCCGGGAAGGCGAGCCCGCCAGCACGCGAGCGCCCGCTCCAGCGCCTTCCTGCTCGCCGGGCGGTCACCGCACCCGGGCCCGATCGCCGGCAGCATGTCCGCCTTGACCGCCGCCAGCACCTCGGCCGGCTCGCAGATCTCCAGCAGGGCGCCGAGGGCCGGGTCACCCGGCTCGGCCAGGTAGGTGAGCGCCGCCCGGGCGAGTTCCTGCTCACCGACGTGCCCGGCCGACGGTCCCACGGGGCTCATCGCCGCACCCCGAGCCACAGGCCCAGCGCCATATTGCACTCGTCCTTGGTCGGGCGAGGCTTACCGGCCAGGTCGGCGATGGTCCAGGCGACGCGGATGACCTTGACCACGCCGCGCGCGCTGATCTGGCCGCGCTCCAAGGCAGCGTTCCACCACGGCCAGCGAGCCCGGGCGCCGGCGGCCAGGCCCGGCGCAGCTCCGATCCCGGGACCTCGGCGTTGAGCCGCCACGGGGTATCCCGCAGCCGGTGGGCGGCGCGCTCCCTGGCCTGCGATCACGCGCAGCGCAACGATCCGGCTCGATTCGGCGAAGTTCCTGTCGTTCAGCAGTTCCTTGCGGCCCACCGGTTCCAGCTCGATCTTTACGTCGACGCGATCGAGCAGCGGGCCCGAGAGCCGTCCCAGGTACCTCCGGCGCACGGCCGGGCTGCAGCTGCAGCCTTCGGCCGGCCCGGCTGCCTTCGCGCACGGGCACGGGTTCGCGGCCAGGACCAAGGTGAACTTGGCCGGGAACCTGGCCGTGACTCCCGACCTGGCCACCACGACCTCGCCTGCTTCGAGCGGCTGGCGCAGTGCGTCGAGCACGTCCCTGGCGAACTCGGGCGCCTCATCGAGGAACAGCACGCCGCGGTGCGCCAGCGACGCGGATCCCGGGCGGATGACGCCGCTGCCGCCGCCGACGATCGCCGCCTTGGTCGCCGTGTGGTGCGGCGCGAGGAACGGCGGATCGGTCAGCAGCGGAACCTGCGGCGGCAGGGTTCCCGCCACCGAGTGAATAGACGTGACTTCCAAGGCCGCCGCCTTGTCCAGGCGGGGCAGGATGGTCGGGATCCGTTCCGCGAGCATGGTCTTGCCTGCGCCGGGTGGCCCGAGCAGCGACAGGTGGTGCCCGCCCGCCGCGCATACCTCGGCGGCACGCCGCGCGGTCGCCTGGCCGAGCATCTCGGCGAGGTCGGGTGCCGCCACGACACCGTTTCCGGCGGTCGGCTGGAAAGGGTTAGTGGATACAGCGCCGCGGTGAGCCGAGCCGCTGGGCAGTTCCTCACTACCGTGGAACTCGGCGGCCGGAGGGCCGCCGCGCAGGCCAGGGGTGCCTCGCAGCCAATCCGTCACCGCGGTCAGGCTGGCGGCCGTGATCACCCGTACGCCGGGCACCAGGGCGGCCTCCGTCGCGTTCTGCTCGGCCACCATGACCGTGCCGAATCCCTGGCCCGCCGCGGCCGCCACCGCGGGGAGCACGCCGCGCACCGGCCGCAGCCGCCCGTCGAGGCCGAGTTCGCCGAAGAACATCACCCCGTCCACCGCCGCCCTCGGGACCGTGCCCGCCGCGGTCAGCACGCCGACGGCTATCGCCAGATCGAACCAGCTGCCCCGCTTGGGCAGGCTGGCCGGGGACAGCCCGACGGTGATCTTGCGGTGCGGCCACTCCTCGCCGCTGTTGACGATCGCGGCGCGGATCCGGTCCCGCGCCTCCCGCAGCGCGGTGTCGGGCAGGCCGACCAGGATCATCCCGACCAGCCCGTTCGCGATGTCCACCTCGACCTCGACCACGTACCCGGTCACTCCCACCAGCGCGACCGAGGACGTACGGGCGAGCGGCACGGCTAGCCCACTCCCCGGAGGTGCTCGATGGTGAATCCGCCGGTGCCCTCGTACACCAGGCCCACTATGTCGATGCGGACCTGATCGAACCGCACGCCGTGCGCGTTCAGCCACTGCACCGCGAGCCTGCGCAGCCTGGCGCGCTTGGCGCGGCTGACGGCCTCGAGCGGGCTGCCGTAACGCATGCTGGTCCTGGACTTCACCTCGCACACCACGAGCACGTGACGCTCGACCGCCACGATGTCGATCTCGCCGTCCGCGCTCCGCCAGTTACGGTCGAGGATCCTCAGGCCGCACGAGCTCAGGTACTCGGCCGCCGCCTGCTCGCCGGATGCGCCTAGTACGTCTTTCGCGCGCATCGACATCACCTCCGGCTCCACGGTCGCCGCAGGCGGGGACGTTCCGCAGGCCGGATTTCCCGCCCATGGGCCACCGGATGATGGTGAGCGCGCCGGTGGAAACCGAGCCGGAAATGTCAGTGCGGGATGATTCAATCCGGCGGGGTTTTCTGCGCCAGCGGCCGCGGTCGGGAGACGTGATAGGCACGATCGGGGCGCTGGGCACCCGCGAATGATGCGCGTGTGACGCTGGCCGATTACCGCGGCCGCCGGAAGCGTGGCCGGGCTCGCCGCGACAACTCGCTCGCCCACGTCATTACTAGCAATCGGGGCACGGACAGCAGGTAGCTGTGGACGGCCTTCCGGCGCTGCTCGGCGGTTATCTCGAACAGCAGGCTGTCCGCTTCGGCCAGCCTCCTGCGGCCCGCCGCAGGAGGCATCAGCCGGGCCACCAAGTTCCCGGAACGGTCAGGGCGTAGCGACAGATGTCGCGGCCCGCCGCTTCCGGCTGGATCTAGGCCGGACAAACGGGCCGACGATATCAAGGTGATCTCGGCGCAGAGGTCAAGTCAGCATTTTTCGGGGTCAACGAGTGTAAAGTCACGCTCAGTCCTGGTCGGCCGTCCCGCCGCTCTGATCAGGCTCTTCAGCAACCGTGCGCGGCAGCGCCGCGGAATTCCCGAGGGGGACCTGATCATGTCTGTCAAGGGCACGATCGCGGCCGTCGCGACGCTGGCCGTCGTCGGCGGTGCCGTCGTGGTTGCCGCGCTCCCGGCGGACGCAGCCACGCCGTCATGCGGCCATAGCTGCGTCGACCTGTACGGCGGCATATCCGCTACCCTGGGCCAGCCGAGCTTCGTCATCGACGCGTTCGACCAGGGTCAGGCCACCGGCACGCCCGTTATCCTGTCCGGCGCCAGCAACACGGACCCTGGGGAAGACTTCACCGCCGGCGCTCCGGAGCCGGTCTCTGACTACTTGCAAGCCGGCCTCGTTACCGATGAGGTAGCGCTGCACTATGGCTGCATCCCGGGCGTCAACTTCGCTACCTGCCCAGCCGGAGCGGAGAACCTCATGGCGTTCGAGCTACAGTACGCGCCCCACGGCGCTGCCACCGGTGAGTGCGTGGGCGTCGCGGCAACCGCGGCCGCGGGGGAGAAGGTCACCCTCCAGCCCTGCGGCGTAAGCGGCAAGACGATCTGGATCGTGGACTCCTCGGCGTCGATCACCGGCTCCTTCGTCCCGCTGATCAACGGCTCGGACACCAACTTCTCTGAGCCGTTCGTGCTCACCTACCCGCCCGGCGCTTCCCCGACCGCCCAGCCGGCCCCGCAGCTGTTTGTCGACAACCTGACGGAGAACTCCGGGGAGGTCCCCGACAGCCAGTTGTGGAGCGAGGGCGTAGGCGTGCTCGACGCCCTGTCTTTGACCACTCCGGCTGACATCACCACCGACGCCACCGGGCCGTCCGGCGCCACGGTCACCTACCCGGCCCCGGTGGTCACTGACATCGGCAACCCCAGCCCGCCCGCGGCCGTGTGCACCCCGGCCTCCGGCAGCGTGTTCCCGATCGGCACGACCACCGTGACCTGCACCGCCACCGACCCCGACGCCACTCCGTCCACGGTGAGCACCAGCTTCACCATCACCGTCGAGGGTGCGGCCGCGCAGCTGGCCGCACTGCGCCAGGCCGTGCACGGCCTCGGCTTCGGGAACATCCCGGCCAACTTCGTCGCCATCGCCCAGCAGCAACTGTCCGCCGGGCACCCAACCCTGGCTTGCCTGACCCTCAACCAGTTCATCACCGATGTCCGGCTGCAGGTCCCGGCTAGCACGGCCGCCCCGCTCATCACCGACGCCGAGCGCATCCAGGCCGTCCTGGGGGGGTGCGGACCCCGGCCGCCATTCTGAAGACCCGCCTCCCGGCGCGGCGGGCCTAACGATCGGCATGCCGAGCAGCGCGACGATATCCAAGATCACCGTGGTCGCGCGGAGGGTCGAGGTTTCCATCGGTGAGGTCCGTCCACCGATCTTGGGCCCTGTCGCTGAGCGATGCCGGTAACCCACTGCTAAGGCCGGATCGTTGCCTCGATGGTCAGGAGACGGCGGCTGCTTTCACAGTTGGCATAAGGCTCTGGAATGCACCTAATCAACCACGGAGCCCTAATCAACCACAATCATATCCGGAGCGGCCCGTGCCCTCAGCTCATGGAGCCGCGGTTGTACGGGGGGCGCCCGTACGGCTGCTCGGGGCGCGGCCCGGCCTCGATCCGCGGGATCTTGCGCTCCACTGCCTTTTTTCCGAGCTCGAACTCCTCGCCGTGGTGGGTTACCTGAATCGGGTCGCCTTCGATCAGCTCGTACTTGGCCCGCTCGAGGGCGATCGTGACGCGGAGCTTGCGGCCGCGGTAGCGCATCCGGAACGTCAGCCCGGTGATGCCATCGGGCAGGCGCGGGTTGAAGGCCAGCGGGCCGAACCCGGCGCGCATCCCGCCGAAGCCCGCCACCAGCGCCATCCACGCCCCCGCCAGTGAGGCCATGTGCACGCCGTCGGAGGTGTTGT
This sequence comes from uncultured Actinomycetes bacterium, assembly GCA_963847965.1. GTDB lineage: Bacteria > Actinomycetota > Actinomycetes > Streptosporangiales > Streptosporangiaceae > Palsa-504. The sequence goes on from CAWKCG010000053.1 coordinate 28,001, forward strand.
GCTCCACGTCCCTCAGGTCCATGAGCGCGGCCTCGGCCAGGTAGTCGTGGGCGAGGTCCAGCTGGCCGACCTCGGCGGCGATCACGGCCTGCGTGCACGCCGACAGTGAGGAGTCGCGCACGGTGAGCGGCTCGTAGTAGGCGAAGTTGCGGGCCTTCTGCTCGGCGGTGAAGGCATCCGTGCGCACGTACATGGCCAGCACCAGGTCCGCCTGCTTGACGACCTGCTTGCGGTACAGCTGGAAGTACGGGTAGTGCAGCAGCAGCGGGTAGTTTTCCTCGGGGGTGTTGTTGAAGTCCCACTTGGCGTAGTTGGTGAACCCGTCGTGCTGCGGGTGGACGCCAAGGCGATCGTCGAACGGGATGAACATCGCGGTCGCCGCGTCGCGCCAGGACGCGGCCTCCTCGCTGGACACGCCGAGCCGCTCGGCCTCGTTCGGCAGCCGTCCCGCGGCGTCCGCGGCGCTGAGCAGGTTCCGCTGGGCCATCAGGTTGGTGTAGATGTTGTTGTCCTTGACCGCGCTGTACTCATCGGGCCCGGTCACGCCCTCGATCCTGAAGTGGCCCATCGGGTCGTGCTGGCCGAGCGAGCGCCACAGCCGCGCGGTCTCGACCAGCAGCTCGAACCCGAATTCCTTCTCGAACTTGGTGTCCTCCGTGGCGTCCAGGTAGCGGAGGACCGCGTCGGCAATGTCGGCGTTGATGTGGAACGCGGCGGTTCCCGCCGGCCAGTAGCCCGAGCACTCCTGGCCGCGGATGGTCCGCCACGGGAACGCCGACCCGGCCAGGCCCAGGTCGGCCGCGTGCTGCTTGGCCTCGGGCAGCACCATGTGCCGCCAGCGCAGGGCGTCGGAGGCGGCGGACGGGTGGGTGTACATCAGCACCGGCAGCACGAACGTCTCGGTGTCCCAGAACGTGTGCCCGTCGTAGCCGGTACCGGTCAGCCCCTTCGCCGCGATCGGCCGGTACTCCGCCCGCGCGCCGGCCTGCAGGATGTGGAACAGCGCGAAGCGCACCGCCTGCTGGATCTCGGCGTCGCCCTCGACCTCGACGTCGGCGCCGTCCCAGAACTCGTCGAGGTACTTGCGCTGCTCGTCCAGCATGCCCTGGAAGCCAGTGAGCTGGGCGGCGGACAGCGCGCCGCCTACCTGGTCGACCAGGGCGGGCCTGGTCCGCAGGCTCGACCAGCCGTAGGCGATGTACTTCACGATGTGCAACTGCTCGCCCGGG
>CAWKCG010000054.1:0-19771 GCA_963847965.1 uncultured Actinomycetes bacterium
TGCTGGTGCCACAGGGACAAGGCGTAGAAGAGCGGCCTTCGTGGTCCCAACGGCGCCTGGTCTAGCGCGGTCCGGACGGCGGCCCCGCTAGAAATCGGCGGGGTGACGCAGATCGCCTTGAGGCCCGCCAGTGCCGAGTAGGGTCACGCGGCCTCCTGGTGCGGATCGGCGGGCCACCGGGTCGACGCGCCGGCGCGGTCGTGGGCAGGATGGGCGTTCGGTATAGGTTTTAACGGTGGCGTACCGGGAGACGTACGTGTCGGCGGACGCCCAATACGCGGGAGATGAACAGCCTGGTCGTGACCAAGATAGCCGTGGGCCCGATGAACGACAACACTTACCTGCTGCGCTGCACCGAGCGCCCGGCCAGGCGCTGCTGATCGACGCGGCCAACGAGCCGGGGCGGCTCATCGAGCTGATCGGTGACGTGCCCGTGGGCACGATCGTGACCACGCACCCGACCGCGGACCACTGGCAGGCGCTTGGGAAAATCCGAGTCACCGGTGCCGAGGTGGTCGCGCACCCGGCCGACGCGGACGAGCTGCCCGTGACCGTCACCCACCGCGCGGAGCACGGCGAGGTCCTGCGCTTCGGGGACGCCGAGGTATCCGTCATCCACCTGCGCAGGCACACGCCGGGCAGCATCGCGATCTTGTACGACGCCAGCGGCCAGCTCGCCGGCGAGCCGCACGTGTTCACCGGCGACTCGCTGTTCCCCGGCGGGGTGGGCAAGACGGTCACCCCGGAGACGTTCGCCTCGCTGCTGACCGACGTGACCGAACGCCTCTTCGTCCCGCTTCCCGACGCGACCTGGGTGTACCCGGGGCACGGCAACGACACCATGCTCGGCGCCGAGCGCCCGCACCTCGGCGAGTGGCGCGAGCGCGGCTGGTGAAGCCCGCCGCAGGCTAAGCCGAATCGCGCCGCTTCGGCCGATTGGGGCGGTGCGGCATCGCCCGGCCTGGGTTGCTGGCGCGGACCACTCCTGCCTTCAGCGGCCGAGTACCAGCGCCCACGCGCCCTCCATGAACTCCGCCTCGGCGGCGGTCTCGACGAGCTGGTGCACCTCGACGCGCGCGCCCTCCGGGTGCGGGTGGATCCGGAGGTAGCCGGTCATCTCACCCCCGGGGACGGGGATGTTGTCGTCGTCGAAGTCCCAGCGCATCACGATCAGCTCGGGTGGGCAGACCACCTCGTACCGGCCGCGCACGGTCGTGCCCCACTCCAGCGTGCACGCGAAGCGCCCGTCCTGGATCGACACGGGCACGCCGAGCCAGCGGGAGTAGACGGCGGGATCGGTGAAGGCGGCGAAGGTCACGGCCTGGGTGGTGGCGACCAGCGTGCCAGGCGACCACCACCGGCATGGTCCTGACGTCCGATGAGGCCCGCTCGGGCAGGTCGTCGGCGTTGACCCACTTACCGGGGCTGCCGAGGGCGGCGTGCAGGCCGCGGAGCGCCTCCCGGCGGGCCCGGTAGCGGCGCGAGGTGCCGACCGCGGTGGCGGCCACCAGGCCCGCCTCGCGCAGGACGGTCAGGTGCTGGGAGATCGTCGGCTTGGTCACGGGGAACGCGGCGGCGATGTCACCCGCGGAGAGTTCCCGGTCCCAGATCAGGCCCAGGATCTCGCGCCGGACGGGTGAGGCCAGCGCCGCCATGACCTTCTGGATATCCCGCACCTTGCCTCCCGCCATCCTCCACCCTATGATGATGGCCGCTGATTCGGCAGTTGCCTAATTTAGCCTTCACCGAACAAAACGGGACGACAGCGGAGCGGCTGCCGCCCCAGGGGAGGATCCATGGATATCTGGCCTGTTATCCACGCCGAACGCAAGTCCCTGGCGGGCGACGTGAGGCCACTGACCGGCGAGCAGTGGGATACGGCGTCGCTGTGCGACGGGTGGACGGTCCGCGACGTGCTCGCGCACATGACCTCGGCCGCCAACCTGACGCCGCCCGTCTTCTTCGCCACGCTGATCGGCTCCGGGTTCAACTTCGAGAAGCTGCAGGCCAAGGGGATCGCCGCGCACCGGGGCGGCTCCCCCGCGGACACCCTGGCCGACTTCGAGAAGGCGCAGACCTCGGTCAAGCACCCGCCGGGGCCGACGAACACCTGGCTCGGCGAGACCATCGTCCACTCCGAGGACATCCGCAGGGCGCTGGGGATCGAGCACCGGTACCCCACCGAGGCCGTGGTGCAGGTGGCGGACTTCTACAAGGGCTCCAACACCCTCATCGGCAGCAAGAACCGGATCGCCAGCCTGACGCTGCGCGCGACCGACGCCGACTGGTCATACGGCACCGGACCCGAGGTCTCCGGTCCCATCCTGTCCCTGGTCATGGCTATGACCGGGCGCAAGGCGGCGATCGACGACCTCGAGGGCGACGGCGTGGCGACGCTGCGCGCCCGCGCCACGGGCGGCGCCCGTTAGCTGATGTCGCGGCCCGGGCCAGACGGCAGGGCCCGCTGGTAGCGGATCTCCGTGACTCCGCCCAGGCCCTGGAGGGCGTGGCTCGCGCCGTCCGGCGCGAACCCGGCGCGCTCGTAGAACCGGCGGGCCCGGGAATTGTCCCTGAGGACCCACAGCCTGGCGGACAGGTATCCGGCGGCCGAGGCCGTGTCGAGGACCCGGTCCATCAGGGCCCGACCGGTGCCGGTCGACCACCAGGACGGGTGGACATAGAGCGCGTACAGCTCGGCCACCTGGCCCCGCTGGCCCTCCGGGCTGAGCGGATGCGGCCAGGGCGCGCCGAGCACGTCCTGTTCCGGCCCGAAGAACGCGTACCCGACGATGCCGTCCGCGGCGTCGCGCTTCCGCCGCGCCTCCGGCGGGGGGACGGCGACGAACGTCTTCTGCCACGGCCGGGTCCTGAACGACTGCCTGACGCGCGCGCCGCCGTCGGGTGCGGTAACCTGGTCGATGACCTCGGGCGCGATAATGCCCCCGTAGGCGGCCTGCCAGCTAGCCCGCATGACCGCCGCGATCTGCGCCGCGTCGGCCGCCGAGGCCGAACGGATCACCACCACGCGGACAAGTTAGCCAATCCTCAGCGCGAGGAAGAAATCCACCTGGTCATCCAGCGAGGACAGGTCACGCCCGGTGAGCTCCTCGATCCGCCTGATCCGGTAGCGCACCGTGTTGACGTGCACGTACATGGCCGCCGCGCACGCGTGCCACGAGCCGGAGCAGGCCAGGAACTCGCGCAGCGTGGGGAGCAACTCGGCGCGGTGCCGCTCGTCGTAGGCCACCAGCGGACCGAGCAGCCGGTCCCGGAACGAGCGCAGCACGCTGCCGGGCACGCTGGCCAGCAGGAGCTCGTACGAGGCCACCTCGTCGCTGGTCACCACCGACACCGCGCCGGCCCCGGTCCCCGCCCGGATGACGGCGAGCCTGCGCGCGCTCTGCGCCTCGTGCAGGGCGCCGGCCAGCGCGGCCACACCCTCGGCCGGGGCGCTGACGCCGGCGCTCAGCCTGATCCGGGAGCGGTCACACTCCAGCACCGGCTGCGCGGCCCGCAGCCGGGCCGCGAACGCGTGCCCCGCGGGGGCACCCGCAGCGGGGGCCGTCTCCGCTGCCGCGGCGTCCCCTGGCTGGGCGCCTTCCGCGGCCGGGACCGGGACGAGCACGATGATCTGCTCCCCGAGCGCCGCGACGACCGCGCCGTCCGCGTCCGGCCCGGCCAGCTCCTCGGCCAGGTCGCTGCGCCAGTGTTCGGCGTTCGGACCGCTCACCCGGTCGGCCTCCACCCCGAGCGCGGCCACCAGGTAGCTCCCGTCGGGCCGCAACCCGGCCGCGCGCATCAGCGAGGCGATCTCGGCCGGCGCGGCGCCCTCGGCCCCCTCGGACGCCAGCATGGTCACGATCGCCTCGGCCAGCTTGCGGTCGCCGACCCGCCCGGCGCTCAGCCTGGCTTCCTCGAGCGCGACGTCCGCGGCGAGTTCGACGAAGGATTCGCGCAGCTCAGCCGCCCAATCCTGCTCCTGCCCCGGAGCGGCAAGGAACCAGCTGGTGATCCTCGGCTCGCCGCCCACGCCGAACAGTGAGTACCTGCCTTCGCTGCCTTCGGTAGACCGCAGCCCGCTGACTCGCGCGATGGCCGGGAGCCGGTCCGCCTTCAGGTACTCGCAGGCCAGCCTGACCGCCGTCGGCCTGGGGAGGGACGCCCCGGTCCCGCCGACCACCCGGCCGGTCCCGGTCAGCAGCCAGCATTCCGCCCCGATCTCGCGGCCCATCAGCCGGAACATCGCGTCGAGGCCCGCTCCCTCGGCCACCGCGGACAGCAGCAGCCTGCGCCGCCCGAGGACCTTGGTCATGGCGGTCGCCCGGTCCCCGTTCAGCCGGCGCGCGACCTCCTCGGTGACAGAGGCGAACGAGGTCTCAGCCGGAACCGCGAGCAGCGTGACGCCGTGCCGTCCGCAGGCCTGGATCACCTCGTCGGGAATCTCGCCGAGCGCCTCTCCCGCGCCGAGCACGCCCGCGCCCGACCTGACCAGCGCCCGGACGAACCGGTCGGCGTCGCCAGGCTCGCGGCACCAGATCATGCCGGTCAGCACCAGGTCCCCCGGGGTCAGGTAGCGGCTGGGATCGGGCAGGTCGGTGGTGTACACGTGCCGGATCGCGCGATCCGCGCCGGAGACATCGGTCAGCAGCCTGAGTCCAAGGCCGGGGACGTCGAGCAAGTCCCGCACGCGCACGGAAACACCTCCTTGCGACGGACCCTCCTCGCGCATCATGGCCATCACGCGTTTAGCGAAAGCTACAAAGCGGCTGTAGCCAGGTTACCGTTGATTGATCCGATGGCGTCTACCCGTGCGCGGTGTCGACTGATTGGATGCTCGCATGGCGAACCCGAGCCCACCGGAGTCAGCGCTGGCGGCCTTCAACGCGGCATCAGCGCAGGCTGCCGAGCGGGACGTCCTCGAGTGCTGCGCCTCGGCTTCGTTCGCCAAGCTGATCACCGACGGCCGGCCTTACCGGGACGCGGCTGCCGTCCTGGTCGCGGTGGACGCCGCGTTCAGCGCCTTGAGCTGGGACGATATCGTCGAGAGCATGAACGCCCACCCGCGGATCGGGGCACGCGCCCCGGAGGGCGGATGGTCGGCGGCCGAGCAGTCCGGCGCCGCGTCCGCCAGCAACCGGGTCCGTCATGCGCTGGCCGAAGGCAACGTCGCCTACGAAGAGCGCTTCGGCCACGTGTTCCTGATCTGCGCCAGCGGCCTTTCCGGCCAGGACATGCTGACCCAGCTGCAGGCCAGGCTCGGAAACGACGAGGAGGCCGAACGGGCGGTGGTGCGCCGGGAGCTAACGAAGATCACCCGGCTGCGGATGACGAAGCTGCTGAGCCTGTGACGCTGTCCACGCACGTCCTTGACGCGACGACCGGGCGTCCCGCGGCGGGAATCCTGGTCAGGCTCGAGCGCAGCACCGGCGACGGGTGGTCGCCGGAGGGCGGGGGCCAGACCGGCGCCGACGGACGGCTCAGGCTGCCTGATGACGCGGCGGCCAGCCCCGGCGTGTACCGCATTACCTTCGGCAGCGGGGCGTACTTCTCGGCCCGCGGATCCGCGTCGTTCTACCCCGAGGTCACGGTGACCTTCGAGGTGACCGGACCGGGCGACCACTACCACGTCCCGCTGCTGCTGAGCCCGTACGCCTATTCCACCTACCGCGGGAGCTGAGCCATGGCCATCGTGCTCGGCGCTAACCAGTACGGCAAGGCTGAGGTCCGCCTGCTGCACGTCAGGCGCGACGACGCCGCGGACGTCATCACCGACGTGAACGTCAGCGTGGCCCTGTCCGGCGAGCTGACCGCGACCCACCTGTCCGGCGACAACTCCGACGTGCTGACCACCGACGCGCAGAAGAACACGGTCTTCGTGTTCGCCAGGGAAGGCGGCGTCGGCGAGATCGAGGATTTCGCGCTGCGGCTGGCCAGGCACTTCGTGGCCTCGCAGGCGGCCATCTCGTTCGCCAGGGTGACCGTCGAGGAGTACCCGTGGGAGCGGCGGGCCGGGCATTCCTTCGTCCGGTCGGGCCGGGAGGTGCGGACCGCGACGGTCAGCCACGACGGCACCGATTCCTGGGTCGTCTCCGGGGTGAGCGGGCTGACCGTGCTGAACACGGCCGGTTCCGAGTTCTGGGGCTTCGCCAGGGACCGGTACACGACACTGGCCGAGACCACCGACCGGATCCTGGCCACCGCGGTCAGCGCGCGGTGGCGGCACGCCAGCGTGGCGGATTCCGCGCCGTACTGGGGCGAGTCCTACCGCACCGCCAGGGACCTGATCCTCGAGGCGTTCGCGGACACGCATAGCTATTCGCTGCAGCAGACGCTGTACGCCATGGGCGAGCGGGTGCTCGGCGGCAGGCCCGAGATCGCCGAGATCCGGCTGGCGCTGCCGAACAAGCACCACTTCGAGGTCGACATGTTGCCGTTCGGGCTGGAGAACGGCGGCCAGGTGTTCTACGCCGCCGACCGCCCCTACGGGCTGATCGAGGGCACGGTCACCAGGGATGACGCGCCGCCGCCCGGGAAAGCCTGGTAGCGGCATGGAGTTCCTGCAGCCCAGATCGCTCACCGAGGCGATCGAGGCCAAGGCCGAGGTCCCCGCAGCGGTGCCGATCGCGGGCGGGACCGACGTCATGGTCGAGATCAACTTCGACGCGAGGCGGCCCGGGGCCCTGCTCGACCTCAACCGGGTCGCCGAGCTCACCACCTGGGAGCGCGTCGACGGGTGGGTCCGCCTCGGGGCCGGGGTGACCTACGCCAGGCTCATTGCCGAACTCGGCGACGCGCTGCCCGGCCTGGCCATGGCCGCGCGCACGGTCGGGTCCCCGCAGATAAGGAACCGCGGTACCGTCGGCGGCAACCTCGGCGCGGCCTCGCCCGCCGGGGACTGCCATCCGGTCCTGCTGGCCACCGGGGCGATCGTGGAAGTGACATCGGTCCGCGGCCCGCGGCAGATCCCTGCGGCCGAATTCTTCCTGGGACCGAAGCGCAACGCGCTGGCGGCCGACGAGCTGATCACCTCGGTGTTCATCCCGGCCGCGCCGGGGCCTCAGCAGTTCGCCAAGGTCGGCACCAGGAACGCGATGGTCATCGCCGTGTGCGCGTTCGCCCTGGAACTCCGGCCCGGGGGCATGTCTTCGGCTCGGGTGGGTACCGGGATCGGGTCCGCGGGACCGACGCCGCTGCGCGCACCGCAGGCCGAGGAATTCCTGGACGGGGCGCTGTCCGAGGCCGGGCTGTGGGAGTCGGCGGGTCCGTTGCCCGAGGGGGTGGCGCAGCGGTTCGGCGAGCTGGTAGGCGCGGCGGCGCGGCCGATCGACGACGTGCGCGGTACCGCAGCGTACCGCCGGCACGCCCTGTCGGTGCTGGCCCGGCGCACCCTGGGCTGGGCCTGGGCGGCGTACCGGGAGAATCGGCAGGCAGGCGAGTGAGGGAGGCGGCCAGATGCGGGTGACGATGACGGTCAACGGCGAGCCTGCGACCGCCGACGACGTGTGGGAGGGCGAGAGCCTGCTGTTCGTGCTGCGTGAGCGGCTCGCCCTGCCCGGCTCGAAGAACGCCTGCGAACAGGGCGAATGCGGCTCGTGCACGGTCCTGCTCGACGACATCCCGGTCTGCGCGTGCCTGGTCACGGCCGGCCAGGCGGCGGACCGCGAGATCGTCACGGTCGAGGGGCTGGCCGGCGACCTGGGCAGCGGCGCCAGGGGCGGGCGCGACGCGCTGCACCCGGTTCAGCAGGCCTTCATCGACGCGGGCGCCGTGCAATGCGGCTTCTGTACGCCCGGGCTGATCATGCAGACGCACTGGTTTTTGCGGCAGAGCCTGCTGCGGCGCTCCGCCGCGCCAGCCGACTCGGACATCCGCGAGGCCCTGGCGGGCAACCTGTGCCGGTGTACCGGGTACGAGAAGATCCTCGACGCGGTGCGGCTCGCAGCCAGCCGGATGGCCGGGGACCGCGCATGACGCCACCGCTGGTGATCGAGAACTGCGCGATCGCGACGATGGACGGCCAGCGGCACGACGACAGCGGCACCGAGTACGCGAGCGGCTACGTCGTGGTCGTGGACGGGCGGATCACCGCGGTCGGCGAGGGCCAGGCGCCGCCCGCGGCCGCCGACGGGGCCCGGCGGGTCGACGGCACCGGATGCCTGGCCACCCCCGGCCTGATCAACGCGCACCACCATCTGTACCAGTGGCTCACTCAGGGTCAGGCGCAGCAGTCCATCTTGTTCGACTGGCTCACCGAGCTGTACCCGGTCTGGGCCAGGATCGAGCCGGAGCAGGTTCACGCCGCGGCCACCGCGGGACTGGCCTGGCTGGCGCTGTCGGGGTGCAGCACCAGCACCGACCACCACTACATCTTCCCGCCGCGGGGAACCGCGGGGGCCGAGGTCACCGCGGCCGGACCCCGCGACGCACTCGAGGCGGAGATCGCCGCGGCCACCTCGGTCGGGCTGCGCTTCCACCCCTGCCGCGGCTCGATGGACCTCGGCCGGTCCGCGGGCGGGCTGCCGCCCGACGAGATCGTCGAAGACCCCGACACCGCCCTGGCCGCCACCGAAGAGGCCATCCGCAGGTTCCACGACCCGGCGCCCGGCGCCATGGTGCAGGTCGCGGTGGCCCCGTGCTCCCCGTTCTCGGTCAGCCCCCGGCTCATGCGGGAGATGGCGGAACTGGCCCGCGCGCTGGGCGTCAGGATGCACACCCACCTGGCCGAGACCCGTGAGGAGGACGCGTACTGCCGGCAGACGCTCGGCCGCACGCCCGCCGAGTACGCCGACGAACTCGGCTGGCTCGGCGACGACGTATGGCTGGCACACTGCGTGCACCTCGACGAGCAGGCGGTCAAGCGCTTCGCCGCGACCGGCACGTCGGTGGCCCACTGCCCGAGCTCGAACGCGCGGCTCGGCGCGGGCATCGCCCCGGTTCGCCGGCTGCTCCAGGCCGGCGCTCCGGTCGGTCTCGGGGTGGACGGGTCGGCCTCCAGCGAGGGCACCTCCCTGGCTGGCGAGCTGCGCCAGGCCCTGCTCGCCGCGCGGGTCAGGGACTCCGAGGGCGCCGCCGCGCTGACCGCCCGGCAGGCGCTGTGGCTCGGGACCCGCGGCGGCGCCCGCTGCCTGGGCCGGGCCGACGAGATCGGCGCGCTCCGGCCGGGCCTGCTGGCCGACATCGCGCTGTGGCGGGTCGACACGCTGGCGCACGACGCCATCGCGCACGGACCCAACGGGGCGGGGGGCGGCGATCCGGTCGCCGCGCTCGTGCTCGGGCCGCCCGCGCCGCTCGAGCTGCTCCTGGTCGGCGGCGCGCCCGTGGTCGAGCACGGCGAGCTGCGCACGGCCGACGTGACCGCGGCGGCCCGCGACGTCCGGGCCGCCCGGCTCCGCCTGGAGGCGGGCAGATGACAGAGACCGCGAGCCCGGCCGCCGGCACGCGCATCGAGACCGGCGTCCGGGGCGGCGTGGGCGAGAGCCCGACCCGCCCCGACGGGCGGCAGAAGGTGACCGGGGAGTTTGCCTACTCCTCCGACCTGTGGCTGGACGCGATGCTGTGGGGGGCCACCCTGCGCAGCCCGCATCCGCGGGCCCGAATCACCGGGATCGACATCGGCGCGGCGCTGGCCACGCCCGGGGTCGCCGCCGTGCTCACCCATGATGACGTACCGGGACACAAGACCTACGGGCTCGAGCACTCCGACCAGCCGGTCCTGGCCTGGGACCAGATCAGGTACCAGGGCGAGCCGGTGGCGCTGGTGGCGGCCGAGCACCCGGAGGTGGCCCGCCGGGCCGCGGCCAGGATCACCGTCACCTACGAGGTGCTCCCGCCGGTGACCGACGCGCGCAAGGCCCTGGCGCCCGGCGCACCCCTCGTGCACGCAGGCGGGAACCTGGTCCGCCACGTGCGGATCCGCAGGGGACGGCCCGACGCGTGCGCGGACGTCGTGGTCCGCGGCGAATACGAGGTCGGGATGCAGGACCAGGCGTTCCTCGGCCCGGAGTCCGGCCTGGCGATACCCGCCGAGGACGGCGGCGTGGACCTGTTCGTGGCGACCCAGTGGCTGCACGTGGACCGCGGGCAGGTCGCGGCGAGCCTCGCCCTGCCCGAGGACAAGGTGCGCATCACCCTGTCCGGCGTCGGCGGCGCGTTCGGTGCCAGGGAAGACCTGTCCATGCAGATCCACGCCTGCATGCTGGCGCTGCATACCGGCAAGCCGGTCAAGATGATGTACTCGCGCGAAGAGTCGTTCTTCGGCCACGTGCACCGGCACCCAGCCTCGCTCCGGTACGAGCACGGCAGCACCGCGGACGGCACCCTGGTCTACGTCAAGGCCGACATCGTGCTGGACGGGGGTGCCTACGCGTCAAGCTCCACGGCGGTGGCGGCCAACGCGGCGACCCTCGGCTTCGGCCCCTACGACGTGCCCAACGTCGAGATGGACTGCTACGCGGCCTACACGAACAACCCGCCGTGCGGCGCAATGCGCGGATTCGGCGCGGTGCAGGCCTGCTTCGCCTACGAGGCCCAGATGGACAAGCTCGCCGCCGCGCTCGGCATGGATCCGGTCGAGCTTCGCATCAAGAATGCGATGCATGAGGGGTCCGTGATGCCGACGGGCCAGGTGGTGGACTCGGCGGCCCCGGTCGAGGAGATCCTGCGCCTGGTGCGGGCCAGGCCGCTGCCGCCCGCGCGGGCGGGAACTTCCGGAGCTGACCTGCGGACCCTGCCCGGCGGTGTGTCCAACACCACGCACGGCGAGGGCGTGGTGCGCGGCGTCGGGTACGCGGTCGGGATCAAGAACGTCTGCTTCTCCGAGGGCTTCGACGACTACTCCACCGCCCGGGTGCGGCTGGAGCTGATCGGCGGCGAGCCGGTCGCCCAGGTCCACACCGCCGCCGCGGAGGTCGGGCAGGGCCTAGTCACCGTGCTGTCGCAGATCGCCAGGACCGAGCTCGGGGTCGAGCGGGTGGTGATCCTGCCCGCCGACACCTCCATCGGCAGCGGAGGTTCCACCTCGGCGTCCAGGCAGACGTACGTGACCGGCGGGGCGGTGCGCGCCGCCTGCCAGGAGGTGCGAGGCGAGTTGGACCGCCGCGCCCGCGAGCGCTACGGAGGGACCACGCCCGAGCTGGCCGTGCTGCTCGACGAGCGGCCGAGGAGACGGTGACCTGGCGGCACCGGCCCACGCACACGCTGGATCCCGAAACCGGCCGGGGCGACGCGCACGTGCAGTACGCGTTCGCCGCGCACCGCGCCGTGGTGGACGTGGACACCGACCTGGGCCTGGTCAAGGTGGTGGAGATCGCGACCGCGCAAGATGTCGGCAAGGCGATGAACCCGCAGGCCGTCGAGGGCCAGATCCACGGGGGCATCGCCCAGGGGCTTGGCCTCGCCGTCATGGAGGAGATCCGGGTCGTGGACGGCGTGGTCAAGAATCCCTCGTTCACCGACTACCTGATCCCCACCATCCTCGACATGCCGCCGGTCCGGCTCGACGTCTCGAGCTCGCCGATCCGCACGCCCCGTACGGCCTGCGCGGCGTCGGTGAGCCGCCGACCATCTCCTCGACGGCGGCCGTCGTCGCCGCTATCCGCGCCGCCACCGGCCTGGACCTGACCCGGACCCCCGTCCGCCCCGAGCACATCACGAGGACGTGACCGCATGCCCTACATGTTCCTGAACGGCGGCGGGATGCGCGGCGGGTCGCTCCACCAGCGCCTGCGGGACGCTCCGCTCGTCGCCGAGACCCGCACCGCGCCGCTCTACCTGTTCTACTCCTGCGGGGATCGCTACCCTGCCCTGGAAGCCGCGGAAGACGGCCAAGGCGCCGCGATCGAGGGCGAGGTCTACGACCTGCCGCTCGACGTGCTCCGCGATGAGCTCCTGCCCGCCGAACCGCCCGACTCGAGCTCGGCGTGATCACGCTCGCCGACGGCACCGCCGCGCTGGGCATGATCCTGCGCCGGCCGACCCCGCGATGGACGACCTCACCGACATCACCGCCTTCGGCGGCTGGCGAGCGTACCTCGCCAGCCGCCGGGAAGGCTGAGAACGGCGCTCCGGCCGATCGCTCAGACGACGCCCGGGACGAAGATCATCCCCTGCGGCTCGACCTGGGCGCCGCCGAGGGACAGCGCCGTGAGCTGGCCGGTGAACATGTTCTCGGTGCCCACGTAGTTCGGCGGGAACCCGGGCCCCGGGCAGGTCGCCGGGGCGCCGTTGGCGTCGCACGGCGTCACCGCCACGAGGACGGTACCCGTCGGCCAGAAGGGGCCCGAGATCCTGTCGATGGTGTCCAGGTCATGGCTGGCCGTGTAGAACGCGCCGAACGGGGAGCTGGCCCAGGCGGTGTCATCAACCGAGTCCGACAGGTGAAGGACCCACAGGCGCTGGAACGGGGTATTGGCGCCCTGCACGAAGATCTGATCTTTGTCTCCCTGGCTGGTCAGCATGAAGTCCCCGGCGAAGCGCGGCGCGTCTGCTGGCACGTCCTCGTTGGAGTCCGGGTCGGTGAGGCCGAGCCTGACCGTGTGCCCGGCGTGCGGGCCGTTCGCGGCGGTCGCATAGGCCTCGTCGTAGAACAGCGCCCTGACGTATGCCACCCGGTTGGCCGGGTCCAGGGTCACGACGTACACGCCCGGGTAGTAGGGCTCCGGCGCAGCCGCGCCGATGGTGCCCGGCGCCGACGCGCTGATCAGCATCATGCCGTTGTAGAACTAGATGGCGTCGGTGCCGCCGTTATGCGGCAGCGGGTTCTTGTTGTACGAATAGTGCGTAACCTGGCCGGTTTCCGGGTGAATGGTGTTCAGGCTGGTATACCGGTCCTCGTCAATCGTGGCGACGACCAGCCCCGTGTACGGGTCGGCGGTCAGGCCGTCGCATTTCCCGCGCAAGTCCCCGGTTGACGACCGTGCCGTTCAGCGTGAACTCGACGATCGTGCTGTCGCGGTTGCCGTCCGTGCTGGCCTGCCCCTGCGGGCCCACGCCGTTCTGGAATCCGGTGAACAGGTCGCCGCCGATCCTGGTGATGTCATCCGGCTGGGTCAAGGGCTCGGAGTGCCATACAGGGGATCCGGCCTGCTGGTACGAGTGATGCAGGCTCATGCCGGAAAGGATCGCGGTCGCGTGGTAGGTCACACCGGCCGGCTTCGCGCTGGCCGCAGGGGCGAAACTGGCCATGGCGAACACGACCGCCGTGACCGCGCCTACGGCCGCGGATGTCCTGGCTACGCGCCCCGGCGATACCGAGCCTTCCGAACCTTTGCATGGTCCTGCGCCCCTTCCTATGCGATGGGCGTTAGTTCTGGCGGAGCGATGCACGTTAGGTCTACTGGGCGATGCAGGTTAGTTCTAGCGGGTACCTGTAACGGGCGGCTGACAACAAAATGGCGCGAAGATGAACGAACCAGACGGTGACCTTGCCGTGGCGCGCCGTGCGGCGGTCGGGCTGCCCCGCGCCAGATGGTGACAGACTGGCGGCTGTGCGCACCTACGGCCTGCGGTTCGACGTCAACTGCTCCATCTTGTTCACCGAGTTGCCGCTGCTGGAGCGCCCGGCGGACGCGCGGGCAGCCGGGTTCGACGCGGTGGAGTTCTGGTGGCCGTTCGCGGCGCCGGCACCACCGGATCGTGAGGTGGACGCCTTCGTCGGGGCGCTGGACGACGCGGGCGTTCGGCTGGTCGCGCTGAACTTCGCCGCAGGCGACCTGGCCGCCGGCGACTGGGGCCTGCTGTCGCTGCCCGCGGGGTCGGCCGTGTTCCGGGACAACATCGATGCCTGCCTGGGCATCGCCGCGCGGACCGGCTGCGGCATCCTCAACGCGCTGTACGGGAACCGGGCCGACGGTCTATCCGAACGTGCAGCAGGATGAGCTGGCCATCGAGAACCTCTCCCTCGCCGCCGGCGCTGCGGCCCGGCTGGCGCCGCCACCGTCGTGGTCGAGGCGCTGAATTCCCCTCCGACACCCCGCGCGCCGCGATCGTGTCCAGCCAGCGCGCGCTGGCGCTCATCCGCGCCGCGCGCGCGCCACGGGGGGGGCTACCAACATCGCCTTCCTGGCCGATCTGTACCACCTGAGCCGGATGGGCGAGGACCTGACCGCTACGCTGGCCCGATACGCTGGCGACATCGCACACGTCCAGGTCGCCGACGTCCCCGGCCGCGGCGCCCCCGGGACCGGCCAACTGGACTACGAGGTGCTGTTCCGCCAGCTCGCCGGCCAGGGCTACCAGGGCTGGATCGGCTGCGAGTACCAGCCGTCGGATCCGGCGGACAGCTCCACGAGCTTCGGCTGGATGGGCAGCGTGCCATGTCGGGGGATCAGATGAGGTATGAGCTGGTGGTCCGGTCCCGCTGGGCGGTGCTGCCGGACGGCACGCGTCCCGCGGCCGTCGCGGTCAGCGGCCCGGCCGTCGCGGCCATCACCGGATACGACGCGACGTCGAAGCAGATCGCGACATGACCTCGGCGACCTCGCGCTCCTGCCCGGCCTGGTGACACCCACGTGCACGTCAACGAACCCGGCCGGACCGAGTGGGAGGGGTTCGCGACAGCTACTCGCGCGGCCGCGGCCGGCGGGGTCACCACGATCTGCGACATGCCGCTGAATCGGTGCCGCCCACGGTGTCGGTTGCGGCGCTGGCGGAAAAGCGGGCCGCCGCGGCCGGCCAGTGCTGGGTAGACGTGGCGTTCTGGGGCGGCGCCATTCCGGGTAACGCGGATGCGCTGAGGGCCCTGCATGAGGCCGGGGTGGTCGGCTTCAAGTGCTTCCTGATCGACTCCGGGGTCCCCGAGTTCCCGCCGCTCGAGGTGGCGACCTGAGGGCCGCGCTCGGCTCGCTGGCCGCCATTGGCGCGCAGCTGATCGTGCACGCGGAGGATCCGGCCGAGGTCAAGCCCGCGTCCGGGCGCGACTTCGGCGCGTTTGTCGCGTCCCGCCCGCCGGTCGCGGAACGGCGGGCCATCGAGAAGGTGATCGCGGCCGCGGCCGCGACCGGGGGGCGCGCTCACATCGTGCACATGTCCGCGGCCGAATGCGTGGCCATGATCGCCGCGGCGAAAGCCGCCGGCATCCAGCTGACCGCCGAGACCTGCCCGCACTACCTGTACTTCGCGGCCGAGCAGGTGCCGGACGGCGCCACCGAGTTCAAGTGCTGCCCGCCGATCCGGGATTCGATCAACCGGGAGGCGCTGTGGCGCGGGCTGGAGGCGGGCGTGATCGACTGCGTGGTGTCCGATCATTCGCCGTGCCCGCCCGAGCTGAAGGCCGCCGACACTGGGGACTTCGGCGAGGCGTGGGGGGGCATCGCCTCACTCCAACTCGGCCTGTCGGCGGTATGGACCGTCGCCCGGCGGCGCGGCCGGACGCTGGACGACGTGGCCCGGTGGATGGCCGCGGCCCCGGCCGCCCTGGCCGGCCTGTCCGCCAAGGGGCGCCTGGCGGTCGGCGCCGACGCCGACCTGGTGGCGTTCGACCCGGACGAGGCGTTCGTGGTGGAGCCGGGCCGGCTGGAGCACCGGCACCCGCTGACGCCGTACGCGGGCCGGACGCTGACCGGACAGGTCCGGCAGGCGTGGCTGCGCGGGACAGCGCTGCTCGACGCGGGGAGCAGAGCGCCAGATGGTGAGCCAGTTGGCAGGCTGCTGAACCGGGGCTGACGGGGTTATATCGCGGGTACAGCTATCTCATGGATGAGCAGCTTCTGCCTGACCTGCTCCAGCTGCGCGGATCGGTCGTGGCGGCTAGCGACGAGTTCTTCGCCGCGAAGGAGAACCTGATCACGCCCGGCGCACCGAACTTCGTCCCGCACACGTTCGACGTCAAGGGGCAGGTGTACGACGGCTGGGAGACCAGGCGCCGGCGCGGACCGGGCGGGGCGCTGCCGGACGTTCGGTGCGCGACTGGGTCATCGTCCGCCTCGGCGCACCCGGGGTGATCCGGTCCATCGTGGTGGACACCGCGTTCTTCGCCGGGAACTACCCGCAGGCCTGCTCGGCGGACGCCCGCTCGCTGACCGGGTACCCGTCGGCCGAGGAAGTCGCCGACGGTTCCGGGCCCGGCGGCTGGCAGCAGATCGTGCCGCGCGGCCTGCTGACCGGCGACGCGAGGCACTCGTTCACGGTGAGCTCCGGACGCCGGTTCACCCATGTCCGGCTGAACATCTTCCCCGACGGCGGCGTCGCGCGGCTGCGCGTGCATGGCGAGGTGGTGCCCGATCCCGCTCTGCTCGAGGGGATCACGGTCGACCTGGCCGCGCTGGAGAACGGCGGCGACGTCGTCGCGTGCAGCGACGAGTTCTACTCCTTGCCGCACAACGTCATCTCCCCCGGTCTCTCACGGGTGATGGGCGAGGGCTGGGAGACCCGCAGGCGCAGGAAGCCCGGCCACGAATGGCTGGTCGTGCGGCTGGCCGGGCGCGGCGTCATCGACCTCGCCGAGATCGACACGTCCCGGTACCTCGGCAACCAGCCCGACGCCGCCTCGCTGCAGATCATGGACGCCGACCAGGACGTGACGAGCGCAGCGCTGGCCGCGGGCAGCGGATGGCGCGATCTGCTGCCTAAGGTCAGGCTGCTGCCGGACACGCCGCATAGGTCCCGCGTCCGCGGGACTCCGGCCACGCACGTTCGGCTGAATATCTTCCCCGACGGCGGCGTGGCCCGGCTGCGCCTGTACGGATC
Source organism: uncultured Actinomycetes bacterium (assembly GCA_963847965.1). Taxonomy (GTDB): domain Bacteria; phylum Actinomycetota; class Actinomycetes; order Streptosporangiales; family Streptosporangiaceae; genus Palsa-504. Next base: position 16,684 of record CAWKCG010000054.1, read on the forward strand.
CCTGACTGAGGACGGCCTGGCCGCCGTCAGGCGCCGCTGGGAGGAAACCGGCTGACCTTGAAGGTTGAACTAGTTCCCGTCTCACGTACCGAGAACGCGGGGCGTGATCTGATGGCTCAATGAGCCAGGTGGTGATCGCTCCGGACAAGTTCAAGGGAACGCTCACCGCATGCCAGGTCGCCGGTCACGTGGCCGCCGGGCTGCAGCGGGTCAGGCCCGGCCTGCCGTGCGTCCTGGTTCCGGTCGCGGACGGCGGCGATGGCACGGTGGACGCGGCGCAGGCCGCCGGTTACCGGCGCGTCGAAATGGGGGTCCGCGGGCCGACGGGCAAGCCGGTCACCGCCGCGTTCGCGTTCGGCGAGGGAACCGCGATCATCGAGTCCGCGCAGGCGTGCGGGCTGAGCCTGCTACCCGGGGGCGCGCCCGCGCCGCTGACCGCGTCGAGCCGCGGGGTCGGGGAACTCATCATGGCCGCGGCCCGGATGCGCGCGAAGCGGATCGTGCTCGGCCTCGGCGGGGTCGCGTCCACCGACGGCGGGGCGGGGATGGTGGTGGCCCTGGGGGCCAGGCTGCTCGACGAGTCGGGCACCGAACTGCCGCCCGGCGGGGCGGCTCTCGCCCGGCTGGCCAGGATCGACCTGTCGAAGCTGCGAGACCTGACGGGTCTGGAGATCGTCGCGGCCACGGACGTGGACAACCCGCTGCTCGGCGAGCGCGGCGCCGCGGCGGTCTACTCGCCGCAGAAGGGCGCCTCCGCGGCCGACGCGGCGGCGCTGGAAGAGGGGCTGGCCCGCTGGGCCGACGTGGCCGAGCACGCGCTCGGCCGGGTGAAGCCGGCACGACCGGGGAGTCGGGGCGGCGGGCGGCCTCGGGTTCGCTGCGCTGGCGTTCCTGGGCGCCACGATGCGCCCCGGCATCGAGGTGATGCTGGACCTGGCCTCGTTCGCCCACCGGCTGGCTGGCGCCCGGCTGGTCATCACCGGCGAGGGCGCGATCGATGCGCAGACCCTGCACGGCAAGGCCCCGGCCGGAGTGGCCAGGGCGGCCGCGGCGGTGGACCCCGACCTGCCGGTGGTCGCGGTGGCGGGCATGTGCTCGCTGACCGGCGCCCAGCTCCGGGCGGTGGGGATCGCGCGCGCCTACGCGCTGACCGACCTCGAGCCCGACCTCGCCCGCTGCCGCGACCAGGCCGGGCCCCTGCTCGAAGACCTCGCTGAGCGGATCGCGCACGACTGGATCACGCCCTGACCGCTCCGCCGCCCCCGGTGACGAGGACGTATTCGGCCAGCGCGGCGGCCACCGCGTCGGCTTCCGCGGGCAGCCCCTGAGCGCGGTTCGCGGCGGCCGCCCGCAGCCGGGCCGCCAGCGCCGGGTCGGTCAGCACCGCGCGGACCGCGTCGGCGAGGCGTTCGCGGGTCGCCGGGAGGAATGAGCACGGCGGCGTCCTCGCCAACCAGGACCTGCGTGCCTCCGACGGTGGTGGCCACGATCGGCACGCCGGCCCGCAGGGCCTCCTGCAGGACGAGCGGCTGGCCTTCCCACGCGCTCGGCAGGACGAAGACGGCGGCTGCCGCCAGTATCCGCGGCACGTCCGTTCGCAGGCCCGCGAACTCCACCGTCAGCCCGAGCGCGGTCGCCTGCGCCTTGAGCTCCGCCTCGAGCGGGCCTTCGCCCACGATGACCAGCACCGGCTCGGGCCGGATGTCCCGCCAGCGGGCCGCCGCCTCGATCAGGGTGCCGAAGCCCTTCTGCGCGGCGAGCCTGCCCACGGCGAGGACGACGGGCCCGCGCGGGACCGCACCGGCGGCGGCGCGCGTTTCCGCGGAAACGCCTCCGGCCGGATCCGCAGCGGCGGGGGTCGGCGGAACGATCAGAGACACGACGGGGGCCGGGACGACCGCGCGACCGACGCGCCGGGCGCCTGCGGCCTGCATCCGCTGTTCCAGGTCCGGGGAGACGCACAGCACTGAGTCGGCGTTACGCGCGACGATCAGCTCGAGCGCCCGGTAGATCGCGCCGGTCAGGGCGCCTTCGGGCGGGGCGTTGTGCACGGTGACGACCAGTGCGGCCTGCATGCCGCTACGGCGCCGGGCACAGCGCCAGCGCGATCGCGGTGAGCGCACCGGCCCGCAGTCCGTGCGCATGCACCACGTCGGGCTGGCGCGCCTCGAGGAGGCGGCGCAGCCTGGTGATTGCCCGCAGGTCCGGCACCACCCGCGGCCGGTCCGCGATATCAACCACCGCGAAACTGATCGGGGTGCGTGGCGAGGCGGGCGGTGGGGTGTCGCCAGTGGTGAAGCCGAAGGCGCGATCCGTCTGCGCGGGCCCGAACACCTCCACGGGCATTCCCCGGGCCGCGCACCGGGCCGCGAGCATCTTGACGTGTCGACCGGTCCCGCCCGCGCTGGTGCCCAGCACGAATGCGACCTTCATGCGCGGACTACCCGGCGCAGCACCGCGCGCAGGTCCCCGCCGTCGGCCAGGATCACTACGGTCAGGAAGGCCGCCAGGACGGCCGCGCTGGCCATCAGGGTAAGCGCGACGTTCGGCAGGAAACCGTGCGCGGGGACGGCCAGCGTCACGCCCAGTCCGGCGGCGCCCCCGGCCGCCGCGCCACCCAGGCCGGCCAGGGCAGCCCGCATGCTCCCGCGCAGCGCCTGCGCTCCACGGAAGCGCCGGACCAGCAGGATCAGGAAGGCACCCGATCCGGTGAGCCCGATCGTGGTACCCGCCCCGAGCCATCCGACCACCGCGGACCTCGGCGTGAACGGCACGATGAGCAGGTCCGCCACGATCACCAGCAGCCACCCGCCGCTGACCGCCGCCGCGGAGGCGCCGCTCCGCCCGATCGCGTAAAGCACCCGGGACAGGTTGGCGGTCAGGCCGTACCCGACCAGGCCCGGCGCGAACGCGACCAGCGCGATCGCCAGGTGCCTAGCGTCCGCCGCCTGGGTGACGTGGGACTGGAAGACCCGGGCCAGCGGGATGCACGTCCCGGCCATCGCCGCCACGCCCAGCCAGCACGCCACCGTCACCGCGCGGGTGGAGCCGGCGCAGGTCGCGTCGAAGTCTTCGGTGCGCGCGGACA
>CAWKCG010000055.1:0-90613 GCA_963847965.1 uncultured Actinomycetes bacterium
CGGAACCGGGAGGCGAACAGCGCGGACGCGCCCACCTCGGCGGCGACGAGGTCGCCGATCTCCTCGGGGTCGAGCAGCGCGATCCCGGCGGCGGCGGCTCGTCGGAGTCGGGCACCCGGATGAGGATCCCGTCGTCGGTGTGCAGCGCCTGCACGTCGATCCCGCCGTACCGCTCGCGCAGCCGGGCCGCGATGGCGAGCGCCCAGGGCGCGTGGACCCGGTCGCCGAACGGGCGTGCAGCACGACCCGCCAGTCGCCCAGCTCGTCGCGGAACCGCTCGACGACCAGGGTCCGGTCGTCGGGCACGTGCCGGTGGCCGCGCGCTGGTCGGCGAGGTACCTGAGCAGGTTCCGCGCCGCCAGCTCGTCGAGGCCGGCCCGCGGCCAGCGTCGCGCGGCCGCCTCCGCCTCGGTCGCCGCGGCCAGCTCGCGCAGGTTCGCGCCGATCGCCCGGCCGAGCTCGGCGGGCCGGCCGGGCGCGTCGCCGTGCCAGAACGGCAGCTTGCCCGGCAGGCCGGGCGCGGGCGTGACGAGGACCCGGTCGGGCGTGATGTCCTCGATCCGCCAGGACAGGCGCCGAGCACGAACACGTCGCCGACCCGCGACTCGTAGACCATCTCCTCGTCGAGCTCGCCGACCCGCCGCGGCTGCGCGCCCTGGTCGTCCGCCGAGGCCAGGAACACGCCGAACAGGCCGCGGTCGGGGATCGTGCCGCCGCTGGTGACGGCGAGCTGCTGCGCGCCCGGCCGGGCCTGGATGATCCCGGCCACGCGGTCCCAGACGATGCGCGGCCGCAGCTCGGCGAACTCCTCGCCCGGGTAGCGCCCGGCCAGCATGTCGAGCACCGCCTCGAGCGCCGGCCTGGTCAGCCCGCCGAACGGCGCGGCCTGGCGCGACCATCCGCTCCAGCTCGTCCACCGGCCAGTCGTCCAGCGCGGTCATCGCCACGATCTGCTGGGCCAGCACGTCGAGCGGGTTGCGCGGCATGCGCAGCTCCTCGATCTGGCCGTCGCGCATCCGCTCGGCGACCACGGCGGACTGGACCAGGTCGCCCTGGTACTTGGGGAAGATGATGCCGCGGGAGACGTCCCCGACGTTGTGCCCGGCCCGGCCGACCCGCTGCAGGCCGCTGGCCACCGAAGGCGGCGCCTCCACCTGCACCACCAGGTCCACCGCGCCCATGTCGATGCCGAGCTCCAGGCTGGAGGTCGCGACGACCGCGGGCAGCGCCCGGCCTTGAGCGCCTCCTCGATCTCGGCGCGCTCCTGCCTGGACACCGAGCCGTGGTGCGCGCGGGCCACCTCCGCTGGCGCGCCCGCCGCCGCGCCGGACTGCGCCATGATCTCGGCCGGCACTGCTAGTCCGGGGGGGCGACCCCCCTGGACCCCCCGGTCTTGGGGGGACTCCCCGTCCCCCCAAACCCCCCTGGCCCCCTCGGCTGCTCGCTCCGCCGCCAGCTCGTTGAGCCGCCCGCACAGGCGCTCGGCGAGCCGTCGCGAGTTCGCGAACACGATCGTGGACTTGTGCTGCTCGATGAGGTCGAGCACCCGCTCCTCGACGTGCGGCCAGATCGAGCGCGTGGTGGCCGGGCCGTCGCCGGATCCGTCGTCGCCCCGGCCGGGCGCGGTCTCCAGCTCCGTCATATCCTCGACCGGGACGACCACCGTCAGCTCGATCCGCTTCGGGCTCGGCGGCTGGACCACCGTCACCGTCCGGGTCCCGCCCAGGAACGCGGCGACCTCCTCCACCGGCCGCACCGTCGCGGAAAGCCCCACCCGCTGCGCGTGATCGGCGTTCCCGCGGAGCGCGTCGAGCCGTTCAAGGGACAGTGCCAGGTGCGCACCCCGCTTGTTTCCAGCGACGGCGTGCACCTCGTCCACGATGACCGTCTCGACCCCGCGCAGGGTCTCCCTGGCCTGCGAGGTGAGCAGCAGGAACAGCGACTCCGGCGTGGTGATGAGGATGTCGGGCGGCCTTGAGACGAGCTTCCTGCGGTCCTCGGCCGCGGTGTCGCCGGTGCGGATCCCCACCCGGATGTCCGGCTCGGCCAGCCCCAGCCGGTGCGCGGCGTGCCTGATCCCGGTCAGCGGGGCCCGCAGGTTCCGCTCGATGTCCACCGCCAGCGCCTTCAGCGGGGAGACATACAGCACCCGGCAGCGCCGCTTCGGGTCCTCGGGCGGCGGCACCGCCGCGAGCTTATCGATCGCCCACAGGAACGCGGCCAGCGTCTTGCCGGAACCGGTGGGCGCGACCACCAGCGTGTCCTCGCCCTTGCCGATCGCCCGCCACGCCCCCGCCTGCGCGCGTGTCGGCTCGGCGAAGGCGCCCTCAAACCACGCGCGCGTCGCCGGCAGAACCCCTCCAGGGCCTCAGCACCGGTCAGCGGCGACTCTTCTCCCATGCTCTCAATAGTGCCTCGCCCCACCGACATTCTTGACGGGGTGCGGGCGAGACCAGGTCGAATGGGTTGCAGAATTGCTTTCTAGTATCCCGTTACGTCGGTAAGGGGGCCGACATGGCCGAACGCAGGAGCCCGACGGCGGTCTTGCGGGAAGGTCCCCGCGCGCTCAGCGACGACCAGGTGCGCGAGATCGAGGATTCCGCCCTCCCCGAGGTGCTCCACGTCGATATCGACGACGTCATCGAATACGTCCACAAGGACCTGAAGTCGCTACCGGACTTCACCACGCTGTACCGCAAGTACCTCAAGCAGCGGTGGGACGTCTACGACCTCGACTTCAGCCAGGATCAGGTGGACTGGCGGGAGAAGATGACCGAGGAGGAACGGCAGTCGTTCATCGCCGTGGCCTCCGGCTTCCACCACGGCGAGCGGCAGGTGGAGATCGAACTGCCGGTGTTCATGATCGGCGCCAGCGAGGAGGAGAAGCTCCACATCGCCGCGCAGATCGAGGACGAGGCGCGGCACACCGTCTTCTTCGACCGGTTCTACCGGGAGGTCGTGGGGCTCAAGGGCGACGACATCATGGCCGTGCTTGACGCGTCGTTCCCCTGGGTGTCCGAGACGTTCGTCGCGCCGTTCGGGTTGCTGGCCTACCAGGCGGACGAGCTTCGGCTTCACCCGTACGACGAGCGGGCGCGGGTCCGCTACGGCACCAACTACTTCCTGTGGATCGAGGGCGTGCTCGCGCTTTCGGTGATGAAGGTGACGCTCTCCTACGCCCGCTGGCGCGGGTTCCTGCCCGCCTACTACACCGGCTTCACCGCGACCTGCCGCGACGAGTCGCGGCACGTGCAGGGCGGCATGCGCTACCTGCAGGACGCGGTGCGCAGGGACCCGACGATGATCAACGAGATCCACGACACGCTACGGACGATCCTGTCGTTGTCCGGCGTGGTCAGCCGGCGCATCTACTACGAGCCGCTGGGCTGGACCACCGACGAGGTGCGGGCGCTGTTCTTCATCCAGCTACGGCGCAAGCTGAACGACGTCGGCATCGGGCTATCGCCCGACCTTGAGGACCTGCTGCAACGGGTGCAGCCGGTGCTGGCGGGAGGGTGAGCCCCGTGCCGGACTTCTTCAGCCCGTCGTGGGCCGAGTCGGTCGCCGGCGCGCTGGCCGCCGGGCCCTCGGCGCAGGCGCGGGCGGGCAAGCTGCAGGAGTACTGGGACTTCATCGGGCGGATCAGGAGCGCGTACCCGGCGTCCTGGGCGCTGGGCTGCCGGGACCTGGCTTCGTACCTGTTCGTGCAGTGGGGCGGCGGGACGGTGACCGACTGCCGGATCATCGGCCCGGACGAGCCGCTCAAGGCGACCTACGTGCTCGGCATGGACTACCGGGACTGGAAGGCGCTGCACGAGGGGTACGACGCGCAGCGCACGGTCATGTACCGCAAGATCATGCTCGAGGAGGGTGACCTGCTCGAGTTCTTCAAGGCGATCTACTTCTTCGTGGAATCCCTGGCCGTCATCGGCTCCGTGCCGGCCGTCTACCCGGAGACGCTCCGCTCGGTCGCCCCGGTGCGCTGAGACGTCACGCCGTCAGGGCCACCGGGCATCGAGCGAACCGTTATGGCGTTGCTTGAGGGCCGTTTCGCGCAAGTTCGCGCATGCGATGTGCGAGTAAACTGCGCAAAGAAGCGCCGAAGGCGTCATTACGCGCGTTGTGCCGGGAGGGTCCGCCACGTGTCCAGGTACCAGCGGTGGAACGCGCTGCTTGACCTGCTGCCCGGGGACGGGCAGCTCACCGTGGCGGAGGCCGCGCGCTCGCTCGGCGTATCGCAGGCCACCATCCGCCGTGACCTGGACCAGCTGGCCCAGCAGCAGCTCCTGACGCGGACCCGCGGCGGCGCGGTCGCCGGGCACGTCTCCTATGACCTGCCGCTGCGCTACAAGACCGCCCGGCACGCGCCGGAAAAGCAGCGCATCGGCCGGGCGGCGGCCGCCCTGGTCGCGCCGGGCGCGGCGGTGGCGCTGAACGGCGGGACGACCACCAGCGAGGTCGCGCGCGCCCTGGCCACCCGGCCGGACCTGCAGGACGACACCGGCATCACCGTGGTGACGAACGCGATGAACATCGCCAACGAGCTCGCCGTCCGCCAGCACGTCAAGATCGTCGTGACCGGCGGCGTCACCCGCGGCCAGTCCTACGAGCTGATCGGGCCGTTCGCCACGCTGGTGCTCGCCGAGCTGACGCTGGACTGGGCCATCCTCGGCGTCGACGCGCTCGACCCGCGCACCGGCGCGAGCGCCCATCACGAGGGCGAGGCCAGCATCAATCACCTCATGGCCACCCGCGCCGAGCAGGTGATGATCGTCGCCGACCATTCCAAGCTGGGCCAGCGCGCCTTCGCCCGGGTATGCGCCGTGGACGAGATCGACGTCATCGTCACCGACGCTTCCGCCGACCCCGCCATGCTCGCCGCCTTCAGCGAGCGCGGCCTCCGCGTCGTCACCGCCTGAGAAGTCGCGGTCGGCTGTGCGGGGATTAGCCGGATGGGACCGTCGTTCCCGGCGGCGTATGCTCGGCATGGGTGCGCCGTGCGCGAGCGAGGGAGGGGCTGTGGCCGAGCCGCCGGTTAACTTCGCCGGCCTGCTGCGCCAGCTGCGTACCGAGGCCCGGCTGACCCAGGAAGAACTGGCCGAGGCGACGGGCCTGAGCCCGCGGTCGGTCAGCGACCTGGAGCGGGGCATCTCCACCACACCGCACAAGGACACGATCCGGCTGCTGGCCGGCGCCCTGCACCTCGCCGGCCAGGCCCGGGCGGAATTCGAAGCGGTCGCGCGAGGACGGCCCGTACCCGTCAGCGTCGGCTCTGGCGGGGCGGCGATGCGGACGCTGCCCCGCGATATCGCCTCATTCACCGGCCGACAGCAGGAACTGGAGCAGCTGGTGGACACCGCGGCGGGTGCGGGCGGGGTGGTGGGCATCCACGCCATCGGCGGGATGGCCGGGATCGGCAAGACCGCGTTCGCGGTGCACGCCGCGCACAAGCTGGCCGACCGGTTCCCCGGCGGGCAGATCTTCCTCCCACTGCACGGGCACACACCCGGGCAGCAGCCGGTCGACCCCGAGGACGCGCTGGCCAGCCTGCTGCTGACCCTCGGGGTTCCGGCCGGGCAGATACCGCCCGGGCTGGAGGCGCGGATGGCGCTGTGGCGGGACCGGCTGGCCGAACGGCAGCTGCTGCTGGTCCTTGACGACGCGGCCAGCAGCGAGCAGGTCCGGCCGCTGCTGCCGGGCGCGGGCGGGAGCCTGGTCCTGGTCACCAGCCGTCGGCACCTGTCCGCGCTGGACGACGCCACGGCGGTCAGCCTGGACACCCTGCCGGCCGGCGAGGCGGCAGCGCTGCTGGTCCGGCTGGCCGGCCGATCTGGACTCAGTGCTGCCGATCCGGGGGTGGCCGAGATCACCCGGCTGTGCGGGTACCTTCCGCTGGCGATCGGGATGGTGGCCCGCCAGCTGCACCACCACCCGGCCTGGTCGCTGGCCGGGCATGCCGCCGAGCTGGCCTCGGCGCGGGACCGGCTGGAGCTGATGGTCACCGAGAACGTGTCGGTGGCCGCCGCGTTCGACCTGTCGTACGCCGACCTGGCCCCCGGCCAGCAGCGGCTGTTCCGGAGGCTCGGGCTGCACCCTGGTGCCGACATCGACGGCTACGCCGCCGCCGCCCTGGACGGCGCCGATCTGGGTGCGGCGCGTCGCGGCCTGGAGGCGCTGTATGACCAGTACCTGATTGCCGAGCCTGCCGCGGGCCGGTACCGGATGCACGACCTGATCCGCGAGCACGCCCGCGCCCTGGCCGACCGCTTTGATCCGGACGGTGACCGGGACGGTGCCATCGCCCGGTTGCTGGATTACTACCAGCACACCGCCGTTCGCGCCGACGCTCTCATCACCCACCAGACCCGCCCGGCTCTCGCCCCCGCGGACGGCCGGGTTCCGGCCGCGGTTCCCGCCCTGGCCGACCGGGAGCAGGCGCTGACCTGGGCCCGGGCCGAGCGGGCCAGCCTGCTCGCCTGCCTCGACCACGCCACCCGCACCGGCCAGCACGCCCGCCTCACCGCTCTCACCGTCGGCATTGCCGGGCTGCTGCGGCGTGACGGCCCCTGGGCCGACGCCATCATCCGCCACACGGCTGCGATCCAGGCCGCCCGGCACCTCGGTGACCGGCTCGGCCAGGCCGGCGCCCTCAACGATCTCGGGGTCGTGCGGTGGTTGACGTGTGATTATCCGGGCGCCGCCCGGGACCTGGAGGAGGCGCTGGGCACCTATCGCGATCTCGGTGACCGGCTCGGCCAGGCCAACGCCCTCAGCGACCTGGGGAACGTGCAGTTGGCGACAGGTAATGGCCCGGGCGCGGCCCGGGACCTGGAGGAGGCGCTGGGCATCTACCGCGATCTCGGTGACCGGCTCGGCCAGGCCAACGCCCTCCGCTACGCGGGAGTCGGACGGCGCATGATGGATGATTATCCGGTCGCGGCCCGGGACCTGGAGGAGGCGCTGGGCATCTACCGCGATCTCGGTGACCGGCTCGGCCAGGGCAAGGCCCTCGGCGAGCTCGGGCTCCTGCGGTGGGTGGCGGGTGATTACCCGGGCGCGGCCCGGGACCTGGAGGAGGCGCTGGGTATCTTCCGCGATCTCGGTGACCGGCTCGGCCAGGCCAACGTTCTCAACGATCTCGGGGTGGTGGGGCGGCTGACGGGTGATTATCCGGTCGCGGCCCAGGCCCAGGAGGAGGCGCTGGGCATCTACCGTGACCTCGGCGAGACGCTCGGCCAAGCCGGCGCCCTCCGCGAGCTCGGGGTCGTCCGGCGGATGAGGGGTGATTACCCGGGTGCGGCCCGGGACCTGCAGCAGTCCCTGGGCATCTACCGCGACCTTGGCATCCGAGGCCTCCATGCCGTTGCCCTCAGCGACCTCGGGGTCGTCCGGCAGCTGACGGGTGATTACCCGGCCGCGGCCCGGGACCTGGAGCAGTCCCTGGGCATCATGCGCGACATCGGCGACCGGGCGGGTGAGGCTGAAGTGCTTAACAAGAGAGGCGCGTTGCACCGGGTCAGCGGTGAACTCGCGCAGGCTGAGGGGTGCCACCAGCGGGCCATGGAACTGGCTCGCGCTATCGCCAGCCCCTTTCACGAGGCGCGCGCACTGGCCGGCCTGGGCCGCTGCGCGATGGTCGTCGGCTACGCCGCGCAGGCCGAGGTCCTGCTGCGGCAGGCCCTGGAGGTATTCCGCCGGATCGGCGCAGCCGAGGCTCTGGACCTGCTCGCCGAACTAGACGCCCTCACCGGCCCGCCACCCGCACAGTAAGCCACGGCATCACGTCGGTGCACCGGTGGCCGCTCGGCCACCGCCTCCCTCGGCCCAGGCGGCGTATCCACGCCGAACATACGCCGACGGGAACAACCTCTAAAGGTCACAGCCCGAAGGCCCGCCCGTGCCCTGTACAGTCATCGACAATGATTTATAATGCTCGTAAAGAGCCAATATTTCGCAGAAATTTGCACATCACTTGATCGTTTGGAGCGCGCGGTGAGTTTCCTGACGGAGGAGATCGCCAGCCAGCCGGAGTGCTGGTCGAAGGCGATCGAGATGGCGGCCCTGGCCGGACCTGCGCTCCCGGCCCCCGGGGAGCGGGTCGCGGTGATCGGCTGCGGCTCGTCGCTCAACGTCGCCCGCTGCTACGCGTCCCTGCGGGAAGCCGCGGGTCATGGCGAGACCGACGCCTTCTCGGCGTCGGAGGTGCGCTACCGGCGCTACGACCGCATGGTGTTCGTGTCGCGTACCGGCACCACCACTGAGGTGCTCGACGCCCTCCGGCGGGTTCCTCAGGGGATCACGACGACGGCGGTGGCCGCCGACCCGGACGCGCCGCTCCCGCGCGAAGCCGACACGGCGGTGCTGCTCGACTTCGCCGACGAGCGTTCGGTGGTCTCGAGCCGGTTCATCACCAGCTCGATCGTCCTGCTCCGCGCGCACCTGGGCGAGGACGTCCGCGCGCTGCCCGACCAGGCCGCGCGCGAGCTGGCCCGTCCCCTGCCGCCAGGGCTGGCCGAACGTACCGAGTTCACCTTCCTGGGCTGCGGGTGGGCGGCGGCGGTGGCCGACGAGGCGGCGCTGAAGCTGCGCGAAGCCTCCCGGACCTGGGCCGAGTCGTACCCGGCGATGGAGTACCGGCACGGCCCGATCAGCGTCAGCGACTCCGGCACGGTGGTGTGGGCGCTCGGCGAGGTGCCCTCCGACCTGCTGGCGGACGCGCGCCGTACCGGCGCCCTGGTCATCACCTCGCCCGCCGACCCGCTCGCCGGGCTGATCGGCGCGCAGCGCCTCGCCGCCCTCCTCGCCGAGCGGAAAGGCATCGACCCGGACCGCCCGCGAGCTCTTTCACGTTCTGTCATCCTGGCGTAATGCGACAGGCCGCCGCTCCCGGCCGGGCTCAGGACGGCTCCCTGCTGCTGGCCGGCGGCCGCGTGGTGACGCCGGAGGGCGTGCTGGACCCCGGCTGGATCCACGTGACCGGCAGCCTGATCGGCGCGGTCGGTCCCGGCGACGCGCCTGACCAGATGGCGCAGAGACTTCCCCTCACCGACCTGCGCGGGCGGTGGGTGCTCCCGGGCTTCGTCGACGTGCACGTCCACGGCGGCGGCGGCACGTCCTTCACCGAGGGATCGGCTGACGACGCGAGGAACGCCGCCGCGTTTCACCGCGGGCACGGCAGCACGACCATGCTGGCCAGCCTGGTCACCGCGCCGCTCGCCGAGCTAGAAGCCCGCGCCGCCATGCTGGCCGGCCTGGCCGATGAGGGCATCATCGCCGGCGTGCACCTGGAGGGGCCGTTCCTTTCCGCAGCCCGGTGCGGCGCGCAGGACCCGCGGCACATGCTCGCCCCTGACGTGGCCGTCTTCGAGCGCCTGCACGCCGCGGCCCGCGGGCACCTGCGGGTCATCACCCTGGCCCCCGAACTGCCGGGCGCCGCGGCGGTGATCCGCGCCGCGGCCGGGGCCGGCGTGACGGTCGCGGTCGGGCATACCGACGCCACCGCCGAGGTCACGTCGGCGGCCGTGGACGCCGGCGCGACCCACGCGACCCACCTGTTCAACGGCATGCGGCCGTGGCATCACCGCGCGCCGGGCGCCGCCGGTGCCCTGCTCGACCGGGACGAGGTGACCTGCGAGATCGTCGCCGACGGCGTGCACCTGCACGACATGACCGTCCGCCTGGCGGCCCGCGCCGCCGGCCCGGGCCGTCTGGTCCTGGTCACCGACGCGATGGCGGCGGCCGGGATGCCGGATGGCAGCTACCGGCTCGGCTCGCAGTGGGTGGACGTGGCCGGGGGAGTGGCGCGCCTGGCCGACGGGGCCGGGAACCCCGGCGCGATCGCCGGCTCGACCGCGACGATGGCCGCCGTCGTCCGGCACGCGGTGGCGGCAGGAGTGCCGGTGCCCGAGGCGGCCGCTGCGGCGAGCACCAACCCGGCTCGCGTGCTCGGCCTCGGCGACCGCACCGGCGCGCTGCGCCCCGGCCTGGCCGCGGACCTGGTGGTGTGCGACGATGAGTTCCGCCTCACCGGCGTGATGCGGCACGGACGGTGGCCGCCGGGATTTCCGGCGGGGTAAGGGTCAGGCCGCGGGGAGGCCTGCCGGGCTCGCGGTTGATGGCCGGGTCGGCGCGGGCAGGCCCGCCTTCACCGGCAGGTGCAGCGGTCCGCGGATCGTCGTAGTCTTGCGCCGCTGGATGGGTCCGGCCACGGTCAGCCCCGGCATCCGCTCGGCCAGCGTCCGCAGCGCGATGGTGGCCTCGAGCCGGGCCAGCGGCTGTCCCAGGCAGTAGTGGATGCCGCTGGAGAACGCGAGGTGCTCGGCCACGGCCTCACGGTGGATGTTGAACTCGCCCGGCTCGGCGTAGACCTCGGGGTCGCGGTTCGCGCCCCCGATCAGCGTCCACACGCGCTGGCCCGGGCGGAGGGTCTGGCCTTCGAGGTCCAGCGGTTCCAGCGCCACCCGGTCGGTGAGCTGGACCGGCGGGTCGTAGCGCAGCGTCTCCTCGACCGCCCTGGCCGCCAGGGCCTGCGGGTCGGCGCACAGGTCCTGCCACTGCTCGCGGTGGCCGAGCAGGGCCAGCACGCAGTTACCGATCAGGTTGACCGTGGTCTCGAACCCGGCGATCAGCAGCATCACGCACATCGGCAGCATCTCGGCCGGCTTGACCTGATCGCCTTCGGCCGCGACCATCCGGCTGATGATGTCGTCGGCCGGTTCCCGGCGCCGCAGTTCGAAGAGGTTCTCGAACAGCCGGTCCAGCTTGACCTGGTTGGCCTGCAATTCGCTGGCGTGCCGCAGCGACTTGATGCCGTCCAGCGCGGGGCCGAGGACCGCGCCGTACTGCGCGAAGGCGGCCGCGTCCGCGTCGGGGACGCCGAGCAGGTCGGTGATGACCGCGATCGGCAGCGGCGCGGCCAGCGCGGAGACCAGGTCGAACTCACCGCTCGCGGCCGCCCGGTCCAGCAGGTCCCCGACCGTGCGCTCGATCCGTTCGCCGTAGCCGGCCACCGCTTTCGGGCTGAACGCCGGCAGCGCGAACCGGCGCAGCCGGGTGTGATCCGGCGGGTTCATCGTCAGGAAGGACGCGTCGAGGTCTTCCTCCGCGTGAACGCCGAACCGGCGGTTGCGCAGCACCGAGTCGCACACCCGGTGGCTGGTGCTCATCCAGTTACCCAGGCGGGTCGGCACCAGCGTGCCGCTGGCCCGGATCCGCTCGTAGATCGGGTAGGGATCGGCCCGTCCCTGGCGCTGGTAGAGCAGCGCCATCGGGTCCCGCCTGAGATGCCCGGCGTAGGCGACTGTGGCCCGCTGCCGGTACAGGCGGGCGGCGAACGCGGCGGCGCGGCCGACCTCGCTCATGGTTCCTCCTTCACGCTGGGGGTCTCGCGCCGAGGCCGTGCAGGAACGTGCCGAGCGCGAGGCCCGGTGCGTCCAGCGGGGCCAGCTTGCCGAGCACGACCGACTCGGCCGCCACATAGACGATCGAGTAGAGCGCCTGCAGCAGCCACCAGTCCGGGACGCCGGCGGCGAGCGAGCCGAGGTCCTGAGCCCGCTTGACCACGGCCAGACAGCGAGTCTCCACCGCGAGCCAGCGCTCGCCGAGTTCGCTGATGTGGTCGAAGGCCGGGGTGCGCCACAGGAACCCCATTTGCGGCCCGATCGGGATCATCGCGGCGACCAGCGCCCGCAGACCGCCGTCGGGGTCGTCTCTGTCGTCCACCCCGGCGACCGCCTGCTCCCACAGGTCGATGGCCCGGTGCCCGACCGCGCGCAGCAGGTCGTCGCGGGTGGCGTAGTGCTTGTGCAGAGTAGTACGCCCGATCCCGGCCGCCTGGGCCACCTCGGCCAGCGACGCCGCCGGGTCCGCGACCAGGACCTCAGCCGCGATATCCAGCAGTGACGGCCTCACCCTCCGGCGCGGCGCGGCGACGGTGTGAACACTCATGTTCAGGATGCTACTAAGATGTTCCAAACACGTCAATGATGTTCATCTCGTTCGGCGGACTGCTGCTCCTAGCTGTTCGAGGTGAGTCTTCAGCCTGTTGAGAGACGGCGGAGAAGATCGGGATGCACACTGAGTTGCCATGTCCTTTCTGAAGCCGCGCCACTGGCTGAGGTGGCTTATCGGGTCCGTCATCGTCCTGGCCATTCTGGCCGTGGCCGGGCCGTTCATCTATATTCACTTCTTCGACGGCAGCACCCCGGCCCCGCTGTCGCTGTCGGCGCCGGGCACCTCGGCGACTACGCCAGGGACAAGCCCGGCCACCAGCGCCGCCGCGGCCGACGGACCGGTGGCCGGCACCTGGACCGTCGGCTCAGGCTCGGTGGTCGGCTACCGGGTCAACGAGGTGCTGCTCGGGCAGAGCGCCACCGCGGTCGGCCGCAGCACGTCGGTCTCCGGGCACCTGGTGATCAACGGGACGACGGTCACCGCAGCGACGTTCAGCGTGCCGATGGGCACGATTCACAGCGACAAGAGCCAGCGCGACGCGCAGTTCGACGGGCGGATCATGGACGTGGCTGCGTACCCCACCGGGACGTTCACGCTGACCGCCCCGATCAGCCTCGCACCGCTGCCCGCCGCCGGGGCGATCACGTCATTCACCGCACACGGGAGCCTGACGCTGCACGGCACCACCCGGGCGGTGACGTTCACGCTCACCGCCGAACGCAAGGGCGCCCAGATCGAGGTCGTCGGCCACATCCCGGTCGTCTTCGCTGATTACAACATCGCCAACCCGAGCTTCGCCGGCTTTGTCACCACGCAGGATCACGGCCAGCTCGAGTTCCTGCTCGTTCTTCACCAGGTCTAACCGCAGGGTGCCCGGCCGCCCGGTTCAGCCCAGGTCGCGGACGGAGCCGGTGAGCTGGCCGGTCGACGCGCGGACCTCGCAGACGACGGTGCGGACGCCCGCCTGCCACGCCGCCTGATCCGGGTAGAAGTACTCCTGGGCGAGCCCGGCGTTCGCGAGCTGCGGGCCGACGTAGCCCGCGATCCTGCTCAAGCAGCCGTTGTTCGCCTCGCTCTGGACGGCCGCGTCGCCGGGCCAAGACGGCGCCGTAAGGGAGAACGTGGCGAACACTTCGCCATCGTGGGGTGTCGCGCAAGAAAGGACCGTGACAGATAGTCCGTTCGGCGATGAATTAAGGCAATCGCCCGGCCGCAGGCTGAATACGGCGGCCAGGTGATACTGGATAACGGTCTTCGGCCGGAAGCCGTGAGTGGCTACCGCGAGGGCACCCACGGCCGCGCCGGCCAGCACGATGAGGCCGAAGATCACGGCGGCTACCGCGAGCCGGCTCGTGCCGCGGGCCGGTCCGGTACCGGAGGCGGGCTGCTCAGGGGCGGGCTCGGGGTCGGCGACCGCGAGCGCGTTCTCGTCCCCGGTGTCCTCGGTGTCCCCGGTGTCCGCGGCCTCCGCGGCCTCCGGGGTCGGGTCCGGTTCTGGCGGCTCCGGTTCAGTTGGCTCAGGAACTGATCCCTCAGTTGGCTCAGGAACTGATCCCTCAGTCAGCCCCGCAGGCGCGGCCATCCGCCCTCCCTCGTGCGCCATTGCCCGCCACGTCCGGTCCCCTAAACCGGCCCTGCGCCGGACGGCGCACGCTCGGCGTCGCGACGTGCGCCATTAGTTGCAGTAGTTCCCCTGGAACGTATACCCACACATGGGGATATAGAGCCTCGGGGTGCCGTTATGGCGCCGGCGACGCCAGCCAGGGCGGGTGCTGGCCGGCAGTACCCTGGCGAGGTGCGGGTGACGGCATTCTGGGACCGGATGAGGGCGCAGTTCGGCGAGGTATACGCGCAGAGCCTGGCCAAGGATTACGTATTCGCCAGCCTGGGCGATCGCACGGTCGAGCAGGCCCTCGCCGACGGGGTGGAGGTCAAGGTCGTCTGGCGCGCGGTCAGCGAAGAGTTCGACGTGCCGGAAAGGCTCCGCTGAGCGGGCCCGGCGGCTAACGGCGGCCGAGGCTCTTCGGCGTGGTGATCTTGTCCGCGGCGATCTTGAGTATGATCCGCCCCTGCGGGCCGATGGGGTTGCGGTAGTCCGTGCCCACGTACTTGCGGGACAGCTCGTCGATGTGCTCGCGGGCCTCGTCGCCGCCGACGGTCTCGACCACATGCCCGCGGACCTCGGCCCAGTCCCAGGCGTGGTCGCCGTGAATCAGCACGGTGATGCGCGGATCGCGCGCGACGTTCCTGGCCTTCTGCCGCTGCGGTTCGGTATTCACCAGGACGTGCTCGCCGTCGGTGTCGATCCAGGTGAACAGCGCCTGCGGCTGCCCGCTCGGCATCAAGGTCACCACGGTGGCCAGGTTCTTGCCCTTGGCCAGCCGGATCACGTCCTCGTCGAGCGGCATCGGAAATCTCCTCGCGTTGGTAGGCCCTGCGTTCGGGCGGTGGCTCGGCTCTTGCCGATGCTAACGGTGACGCCCGGCCCGGCGCTGCGCCGGTCCTCAGAGCCGGGGTCAGGCCCAGGTTCGGTGACCGTCGTGACCGTCCCGATCGTGCCGTCGCCGTGGGCCTGACCGAAGTTTTCGCAGAATTTCAGGCGGTCTTCGGCGTGTCGTCGGTGGTCGAATACACGTTCGCTCTATAGTAGGCATGTGAGCGTGATCTCCGGCACCGTTGCCGAAAGGCCGCGGTCACGGGATCTCCGCGGACCGGCCGCGCGGCGCCCCGCCAGAAATGTCAGAGGGGGCGCGTAGCTTGTCCACGATGAACCGCCCGGGATGACCGGCGGGATCACGACTCAGACGACCTGGGCGGTGCGGGAGGTGCCCGCAGGCCCTTAACTCCGGCAGGGAGTCCTCAATGGCAGCAAACGGCAAGCCGAGTCCCGAGCGCGCAGGCGACAGGGAGAAGGCCCTGGAGACTGCTCTCCTCCAGATCGAGCGGCAGTTCGGCAAGGGCTCGGTCATGCGCCTCGGCGAGGAGACGCGGGAACCGGTGGAGGTAATCCCGACCGGTTCGATCGCCCTGGACGTGGCGCTGGGCCTCGGCGGCCTCCCGCGCGGCCGCATCGTCGAGATATACGGACCGGAAAGCAGCGGGAAGTGCGCCACGGCGGACACCTATGTGTGGTCCGATCGAGGGCTTGAGACGATAGCCGAGATCTTCGAGCGCGCGGGCATGAAGGCGAGTTGTACGTCACGCGTCACCGACGTCAGCGAGTCCGGTATCCGCCTCGTCAACGAGAAGGGCGAACTCGAGATCGTCGCCGGACTGACGCACAACAACCGCAAGCCGGTCCTCCGCCTGAAGTTGCGTTCTGGCCGGACCGTCAGTGTCACTCACAATCACCCGCTCCGTGTTGTCAGCGACCGCGGGTTCATCGTGTGGCGCAATGCCGGGGACGTGCACATGGGTGACACGGTCGTCTCCGCCGAGTTCGGCGCCGTGGCGGCTGCGGCAGGTGACGGGCTCAGCGAGGACGAGGCCGTCCTGCTCGGGTATCTCGTCGCAGAAGGAACCCTTTGCATCAGGACCGCCGTCCGTTTCACCAACTGGGATCCCGAGGTGAGCGGAGAGTTCACCCGGCTCATAGAGCACATCGCCGGAATCCCGGTTCGCAACTACGGTAATAAAGAGTTCGCCGTCTATGGCAAGAAAATCCGGGAGCGGTTCGCACAAGAATACGGTCTCGACTACGTGAAGGCGGCAGACAAGAAGGTTCCCGCTTGCGTCCGTACAGCCGGGCACAAGGCGCAGCGTGCCTTCCTCTCGGCGCTCTTCGAGGGCGACGGGTGGATTGACCCTTCATCGACGATCGGGTTGGGTACAGCGTCAGAGGAACTGGCGCGGCAGGTCCAGTTGATGCTCTACGGACTCGGAATCCCGGCGACCGTCTCATCGAAGTACAACGCGAAATACGAGCGTGACTACTGGTCGGTGGCGGTGAATCCCGCAGTAGTAGGCCGATTCCTGTCCGAAGTAGGATTCCGCTCCGCCCGCCGGAGGGCACAAGTCGAGAAGTGCTTCAAGGCATCCCCTCGGGACCCGCAGTTCGAAAACATCCCGCACCTGTCCGGCCTGCTCCGGGACCTGCGCGACGACTGCGGCGGCGACAGGGGATTCGACAGGGTGGCGGGCGATCTCTTCCGCCGCGACATAGATCTCTCGTGCTCTCGGCAGCGCCTAGCGAAAATCGTCGAGTGGTGCGACCGGCAGGAAGACCGGTTCTCGGAGGGGGCCAAGACGATCGTGGCTTACCTGCGGGTACTCTCGGCGCTGCCGTACACCTATGAGGAGGTGGTCGCGGTCGAGGATGCGGGGCTTCAGCCGACCTTCAACGTGGTCCTCCCTCATACCCACAGTTTCATCGCCAATGGAATGCTCTCCCACAACACGACCGTGGCGTTGCATGCCGTGGCGAACGCCCAGAAGGCGGGCGGCATCGCGGCATTTATCGACGCCGAGCACGCACTGGACCCGGACTATGCCAAGAACCTTGGCGTGGACACCGACGCACTTCTCGTGTCTCAACCGGATACCGGTGAGCAGGCGCTAGAGATCGCCGACATGCTCATCCGCTCTGGAGCTATCGACATCGTCGTCATCAACTCGGTCGCCGCGCTCGTCCCGAAGGCGGAGATCGAAGGCGAAATGGGGGACAGCCACGTCGGCCTCCAGGCACGCCTCATGTCCCAAGCCCTCCGCAAGATCACCGGCGCGCTAAACCAGACTAAGACCACCGCGATTTTTATTAATCAGCTTCGGGAGAAGGTAGGAGTTCTTTTCGGCTCGCCCGAAACGACTACAGGCGGAAAGGCGCTTAAATTCTATGCTACTATCCGCCTCGACGTCCGGCGAATCGAAACTCTTAAGGACGGGACAGAGGCGGTCGGTAACAGAACAAAGATAAAAGTGGTAAAGAATAAAATGGCGCCACCTTTCAAAAGCGCCGAGATGGATATCATATATGGAATAGGAATTAGCCGCGAAGGCAGCCTTATCGACCTCGGCGTGGAGCAGGGCATCGTGCGCAAGTCCGGCGCCTGGTACACCTACGAAGGCGACCAGCTCGGCCAGGGCAAGGAAAACGCCCGCAACTTCCTGCGCGAAAACGATGACATAGCCGACGAGATCGAGAAGCGGATCAAGGAGAAGCTCGGCATCGGCCCGCGCCTCGACGCGGACGTCGCGCCCAGCAGGCCCGCTCCCGGCGGCAACGGGTCTGGCACGCCGCGGAACCTCACCGTCCCGCCGGTGGCGCGGCCGAGCTAGTAGCTGGAAATGCCCCGCGGTAAGCGGGCCTCAGGGTCGCCTTCCGAACCCACGAGCGACGACCCTGAGGCCCGCGCCAGGCAGATCTGCCTGCGCCTGCTGACGATCGAGCCCCGGACCCGGGCCGAACTGGCCCAGGCGCTGCGTCGCGCCGGTATCCCGCCGGACACGGCCGAAGCCGTCCTGAGCCGCTTCACCGACGTCGGCCTCATCGACGACGCCGCGTTCGCCCGGGCCTGGGTCGAGTCCCGCCACTACAGCCGCGGCCTGTCCCGTCGTTCGCTCTCCGCCGAACTCCGCCGGCACGGAGTCGATACCGAGGAAATCCGCGAGGCGGTCGACACCCTCGACCCCGAGCAGGAAGTCGCCACGGCCAGGCGCCTGGTGGAGCAGAAGATGGCGAGTACCCGCGGGCAGTCGCCGGAGACCCGCGCCCGGCGGGCGGCAGGCCTGCTCGCCAGGAAGGGCTACCCGCCCGGCCTGGCCTTCAGGCTGATCAGGGAAACCCTGGAACGCGAGGGCCCAGGCGCGACCGCCGGACTGGACCTGGACACCGAACCATATAGCGACCCGGACGACCCGGACGCGAACGACCTCGCCCAGAACCCTGGCCTCCGCGGCGAACTCGGACCAGACACCGATTACTCTCTGTAACTCGACACCTCTGCTTCGGCTGGGTTGCCTGCGACCGCATCGTGCCGGCTGTCTCGCGTGGGCTGTGGCACGTCGACATCACGCCCGAGAATGTCGTCTTCCGTAACGGCCGGCCGTACGCGCTGATCGACTTCGATCTGGCCAGGCCGGCCACCCGGGCAGATGAGATGTTCAACGCGCTGCTGTGGTGGGCGCCGCTGTCTGATCCGCGCGACGCCGACCTGCTGCCAGGGGTGCTTGTGCGCCGGACCAACGGTGTGATCATCTCGATGATAAGTTCCGGCCGCTCGATGATCATCGACGTGGCTCCATCCGCCACCACCCAGGGACCGCCAGCGGCCCTCCAGTGGATGTTCACGCCTCTTTTTTCTTCGTGATGTCGGCTGCCTGCCCCCGGCCGAGCCGTCTTGGACGAATTTCCTCGGCCCTCGGCCGGGGCGTTCTCAGGATCGGCGGGTCCGGGCGGAGTTACACATGATCTTCGGCGCCGGCCGGCGGAACCGGATGCGCCACGACTAGCAGGAGGGCGTCCAGAATGCGGCCCCAGCCGGATTCCCCCGGATCGACGCCGAGGGCAGCGGCCAGTCCGGCCAGCGCGCCGATAAGCCGAACCGAGAACTCGCCCGCATCGGCACCGAGTGAATCCGCCAGCGCCGCGGCCTCGCGCTGGAACCGCGGGCTCCGGCCCAGGCGCACGAGCGACGGTGGCGTTGGCGTCCTCCTCGCCTGGCTCGCCTCGCCAGCCGGCGGCACCAGGCTGACCTCCAGGGCCGCGCCAAGCGCGGTCGCGAGCCGGTCAAGGGCCGCGATGGTCGGGTTGCCCCGGCCGTTCTCGAGGTTGGCGATATAGGGGACCGACAAGCCGGCGTCGCCGGCCACGGAGGCTACGGTCCGGCCGGCGGCGGCGCGCAAGCCGCGCAACTGGTGCCCGAGCAGGGCCGGGTCCGCCATCTCGCCTTCTTCCAATCTTGACAAGACAGTAATCTGGAGAACTATTCTACAGAGATAGGGCAGCTTGGATCCCGGAGGACCGCCGGTGCCGTGGCTCAGCAGCACGATACGCAAACTGATCATCTGCAGGAACCGCTCGTTCGGTCTGCTGTGGGCGAGCCAGGTGCTGTCGAACGGCGGCAACTGGCTCCTCGAGGTCGCGGTCCCCGTCTACGTCTTCCACCTCACCGGCTCGGCCCGCGACACGGGCCTGACCGTGGTCGCGGAGATCCTGCCGCTGCTGGTACTGGGACCAGTCGGGGGCGTGTTCGCCGATCGATGGCCGAGGCGGCGGGTGGTGATCGGCGCGAATCTGCTGTCGGCCGGCGCGGTGTCGCTGCTGCCGCTCGCGGTCCACCCGAGCCAGCTGTGGCTGGTGCTGGCGGCGATCTTCGCTGAGAGCTGCTTCGGCGCCTTCTTCGGCCCCGCCTACCAGGGCCTCGTTCCCGCGCTGGCGGGCCGAGACAGCGATCTGGCCACGGCCAATGCGTGGTCGACCGCAGCGGGCGGTGCTATCGGGCTGACGTGTGCCCCACTCGGCGGTGTGCTCTATGTGCTGGGCGGCATCCGCCTCCCCGTTGGGGTGGATGCGGCCACCTACCTAGGGGCGGCACTGCTCGTAGCGCGGATCCGGCCCTCGCTCACCGTGCTTCCAGGGCGACCGGGGGAGGGCCCGCGGTCGGCTGCAGGACCGATCGCGCTGCACGCACTGGCCACCGACGCGCGCAGTGGTGTCGCGGCGCTGCGGCGCGACGGCGTGCTCACCGTGCTGCTCGCGACGTCGGCGCTGTTCATGCTCGGCAACGGCGCCTGCTGCGCCCTGCTCGTGCCGTACGTGGTCGGCAGCCTGCACACGCGGGCGGCGAGCATCGGCGAGCTGTTCGCCGCGCTCGAGGTCGGTTACCTGGTGAGCCCGTATCTCGGACGGCGGGCCTGCGCCAGCCTGCGCTTGCGCGCGAGCGTACTCGGCCTCATCGGCCTGCTCGTGGCGACGTTCGCCGGCCTGTTCGACGTGCACTCCTTCTGGCTGGCGTTCGTGTTCATCGGTCTCATGGGGCTCGGCGGGGGCTCGTTCCTGATGCTGGAGAAGACCCTCATGCAGCGGCGGGCCGGCGACCACGTGATCGGTCGCATCAGCTCGGCCTACTCGGCCGTGGTGATGGCGGCGACCCTGGCGGGCGCCCTGCTCGCGAGCCTGGCGGCGGCATGGATCAGCCGCGATGCCGCGCTGAACCTGGCCATCGCGGTGATCGCGGCGGCGGCAGTGCCCGCGACCCGGCTGCCGGCCCGCGTCGCGGCAGAGCGGAGGACAGAGCCGCAGGTGAGCGGGCCTGTGAGCCACGCTGCTTGAGACGCGTGAACGCCGTCAGCCGGGGCAGTTGGCCGCCTGGAGGCTGTCAGCTAGCGGCCTGCGCACCGCGTAGCGGGCGAGCCGCGGCTCAGCTGCACCGGCTCACCAGCCGCCGGTACGCGCCCGGAGCTACCCGTGCAGCCAGGCCGGGACTCGCACCCAGCGCGGCGCGTCGGCCGCCTGATGCCGCAGCGTGACCACGCCGGGATGATCGCAGAGCAGCCACGAGGCACGCCACGCATTTTCTCCCCGGGCCCAGTTTCCCGGCGGTGCCGGGCCCGAGCGCTCCAGGCCTGGCGGAATGTCAGGGTCACGCACGGTTTGCGGCGACCCGTAGATCTTTGCTTGATAAAAAGGTTATCAAGCCTTAACCTCACGGCAGCGAGATGTTGTTCCGCGCGGCACGGTGGGTTAGCGGAAGAGAGGCGAGCCGACACGGTAGGTAACTGAGCTGGCCGGCAGGCTGGGCGGCGTGCGGTGATCTCCCTCAGGGCATGACCCTGAGACCAGACATCACGGCACAGTCACAATAGAGTCACAGCGCAAAGGGTGCCCCGAGCACTATGGACGGAAAGGGGTGGCCGTGAGCAGCGGAGTGTCGCTCGCGTTCATGGTGATCGGGTTGCTCGCACTGGTGTTCGCCCTCGTGGTCGTGTGGCGCAGGACGGCGAATACGCCGGCCGTAGCGCAAGCCCGGACCAACACGAACCACGCCCAGCTAGAGCAGGTCAGCCAGGAAGCCGAACACATCCGCGCGCGGGCCGAGAACGAGGCCGCCGGGATCCTCGAACGGGCCAGCCAGGAAGCCGAGCAGGCCGCCCAGGGCCGCAGGGAAGTCGAAGAGGAAATCCGCGCCGTCAAGGACGAGGTGCGCGAGCTGCGCGGCGACCTGGAGCGCCGCGAGGTGCGCCTCGCCGACCGCGAACAGCGCCTTGACGAGGAACTCAAGCGGATCGAAGAGCGCAGCCTGACCCTCGACCAGCGCAAGCACGACCTCGAGCGCCGCGCCGCCGAGCTGGACCGCCAGGACGCCGAACGCCAGAAAGAACTCGAGCGCGTCGCCGGCCTCACCGGCGACCAGGCCAAGACCGAGCTGGTCAGCCTCATCGAGAACCAGGCCAAGCGCGAAGCGGCGCTCATCGTCAGGGACATCGAGCAGGAGGCGCGATCCGAAGGCGACAAGCGCGCCCGCAAGATCGTCACGCTCGCCATCCAGCGGGTGGCCACCGAGCAGACCAGCGAGTCGGTCGTCTCCGTCCTGCACCTGCCGGGCGACGAGATGAAGGGGCGCATCATCGGCCGCGAGGGCCGCAACATCAGGGCCTTCGAGTCCGTGACCGGCGTCAACCTGATCATCGACGACACCCCCGAGGCCGTCTTGCTGTCCTGCTTCGACCCGGTCAGGCGCGAGATCGCCCGGCTCACCCTGGAGCGGCTCATCGCCGACGGCCGCATCCACCCGCAGCGCATCGAGGACGCCTACGAGCGCGGCAAGGCGGAGATCGAGCAGCTGTGCAAGCGGGCCGGCGAGGATGCCCTGGTCGAACTCGGCATCACCGAGATGCACCCGGAGCTGGTCAATCTCCTCGGCCGCCTGCGGTACCGCACCTCGTACGGGCAGAACGTGCTCAAGCACCTGGTCGAGGCCGCGCACATCGCCGGGATGATGGCCAGCGAACTGCGCATCGACCCGACCCTGCTCAAGCGATGCACGGTGCTGCACGACATCGGCAAGGCGCTGACCCACGAGGTCGAGGGCAGCCACGCGCTGATCGGCGCGGAGATCGCCCGCCGTTACGGCGAGCCCGAGGACGTGGTGCACGCCATCGAGGCGCACCACAACGAGGTCGAGGTCCGCACGGTGGAGGCGGTGCTCACCCAGGCCGCGGACGGGATCAGCGGCGGCAGGCCCGGCGCCCGCCGCGAGTCGCTGGAGATGTACGTCAAGCGCCTCGAGCGCCTGGAGCAGATCGCGGCCGGCCACGAGGGCGTCGAGAAGGTCTTCGCCATGCAGGCCGGGCGCGAGATCAGGGTCATGGTCAAGCCCGACCGGATCGACGACATCCAGGCCCAGGTGATCGCCCGCGACATCGCCAAGCGGGTCGAGGAGGAGCTGACCTACCCGGGCCAGATCCGCATCACCGTGGTGCGCGAGTCCCGCGCGACGGAATTCGCCCGCTAGCCCTCACCAGGAAAAACCCATTATGCCGAACGATCCGTGGTCTCCCCCATCCCGCCCTGCAACGGCACCGGGGGCACGCCCGGCGGGGTGAACCCCATGATCTGGCCGTAGAAGGACAGCTCGGCTTCCAGGCTGGCCATGATCGTCTCGGCCCTGCGGAACCCGTGCGACTCGCCGGCGAACGGAAGGTAGGCGTACGGGATCCCGTGCGCGGCCAGGTCCGCGGCGATGGACTCGGCCTGCACCGGGGGGACAACGGGGTCGTCGAGCCCCTGCATCAGCAGGATGGGGCAGGTGGCGTCGGTCACGTGCCCGATCGGCGCCCGCTCCACGTACAGCGCCTCGCACTCCGGCAGCGGCCCGATGAGGCCGTCGAGGTACCGCGATTCGAAGTCGTGGGTCTGCGCGGCGAAACCCCGCAGGTCGCTCACCCCGAAGTACGACGTCACGGCCGCGAAGACGCCGTGCTGGCCGCCCGCTCGCACCTCCTCGGCGATGCCGAGGCCGGAGGTCACGGCGGCCAGGGCGGTCCACCCGCCGGCCGACCCGCCGCGGATGCCGAGCCGCTTCCCGTCCGCCTCGCCCGCCTCGGCCAGGGCGAGCGCGGCCCTCATCACGTCGGCCACATCCACGACACCCCACTGCCCGCGCAGCCGCTCCCGGTAGGCGCGGCCGTAGCCGCTCGAGCCGCCGTAGTTGACGTCGATGATCCCGATGCCCCGGCTGGTGAAGAACGCCTTCTCCAGGTCCAGGCGCGGGTGCACCACCCCGGTGGGGCCGCCGTGCACCCAGACGATGTAGGGCGGCAGTTCGCCGTCGGGCGCCGTGACCGCCGGGTTGGCCGGCGGGTAGACCAGCGCGTGCACGACCGCGCCCGACGGCCCGGCCAGGTCGACCGCGCGCGGGACCGGCAGGTAGGCGGTATCGGGCAGCGAGTCGGCCTCCCGGCGCAGCTCGCGTACCGCCGCGGTCCCGGCCGCGGCGGCCGCCGCGGGGATGTCGACCCTGATCACGCTGAGCGGCACCGACGGCCCGCCGGCGATCGCGGCGACGGCCAGGCCGGAGGCCGAAAGCCAGGGCAAGAACACCTGGTACGCCAGGTCGAGATCGGTCAGCTCGCCGGTGTCCGGGTCGAGCACCCCCAGCCGCGCGGCCCCGGTCCCGTGCGTAACCGCGATCCGCCCGTCGCCGAGCACCGCGTACGGGTGCATGCCGAGCTGCCACAGCGGCGCGCCGAATTCCTCCTCGCGCGGGCAGAGCGCCCGCGGCTCCGCCGGAGCCGGCCCCTCAACCTCCGCAGATGGCGGCACCTCGGCCAGGTACAGGTTCCACCACCCGGACCGATCCGAGATCACGTACAGGCTGGCGTCGTCCCGCCAGACCGGGGCCAGCACGGATTCCTGGTCGCCGCCCATGATCACCTGGCCGGCGCCCGCGTCGCCGATCGCGGCGACCCGCAGTTCCGTGCCGTCCCAGGGCATCCGGGGGTGATCCCAGCAGATCCAGGCCAGCCGCGTGCCGTCCGGCGAAGGCGTCGGGTAGGCGTAGAAGTCCGACCCGCTGACCAGCACCCGGACCGCGTCGGGTGCCTCCGCGGCCGAGCCGTCCAGCGGGACGGCCACGATCGCGCGCGTGATCCGCCCGCCGGCCTGCCGCTCCCTGACGCACCACACCTCCCTCCCGTCCGGAGACATGACGAAGTCGGCGAACCGGTCGGCCCCACCCGCCCCGGGCGCCGCGGTCAGCGGCCGCGGCTCCGCCACGGCGCACGCCGGCCAGCGGCGCGCTCGCGGGCCGCACCCGCCCCGGCCAGCGGCCGCGCCTCCGCGGCCCCGCCCTCCCCGCCCGGGTCCGCGCAGTGGTACAGCCGCTGGTCCGCGAAGTTCGCGAAGACCAGCCCGCCGGGCACCGGCAGGTACGACTGCCCGCCGTACTCGTGCACGCGCGTCCTGGCGTTGTACCCGGCCGGGATCAGGTCGCGCGGCACCCCGTCGCCGGCCTGGCCGACCACGACCAGCCGGCCGCCCTCGGCAGCCCGGGTTTCCACCCACCGCACGCGATCCGCCGAGATGGTCGGGAAGGAAAGCCCGACATGCTTGCGCGCGATGTCGGCGCCGGTGATGGGAGAGGACCATTCGCCATAACATGTCGTTTCCGTAGTCATTTGCATACAGATATGATGCACCATCCCGCCGCCAAGATCACCTGCCTCTTCCGGCCGCGGCCGCCCTATCCTGTTCGTGTGGCAGCAGCCGGCCGAACCTACCAGATCCGCACCTACGGGTGCCAGATGAACGCGCACGATTCCGAGCGCCTGGCCGGCCTGCTGGACGAGGCCGGCTACCAGCCCGCCGCCGACGGCGAGACCCCGGACGTCGTGGTGTTCAACACCTGCGCGGTCCGCGAGAACGCGGCCGACCGGCTGTACGGGAACCTGGGCCACCTGTACTCGCAGAAGAAGAAGGGCATGCAGATCGCGGTGGGCGGCTGCCTGGCCCAGATGGAGCGGACCAGGATTACCGAACGCGCGCCGTGGGTGGACGTCGTGTACGGCACCCACAACATGGGCTCCCTCCCGGCGCTGCTCGAGCGGGCCCGGGTCAGGAACGAGGCGCAGGCGGAGTTCGCCGAGACCCTGGACACGTTCCCCTCGCTGCTGCCCGCGCGGCGCCAGTCCGCCTACTCCGCCTGGGTGGCGATCTCGGTCGGCTGCAACAACACCTGCACCTTCTGCATCGTGCCGAGCCTGCGGGGCCGGGAGCGGGACCGCCGCCCAGGCGACATCCTCGACGAGATCCGCGCGCTGGTCGCCGGCGGCGTCATCGAGGTCACGCTGCTCGGCCAGAACGTGAACTCCTACGGGGCCGAGTTCGGCGACAGGAAGGCGTTCGGCAAGCTGCTCCGCGCCTGCGGCCAGGTCGAGGGCCTGGAGCGGGTTCGCTTCACCTCGCCGCACCCGAGGGACTTCACCGACGACGTGATCGACGCGATGGCGGAGACCGCGAACGTCATGCCGAGCCTGCACATGCCGCTGCAGTCCGGTTCGGACGCCGTGCTCAAGGCGATGCGCCGTGCCTACCGCAGGGACCGCTACCTGGCGATCCTGGACCGGGTCCGGGCCAGCATCCCCGACGCCGCGATCACGACCGACATCATCGTCGGCTTCCCCGGCGAGACCGACCGGGACTTCGAGGACACCCTGGACCTGGTGCGCCAGGCCGGCTTCGCCGGCGCGTTCACCTTCAGGTACTCGATCCGCCCCGGCACCCCGGCCGCGACGATGGACGGCCAGGTAAGCGCCCGCACCGTGCAAGAGCGCTTCGAGCGCCTCACCGCCCTGGTCGAGGAGACCACCCACGCGGAGAACCGCAAGCTCGCCGGCGCCACGGTCGAGGTGCTGGTGGCCGAGGGCGAGGGCCGCAAGGACGCCGTCACCCACCGCATGTCCGGCCGCGCCCGCGACAACCGCCTGGTCCACTTCGCCCCGCACGACACGGTTCCCCGCCCCGGCGACCTGGTCACCGTCACCGTCACCCAAGCCGCCCCGCACTACCTGCTGTCCGACGCCGCGCCCGTCTCCGTCCGCCGCACCCGCGCCGGCGACGCCTGGGCCGCCGCGTCCACCGCGCCCGCTCCAGCCGTGGTGTCCCCTCCGGGAGTGCCATCCGCTGCGGTGCCCGTCCTCCTAGGCATGCCCGCGCGGCATCCTTCCGCCTGATCGGGCACTCCCACGGGGCACGAGCGCACCCTCGGTGCTGCCGCGCAGCAGGAGCCTGGTCGGCAGCACCTCGTGGACTGGCGTGCCGTCGGCCAGGCCGGCTAGCTGGTGCAGCAAGACCCGCACGGCGCGGCGGCCCATCTGATCGATGTGCTGGTCCACGGTGGTCAGGTCAAACATCCGGGAAGCCGCCAGGTGAACGCCGTCGAAGCCGGCCAGCGCGATGTCGTCGGGGACCCGCAGCCGACGGTCGGTCAGCGCCTCTAGTGCTCCGAGCGCGACCGAGTCGTTGATGGCGATGATGGCCGTGGGGCTCGGCGTGGCGTCCATCCAGGCGTGCACGGCCCGGCCAGCGTCGTCGGCGGTGAAGTCGCCGCGGGCCACGAGCGGCTCGGCGTCGGGCGTCTCGTGCATGGCCTCGGTGAACCCCGCCAGGCGCTCGGTGGCGTTGCGCGCGTAGGACGGCCCGGAGATGAACCCTATCCGGCGGTGGCCGCGGGCGAGCAGATGCCGGGTGAGCTCCGCCGCGCCGCTTCTGTTGTCTGAGACCACGTAGCTCACCGTGCTGTGAGCCGGGCGACGGTTGGTGAACACCACACGCCGCGCATCGTGCATGAGCTCGAGGAGCACGTTCTCGTCGCGGGCGACCGAGGCGTGGATGACGCCATCCAGTCCCTGCCGCAGCAGCCGCTCGATGTAGCGGCGGGTCTCCCTGGTGCGGTCGCCGGTGTTGCAGATGATGACGGTGTAGTCGTCTTGTTTTGCTTCCTGCTCCACGCTCTTGGCCAGCTGCGGGTAGAACGGGTTGGCGATGTCGCTGACCAGTAGCGCGAGCAGCCGGGTCTGGCCGGACACGAGCGCCCGGGCGATCGGTGATGGCCGGTAGCCGAGCACCTCGATGGCCTCGTGCACGCGGGCCCGTGTCTCGGCGCGCACGTCGGGGTGGTCGCGTACCACTCGTGAGACCGTGGACACGGAGACGCCCGCGACCCGGGCCACGTCGATGATGGTGGACCCTCGGCTCAGCGGCGGTCTGACCACGGCAGCATTGTCCCTTTCCGTTCGACCCGCGCGGCGGCCGGCCGCTCGCGGTCGGCTAACGCCCGAATACCCGGCCCCCGTTTACGTGCAGGATCTCACCCGTGACGAACGATGCGGCCGGTGAGGCGAGGTACCTGACCGCGGCCACCACGTCGGCTACCGAGCCGGTCCGGCCCAGCGGCGTTTCCTGCAGCACCTGCTGACGCGCGGCCGCGGGGAAGTCCGCGTTGAAGTCGGTGTCCTCGATGAAGCCGGGAGCCACCGCGTTGACCGTGATGCCCTCCTGGCTCAGCTCGCGGACCAGCGCATAGGTGAGCCCGTGCAGGCCCGCCTTGGAGGTGGCGTAGGCGATGGACCCGCCGTGACCGCCCAGGAAGGCGGTGACCGAGCTGACGTTGATGATCCGCCCGCCGGGCCGCGCCAGGTGCGGGATCGCGGCCAGGCTGGCCAGGAAGGCGCCCTTGAGGTTGGCCGTCATCACCTCGTCCCACAGCTGCTCGGCCTCGGCCAGCGGGGAGTCGGCGCGCACCCACCGGGCCAGCCCGGCGTTGTTCACCAGCACATCGAGGCCGCCGAGTTCGTCTGCGATCTCGCTGATCGCGCGGCTGATCTGCTCCCGGTCACCGACGTCGGCGACCCGCCATACGGTGGTGGTCCCGTCCAGCCGGCGTGCCACCGCGGCGAGCCGGTGCGCATCCCGGCCGATCAGGCCGACGGCGCCGCCGTCGGCGGCAAAGGATGCGGCCAGCCCGGCGCCGATACCGCGGCTCCCGCCGGTGATCAGGACCCTGGTCGTGAGCTTCACGTGATCTCCCGGCCAAGACGGCGCAGCGCGCGCCCGAGGCGTTCGGCCATCTGGCCCAGGTCATCGTCGGAGGTCACGAACGGCGGCGCGAGGAGCAGGTAATCGCCGGATTCCCCGTCCACGCCGCCGCCGCACGGGTAGACGATCACGCCCTCGGCCAACGCCAGCCGGGTGGCTCGCGCCGCTTCGTCGGCGACCAGCTCCACCCCGGCGAGCAGGCCCATGCCGCGGATGTCGCCCACCACCGGCAGCTCGCCGAGGTGGTCGCGGAGCAGCCGGAAAAAGAGCGGCTCGGCCGCGGCGACCCGCTCCACGAGCCGGTCGCGCTGCAGGATCCTGATGACGGCCAGCGCGGCCGCGGCGGCCACCGGGTGCCCGGCGAAGGTGAAGTTGTGCTCGAAGCGCCCGGTTCCCTGCCGCAGCGGCTCGAGCAGTCGGCCGTTCACCGCGAAGCCGCCGAGCGGCGCGTAACCGGCGGTGATCGCCTTGGCGAAGACCAGGATGTCGGGCTGGACCCCGAATCGCTGCACGCCGAACCAGCTGCCGCACCTGCCGAAGCCGGTGAAGACCTCGTCGGCGATGAGCAGCACGTCGTACCGGTCGCAGATCTCCCGGATGGCCTGGAAATAGCCGGGCGGCGGGACCATGGCCCCGCCGGCGGCCGCCACCACGGGCTCGGCGATGAAGGCGGCGACGGACTGCGGGCCCGCCTCGACGATCGCGCTCTCCAGTTCGCGGGCGCAGGCCAGCGTGCACTGGCTGGCCGGGCGGCAGTGACCGCAGCCGCGGTAGGTGTTCGGCGCTTCGATGTGCGGCATCGGCAGCAGCAGCGGGGCGTGCCGCCTGCGCCGGCCGGCGTGCCATCCGACTGACAGGGTGGCCAGCGTGTTGCCGTGGAAGCTGGGCCGCCGGCCGATCACCCGCCAGCGCTCGGTTTGCCCTCGCTCGAGCCAGTACTGGCGGACGAACTTGATGACGCTCTCGTTCGCCTCCGAGCCGCCGGAGGCGAAGAAGACCTGATCCAGATCGCCGGGCAGGACGCTGGCGATCAGGTCGGCGAGTTCCTGGACGGGCGGCGCCTCGAACCGCATCGCGTGCAGGTACGGTAGCTGCTCGGCCTGGACGCGCATGGCCTCGATGACCTCACCAGCCCCGTAGCCGAGGCAGGTCACGCCGACACCTGATGCCGCGTCCAGGTAGCGCCGCCCCTCGCCGTCGATCAGCTCAACGCCCTCGCCGCGGACGAACACCGGGGCCTGGGCGCGCAGGTCCGGCCCGATCAGGTGCTCGGAGGCGAGCGGCGCCCCGGCACCCGCCGTTATGTCGTCGTGCGTCCGCACCGGCTCATCTCCTTCCCGACGCCGTCAGATCCGGGCTGATGATCAGGTCCCGGATCCGGCCGAACGCTCGCGCGTAGCCGTCCGCGACGCGGGTCAGCAGGTCATCGTCGACCGCCGTGGACAGGTTGAGCATGCCCCGCGGCGCCGCGTAGACGCCCTCCAGCAGCAGGGCCAGGTGCAGGGCCGACACCCAGGCGGCGGGTACCGCATCGGCCTCCTCGGCCGAGCCGGGGGTGCGTCCGGTCAGGTGGACGTGCAGGATCGAGCCGGCCCTGGTCACGCAGACCGGGATCCCTGCCCGGGCCGCCGCAGCCTCGATCCGGCCGCCGAGCTCGGCGGCGCGGCCGGTCAGCTCCGCGATGGCCGGGCCGTCCAGCGCGGCCAGCGCGGCGGCCCCGGCCGTCATGGTGATCAGGTTCCCGTTGAAGGTTCCCGAGCACGACAGCGCTCCGGGCCGCGCGGCGCTGGTCAAGTCCATCAGCGCGGCGCGGCCCCCGACCGCGCCGACCGGGAAGCCGCCGCCGATGATCTTGCCCATCAGTAGCAGGTCGGGCTCCAGGCCCAGGGCGGCGTGGGTCCCGTTCGGGGCATTGCGCAGCGACTGGACCTCGTCCAGCACGAACACCGCGCCGACCTGCCGGGCCCGGTCGGCGATCCGGCCCAGGAACCCGGGAGCCGCCGGGATTACCCCGCCGCTGCCCAGGAACGGCTCGGCGAAGACGGCCGCGACCGAGGAGTCGATCGTCGCCACCGCCTGGTCGGCGTCGTTGTAGCGGACCCGCACGGTGTCGGGCCCGCCGTCGATGATCTCGGGCACGCCGCCGTGGTAGCCCCCGGAGAACGTGACAATCCGCCGTCGGCCTGTCGAGGCGCGGGCGATCCGCAGGGCGAGCAGCGCCGCCTCGGTGCCCGAGTTGGTGAACCGCACCCGCTGCACGGCCGGGTACCGGTCATACAGCATCCCGGCCAGCCGGACCTGGGCCGGATGCGGGGCGGGGAACACCGTCCCGGTCGGCAGCGCCGCCGCCACCGCCTCGATGACCGGCCCGAACCCGTGCCCGTGGACCAGGGACGTGTAGTTGTTGAGGACGTCGACGTAGCCATTGTCGTCGATATCGTGGACCAGCGCGCCGTGCCCCCCGGCCAGCACGACCGGATGCGGCTGGTACAGCGTGACCGAGCGGGTCTCGCCGCCTGGCAGGTAGCGGCAGGC
Organism: uncultured Actinomycetes bacterium; assembly: GCA_963847965.1. Lineage (GTDB taxonomy): Bacteria > Actinomycetota > Actinomycetes > Streptosporangiales > Streptosporangiaceae > Palsa-504. The sequence continues at coordinate 30,521 of CAWKCG010000055.1, forward strand.
CTGCCGGTAGTGGTCGCCAGACCGGGGGGTCCGCGCGGCGTACTCGCCGGTCAGGTCCGCTCCCGGACCAGCGGGCACCGCGCTCACGTCGATCCTGTCATCGACTCGAACCTTTCCATGATCACCGGCCAGCGCTCCGCCAGCCGGGCCCTCAGTTCCTGCTCGTCCAGGCTGGTCACGGTGCCGCCCTCGACGACGACCCGCCCGTCGACCACCACCGTTTCCACGTCGCGCCCGGTGAGGCCGCGAGCCGCGGTGAACACCGGGTCATAGACGGGCTGCATGTCCAGGTGCCGCGGGCTGGCGATGACGATGTCGGCGCGCTTGCCGGGCTCCAGGCTGCCGATCTGGCCGTCCAGGCCGAGGGCTTCCGCGCCGCCGAGCGTGGCCATCCGCAGCAGGTCCTCCAGCGTCACCACGTTCCTGACGTGCCAGGGCGTGCCGTAGTGGCTTTGCAGGGCCACCCAGGAGACTCGCATCGCCTCGAACAGGTCGATGCTGCCCGTCGAGGCGCCGTCCGAGCCCAGGCCGACCCGGATCCCGCGCCGGCGCATCTCCGGCACCTTGGGCGCCCCGATGATGAAGTTGCCCAGCGGGCAGTGCGCGACGCTCACCTGCCGCAGCGCGTACAGGTCGATCTCCTGCGCGGATAGCAGGATGGAATGGGCGGCATGGACCCGCGGGCTCAGGAAGCCGAGCGCGTCCAGGTGCTCGGCCGGCCGCAGGCCCCACTGCTCGGCGGCGTACTCGACCTCGTAGGTGCCTTCGGCCAGGTGGATATGGATCCGGGCACCGAGTTCGGCGGCCGCGTCGCGGAGCGACTCCCAGAGGTCCCGGCTGCACACCAGCAGCTGCCGCAGCGCCAGCCAGGCGCCGACCCGGCGCTCCGGGGCCGCGCCGGCTCCCCATCGCTTGACCAGCGCGACGTTCGCCTCGATCGCGTCCCGCGTGGTGAACCGCATGGAGGCGGGCAGTCCCTCTCCGGTGTCCATCGTGGACAATGCGACCCGCCCGCGGATCCCGGCATCCTCCGCGGCCCGGCCCATCTGGTCCGGGTGCGGGCCGCCCGCCTCCGCGAAGCAGGTGGTGCCCACCCGGAGCGCGTTCGCGTAGGCCAGCTGGCCAGAGAGGTAGACGTCTTCCTCGGTGAGGACGGACTCGAACGGGATCAGGTAGTTGCGCCATATCGGCAGCTTCAGCTGCCGGCGTTTGGCCAATTCCATGATTTTGCCCCGGAGCAGCTGCTGCCCGGTGTGGAAGTGGGTGTCGATCAGCCCCGGCAGCGCGATCCGGCCTGCCGCGTCCAGCGTCCGGTCGGCGGTGAAGCGCTGCCGCGCCTCGCGGGCAGGCCCGATCCAGCTGATCTGCCCGTCACGGACGGCGATCGCGCCGTCGCGCACGAGCGGGCGGGCCGCGTCCATCGTCACTACGTCGGCGCCGGTGATCAGCAGGTCGGCCGGCGCGGCCTGGGTCACCTCCATGCCCGGCCTCCGTATCCCGGCCCGGCCGAGTCGGGCGCGGCCCGTGAGTACCAGCGGTGGTCGCGCAGCCGCGCGTCGTGGCCGGGCAGCATCTGCCACCCGGCCGCGCGGGCCCGCTCGAGGAACGCCTCGGTGGCTTCCCGGTCAGGGCAGACCGGACCGATCACCGTGAGATTCTCCTGCAGCGAGACGATGTCCCCGCAGACGCAGGCGTCACCGGCCGCCGTCCGGACCAGCACCGACTGATGACCCGGAGTGTGGCCGCCATTCGGCAGGGCCGTAAGCCCGGGCAGGATCTCGGTCTCGCCGTCGAGCAGCCGCAGCCGCTCGCCGAGCGCGTCGGCCAGCTCGCCGACGCCGACGTAGAACGGGCCGCTGTCAGCGGATTTCGCCCACGCCAGCTCGGTCCGCTGCACCGCCACCTGCGCGCCGGGGAAGAGCAGGTCGTTTTGCATATGGTCGTAGTGCAGGTGGGTGTGCACGATAAGGCCGACATCGCGCGGGGCGATGCCTGCCGCCCGCAGCCCCGCCTCGAGCAACGCGGTGGTGTCGCCCTCGATCGCCAGCCCGGCCTGCCCGCTGCGTACCTGGTCAGGCCCGCTATCGACCAGGACCGTGTGGCTACCGTCGGTGGCGATGAAGCAGAAACAGGGCGGGTCGACCAGCACGCCGTCCGGCGCGTCGGGCAGGTACGCCTGAAGCGGGATACCCGGGATTACCCCCACCTCGAGGATGCTCAGCCGCCAGCTCATCGGTGATCCTGGCCCTCAGGTGTGCGCCGTGAGCAGCATGCCGCCGTCAACGAACAGCATCGCGCCGGTGACGTACGAGGCATCGGGTGAGCACAGGAAGGCCGCTACGCCGGAGATGTCCTCGGGCTGCCCGGCCCGGCCGAGCGGGATCGTGGGCACCACCGCGGCCAGGTATTCCGGTGAGGTCCCGCCGCCGAGCAAGGTGCCGGTGACCAGCCCGGGCCCGATCGCGTTCACGGTGATCCGGTGCGGCGCCAGTTCGAGGGCCAGGCTTCGGGTCAGCATCCACACGCCTCCCTTGCTGGCGTCATAGTGGCTGAGCCCGCGGCCGGGCGCAACCGAGTGCACGGACGCGATGTTCACGATCCGGCCGCCGCGGCCGTTTCCGGCCATCAGCCGCGCGGCGGCCTGGTCGCACAGGAAGGTACCGGTCAGGTTGGTCTCGATCACCGTCCGCCAGTCCTCGGCAGGCAGCTCGAGTGCCGGCCGGACCTGCAGGACGCCCGCCGAGCTGACCAGGGCGGCGGGCGGGCCGAGCTCGGCCTGCAGCCGGCCGAAGACCTCGTCCACGCTGGCCGGCGAGCGGACATCCACGCGCGCCGCCACGGCGGTGCCACCGGCCCGCCCGATCTCGTCGGCGGTCTGCCTGGCCATCGTGTCGTCAATATCCAGGCAGGCCACCCGGTAGCCGTCGGCGGCCAGCCGCTGCGCCACGGCGCGGCCGATGCCGCTGGCCGCGCCGGTCACGATGGCGAACTCGCCGTCCTGACCGTCACGCATGTGACGTCTTCCGTTCCCGCCGGCGGGCCGGGAGCGGCCAACGTGCGTCGATGCCGGGCCCGGCCGGCGGGAGGCCGGCCGCGGCCCAGATCCGGTCGGCGGCGCGCTGTGCTTCCCGCACTATGCCGTCGATGTGCCCGGTCTGCAGCCGCCGGTCGGCGACCACGAACGTCCCGCCGATCATCACGTGCGTGACGTCTCGCCCGCCGGCGTTGTACACCAGCGTCGCGACCGGATCGTGCAGCGGCGCCAGGTGCGGCTGGCGCAGGTCCACCAGGATGAGGTCGGCCTGCTTGCCCGGCTCCAGCGATCCGACCTGCTCGTCGATACCGAGCACGCCGGCGCTTCCCGTGGTCAGCCGCCACAGCGCCTCCCTGGCGCTCAGCAGGTCAATCTGCCCGCCGGCCAGCCGCGTGACGCTGATGCCGAAGCGCATCATGTCCCACGGATCCATGGTCACCCAGTCGGTGCCCCAGCCCACCCGGACGCCGGCCTCGTACAGCGCCCGCGCCGGGGCGAACCTGCCGCGCTTAGCCACGATGGCCGGGCAGTGCGCGACCGGAGTGTCGGTCTGCGCGAGCAGCTCGATGCCCCGGCCGGTGGCGTAAACCACGTGCGCCACCACCACGTCGGGGCCGAGAAACCCCTGGTCGTGCAGGAATTCGACCGATCCGGTGCCGTGGGCGGCGGCCATGTAGTCGCGTTCCTCCGGGCTCTGCGCCACGTGGATGTGCCGGCCCGCGCCGCGGGCCCGCGCCTCCTGCCTGATCAGGGCGAGCAGCCGCTCCGAGCAGGTGTCGGCCGCGTGCGCTCCGAATCGCACCTGCAGCCGCCCGCCCGCCGCGCCGTGCCACGTGTCGTAGAGCTCGACATTCTGCGCCAGCCGGCGGTCACCCTCCGCCGGGATCTGGGTCCGCTGGCCGGTGCCGATGCTGGCCAGGTCGGTGTCGAACACCTTGTGCGCGAGCTGGGCGCGCACGCCGAGCTCGGCGGCGGCCTGGGCGGTCGCCTCCGGGTGGTGGTAGATCTCGTGGATGACGGTGCACCCGGCCATCAGGACCTCGGCGATGCCCAGGCGGCTCAGCAGGTAGGTGGCTTCGGCGTCCAAGTGGCGCTCCATCGGCAGCGCCAGCCCGTAGAAGCCGTCCTTACGGTCCTCGGTCAGCCCGCGGAACAGGCAGCCAGCCACGTGGGTATGGACGTTGACCAGTCCGGGAAGCAGCGCATGCCCGGGGAAGTCCAGCACCGCGGCGCCGACGGGGCGGTCGGCCCCGGCCGGGCCGACCGACACCACCGTGCCGTCCTGGACTACTACCTCGCCGTCGCGGATGACGCTGAACTCCGGGTCGACCGGGACGACCCAGCCCGCCCGCAGGGCCAGCGGCTGCGATTGGCTCACGCGACCCCTTCGGCCGCGGTGTCCGTGGCCTGGGCCTCGCTGGGCACGGGCGCGCCGGCCCGGCTGATCTCGCCCCGGGCCAGCAGGTAGTAGGCCAGGCCGCCGACGATCATGCCGGCCGGGATGCTCCAGTCCATCCCGCCGAGCGGACCGGTCGTCAGCGGGCTGGCGAACAGCGTCGCGTTGGTGAACAGCACCGCGGCTCCGGCGCCGAGGACGAGCGCGGCCAGGGCGGCCCAGTTGAAGCCGTCGCGGTACCAGTAGCTCCCGCCGCGGGAACGAAGCAGGTCCGCACTGGCGTACCGGAACCGGCGCAGGTACATGTCCACCAGGTAGATCGCGGTCCACGGCGCGATCCACCAGATCATCAGGGCCAGGAAGTTCTCCAGGCTGGTCACGAAGTTGCTGATCCACAGGGCGTAGCAGACGAATCCGGCCGCGACGACCGCGTCGATCAAAACCGTCTTGTAGCGCGCGATCTTGACCCCTATCGCCTGCAGGTTCAGCCCAGAGCTGTAGGTATTGATGATGTTGGCCCAGATCATCGACACGATCGCGATGAGCAGGAACAGGAAGTGGAACCAGTGCGGGACCACGGCCGCCAGCGAGCCCACCGGGTTGAAGGCGTTCAGCTTGGTGCCGATGATCGCCCCGGCCGCGTTCAGGATCGTGGCCGGCACGAACGCGCCGATCGCCGTGTACACGGCGATCTTGGTCTTGCTCGCGTTCTGCGGCAGGTACCGGGAGTAATCGGCGGGCATGTTGGTGAACGCCAGGCCGTTCGCCGCCGCCACGATCATCACCGCGAGCACGAAGGTCGTCGCCTTGTTGCTCCCGGCCAGGTGCGTCCACCCGTAGTGCCAGTTGACGTGCTGGAACCCGTAGACGAGCACGACGCACATGGCCACGCCGATCACGTAGGTCATGAGCCGGTTGATGGACGCGATCGTCGCGTGCCCGAAGATCGCCCACGCCACCATGAGCACGATGAAGATCACCAGCGAGAGCACCTTGTAGCCGTTGCCGTTCAGCCCGTACGTGGAGAAGATGCCGATCAGCGCGAGCGTGCCGACGACGGCGTTGACCCCCTCCCAGCACATGATGGTGAACCAGCTGAAGAACGTGGGCACCGCGTTGCCCCGGATCCCGAACGCCGAGCGGCTGATCACGATCGTGGAGGTCCCCGCGGCCGGGCCGTTGGTGGCGACCAGGCCGACCAGGACGTAGGAAAGGTTCCCGATGATCACGGCGGCCACGGCCGCCCACAGGCTGAGCCCGAGGCTGATCACGACCGCGCCGATGACCAGGTCCACGATCCCCATCAGGGACGCGGCCCAGATCCAGAAGAGCTCAATCGGCTTCCCGTGCCGTTCGGACAGCGGGACGATGTCGATGCCTCGCTGCTCGACTTTGAATGGCTTGTCGCTGTCCGGCGACGTCGCGGTTTGGGTCATGGCACTACCATCCTTGTCCGTTATAAGGCCTGAGTGGAAGCCAACCGGCCGGCCTTGCCTGTGCGGGAGCGCCGGCTGAGCAGCGCCTCGACGTCTTCGGCGACCCGCGCGGCGGACAGCCGGTACTTGTCGAGCAGCGCGTCGTTCGGCCCGCTCTCGCCGTAGCAGTCGCGGATGCCGAGCCTGTCCACCGGCACCGGGTACTGCTCGCTCAGCACCTCGGCGACGGCGCCGCCCAAGCCGCCGATGATGCTCTGTTCTTCGATGGTGATGACGTAGCCGGACGCACGCGCCGCGGCGGTGATGGCCGCCTCGTCCAGCGGCTTGATGGTCGGCAGGTGCAGCACCCCGGCGGCGACGCCGCGGCGGGCCAGGATCTCCGCCGCTTCGGTGACCCGGGTGGTTTGCACTCCAGTGGAGATCAGCGTGACGTCCGCGCCCTGCTGGACGACGACCGCCTGGCCGAGCCGGAACCGGTAGTCCGGGCCGAACAGGACGGGGGAGGGCTCCCGGGTGATCTGCAGGTAGGCCGGGTCGGCCACCGCGGCGATGGCCCGGATCGCCTGCCTCGCCTCGGTCTGGTCCGCAGGAGCGAGGACCAGCATGTGCGGCAGCGTCCGCATGATGGCGATGTCGTCGAACATCTGATGCGTCTTGCCGGTCATGCCGGTCAGGAGCCCTGCGTAGCCGCCCACGATCTTGACATCGAGCCTGGGCTGAGAGATAAGCACCCGGATCGGATCAAGCGCCCGCGCCACCGCGAAGCAGGAGAACGTGCTGACCCAGGGCCGGTATCCCACGGCGGCCAGGCCGGCCGCCATCGCGAGCATGTTCTGCTCGCCGATGCCGGTCTGCAGGTAGCGGCCGGGATGAGCGGCCTCGAACAGGCCGGCGCCGGTCGAGCTGCCGACATCGCCGTCCAGCATCACGATGCGCGGGTCCTCGTCCGCCAGCCCGGCCACGGTCTCCCCGAATACCTGCCGCAGGGCAATCCAGGAGCCGGGCCCCATCTCAGCCGCCTCCCGCGGCATGAACGCCCACGTGCTGGTGCGCCACCTGCTGGCCCGCCACCTGCTGGTGCGCCACCTGCTGGCCCGCGACCTCCTGGCCGGCGGGATCGGCCGGGTCGGCCAGCTCGCTGAGCGCCTGCCGCAGTTCCTCATCGCTGGGCACCCGGCTATGCCAGCGGTAGTCGCCCTCCATGAAGGAGACGCCTTTCCCCTTCACCGTTTCGGCGAGCACCACGGCGGGCATCCCCAGCGGGCGCCTGGCCGCGCTCAGCACGTCGATCGCGGCCGCGAGGTCGTGGCCGTCCGCCTCAAGCACCCGCCAGCCGAAGGCGGACCAGCGATCTCGCAACTGGCCGGCGCGGTACGGCGGCCTGCGCCGGTCATCCGCCCCGTCCCGCCAGCCGAATTGCTGCAGCCGGTTGTGGTCCACGATCACGACCAGGTTGTCCAGGCCGTAGCGCTCGGCTACGTGGGCGGCCTCCCAGACCACGCCCTCGTTGCACTCGCCGTCGCCGACCATGACGAAGGTGGTGAACTCTTCCCCCGCCAGTTTGGCGCCGACGGCCATCCCCACTCCAGCCGAGAGCCCCAGCCCCAGCGATCCCGTAGACATGTCCAGGCCGGGCAGCACCGTCATGTCCGGGTGCCCCTGCAGGCGCGAGTCGATCGCGTCGAACGTGCCCAGCTCGTCAACTCCGAAGTAGCCGCGCAGCGCCAGCACCGCGTACAGGCCGATCGCGCTATGCCCCTTGGAGAGGATGAACCGGTCCCGGGCGGGCCAGTCCGGCTGGTCCGGGCGTATCCGCAGGACCCGGAAATAGAGCGCGGTCAGCACGTCCACCGCAGACAGCGGACCGCCGAGATGACCTCCGCCGGCCCGCGCGACCGCCTTTACGATCTCGCGCCGGGCGGCGCGCGTGATCGCCTGCAGCTCGGCCAGGTCAGGATCCGGGCTGGTCACCGCGCGCTGCCTCGTACGAGCCCGGGACCACCGGGGGAGAGAAGGCGCAGACCAGCTGGAGCGGGCCCGGCCCGCTGGACACCGTCGCGTGGTGCAGGCCCACTGGGATGTAGACGGTCGTCCCCGGCTCCAGCTCTACCGCTCCCTCCGGGGTGATGAGCCGCCCGCTTCCGGTGACCACGTGGATCACCTCCTCCTGGGCGTCATGAACATGGCCGGGCGGCGCCGACCCCTCGGGAAATTCCGCGACGCCCACGGTCAGGTTCCGCGCATCGGAGTTCTGCGGCCCGATACCTAGTAGCCAGTCGCGCCCGGGCAGCTCATAGACCACGGCTTCTTGCCGCCGGACACCCTTCAGCATCCGCCTCTCCCTCCGTCACGGCAGCCATCGCTTGGTCGCTTGCGGCAGCCGCTCGCATGCGGGAAGTAAACGTTTCCGGTAACGGTACCAGTAACGCTATCGGCAGCGTAAACCCAGCTCAGCAGGCGGTCAAGGCCTGCGCAGGGTCGCCCCAGATCAAGCGCGTAAGGGCCAGCACCGGCCTGGTCTAGGCTCGCCAGCCGAGCGGGGCCGTAGGTAGTTCCGCCCTCTGCGTGAAGGGAAATCCACCGCGCCCGTAGTCAGAATTCGGCTCTGCGCATCTGCTGGGCTCGGACCTGCTCGACGGAGGGCCGGAACGGGTAGACCAGCAGCTTGTGGTATCCCCTCTGGTATACGCGCGCCAGGAAGAGGTTTAGTTCGTTCAGCGCCTCGGTCTGCAGGCGTAGGGCCAGCCGCGGCAGGTCGTTGTCGCTGTACTTGCGGGATTGCTGGGTCGAGAGGTGCATCTGAAGGGCGGCGCGTATCCGGGCTGGGTCGGCGTCCAGGTTGATCAGCCTGACCGCGCTGATCTTGTGGGTGATGGAATCCCGCCAGCGGTCCAGGTCGGTCTGCGCCCTGGCATCCCTGAGTCGTCCTGCTACGACCTGGTTGTGGTAGTAGGTCACCGCGGCTGATATCCACTCAGGCTCGGCCGCCGCCGCCGCGAGCCTGATGTCGCACCAGTCCTGCATGTCGTCGCCCATCCGTGCGTACAGGCGGCTGAACGGGAGCGTCAGCAGGCCGGACGGCCCGCCGGGGAGCATGTCCCTGTCGTGCTGCGGAGGCAGTTTGCCGAGCCCCAGCCCGCCCGGCACGATGATCCCGGCCAACGCGGTGCCGGTGTCGTGGCTGGCGGCGATGATGAGCAGGCCCACGCCGGCCGATACCAGGGCCGTGGCCACCACGATGAACAAGGCCCAGTACCGGGCGTGCGGCCCGAACGGCGGTCCGATCCCTCGGCAGCGCACCCGCAGGAACACGCAGGCCACGACCAGCGACAGGGCGAAGGTCCCTACACCACCCGCCACCCAGTTAGGCATGCCAAGCCCCCTCGCCATTCGCCTGTGCCCGTACAGGCGGCCGCCTTCCGAGGAATATGGTGCAGGCGAATAGTAACCTATCTAGGCTTTATTCTCTTCTGCGTCAATATGGGCCCCGTGCGCCGTTCCATGGCCAGTCGCAGCAGCCCCACCCTGCCCGTATGCCACTCGCCGTACGCCGGTGATACGGGCTACGGCGATCCGGTCCACCAGCCCGCCGACACTTTCACCCCGCTATCCCCAGCAGTCTCGCTATTCTCACGCGGCATCAGATATAGGCCAATTTCGCGGGAGGATTCGGGCTTGTGGGAGGATCCGGGGGACGATAGTGCACCAAATCCTCCCCGGAACCCGGATCCTCCCGGATTCTTTGAACATCAGTTCATTCACTGTCCCACTCGTATCACCCTTCACCCCCGGCGCGGGACCGTAGTGGCTGACGCCCGCCACCCAGCTGAGTTCCTGGGCTGCCCTGCACCAAACCAAAGTGATCACGAGTCTTCGTGCCGTGCCCGGCTAAGGCGCGCATCAGGGCCCTGTCGACGGGTATACCCACTGGTGAGCCGCGGTCCCTCCGGCCAGATCGGAGATAACATCTCCATAACGTTCGGCTCCCGCGGGTTGTCTGGACCCGCCTCATGGGAGACTTTAGGTATACCTAAAACTTTAGGCAAACCTATACGTTTAGCTAAGCCTAAAGTAAGCTGGAAGCCACCATCAACCGGGCGTAACAGGGTCTGGCCGTAACTACGTGGAGGCGCTCATGGGCTTCGGACTAGGCGTTTCGCCAGACCAGCGGGCCGCTGAGACCCAGATCGACGAGGAGCTTGTCGCCCTCGTCACGCAGCTGACCAACGAGATCAACTGGCACATGCGCGAGCGCGGCCTCACCCGCGCCGACCTCGCGGCCCGGATGGGCGTGTCTCCCGGCCGGGTCAGCCAGATCCTCGGCGGCGGGGAGAACCTCACGTTGCGGACGCTGGCCGCACTGTCGACGGCGCTGGATGCGCGCTTCGACATAGAGCTCAGCGCCCTCAAGGGCGAGGACACCTACACCCCGGGGTACGGGGATGCGCCTCCGGCCAGGAACCACCATCCGCTGTCACGGGCCAGGCACCGCGACAGCGGATCCCCGCCGCCCTCGAGCTGACCAGGTCAGGCGAGCTTGGCTACGGCGTCGTAGATCGCCTGCCCGTATTCGTTGCTCCGCTCGGAGCCGACGACGCCCGCGCCCATCTTGTTCATCATGTACGACAACGTCACGCGCTGGCCGACATCCATGACGATCATCGACCCACCCCAGCCGCCCCAGAAGCAGATCTTTTCGTCCGGTATCCAGGGAACGGCGTCACGCAGCGGCAGCCCGTAGCCGATCCCGAAGCGCAGCGGGACGCCGAGCACTAGGTCGATGCCGTTCTGCTGTTCACGGAAAATCAGGTCGATGGCGTCCTGGCCGAGGAGGCGGACCCCGTTGACCTCGCCGCCGCGGGCCACCGCTGACATGACGCGGGCCACCGACCGCGCGTTCCCGTGCCCGTTCACCGCGCCGATGTCCGCGCCCCGCCAGCCGGGCGTGTTGGCCACCTCGGCCATGGGGGCTGGCCCGGTCATCGTCCTAACCGCCGGGCTGGCCGGGTCGAGGGCAGCCAAATCGAACGGCAGCGGCGGCGGCGGGACCACGTCCGCGATCCGGCCCCAGTCGCTTTCCGCGGCGCCGATCTGGAAGTCGGCGCCGAGCGGCCCGGCGATCTGCTCGGCCACGAACTGCTTGAGCGTCACGCCGCTGATCCGCCGCACCACCTCGCCGACGAGGTGCCCGTAGTTCAGCGCGTGGTAGCCCGACGCGGTTCCCGGCTCCCACCACGGAGCCTGCGCCGCCATCCGGGAGGTGGACTCCTGCCAGTCGTAGAGATCCTCCACGACGGCGGGCTGGTCCAGCCCGGAAACTCCGGAGGCGTGCGACATGACGTGGCGGACCAGGACGTCCTGCTTGCCGTTCGCGGCGAACTCCGGCCAGTACCTCGCGACGGGAGCGTCGACGTCCAGTTCCCCCCGGTCGACCAGCATCAGCGCGGCCAGGCTGGTCACCGTCTTGGTCGTCGACCAGACGTTGGTGATGGTGTCCTCGGTCCACGGGACCGTCCGGTCCTGGTCGCGGAAGCCGCCCCACATGTCGATGACGATGTCCCCGTCGATGTCCAGGACGAGCGACGCTCCCAGTTCCTCGCCGGAGTCCAGGTTGCGCGCCAGCGCATCCCGCACCGACTCGAATCGCTCGTCACACGTGCCGTGGATCTCGGCCATCGCCGCTGTCCTCCTCGCTGTCGAAAGATCGGTGCCCTCCAGGTGCTGCGCGGACCGCCCAGGAGTCAGCATGACGCTAGCAGCCGCGGCGCCCAGCCCGATATGGCGTGCTCTACGCGGTCGCCGCCCGGTCCCTGGCGGCGGACGGGTCATACGCGGGTGCGTGCCTGCGCCAGCCGCGGGCGCGCTCGAGTTGGGCGGCCAGCGCGAGCAGCACCGATTCGCCGCCCGGGGCGGCCACGAGCTGGACCGAGCCGGGCAGTCCCGCCCGGCCCGGCGGGGCGGGCACGCTGGCGGCCGGGAAGCCGGCCATGTTCCACGTTCCGGTCATCGGGCCGAACCTGAGCGAGGTGACCACGCTGCCCAGCCACGACCGCTCGCCCCAGCGCCGCGCCGCCGGGCACGGCAGCGCCAGCGACGGCATGATGAGCACGTCGTGCCGGTCGAAGAACGGCTCGAGCGCGGCCCGCAGCCGGTCCCGGTCAGCCGGGCGGGGCGGCCGGACCCGCCGCGCCAGCCGGCCCGCGCGGACGTGCCGGGCGGTTCGCCGCTCGAGACCTGACCCGTCCAGCAGCGCGGCGTCGCGAGCCGGTGCCGCGAACCAGTCAGCGATCATCACGGGCGTCGCCCACAGCGGATAGGCCGGGTCGTCAGTCTCGACGGTGTGCCCGAGGTCGGCCAGCAGCTCCGCATCCCGCCGGACCGGTGCCGTGCAGGCCCGGTGCACGATGATGCCGGGTCCAGGCGGCTTAACCGAGACGGCGATGCGCAGTCCCGCACGTTCGGCCAGGTCGAACGTGGTGCCGGCCATCGCCTCCAGCATCAGGGCGGCATCGGCGACCGTGGTGGCCAGCGGCCCGTTCTCCAGCAGGCCGCCCCAGCTGTCGGTCCCGACCTGCGCGGGCACCACGCCGGCGCCCGGCTTGATGCCGAACAACCCGCACGCCGCCGCCGGGATGCGGATCGAGCCGAGCCCGTCAGTGCCGTGCGCGAGCGGGACCATCGCCGACGCCACGGCCGCCGCCGACCCTCCGGAAGACCCGCCCGGGGTGCGGCGCCTGTCCCACGGGTTGCGGGCGATCCCGAATGAGCTGTCCGTGAACGGATATATCGACAGCTCGGGCAGGTTGGTGAGCCCCACCACCACTGCCCCGGCCTCCCGCAGGCGCGCCACCACCAGGTGATCTTTCTCCTGCGCTCCGCCGGGCGCCGCGGCGCTGCCGAACCGCATCGGTTCCCCGGCTACGGGCACGCTGTCCTTGATCGCCACGGGCACGCCCGCCAGCGGCAGGTCTGCCCGGTCGGCCCGCGCGTCTACCTCGGCGGCCTCCCGGCCCGCCTCGGCCGACCTGACCCGGACGAACGCGCCAAGCTCCGGATTGACCTCCGCGATGCGGTCCAGGTGCCCGGCGACCACCTCCGCCGCGGTGACCTGGCCCGACCTGACCGCCGTCGCGATCTGTGCGGCCGTACGACCTACCCACTCCGCCATGCCCACATCATCGTCTCGGGCACGCACCCCCGCCAGTGGCCGGCGGCCTACGGCTTGACGATCATGATGCCGCCGCCACCGCCGCCGCCCCATTTGGCCGCCAGGTGATAGGTCAGCAGCGCGAGGACCAGCCCGCCGGCCAGGGACCCGCCCAGCAGGAGCCCCGAGCCGCAGGAGCTAGGGTGGCCCGGCCGGAGGCTGGCAGGTTAGCATCAGCCCGACGTGACCGGCCGGCGCCGCGCGACGGCGCCGGCGGCATAGGTCACCGCAGGCCTGGGAGGGGTGGCATGGACAAGGAGTTGGCCGGGCAGGTCGTGGACATTGCCCGGCGCGTGGTCGCCAGCGGAGCGATCTCAGCCAACGGGCACGGCAACGTCAGCGTCAGGGTTCCGGGCGCGGAGGAGATGTACTTCACCGCTGGTCCCTCCCTCCGCGACCACCCCGTCGAGGCGGTCGTGCGGGTGGGCCTGGACGGGACCCTGCTGGAAGGCGACCTGCCGCCCATCCAGGGGGCCGTGGTCGCCATGCACACGGCCATGTATGAAGATCACGCCGACGTCGGCTGCGTGCTGCACACCCACTCGCCCTACGCGACGGCGTACGCCGTTGCCCGCCGCGGGATCGGGTGCTGGATCGAAGCCCTGGCCATGTTCGGGCTGGCGGACGGCGTGCCGGTGGCCGGTTACGGGCCGCGCGGATCCGCCGAAGCCATCGCCAACATCCGGGCGGCCGTGATCCCCGGCGTCCCCGCCGTGCTGCTGGCCAACCACGGCGTGCTGGTCTTCCACCGCACCCCGGATCTGGCCATCCTGACCGGCAGCGTCGTCGAGGAGGCCGCGCAGGCCGGGGTCAATACCGCCGGGCTGGGCGGCCCCGTCGAGATCTCGCCGGACCTGCGGGCCGCGGCCCTGCAGCGCGCCATGGCCTTCGACAGCCGGGGAACCGTGCGCGCCTAGCGCGTTCTGGTCTTCAGTCCGGCTCGTCGTAGCGGACCGGCGTGGAGTACCGCGGGTCCTCGTGGCTGGCCCAGTAGAGGTCCTTGAGCAGCAGCGTCAGCGGCCCGGGCGTGCCTGTTCCCACGGCCATGCCGTCGATGACGGTCACCGGCATGATCCCGCCTGCCGTGGACGTGACCAGCACCTCGGACGCCCGGCGCAGGTCGTCGGCGCTGAGCCGTCCCTCGTGCGCCTCCTGTCCGGCCCCGCGCGCCAGCTCCAGCACCGAACGCCGGGTGATGCCCTCCAGCGTGCCGCTGACCGGGGTCAGCCACCGCCCGTCCACGTAGGCGAACACGTTGTACCCGGGCCCCTCGGCGATCGCGCCGGACAGGTCGCGGAGCACGACGAGGTCGGCGTGGTGGTCGTAGGCGTCCAGCAGGGCCAGGTCCAGGTCCAGCCAGTGGTAGTTCTTGACCGACGGGTCTACGCTCTGCGGCGGGATGCGCGTGACCTGGCTGATCCACATGCTCGCCCCCGTCGCCTGCCGCTCGGGGCTGCTGATCCACACGAACGGCACGGCGTAACAGTAGAACGTGTTCCGTGCGGTGCGCAGGTCGCGGCTGCCCGCCGCCAGCCTGCCGCGCGTGCACGTCATCGAGACGTACGCGTCCCGGAGCCCCGAGTGGCGGACGCACCCGTGCACGATGGCCTCGATCCCGGCGCGGTCGTGCCCGGGGTCAAGCCGCAGCCTGGCCATGCTGGCTACGAACCGGTCCAGGTGAGCATCCAGCCGGTAGAACCGCCCGCGCCAGGCGTGCACGACGTCGTACGTGCTGTCCGAGCGGGTCACGCCCAGGTCGAGCACCGAGATCTTCGCCTCCTCGATCGGGCCGTACCGCCCGTCGATCCAGGCCGCCCCGGCCGGCCAGGGCGGCCGCACTTCGCCGGCACCCGCGCCCGCTCCGCTCACCCCAGACCTCCCGTGTCACTTTCATCCCGCTAAGACCGACGATATCGGGGGCGCCGCCGCGCGAACAGCGCCAAGCAAACCGACCTGCACCATCGCCTTAGTCTGGAATGCTGACCCCAATGGACCGATGGCGCGGGGCGGCGGCGCCTCGCGCGGGAAGGACGGCACCATGCCCGGGCAGATTCCGGCCGGTGATATCCACCACCTGCGGCTCACGGTGACCGACGTGCAGCGCAGCCGCGAGTTCTATACCAGCCTGCTCAGCTTCCAGGTGGCGGTGGAGTCCCCGCCGGATGACGACCCGTCCGCGGCCGAGGTGTACAAGATCCTGTTCGGCGGCGTGGTCATGATCCGCGGGAACCTGCTGATGGGGCTGCGGCCGCTGGCGCCCGCGGGTGACCGCTTCGACCCGGACCGGGTGGGCCTTGACCACCTCAGCTTCAGCGTGCCCAGCCGCGAGGACCTGGAGCAGGCGGTGCGCCTGTTCGACGAGCGCGGGGTGGAGCACGGCGCGATTACCCGGCTGGCGGGGTTCGGCATTGACGTGCTGCCCTTCGCGGACCCTGACGGTATCCAGCTTGAGCTGACCGCGCCGGTAACCGGCTGACCTGCCTGGCCGGGGTCCGCCTCGCCCGGCGGGATCGGTGGCAGGTAGAAACGTACTGTGCGACTTCCCTGGCGGTCCGCGGAATGGAACCTCGTCTTCCGGGTGCTGCCGAGGGCGCACCGCGGCCTGGCGCGCTCCTGGTGGGTGCTGGCCGTGCTGCGGTCGCTGCTGCCCGCCGCAGCGGTGATTGCGACCGGCGCGCTGATCGGCGCGGTCAGCGCCGGGCACCGGCCGGGCCTGCCGCTCGCCGTGGTGGCCGCGTCATCGGTGCTGATCCTCGTGCTCAGTCCCGTGCACAACGCGGTCAGCGCCAACCTGGGCGCCCGGGTGGGGGCGGACCTGCACGGGCGGCTGCTGCGGGCGGCGCTCGAGCCGGCCGGCGTCGCCCACCTGGAAGAGCCTGAACTGGCCGACGACTTCGCGCTGGCCCGGGAGTTCGACGTGGGGATCACCGCGCCACCGATCCGGGTGTGCATGCCGTTCGTGGCCAACGGGATGGTCGAGGTCGGCAGCGGGCTGGCTGCGGCCGCCATCCTGTTCTGGTTCCAGTGGTGGGCGCCGCTGGTGCTGACCGCTGGCTGGCTGGCCACCCATCGTCTGCTGCGGGAGAGCACGGTGTGGCGCACCTGGCGCTCCGAAGAGGTGGTGCGGGCGCAGCGGCACGCCGATTACGCATACCGGATGGCCGTCGACGTGCCGATCGCCAAGGAACTGCGCCTGTTCGGCCTCGGCGGCTGGACCGTCAGCCGGTTCGGAGCTCACCGCCGGGAGTTGCTCCAGCTCGCCCTGCAGGCGCTGCGGTTGCGCGAGCGGTCGCTGGCGTGGGCGGCGCTGGCCGCGCTGGCGGGCAACGGGCTGGTCATGGCCGCCCTGGCGGCCAGCGCCCTGGCTCACCGGGTCAGCCTGGGCAGCCTGGTGGTCTTCACCGGCGCGGTGGTCGGCTCGGCCGTGCTCGGCGTCGCGGACTTCGACTGGTGGTTCGACACGGCGGCCCGGCCCGCCGTCGTGGTAGAGAGCCTGCAGCAGCGGATGCCGGCGTTCGCCGCGCTGCCGTCCGGCGGCCGCCCGGCCGCGGGGCTGCCGCGCCGCGAGATCCGGCTGCGGGACCTGGCCTTCAGCTACCGCGGCGGGAATCCGGTGCTGGCCGGGGTGAACCTGACCATCCCGGCCGGTTCCTCGCTGGCCATCGTCGGCAGGAACGGCGCTGGCAAGACCACCCTGGCCAAGCTGCTCTGCCGGCTTTACGACCCGACCGGCGGTGTGATCGAAGTCGACGGCACCGACCTGCGGGACCTTGACCTGGACGCCTGGCGCTTGCGGCTCAGTACGGTCTTCCAGGACTACGTCAGGTACGAGCTACCGCTGCGCGACAACGTGGCGCCGGCCGGGGCGAGCGACGCCGACATCGAATGGGCGCTGCAACAGGCCGGCGCCGTGGACCTCGCCGCGACCGCGACCGTGCTGTCCAAGTCCTACGCCGGCGGCACCGACCTGTCCGGCGGCCAGTGGCAGCGGGTGGCGCTGGCCAGGGCGATGTGCGCGGTCCGCCGCGGTGCCGGGGTCGTGATCCTGGACGAGCCCACCGCGCAACTCGACGTCAGGGGCGAGGCCGAGATCTTCCGCCGGATGCTCGATGCGACCAGGGGAGTGACGACCATCCTGGTATCGCACCGGTTCTCCACGGTGCGTCAGGCCGACCGCATCTGCGTGCTCGACGGCGGCCGGGTTGCGGAACTCGGCAGCCACGACGAGCTGATGGCCAGGGGCGGCGAGTACGCGACCATGTTCACCCTGCAGGCGGCGCGGTTCGCCGACGACGCAGCGGCAGGCTCGGAGCCGGGGCGGTGACCGGCCGGGACGTTCCGGGCCGCGGGCCCGGCAGCCAGGCGGCCGAGCAGGCCGCGGCCCCGGCCACCGACGATGCGCCGGGGATGCCCGGCGCGCTGATCACCATGGCCCGCACGATGCGGCACGCCTACCGCGCGGAGCCCGGCATGGCCATGGGGGTGCTGGTGCTGTCGGTGCTGTCGACGGTGCCCGGAGCGCTGCTGGCCGTCTGGCTCAAGCTCGTCGTCGATGGGGTCACCGAGCACAGCCGGGCGCTGCTGATCGGCGGGACGGCGGGGGTGGCCGGCTCCAGCGTGGCGATCTGGCTGCTGCGGCTGGCGTCCAGCCGGGCCACCCGCCGGTTCCGGATGAAGGTCGGCGTCGCGCTGGAAACTCACGTTGCCGACCTGCAGGCGTCGGTGGACACCATCGAGCACCAGGAGCGGCCCGAATACCTGGACCGGCTGGCGGTGCTCCGGGAATCGGTCTACCAGCTGGACCATATGCTGCTGGCCCTGATCAACACGGTCAGCGCGCTCACCTGCCTGGCGCTGACCCTCATCGTGCTGATGACGGTCAGCCCGTGGATGGCGCTGCTCGCGCCGTTCGCCGTGCCCACCGTGCTCGTGTCGTCCTGGCGGTCTGGCACGGTCCGCGCGGCCGAGGAGTCCGCTGCGCCGGATCAGCGGCGGTACCGGCACTTCTTCGCCCTGGGGAGTACGGCGGGCCCGGCCAAGGAACTGCGGGTCACCGGCAACCAGCAGGACGTGGTGTCCCGGTGGGCGGATGCCTGGGGCAGCTGGTACCGGACGATGTCGGCCACGCAGTGGGCCGGCGGGCTGTGGCAGGCGGCGGCGTGGGGCGTGTTCGCGCTCGCCTACGTCGGCGCCGTGTACTGGACGGTCGACGGCCTGCATGCGTCCGCCGGCGACGTGGTGCTTGTGGTCACGGCCGGCGGCAGGCTGGGCCAGTACGTGGCGATGACCGTGGGCGAGGTCGATTTCGTCCGGCTCTGGCTGGATGCCTGCCGCCGGCTCGGCTGGCTGGAGGCCTACGCCGCCAGGCACCGGGGAACCGGTGACCTGCCACCCCCGCAGCGGCTGGCCAACGGCGTCACGTTCGACCGCATCAGCTTCTGCTACCCCGGCACGTCCGAGCCGGTACTGCGGGACCTCTCGCTGATGCTTCCGGCCGGCCAGGTGGTCGCCATCGTAGGGGAGAACGGGGCTGGCAAGAGCACGCTGGTCAAGCTGCTGTGCGGGTTCTACCCGCCTACCGCGGGGCGCATCCTGGTCGACGGGACCGACCTGCGCCAGATCGCGCCAAAACAGTGGCGGGCCCAGCTGTCCGGTGCGTTCCAGGACTTCGCCAGGCTGGAGTTCCTGGCCCGGAGCAGCATCGGTCTCGGCGACCTGAATCACCTGGACGAGCCGGACGCCATCAGAGCCGCGGTGCACCGGGCCGGCGCGTCCGACGTCATCGAGGGCCTAGCCGCCGGGCTGGACACCCAGCTCGGGGCCGGCTGGCCGAGACGGGGTCGATCTGTCGTTCGGCCAGTGGCAGAAAGTGGCGCTGGCCCGCGGCTTCATGCGGCCGGCCCCGCTGCTGGCGGTCCTGGACGAGCCCACCGCGGCCCTGGACGCCGAGACCGAGCACGCCTTGTTCGAGCGTTACGCCGACCAGGCCAGGGCGAGCCGCCGGGACGGGCGGATCACCGTCTTGGTGTCGCACCGGTTCTCCACCGTGCGGATGGCCGACCTCATCGTGGTCATCGGCGACGGCGCAGTCACGGAGTTCGGCTCGCACGAGGAGCTGATGGCCCGGCAGGGCGTGTACGCAGATCTCTACGCGATCCAGGCCCGCGCCTATCGGTGACGGTCGTCGGCGCGGCGGCCGGCGATCATCAGCGCGGCGCGCCGCTCAGGCCAGCGCGGCGCGCCGCCTCAGGCCAGCGCGGTGCTGGCGGAGGATCTCCGGGCATTTCCGCGCAAAACGCGGGATGCCCGCCGAGTTCACTCGTCAGAGCGCGATGAGCAGGATGCCGAGCGCGGCGATCGCAAGGCCGGCGCGCTGGATCCAGCGCAGCCGCTCACCGAGGACCACCCGGGCCAGCAGCACGGTCACCCCCGGGTAGAGCGAGGCCATCACGACCGCCAGGCCGAACATCCCGGTCCTGGTGGCCGCCACGTAGCAGATGTTCGCGATGAAATCGATGACGCCTGCGAACGCAGCCGCCAGGAGGAGCCTGCCGTCCGCGCCGTGCGGCTTCAGGCCGCGCCGCAGCACCAAGGCGGTGGCCAGGACGGCCACCAGCTCGCCGACCCGCCCGGCCGCCACGGGCCACACCGTGCCGGACTGCCCCGCGTTACGGATGAGCAGGAAGAACAGGCCGAACGCCGTGCCTGACACCACGCCGTAGGCAATCGCCCGGCCCGGGCGGCCTGGCCCCCGCGAGGTGCCGGTGTCGCCTGACGAGCTGGCCAGCACGATGGCGACCAGGCACAGCAGCGCGCCCGCGTAGACCCCGGCTCCAGGCCGCTCGCCCCAGGCCAGGGCCACCGCGACCGGCAGAACGGTAGAGACCAGCCCGGATACCGGCGCGACCACGGCCATCGGCCCGGTCGCCAGGCCGATGTAGAAGACGATCAGGCCCAGCCCGCCGATCACGCCGGCGCTGAACCCCCAGGCCAGCCCGGTCAGGCTGGCCGCGCCTGGCGATACCACCGCGGCGGCGAGGGCGGCGATCGCTCCCGCGGTCTCGGCCAGCAGGAGCACGGTCAGCACGTGCACCCGGCGAGTAGCCATGCCGCCGATGAAGTCGCCGCCGCCGTAGAGCACGGCCGCGGCCAGCCCGAGGAGGATCACCATGACTCGTACCTCCGATTGGCCAGGCCGCCCCGCGAGCCGGCGCCCCCGACCTCCGTGAGTGACTAGTAAGATCATTTTACAGGTCATTCAGAGACCGGTCAAACTAGTTATACGGTCATGCATGCGGTGCATAGCAGAAGCTTCCCGGGCATCGACCCGCCGGGAGGGAGTGCCCAAGATCAACCACGTGCGTTCTTGCTCCGGCCTGAGCGAGCGCTGCTGAGCCCTGTTCAGCGGGCCGGCCGGTCAGCTACCTTCGGCCGCCTCAAGCAGGAAGTACACGTCCGTGCGACGCTTGGCCGGGTCGTCATCCCAGTCGCCGTAGACCTCCCAGCTCACCCCGGCCGGGGAGCGCCCGTGGTCCGCGCACCAGCGCTGCAGGGCCGAATAAGCGCGCCCCATGTCCGAGTACTCGCCGAAGTGCGCGGTCGTGGCCACCTCGCCCGACGGCGTGAACACGTGCCGGATCGGGCCGCGGTCCTCGAACTCGGACAGCGCCTCCACGCCGACGTCCATGGCCAGCGTGTCACTCTCACCGCCGAGGTAGACGACGACGTTGTGCCCGGTGCGCACGCCCTGCTCGCGCAGCGCCGACCAGATCTGGTCCAGCAGGCGCACGATGTCCGCGCCGAGCCGCTGAGCAGTAGTTCTCTCGCGGATCGCCGCCAGCAACCGCGGCTCGGCCCATTCGGTGCGCACCTCATACGGCATGGTCGACGCTCGCTATCCAGTCGGCGATGGAGATGACCTCGGCCTGGCGCGCGAACACCTTGCCCAGCAGGACCCGGTGCACCTCGGCGTCGGCATCGAGGCAGCCGTCCGCCAGGACCGTGAGACGGTAATCCAGGTCGGCGGCCTGGCGGAGGGTGGAGAGCACCACCCCGCTCGTCGCGATGCCCGCCAGGACGAGGCTCTCGACCCCGCCTGCGCGCAGCACCATGTCCAGGTCGCTGCCGGAGAACGCGGACACCCGGCGCTTGGCGATGATCACCTCGCCGGGAGCCGGGGCGATGGCGGGATGAATGCGCGAGCCGGGATCGCCATCGACATACCGGCCGGATCCCCGGATGCCCGCGAAGGTCCTGTTCTGGGGGCTGACCTCGGGATAGCCGGGGCGGAACGCGACGGTCACGTAGATGACCGCGATGCCGGCCCGGCGGGCGGCGTCGGCGGCGCTGGCCAGCCGGGCCAGGTAGTCCTCCTGCCCGGGGAAGCGCTCCACGATGGCTTGCTGCACATCCATGAGGAGCAAGGCGGTTGACGTCATGCTCGCTTCCTCCTTGAAGGTCCGGGACCGGCGGCCGTCACCATCCTGCCCTCAGGACCGTCTGCCCGCACGCCATCGCGGTGGCAAAGTCGCTGCAACCCTCCGGGCCCAAGCTGACCGGTAAGCCGGAGCCGGCACACTCCGCCGGGCTCGGCGGCAGGTCAAGCGCCGGGTTGCGGTCGAAGAACCCGAACGGCTTGAGCCAGAACGACACGGCGTCGACCGGCATCACCGGCCAGTCCTCCGGCCGGGTGATGTGATGGATGCCGAACACATACCACAACACCACGTCGGTGTTCTCGATCGGCCGGTCGGCGGCGGTCCAGGCGGGCAGGCCCTCATCGCGCGAACTCAGGTTCGGGAACTCGCCGCACGGCCAGCGCTCATCCTCGCGGTACGGCGTGACCCAGAGCGTGTGCCCGATGACCTCGGCCCGCCGGAACGCGGGCGTCGCCGGGTCGAGCAGCGGCGGGAACATCCCCGACGGCACCAGCTTGTACCCGACGCTGGAACCCAGTCGGTTCCGCACGTTGTCGTTGACGACCTTCCAGCCGCGCTGCGTAGCCCAGTCGTAGTCCTGCTTGCCCTCCGCCTCGGTGCGCAGTGGCGTGCTCGTCACCACCAGCCCCAGCCCGTACGGGTCAGCGTCGGAAGCCCCGGTGGCGCGCGAGTCGGTCGCGTAGACCGTGTTGTCAGGCCCGTCCACGTCAAGGTCCAGCCGCGCGACGATGAAGTGCTGGTGGAACGGCGCGTAGGTCCGCTGGTCCACCACGGTCCCGTTGGCCGCCGAACCGTCCGCGCCGACGTGCGAGGTCACCAGGATCCCGGTCGCGCGGACCTCGCACTCGATGTTCCCGTCCTGGTAGAACCGCCAGTACACCAGGTACTCGTAGTTGGCCACGGTGACGTGGAAGGAGATCACCAGCCGCCGGGCCCGCCGCACCGCGGCGCCGGCCCGCTCGTCGACGTGCTTCCACAGCACCCCGCCGTCCTCCTCGTGGATGCAGATCGCGTGCGGGATCGCGCGCGGCTCGCCGGCCGAGTCGTGCACCACCGCGTCCAGGTACGTGATCTCGCCCAGGCAGTCGCAGCCCAGCTCGAGCGAGGTGGTCATGAACCCGAGGCCCCACTCGCCGATGTCGAACGCGGTGCGCCGGTAGTGGTCGGGGCTGGGGTCCCGGTACGGCACGAACATCTCCGCGAACGACATCCGGTGCGCCACGGACCGGAACCGTCCGGAATCCAAGAACCCCACCTGGTGCAAGACGAGCCCCTCGCGGTGGTTGAACCCTAGCCGCAGCCGCCAGTTCTGCCAGGAGAGCAGCCGGCCGTCCAGCGTGAAGCCGACCCCCTCCGGCTGGCTGACCTCGAGCGGCTTGACCTCGCGCAGCGGCATCCCGGTGAGCTCGGGCAGGTACTCGCCCCGCACGTCAGGGTGATCGGCCGCGTCCCGCCCGTCCAGGCTGTCCTCGATCTCCAGCACCGTCATGCGGTTCAGGTCGATCACCGCGTGCAGCCCGGTGACGTGATGGGCGTACGGGTTGCCGTACTCGCTGTCGCGGTACCAGACGTCCGACCAGCCGATCCGCAGGCCGCGGTAGCGCTCGGGCACCAGCGCCGCGCCGTAGGCCCACATGTCCGTCAGCACCAGGGACAGGTCGGTGATCCCGCGCCGCGCCAGCGCGTCGACCATGGCCGGGTGCGCGCGCAGGACCTCGTTGCACTCATGCCACTCGTCCACGGTCATGTTCGGCTGCTGGCCGGGCAGGTACTCCCACGCCGTGACCGCGTCGCCGGTCAGCGACACCACCGCCCGGTACGCCCGCCCGTCCGAGCGGTCCCAGCACACCACGATCGCCTCCCGGCCACCTGCGTCCCCGACCGCCTCCAGGGCGCCCAGCGCGTCCTTGCCCGGCTCCCTGAGCTCGATCGACGCGAACCTCCAGCCGGCGCCGACCCCGCGATCGCGCCGCAGGATAGCGGCCGCCTGCCGGATCTCATCCGCCGTCAGCGGGTCCAGCGGGTGCGCCATCGTGCCTCCCTTGATCCAGGTCCCCCATTTTTATCCCGAACGAGCGGTGGTGCTCCTCCCGGGTCCGCTCAACGGGCCGGCGCGCAGCGGACCGGGTCCTTGCGGCGCCCATCGCCCAGGCCCTAGGTTGCGCCCATGCACAGTGTGGATGCCACCACCGAGGCGATGATCAGGTCGGTCCTGGCGTACGCGGAGAACCGCCTGCGGCTGAACCCCGTTCCGCTGGACAAGGGCTCGCGGGACCCCGCCGAGCTGGCCGCGGCGCTGGCGGGCCTGCCCGGCGCCGGGCCGCACAACCCCGACCAGGTGCTCGGTGTCTACGCGTCGGTCATCGCGCCCGCGGTGATCTCGGCGGACAGCCCGCGCTTCCTCGGCTTCATCCCGGCGGCGCCGACGAAGGCCTCGCTGCTGTTCGACATGCTCGTCTCCTGCGCGTCGATCCAGGGCATCTCCTGGCTGGAGGCGGCCGGGGCGATCCACGCCGAGAACCGGGCGTTGCGGCTGATCGCCGACCGCGCCGGGATGCCGGAAACGGCGGGCGGCTGCTTCGTCTCCGGCGGCTCGGCGGGCAACCTGTCCGCCCTGGTCGTCGCCCGGGAGGTGGCCAAGCGTAAGGCCGGGCCGGGCGCGGCCGGCCGGCGGTGGCGGGTGGTGGTCAGCGAGGACGCCCATTCCTCCATCACCAACGCGCTGCGGATCTGCGAGATGGACCCGCTGATCGTGCCCGCCGCCGACCACCGGCTGACCGGCGCGGGCCTGGCGGCGGCGATCGAGGCGGACGGCGACCCGGCCTCGCTGGCCGCGATCGTGGCGACGTCGGGCACCACGAACGCCGGCATCATCGACGATCTCGCCGGCGCGGCCGCCGTGGCGCGCGAGTACGCCCTGTGGTTCCACGTTGACGGCGCCTACGGCGGCGCCGGCCTGTTCGCGCCGAGCGTCCGGGCCAGGTACGACGGAATCGAGCACGCCGACTCGTTCATCGTCGACCCGCACAAGTGGCTGTTCGCCCCGTTCGACTGCGCGGCCCTGCTGTACCGGAACCCGTCGGTGGCCCGGTCCGTGCACAAGCAGGACGCGAGCTACCTGGACGTCATCCACGACACGCCGGGGGAGTGGAATCCGACCGACTACGCCTACCACCTGACCCGAAGGGCCAGGGGCCTGCCGTTGTGGTTCTCCCTGTCGGTCTACGGGGCCGACGCGTACAGCGAGGCCATCGAGGCGGCCATCGAACTAGGCCGCCAGACCGCCGCCGAAATCCGGTCCAGGGATCACCTGGACCTGATCCGCGAGCCCGAGCTCGGCGTGGTCCTGTTCCGCCGGCGCGGCTGGGATTCCGCGCAGTACACCCGCTGGGCCGACCAGCTGCTCGACGACCAGGTGGCGTTCATCCCGCCGTCCGCCTGGGAGGGCGAGACGGTAGCCAGATTCGCCTTCCTCCACCCGCACACCCCGATGGACCTGGTCCGCCAGATCCTCGACCGGATGGCCTGACAGAACCAGTTGGCCGGAGCAGCTACGCTCGCGCCGTGACCGCCACCTGGGAGCCCACCGCGCCGGGCGTGCTACGCCTGCCCTCGGGCCGGCTCATCCGTGGACGGGGGCTGAGCCGGCCCGTTCCCCCGGGCCCCGAGCCCGCCTTCGCGCTGTACCTCCTGGGCCACGAGCCTCCCCTCGTCACCTGGGAAAGCCGGTGGCTGCACTGGCCCGACTTCGGGCTGCCCGCTGACCGCGAGGCCACCGCTGCCGCGCTCCGCGAGGCCTGGGCGCGCGCAGAAACCGAGCGTGTCGAAGTCGCCTGCGCCGGCGGATACGGCCGGACCGGCACGGCCCTGGCCTGCCTGGCCGTGCTGGACGGGATACCCAACCGCCAGGCCGTCGCGTACATCCGTGAGCACTACAGTCCCCGCGCCGTCGAGACTATCCGGCAGCGCCGCTTCGTCTCCCGCTTTGGCTAGGAGCTGACGTGGCAGACAGATCAGGGTCCGGTCCGGACGGCGCCGCGCCAGAGGCGTCTGCTGACGGGGAATTTGGCGGCGCCGGGGGCCAGCTTGCCGATACCCATCTGGGTGAGATCGTGCTGGGCCGGGCGGTGTCTGCCTATCGAGCTGCCCTGGGCTCACGCCTGATCGCCGGGTACGCGCTCGGCAGCCTGGCCCACGGAGGCTTCAGCCCGCTGGTGAGCGACGTCGATCTCGGGCTCATCCTGGATGACCCGCTGAGGGCGAAAGACCACATGACCATCCGCCAGGTGGCCCACTTGGTGAAGGCCGGAGGTTCAGAGCTTGACCAGCGGCTCTCGGTGTTCTGGGGAACGCCTGTCACCTTGCAGGGCCAGGGCCGCGGCGGGCGGTTCCCTCCGCTGGACCGGCTGGACCTGCTTGACTATGGCCGGCTGCTCACGGGACGGGACGTGCGGTCCATTGCGGCCCGCCCCGACGGCGCTGAACTGCTGGTGGCAGGGGCCGAGTTCGCCCTTGGTTACCTTGGCGCCGCAGGCATGGGGCTACCAGACCGCCTCAGGGGCTGGGCTCGGCTCCGGCCCCGGGACGACAACGCGCTGGAGGAGATCCGCACCCCTTCGCGGCTGGTCGCCCGCGGGCCCCGGCGGCTGACCAAGATCGTGCTCTTTCCTGTCCGCTTCCTCTTCACGGCCGAGACGGGCCGGGTGGGCACCAACACCCTCGCGGCCGAGCACTACCTGGCCAGCGTGGACGCGCCTGCCGCCAGGCTGGTTACCGCTGCCCTGGCCTGGCGCCGGGAGCGGCCGGCCGACGATGAGGCGACCGAACTCCTGAGCCGGGAGCTGATCCCGCTTTATGCCCAGTACCTCGACGATCACATCGCACGCCTGCAAGCCGTCAATCGCCACCGGCTGGCCGGCAGCTTCCAGCGATGGCGGACCCGCCTCCTGGCCTAATCCATCTGCACAGGGAACCTGACGGGCCCCTGGCGCGGTGGTCATCCGCCCGGGTCCGTTCCGCTGCCCCCGATGCGGCGCAACGGCCACCCGCGCATGATCCTCTGACCCGCAGCTCGTTCGAGCCACGAAGTCAGAGTTCCAATCGATTCGATTGTATGTTTTAATATGAGCATGCCCCGGACCAGGGAGGCGCCATGCTCGCAACCGTAACCGCCACCACCGGCCACCCCGCGGTCGCCGCCTTGCTCGGACTCGGGGCCTCCGGCCTGGCCGGGGCCGTGGTGGCGATGGCCTGGAACGTGCACGTGCGTCAGATCCGGCTCGCCGAGCTGCTGGCCCGCCGGCAGATCAGCGTGACGGACGAAACGACCGCCGAGGTTCCCGCGGAAGCGGCTGCTCCCGCGGCGGTCAACGGCGGCGGCCACGGGAACGGCGGCGGCCACGGGAATGGCGGCGGCCACGGGAATGGCGCCGTCCCCGAGGCCCGGGGTTCCTCCCGCGCCAGGCCGCCCCAACTGACCATTGACGGCCCGGACACCGTGGTGGCCGGCGAGCAGGTCCGCTACAGCGTCCGGCCGTCAGGCGACGGGAAGGTCGTGACGTGGGCGGCGGGCGGAGGCTCGGTGTTCCAGTCGCCGGACCCGGCTCACCCCGACCAGCTGCTCCTGATCGCCGACCGGCCAGGCAACCTCATGATCACCGCGCGGGTCCGCGAGGGCCTCACCGAGCGCCGCGAGACGAAGGCCATCACCGCCGTGCCGGACGGGTCAGAGGCTCCCTCGCCTGCGGTGCCGCGGCTGTTCCTGCCCGCCTGGGGGCTGGTCGTGGTGGCCGTGGTCATCGTCGGATTCGCCGGAGCCCTCGAGGCCCTGGGCAACCTCGACTCCTCCGACTTCATCGCCTTGGTCGCCCCGCTCGGCGCGCTGCTCGCCGTGCTCCTGCTGGCCATGGCCAGGACCGACGGCGACGCGAGCGGCCCCCCAACCAGCGGGAACGGCTCGGCCAGGCCCAAGCCGTGGCACCGGTAAGGCCAGGCCACCGGCGACCATCGCATCGATAGGCCGGCGTTCTGGCCGCCGTCCGCCGCCCGCGCCCGGCCGGAGCTTCAGGCCCGCTAGCTCCGGCTCAGGTTGGACGACGGTGCCGATGAGCTGTGCCTGCTAAGGCCTGACCTCGAATACGGCGTTGGTCAGCGACTCGCCAGCCCGGCGGAAGCGGGTCAGGCCCGCCAGCGTGACCACGTCGCGGATTCTGGCCTCTCCGGCCTGGGCGCCGAGCGCCAGGCCAACCTCCTGCGGCAGCCTGATCGTTCAGGCGGGCGTTACAGCAGCTCAGCCAGCAGTGCTGCGGCCCGGGCGGCGCCATCGGTCTCCACCGGGCGGTAGTTGACCGGGCGGTCGATCTCGCTGGCGATGGCTTCGGCGAGATACTCGGGGTGGGCCGCTGTGTAGTCAAGCCGCCGCCCGGCGCGGTACTGCGCGAGCCGGTGGGCCACGTGGATCTGCTGCTCGAAGTGGCGGGCGAGCGGTACGTAGATGAACGGCCTGCGCGCCGCCGTCAGCTCCATGGTCGTGGTCAGCCCGCCCTGCACCACGGCCAGGTCGCAGGCGGCCAGGTGCCGGTGCAGGTCAGGGACATAGCCGCGCAGTTCTACACCGTCGGGCACCGGGACCGACGCCGGGTCGATCCGCGGGCCGGTCACCGCGATCATCCGCAGCCCGGAGACCTTCTTCTCCGCCAGCGGGAACGCCGCGGCAACCCGGCGCAGCAGGTGCCCGCCCACCCCGGAACCGCCCACGGTCACCAGGCAGATCCGCTCGCCCGGCCGGTAGCCGAGTTCGGCGCGCAGCGCCTCCCGGTCACCCGGGAGAGCGGATCCGGTGACGTACCCGGCACACGTGTAGCGCTCCAGCGCCCAGTCGCGCACGCTCGGCAGTCCCGGCCCGAGAGGGAGGTCGACCAGGTCTCCGGGGTTCCCGACGAAGATCGAACGGTCCCGCAGCCGCGGGTATCGTCGCATCCGCTCGACCCGCTCCGCGTTCCAGTCCGCGGTGAGGGCGGCCTCGGCGGCGCCACCTTCGGACATGGGCAGGAAGCCCACGAAGTCGGTGAGCCACGCGTACGCGGTCCGCTTGAGCTCGGGGCTGTCGAACAGGAAGTGGTCGACGTCCCAGCCCTCGTCGACGATCCACAGGTCGTACGGCTCGTCGGATACCAGGTCGTGGAACACCATGAAGTTCGCCACCATGATCTCGTCCATCCGGCGGACGGCCTGGAACACGTTCAGGTTGTGCTCGCCCGCCTCGGACTCGATGTGCGCGCTCTCGTTGGCCAGCCAGCGCGACGCAGGGTGCACCCGCTCGCCATGTTCCTCCAGGGCCCGGGTCACCGGCTGCTGGGTGAGCCAGTCGATCTCCAGGCCGGGGTGCTTGGCCCGCAGTTCGCCCGCGATGGCCAGGTCGCGGCGCACGTGGCCGAGCCCGATCGGCGAGCTGACGTACAGCACTCGTTTGCGCCGATCCCTGCCCCTGGTCCAGGTCCGCTGCCCGGCCGCCCCGGGACGCAGCGACTCGGCGAAACTCCGGATGAGCAGGTTGGCCTGGACCGGGTCGCGCATCGTCGGGGCGTGCCCGCCGCCGTGCATGGTCACCAGCTGCCCGCCGGTCCAGCGGGCCAGGGCCACGCCGGTCTCGTAGGGCACGATACCGTCCTGGTCGCCGTGCACGATCAGGACCGGGCAACGCACCTGCCTGCAGATGGCCTCGGCGTCCGCCGCGGTGGGCGCGGCCACGGCCGGAGCCGTCAGCAGCAGCGTCTCCGCTCTCGTCTCCAGCCCCCAGTTCACCCCGTCCTCTTGCTGCTTTATGGAGTGCGGCTCGGTGAACACCTGTGACATGAAGAACTCGACCCAGCCCCGGTAGTCGGCCAGCCAGTAGTGCCGGTTAGCCTTCCCCCAGTCCTCGTAGCTGTCCTTCGGCTCTTCGAAGTCCGGAGGGACCGGCCAGGGCAGCGCCGTGCCGATCGCGACCACCCCGGCCGCCCGCTCCGGATACCACGCCGCCAGCTGCAGCGCGTGCCTGCCGCCCAGCGACACGCCGACGACCACGGCCCGGTCCATCCCGGCCGCGTCCAGCACGGCGATCGCGTCGTCGACGTACTCCCGGTCGCTGTAGGCCTCCGCCGTCTCCGGTCGGTCAGCCCGGCCGTTGCCGCGGCCCTCCACGGTGATCACGCGGAATCGCCGCGCCAGGTACGGCACCTGGGCCTTCCACTGCCGGGCATGCACAATCGCCCAGGACGTCAGCAGAAGGATCGTCGGCTCTCCCGCGCCGTACACGTCGTAGCCGACCCGCACCCCGTCCCGCTCGACCGCGCCCTCGTAGTCCGGCTCGCGAGCACGCATGACGCCTCCTCGGTCATCCAGGCCAGGACCGCACGAGATAACTGTGCCCGGCCTCGCCACGCCTGGCAACCAGCGCCCGGCTGACCCCCGGCCGGCCGGAGCGTCAGCGGAACAGCCGGAAGAACTCGCGCACGTCGCCGACGAGCAGGTCGGGTTCTTCCATGGCCGCGAAGTGGCCGCCGCGGTCGAACTCGGACCAGTGCACGATGGTGTTGGACTGCTCGGCGAAACGCCGGATCGGCGGGGCGATCTCCCGCGGGAAGACCGCGATCCCGGTGGGCACGGCGGACGTGGCAGGCGGGCCCCAGGAGCCGGAGTGGGCGGCCTCGAAGTACAGCCGGGCCGACGAGCCTGCCGTTCCGGTCAGCCAGTACACCGAGATGTTGGTCAGCATCTGGTCACGGTCGACCGCCTCCGGCAGCCCGCCGTCGGTCCACTCGTTGAACTTCTCCGCGATCCAGGCCAGCTGGCCTGCCGGTGAGTCGGTGAGCGCGTAGGCCAGCGTCTGGGGGCGGGTGGCCTGGATCGTGAAGTACCCGCTCCCGTCGGACCGGAAGCGGCGCAGAGCCTCAAGGCGCGTCCTCTCCTGGTCGGCCAGGTCGGTCGGCTCGCCCCGGACCTGGGGGAACAGCATGTTCAGGTGCACGCCGATCAGGTGCTCGGGGGCGATGAGCCCGAGTTCCCTGGAAATCGCCGAACCCCAGTCGCCGCCCTGCGCGCCGTAGCGCTCGTAGCCGAGCCGTCCCATCAGCTCGTCCCAGGCCCGCGCGACGCGCTGCGTGTTCCATCCCCGGTCCCGGGTCGGCCCGGAGAACCCGTAGCCGGGAATCGACGGGACGACCAGGTGGAACGCGTCGGCGGGATCGCCGCCGTAGGCTCCGGGGTCGGTCAGCGGGCCGATGACGTTCATGAACTCCACGATCGAGCCGGGCCAGCCGTGGGTCATGATCAGCGGCAGGGCGCCTGGCTCCGCCGAGCGCACGTGCAGGAAGTGCACGTTCTGCCCGTCGACGGTGGTGGTGAACTGAGGGAACGCATTCAGCCTCCGCTCGTGAACCCGCCAGTCGTAGCCGTCGCGCCAGTACTCGGCTAGCTCTTGCACCACCGCGAGCGGGATGCCGTAGTCCCAGCCGGCTCCGGGAAGCTGGTCCGGCCAGCGCGTCCTGGCCAGCCGGGTGCGCAGGTCGTCGAGGTCCTCCTGCGGGATATCGATGCGGAACGGCCGGATCCCCTCCTCGCCGGCCTCGGTCCGGTCGTTCATGGTCAGCCCTCCCGTCACCCAGGGCCAAGGCGGCCCTGGCACCCGTGGACACCGGCAGGGTATCGCCCGACGCCGTGCACGTTCAGGCCGGCAGCGACCGGGGGAGCCCGAAGCGGGCGATCGCGCTGTTGTCGAAGCGGGTGATCATGCTGACCTGCTCGCCGGCCAGGGTGATCACGATCATCCCGTTGGACCAGGCCATCCTGAGCCCCACGGCGCGAGCCGAGTGACGCCACTCGCCTCCCGGCCGGCGACCTCAGCCGGCCGGGAGCCTCACGGTGAAGGGCTCTAGGCTCTGCTGGGTCGCGATCGAGCCGATGCCGGTCACGCCGGAACCGGCGGGGGCCAGCGCGGTCAGCAGGTAACTGCCGCCGGCCTGGGCCCCGGTGAGCCCGCCGATCTGCGCCGGCGACCAGACCGTCCCGTTGGCTGAGGTCCAGACCGCGATCTCCCGCTGCCCGGGCTCGCCGAACTGCCCGGTGGCGGCGAAGCCGCCTAGGCCCGCGGTGAGCGCGGTAAAGGCCGTGTCCGTTCCCGGCGACCTGAACGGGATCTGCTGCCAGGTGGTTCCCCCGTCGACGGACAGCTCCGCGATCGGCAGGGTACCGGCCATGGTCGTTTCCTGGCCCAGCGCGACCACGCGGTCGCCGCTGATCGCGATCTGCTGCAGCACGGCGCCGGTGGCACCGGCCGGCATGGGCAGGACGATCGTCGTCCAGCTGCGGCCGTCGCTCGTCGTCCACACCGCCGGCCTGCCGTCGTGCGAGCCGACCGACACGAAACCGTGCGCGCTCGCGGCGACCGCGAGGACCTGGCTCGAGCCGGTCGCATCGTTCACGTCGTGCGCGCGGACCCAGATGGAAAGGTTCGGCGACCACCACACGTCGGCCACGCAGTTCCCGCCCGGCGCGACCAGCTTGCCGACGATGATGTACCCGGCCGGGCCCGCGGCGGTGGCCACGGCGGCCACTCCGGCCAGGTCGGCGGTGACCGAGCCAGGTCCCGTGGCGAACTGCCAGGTCGTGCCGTCAGCGGAGGTCGCGACGTAGGGACCGGGCGCGCCGACCGCCAGCCAGCCCGCCGACCCGTGAGCCACCCCGGTCAGCGCCCGGAGTCCGGTTCCCGCGGGCACCGACCCGAGCTGGGTGACCAGGGCCCAGGAGTTACCTGATGCCTTCCGCCATACCGCCGGGTAGCCGTCCGCGCTGCCCACGGCGACCTGCTGGCCGTCGGCGACGGCCAGGCCGTTGACCGTGAGCTCCGGGATCGTTCCGCCTGGGATGCCTGCCAGCGAGACCTGGCGCACGGTCCCCGCTGTATTCGCCTCGATGAGCATCCCCTGCTGGCCGGTCTCGTCCTGCGCGGTGTACCCGACGGCGATGATGGTGCCCGCCGGTGCGACCGTCGCGCCGACCACGGACTCCTCGGCGGCATCGCCGAGCGAGCCGGTCGGCTGCCAGCTGGCGCCGCTGCCGGTGCTCGAGTAGGCCACGAGCCGGCCCGCGGCGCTCGTCCCGGCCACCACGAAGCCGTAAACGCTGCCCTTCACCACGCCCGGGGTCCAGCCACCGGACGCGTCGATGGTGCCCGAGTACTGCCAGGCACGCCCGTTTGGCGAAAAATAGGCCACGCCGTCGTCGGCGCCGCTCGCAGAGCGGCCTGGCCGGACCGCGATCAGGCCCGCGCTGTCGAACGCCACGCCGGCGATCGAGGTCCCCGCGCCGTGATCCGCCGGTATCGTCACCCTGGTCCACGACGATCCGCCGTTCGTGCTCAGCCACGCGCCGGAGTAGGTCGTCCCGTTCGCGGCGACCTCGCCGGAGATCAGCGTGTCATCACCCAGCCACGTGGCGTAGGAGATGTTCAGCACCCGCTCGCCTGCGGCCGCCAGCCCCAGCTGCGCGGCCGTCATCCGGTGCCAGGTCACGCCGTTCGGCGACGTCCAGAGCACCGCCTGCGACGCATCGCCGTCGGCCGAGCCGGAGCCCGCGGCCAGGAATCCCTGGGCGGTCCTGGTGATCACCCAGATCGAATCGCCGGGGAGTTGCGGGGTGATTCCGTGCGTGGCGGCCAGCGTCCAGCTCTGGCCGTCCTGGCTGGTCCAGAGGGCCTGCGACCCGATCGCGGCCCATCCGCCCGGGCCGCCGGCCAGGAGCAAGGCGGCATGCCCGACCGGCGCCTGGCCGCCGCCCGGCGATTGCACCGTGGCCAGCCGCCAGGTGGCCCCCGCGTTGCTGGACACGAAGAACTGCTGCCGGACGATGCCGTCGCTCGTCTGCGAGCCCATCGTGACGAACGTGTTCCCCGAGGCGACGATGCGGTTGACGGTCTGGAAGACGCCGCGCTGCTGCTGCCCGGGATAGGTGCCGAACGCCGCGGCGGTCAGCGCCTGCGGCAGCGCCGGGCCCTGGTTCCTGGGCTGGTCCGCCGCCAGCTGGCCGAACCTCGGGCCGTGCCCGGTCAGCAGCGCGAGCGCCAGCGCGGCGACCGCGATGAGCACGATGATCGGCACCGCGATCGTCGCGGTCCGGCGCGTGACGAGGTTCCTCCTGCGGTCCGGCCGCCAGGTTCCCGGCGGTTCCTCCTCGAGGAGGAGGGTGTCAGTCGTCCCATGCCGGCCGGAGGCGCGCTCCCAACCGAACGAGCGGTCCCATGGGAGATCGAGCTCGTCGTCGACTCGCACCGCATTCCGGTCGTCACTCGCCTCCGGTTCGGAGTCCGCGAAGACCGGCGCGCTCAGCGGAACTTGCCCATGCCCTGGCCAGGCCCCGTTTACCGGCTCGGCTGGCCCGGATCCCGACCCGGCGCGCCAGCCCATGTACCGCTCTGGTGGCGGAAGGGTATCCGCCGGGATCCTCGGCGGCGGCAGGGGACTCGGTACCCGCGGTGGCAGCGGGCTAGGCCTCCGCGGTGGCAGCGCGCTCGGCCTCCGCGGTGGGAGCGGGCTCGGCCTCAGCTCCCGGCGTTGGGAGACCGCCGGTGCCGGAGGTTGCGGTTGCTGGTCCCAGGCAATGGCCGAGTCAC
Organism: uncultured Actinomycetes bacterium; assembly: GCA_963847965.1. Classification (GTDB taxonomy): domain Bacteria; phylum Actinomycetota; class Actinomycetes; order Streptosporangiales; family Streptosporangiaceae; genus Palsa-504. The sequence goes on from CAWKCG010000055.1 coordinate 64,678, forward strand.
GCCACAAGCCCTGCGACTTCTGCCAAGGGGAAGGCTCAACCGGCGCCCTCCTCGGCCCCGCACCCGGACGCCCCGGTTGGAACCCCGGACCGCCCGCCCTACCCCACAGCGCCCGAGTCGCCCCGACCACCGGCTCCGCCGGCAAGCCGGCCCCGGCCATGCTCCAGCCACCGGTCGGCCTCGAGCCGTTCCCGCCGCCCACGCCGTTCCCGCCGCCCACGCCGTTCCCGCCGCCCACGCCGTTCCCGCCGCCCACGCCGTTGCCGGCGCCCACGCCGTTCCCGCTGTCAAGACTGGTCCCGGCGCCTGTCCCGTTCCCGCCCCAACCGCCAATCTCGGCTCCTACCCCGTCCGGGGCCACCGGCGCGGGAGACCCTGACGACCCCGGCCAGGCTGAGTCCGACTCCCGCCGTGGCAACGGCACCGCGCCGGCTCCAACCGCCGTCGCGCTGTCCCAGCCAGTCTCACCCGGCGCCCGCAAGAACCACCCCGCCGCAGGCGCCACCCCCGGCCAGCCCTCCTCGTCATCCCCCTGTCCAGCCTCCGCCGCCATCCCCGCCGTTCCGCGATCCCCCAGCCGCTCCGCCGATCCGCCCCCCGGCTCGCCATCTCCTACCTGGTCGGCCGGTTCGTCTCCCCGCCAGCCCTCCTCAACCTGGTCCGCTGGTCCGTCCTCTAGCTCGCCATCTCCTAGCCGCTCGGCCGTTCCGTCCTCCGGCTCGCCATCTGCAACCTGGTCCGCCGGTCCGTCTCCCGGCCAGCCCTCCCCAAGCCGGTCCGCCAATCCGTCCCCCGGCTGGTAATCAGCCAGCTCGTCTACCACCCGCCCCTGGACGGCCGGCTCGTCATCTGCCGGTTCTGGTCCGAGGTCCGCAGCCTCCTGGTCGGCCGGTCCCAGATCCGGGCGGTCGCTGCCCCAGTAGTCCACGTCCGGCTCGTCCCCGGGCATATGCCCGTCGCTCGAGTGGTTACCGTCCGCGAGCCCGGCTTGTGCGCGACCAGGCGCAACCAGGCCCGGCGGCGGCGTCCAATCCGGCGCGAGGTTTTCCGGCCAGTCCCAGCTGTACCGCGCCGTACGCTGCGGCTTTTCGGCTGCAACGGGGCTCTGATAACGATTCCCACTCGACCAGTCGCTCTCAGTGTTCATCTTAGGCCCCAGTTCAGCCATTTCTCGGACGAGATGTCACGATCCTCGCCGATCCCTACCACTTTCGTACGGGTCGTACCCGCGGTTCGATGTTACCCACTGAGAGCGAGTGTGTACAGAGGGCTATTTTATGTCTGGAGCCGGACTAATCGCGCAATGCGCCCCGCCGGCGTTCAGTCCTGTGCCGGGTGGCCGCCTTCCCGGTTCATCCGTGGTGCCGTCTCCTGGGCCTGGATGAGGCCGTAGCCGATCGCCTGGGCGGTCGTCAGACCGTGGCCGCGACGCGCGTCCTCGCGGATCTCGTCCGTCTCGCGCCCCGTGACCTCGGCGAGCCTGAAGTACAGCGTGTCGAGCATGCGGCACACCTGCTGCTCGCGTGCGCTGACCGCGCTCGCCGTGCCGCCGAGTTCCAGCCTCGGCTCGCTGAGCGTGAAAGACGCGTTCGGGTAGCCGGTCCGGCGCGTGCAGCAGGCGAGGACGCCCAGCGCCGGACCGCTGATCTCGCCGCTCACGCACCCGTGTACGGGCACGCGCATGACGTCGAGGATGCCCATGACGGTGAGGGCGGCCGGCAGCTCAGCCCGCAGGTTCTGCAGTTCCAGGCGGATCGGCTTGTCTCCTTCCGCGTCCAGCGCGAGCAGCTGAGCCGAGAGCCTGGAGGCCGCGTCGTCGTCCAGCATCCCCGAAGCCAGCACGATCCGCTTCTCAAGCAGCCGTTCGAACAGCAGTGCCTTCCAGTCGGCGTGCGGGTCCAGCCACACCCGGGTCGGCGGGACCGGCCCCGGGGCAGGCGTCGGCGGCGCGGGCGGCCAGCCCGGGAAGGGCGGCGGGCCAGGCCAGCCCGGGAAGGGCGGCGGGCCAGGCCAGCGCGGCACATCCGGCGGACCTCCTGGCAAGTGAGCGCGTGCTGGCCGTAGCGGCGATGCCTGGTGCGTCATCCGCTGGCTCCTTCCTCCGGTCGGTTGAGTTTCCAGGTGATCTGGCCGCCGACGGCGGCCGCGTAACGTTCAAGCGTGGAGGCGCGCACGTCCGCCGCGCCGGACTCCAGCCTGGCCACCGCGGACTGAGACGTTCCCATGCGGGCCGCGACCTCGGTCTGCGAAAGCCCGGCCGCCTGCCGCTGCTCCGCAAGCTCGCGGACCAGCCGGCCGCGATCCTCGGCCATCCGGGCCGCCCTCTCGCCGGCCGTCGGTGCCGCCTGCTCGTCCGCCATCCGGCGCAACGCCATCTCGCGGAACCCCGGCATAACCGGCAGCCGCTCCAGGCCCCCGGCCCCCGTCGTCTCGAAAGCCCCAGGACCCTCACCAGCCCTGGCGTTCGGCTTCAGCTCACCATCCATACCTCAAACAATATCTTATATTCGAGATACCAACCTAATCGCGGCCTAGAAATGGGTGTTGGGGCACCCTGGGCCCGATAGACGGGAGCTGTGGCACCCAACACCCATTAGGGGCACCCAACCCGAAGAACGGACCGGATGAACACGGCAACTGTGCCAACACCCGTCGGTTGGTTATTGAAGCCTCAGTGGGCCTGTGATTGCTACATCGCGGCCTTGGCCGAGGCGTGGATGACCCCGGGCCAACCTAATCGGCGCCGTCAGATCAGGGTGGCAGCGTCAAGGTTCACGCGCACGATATGGGTCATCGGGTGATCTGGCCCGAGGTAGCGCTCGCAGTCGGCCAGGGCGCGCCGCAGGATCACGATCACCTCGGTCAGGCGGCCGACCATGTAGTAGGCCGAGGCGAGGTTACACCGGGTGGTCAGCGTCTCGATGTCGCCGGGTCCGAGCATCTGCTCGCTGTCGGCCAGTGCGCGCTTATACGCCGGGATGGCCTCCGTCAGCCTGCGCGCCTGCTGGTAGCACACGGCCAGGTTGGCCCGCGCGGTCAGGGTGTCCCGGTGATCGCGTCCCTGGACGCGCTCCCGGTCGGCGAGCGTCCTCTCGTAGGCCGAGACGGCCTCCCGCAGCCGTCCCGCGCTGCGGTAGGCGAAGGCCAGGTTGGCGCGGGCCACGATGGTGCCCGGGTGGTCAGAGCCGCTGATCCGCTCCCGGTCGGCGAGGACCCGCTCGTACTGCCTGATGGCGTCCTTCAGCTTCCCCGCCACGCGCAGCGCCGTGGCCAGGGCGGCCCGGGCCGCGATGGTGTCCGGGTGGTCAGGCCCGTGCATCCGCTCCTGGTCGGCCAGCGCCCGCGCGGACCGCCCGATCGCGTCCTTGTGCTGCCTGCGGGCCGCGCGGGCGGCGCCGAGGCGGGTCCGGGGCGGCTGGACCGCGGTTGCCCCAGCCGGGATGCCGACGGTGACGGTTTGCAGGTCCGCGCAGGTCCGCGAGGCCAGCACCTGGCCCACCCGCAGGTCAAACTCGTCCTTGGCCAGCCGTCCCTGCACGAACGCGGCCTTGAGGAGCTCGATCGCCTGTTCGCGGTCGGCGTCCGACGCCCGCAGGCGGCTCAGGGCGCCCGCGCCCGTTGTTATCTCGTCTCCCGGGCCTGCCATTGCCAGCGCCTCCCCACGAGCACGATGCACCCAAAGGGTAGCTCCGCAGCCTCGGGCCGGCCATCCCCCGGACCGGCTGTCTGCGCCGCCCTTCTAGCGATCCTTCTCGCGAGCCGGAACTGCGTTTCTACGCCGCAGGGCTGGGCGGAAGCCTGTCGTCGCCAGCAGCGGGGGAGCGGAGCAGGCGGGTGCCCTTCGCGGACCGGCCCCGCCCGGGCGAGGGAACCCCGACCGGCCAGCAGGCCTCGGCCCACACAGTGCGTCCCGGATACGCCTCCACCCATCCCCACCGGCTGGTGCAGGCGGCCACCAGGGCCAGCCCCCGGCCGCCCTCGGCGGCCAGATCGAGGGCGCCGCCCAGGGCGCCAGCAGCGGGAACCGAAGCACCGCCCTCGTCGGTCACCGCGACCCTGGCCACCCCGTCCTGCGGGCACGCGACCTCGACGATGAACTCGCCGCCGGCAGATCCGGAGGCGGTGTGCATGATCGCGTTCGCGGACAGTTCCGAAACACACGTCATGAGCACTTCCCTGGCCGGGCACCCGGTCAGCAGTTCTGCCACGAAGCGGCGCGCCTCAGGTACGGACGCGGGCGTCCCGCGGAACGTGCGGATCCACGGACCCCGGGTACGCGTCGATCCGACCGGCCCCGCTGAACCCGCGGACCCAAAGGAGCCCACGTGGAGCACCGGGTAGGCACCGCTCACTGTAGGTCACCTCCTGACAATTAGGTCCTACCCTCTGTGACGCGCGACGGGGCAAAACGGTTCGATCGTGATTTCCCGCCCATTACGACGACCCGCCGAATCAAGCCTTCCGCCGCCCCATCACGATGAGGCAACCCGCGTCACACCCACAGCAACCGCCGAACGTTCGGCAAAAAATACCTGGTGAAATCGACGTTTTCGTATCTTTTGCCCCTTCCGTACCGCCCGGTCGGGAGGGACACTACTGGGAACGGAGCACAGCAGAGGAGGAGCATATGGCCGCAACTCCGTCCGGCGCGTCTGGGTCGAGAGAACCCGAGGCGTCCCAAGGACTCCCAGTGTTCGGGCTGAAGCGTGGACTGTCCATCTGGGCGGCGGTCGGTCTGTCGGTCGCGCTGATGGCGCCGAGCATGGCCGCGAACATCAACCCGCAGGCGAGCGCGGGCACCGCGGGCCGCGCGGTACCGCTGACCTTCCTCATCGCGGCCGTCGGCATCCTGCTGGTGGCCTACTCCTTCGTCCGGCTGACCCAGTACTTCCACCACTCCGGCTCGGCCTACGCGTTCGTCGGCGCCACGCTCGGGCCGCGCGCGGGGGTGGTCGCGGGCTGGGGCCTGATGGGCACCTACATCTTCTACGCGGTGGTCACCGCGAGCGCAGCGGGCATCTTCGGCAGCGCGTTCCTTGAGGCCGTGGGGATCTGGCATAACCCGCCGTCCTGGGCGCCGTTCGTCCTGGCGGCCGTGGCGCTGGTCCTGGTCCTGTTCCTGGCCGTCATGCCCGCCAGGCGCGGCGCGGGCGTGCTGCTGTCGGTCGAGGGCGTCACGGTCGTGCTGATCCTGGTCGTCACCGCGGTGGTGCTGGTCCGCCTGCTGGCCGGGAACGCGCCGGACCATCACCACTTCACCTGGACCGTGTTCCAGGTGACGCCGGGGACGAGCTTCTCCGGGCTGTTCCTGGGGGTGGTGTTCGGCTTCCTGTCGTTCGCCGGGTTCGAGGCGGCGGCCACCCTGGGTGAGGAGGCCAACCACCCGACCCGGGACATCCCGCGCGCCATCTTCGGCGTCGCGGTCTTCGGCGGCGTCTACTTCGTCATCGTGACCGCGGTCGAGATGATGGGCTTCGGCGCGGGCAAGACCGGCGTCACGGCCTTTATCAACTCGCCGTCGCTGCTGGGCGACCTGGGCTCGAGCTACGTCGGCCACTGGGTCGGTGACGTGGTCACCCTCGGCACCACGTTCAGCGCCTTCGGCTGCTGCCTGGCCTGCACGGTGGGGGCGGCGCGCCTGATGTACGCGCTGTCCAGGGACACCGCCGGGCCGCGCGGCCTGGGGTCGGGCTCGCGCTGGGGCACTCCGGCCTGGTCGACCCTGACGGTCCTCGTCATGGCCGGCGTGATCCTGGTCATCTACACGGCGGCCTTCCACGCCACGGCCTTCGACAGCTTCGCCTGGTCAGGGACCATCGGCACGCTGATCCTCCTGGTGGTCTACGTGCTCGCCACCGTCGGCGGAAGCATCCTGGTGTTCATCCAGCGCAAGCTCTCCGTGCCGACGTGGCAGGTCGTGATCCCGATCGCCGGGATCATCGTCCTGGGTTACACGCTGTACCGCAACGTGATCCCGTGGCCGGCGGCCGGCCCGGGCAGGTGGGAGGTCATCACGTCGGGCGTCTGGCTTGTCCTGGCCATCGTCGCCGTGATCGTCGCGCCAGGCACGGCGCGCAAGCTCGGGGTCGCGCTGGCCGCGCGGGAGGGCATCAAGGCGCCGGACGCCACGACCGAGCAGGTGGCCGCGCCGCGGCTCGCGACGGCGGCCGGCGACGAGTCGCCCTAGCGAAGGCGCGTAAGTGCCCGACCTGCTCGCCTGCGTGGCCGAGCAGCCCCTGGTCGACCACCACTGCCACGGCGTGCTGTGCCGGGACGCGGACGAGGCGACGCTGGAGTCGCTGCTGAGCGAGGGCGCCGGCTTCCCCGGCGGCTCGGCGTTCGACTCGCAGGCGGGGTTCGCGTTCCGGCGCCTGTGCCCGCCGGTCCTCGGCCTGCCCCCGCACGCCGAACTCCGCGATTACGCCACCCGCCGCGCCGAGCTCGGCGCGACCGAGGTGAGCAAGCGGTTCCTCCAGGCCGCCGGGCTTTCCGCGCTGTGCGTGGATACCGGCTACACGCCGGAGCCGATCACCTCGCCGGCCGAGCTCGGCACCCTGGCCGGCGCGACCGCGCACGAGATCGTCCGGCTCGAGCGGGTCGCGGAGGACGTCGCCGCCGCCGGGGTGGGCGCGGCCGCCTTCCCCGGCGCGGTCCGTTCCGCCCTGGCCACGCGCACCGCCGACTCCAACCGGGTGGTCGGGGTCAAGTCGATCGCCGCCTACCGGACCGGGCTCGCGCTCGCCGGCGAGCGCCCCTCCGACGCCGAGGTGGCCGCCGCCGCCGGGCGCTGGCTCGCCCGAGCCGACGACACAGGGAAACCGCCCCGGCTCGCGGACAAGACCCTGCACAGGTTCCTCGTCTGGTGCGGCGTGGACCTCGGGCTGCCCGTGCAGTTCCACGTCGGCTACGGCGACAGCGACGTCGACCTGCACCGCTGCAACCCGCTGCTGCTCACCCCGCTGCTCCGCGCGATCCAGCCGACCGGCGTCCCGGTCATGCTGCTGCACAATTACCCCTACCACCGCGAGGCCGGCTACCTCGCCCAGGTCTTCGCGAACGTGTACGTCGACGCGGGCCTGGCCACCCACAACCTGGGCGCCCGCGCCCCCGCGCTGCTCGCCGAGGCCCTCGAGCTCACCCCGTTCGGCAAGTTCCTGTACTCATCGGACGCGTTCGGCCTGCCGGAACTGTATTACCTGGGTGCCGCGCTGTTCCGGACCGCCCTTTCCGCCTTCTTCACCGCCGGCCTAAACGAAGACCTTTATGCCGAACGAACGGTGGTGCGCCTGACCAAGATGCTCTGCGCCGACAACGCCAAACGCGCCTACGCCCTCGGCGACCAGATGTAGCCGCAAGTCATTCGAGGGTACGAGCACCCGTTCCGGCGAAATGCCCCGGAACGCCGTTTTCGGGACCTAGGTCCTTTCCGCAGCCGTTACGCGTTCCGCGGCCCACACATCTTCTCATGCTCTGCCGTACGGGCGTAACGTGTGCCTTGTTTAACGCTCGCGCAAACAATGGTCGTCCTAAATGCCCGGGCTGCATTAACCCGGCGGGCGGCTGAGCGTGAGCATTGTCAACCTCTGGGTGAAGCTTGGAGGTGCAGCAGATGCCAACAGGCAGCCGTCGTCACCTTATCGGCGTGATCGCGACGCTGGTCGTGCTCAGCGGGCTGTTCGTGGGACTCGTGTTCGGGGTGCGTGCGATCGCCGGTCTGGGCTTCGAGCCCCCCGCGGCTGCCGCGACCGAGGGCGCCAGCATAACGTTGTCCGCCTTCCCCGACAGCCACCCCTGTCACGGCAACGGCTCGGGCGCCCCGGGCGGGGGCGTCAACCCCAACTGGGTTTCGTTCTGCCCGACCACGACCATCATGATCCCCTCGTACAGCACCGTGACCGTGACGATCGACCAGTACGACACGGCCACGCCGCTGCACAATCCGTTCTTCGCGCGGGTCACGGGCACTATCGGCAACGTCATGTACGTGAACGGCCGCCCGGTCAGCCAGATCAGCCCGAACGCGCCCGCGCACACCTTCACCATCCAGTCACCGCCCAACCCCGGCCAGTTCCCGCTGTTCGTCAGCGTCCCGCTGCCCGGGGTGTCGGCCAGCGCGCCGAACGTGGTGACCATCGCCGGAGAGCAGTACCCGAAGCCGAACGTGATCATGTTCCGCTTCATGACCGGCGCGCCGGGGCTGTACATCTGGCACTGCTACGTGCCGTGCGGCACCGGGCTCGCCGGTAATCAGGAAGGATTCGGCGGGCCGATGTCGACCGTCGGCTACATGTCGGGAACGCTGACCGTCACCTGACGGCGGCAAGGAAAGAACGGCTTAGCAGTCAGGGAGGTAGCTCCATGACCTCTGGCCTCCCGCCGGCGCCAGGCTCCGAAGAGCCGCCGCCCGGCGCACCAGAGCCGTCGGCGCCCGCCGCGGAACAGGCGCCACCCGGCACTCCAGAGCCAACGGCGCCCGCGGCGGAACAGCCGGCTCCTGGCGCAGTCATTCCTCCGCCGCCCGGCGCCGGAGAACCCGCAGGTGGCCAGGGTGGCCGGGGGCACATCCGGCGCGTGCTGACGATCTGGGCGGTGCTGTCGGTCGTGTGCATCGCGCTGTGCGTGCTGATCGTCCCGCTCGTCGGCACCAAGTCGGCGAGCTCGGTCGCCGGCTTCGCGAACCTGACCGACCTGGTGTTCACCGTGCTGGCGGTGCCGGTGGCGCTGTTTGTGTGGGTGTTCGTGTTCTACAGCCTGGTCGTATTCCGGCAGAAGGCGCCAGCCGCCGGCCGCGCCGAGGATTTGGAGGATGGCCCGCCGCTGCAGCCACGGCCCTGGCAGCAGATCATGTGGCTGGCCGTCACCGGAGCGCTCGCGCTCTTCCTGGTGGGCTGGGGGGCGGTCGGCTTTTACCGGCAGACCACCGACCCGCCGTCCAATCCCCTCGTGGTGGACGTCACCGGCCAGCAGTGGACCTGGACCTACTACTACCCGTCGCTCGGCGTGCAGAGCCACGTGCTCGAGCTGCCGCTGGGCCAGCCGGTCGAGTTCCGGGTCACCTCCGATGACGTCCTGCACGGCTTCGCCATCGACGAGCTTGGAGTGGCCATGGACGCGAACCCCGGGTTCTGGGTGACGGCGCCGATCGTGACGCCCACCAGGCTCGGCCAGATGACCGCCCGGTGCGTGGAACTGTGTGGCCTGTACCACACCTACATGTGGACGCAGGTCGAGGTGGTCACCCAGGCGGACTTCACCGCGTGGGTGTCGGCTAACGGCGGTAACCCCGGCGCGGCGAGCGCGCAGGGCGGTGCCCAGTGAGCGCGGTTACGGGCGTCCACGAGGGCGCCGCCGCGGGCCGGCCCAGGTGGCACGCCTTGGTGCCGAGCGTCGTCTCGGGGCTGGTGCTGGGCCTGGTGGCCGCGATCGTGACCGGGTTCGTGGTGCACGCCGTCGTGCCGGCCACGTACGGGCCGGACGACACGATCGTCGCCGCCTACCTCGCCTGGTTCCTGTTCTTCCTGGTCGGCATGGGGGCCGCCAACTACCCGCTGAGGTGGGCCCTGGGGCGGCCGGACCCGACCCACGAGGAGGAGCTGGAGCTGGCCGGGCAGGGCCAGGGCGTGTGGCGCTACTTCAAGTTCTGCACCGACCACAAGGTGGTCGGGATCCAGTACCTGGTCACCGTGTTCGTCCTGTTCCTGGTGGGCGGGGCGGCCTCGTGGATGATCCGGCTTGAGCAGGCCAGGTCGGGAGCCAAGGTCTTCACCCCGGCCGCCTACAACACGATCGTCGGCATGCACGGCCTGGTGATGATCGTGACCACGATCATCATGATCTCGGCCGCGTTCGGCAACTACTTCGTGCCCATCATGATCGGCGCGAACGACATGGCCTTCCCGCGGCTGAACGCGCTCAGCTACTGGACGCTGTTCGCCGCCATCCCGGTGCTGCTGTCCACCCTGGCTCTGGGCGGGTTCCCGACCGGCTGGACGGGCTACGCGCCGCTGGCCGACCAGGCGGCCCTGGGCATGGACGCGTACTGCGTGACGATCGTGCTCTTCGCCTTGTCGATCGCGTTCGGCGCGGTCAACATCTTCGTGACCGTGCTCACCATGCGCGCGCCCGGGCTGAGCCTGACCAGGCTCCCCGTCTTCGTGTGGAGCACCGTCCTGTCCACGCTGCTAGGGCTGCTCGTCTTCCCGGCCTTCACGGCGGCGGTGCTGTTCACGCTGCTCGACCGCTGCTTCGGCACCGCGTTCTACGAGGCGTCCCTGGGCGGGAACAACTTCGTCTACGAGCAGCTCTTCTGGTTCATGGGACACCCCGAGGTGTACGTGATCCTGCTGCCCTCGGTGGGGGCGATATGCGAGGTGATCACGGTCTTCTCGCGCAAGCCGCTGTGGGGGTACCGGCTGGTGGTCGGCGGCATGATCGGCATCTTCGTGCTGAGCGTCACGGTCTGGATGCACCACCTCTACTGGTCGGGCGCGAACACCCCGCTGGACACCCCGATCATGCTCGACACGGAGCTGATCTCGATCCCCACCGGCCTGATCTTCTTCGCGCTGGTCGGCACGCTGTGGCGGGGGCGGATCCGGTTCGACCCGCCCATGCTGTTCGCCATCGCCTTCGGCGTGAACTTCCTGATCGGCGGCGTGACGGGGCTGTACCTGGCCGATGTACCCACCGACACGCTGTTCCACGGCGACATGTACACCGTCGCTCACTTCCATTTCACGCTGGTGGGCGGCGTCGTGTTCGGGTTCCTGGCGGCGCTGTACTACTGGTTCCCCAAGATGACCGGACGGCAGCTTGATCCCCGGCTCGGGAAGCTGCACTTCTGGCTGTTCGAGATCGGCTTCGTGGGCGTGTTCATCCCGCTGTTCTACGCCGGGCTGCAGGGGGAGCCGCGCTGGCAGGCGTATGTCGACCCGCAATTCGGGACCGCGAACCTGATCTCCAGCCTGTTCGTGATCCCGATCATCGCCTCGGTGGCCGTCCTCGGCTACAACATCCTCATCTCGTGGCGGTCCGGCGTACCCGCCGAGGCGAACCAGTGGGGCGGCCGGACCCTGGAGTGGATGCTGCCGAGTCCGGTGCCGCTGGTCAACTTCGACCGCCCCGTCGTGGTGCTCGCCGGCCCGTACGACTACGGGGTGGGCGGGCCGCGGCTGATGGGCCAGCCGGTCACCGCAGGCGCGGCGGTCGACACTGCGGTCGTCGCGAGCCCGCACCCGGACGAGGGGTCCCGGGCCGACCGGGCCCGCTACGGGACCCTGCTGCTCGTCCTGTCCTGGACGATGTTCGGCCTGGCCATCTACTCGGCCTACATCTACCTGCACGCGCTCAACACGGCGGGGCAGTTCAGGCCGTCCTCTGAGCCCGTGCCGTCGACCGTGGGCACCGTGCTCATCACGGTGGCGGCCCTGGTCGGCGCCGCGGTCTGGACCTGGGGGCACCTCGGCAAGCGCCCCGCCGATGACCCCAGGGTCCGCGTCGGGGTGACGCTCGGCTGGCTCATCACGCTGGCCGGGCTGGCGGGGAGCCTCGTGATGTTCGCGACCCTGAACTACCCCGCCCCGGTAAACGCCTACGGCAGCTCGATGGAGCTGTTCGTGTTCTTCCACGCCTGGCACCTGATCATCGCCCTGATCATCGGCGCGCTGGTGCTGGGCCGCCTGTACCGGGGTCGGCTGGCCGGGCGCGAGTACACGATCGAGTGCGTGGGCTACTGGCTGTGGTACACGGCGGTCCTGGCCGTGGTGATGATGGTGCTCACATTGGCGCTCAGCTGACGGCCGGCGGCGCCCGGGCTCGGCGGGCGGCACATCTACGGAGGCGATGAGGGCATGGCAAACGATCTGCCTGTGGCGCTCATCGTGGTGGCGTTCGCGTGGTACCTGCTGGGCGAGCGGCGCGCCGCCGCCCGCCACCGGGGGCCGCGTGCCCGGCCAGCGCGCCAGCGTGCGCTCGCGTTCTACGCCGGGCTGCTCACCGCCCTGATCGCACTCTCCCCGCCGGTGGACGCGCTCACGGGCAAGCTGTTCTGGGCGCAGATGATCCAGCGCCTGCTGCTGCTCACGGCCACCGCCCCGCTGATCGCGCTCGGACGGCCATGGGTCTCGCTCTGGCGGCCGTTCCCGGCCCGGATCCGGCGTCAGGCCGCCCGGGCCGTTACCCGGTCACCGGCCTGCGCGCCGATCCGCGGGCTCTTCCGCGCGCTCGCCCGGCCTCCCGGCGCGTGGCTCGCATTCAGCATCAACCTGGTGTTTTGGCACGTGCCAGGCCCGAACGACCTGACGCTGCGCAACGGCTACATGCACGTCCTCGCCGACGGCGCCTTCCTGCTGTTCGGGATCTTCTTCTGGAACCAGGTGACGGGCTCCTCCCGCGCTACGTCCCCGCCCTCGTACTCGCGCCGCATCGGTTACGTGGCGTCCGCCATGCTGACCAACCTGGGGCTGGCGATCTTCCTCGCGTTCGCGCAGCACCCGCTCTACGCCCCCTATGCTGAGCTGGCGCGCCGGCCGGGCGGCATTACAGCGCTGGCCGACCAGCAGATCGGCGCCGGCGTGATGTGGGCCGCGGGCGACCTGCCGTTCGCGATCGCCCTTGCCTTGCTGGTCCAGCACTGGCTGACGAAGCATGAGGCCACGGTGTCCCGCCTGCTTGGTGAGCTCGTCGCGGGCTCGCCCGACGGGGGTCGGCCAGCACCGCCGGCTATGTAGCTCACACGATTTGCAGCGCCTGGTCGACAAGGCGGGCCCCACGGGCGTCGAGCCAATGGACGCGGGGATCGCGGCGGAACCAGGACTCCTGGCGACGGGCGAAACGCCGGGTGGCCTTAACCGTCTCCTCGCGTGCTTCGTCGAGGGTGCAATCGCCGTCTAGGTAGCGGAGCATCTGCTGGTAGCCGAGCGCGCGGCTGGCGGTCTTCCCCTCCCGCAGGCCCTCGCCGACCAGCCCCCGAACCTCGGCCTCGAACCCCGCCTCCCACATCCGATCGACCCGGGCCGCGATCCGCCGGTCCAGCTTGGGCCTGGGCAGCGTCAGTCCGATCTGGATGGCCGGGCGGCCCTGGTCGTAGGCGGGCATGGTCGCGGTGAACGGGCGCCCTGAGATCTCGATCACCTCGAGGGCACGCACGATCCGGCGGCCGTTACCCGGCAGGATCGCCGCGGCCGCGGCCGGGTCGAGCCTGGCCAGCCTGGCGTGCAGCGCGGCCGGGCCGACCCGGCTGAGCTCGGCCTCGAGCCGGGCCCGGGTACCACCGTCCGTTCCGGGAAACTGAAGGTCTTCCAGCGCGGCCCGGATGTACAGGCCCGAGCCGCCGGCCAGGACCGGCACGAGCCCGCGGGCGGTGATGTCCTCGATCGCGGCCCGCGCGAGCTCCTGGTAGTCGGCCACGTTCGCGGTCCGGGTCACCGGCCAGACGTCGAGCAGGTGATGCGGCACCCCGCGCCGCGCGACGGGGGGCTCCTTGGCGGTGCCGATGTCCATGCCCCGGTAGAGCTGCATCGAGTCCGCGTTCACGACCTCGCCGCCCAACGCGCGGGCCAGCTCGATGGCGAGCCCGGACTTGCCGGTGGCGGTCGCCCCGACCACCGCGATGAGGTGCGTGCCCATGATCCCCAGTCTGCCCGCCCCGCGATGGCGGCGCTCCGCGGCTCACCAGACCATCGGCTCGTCGCCCAGCCCGGCCTAGCCGGCCGCATGTGCTCCTCTCACTTCCCTCCTACGCCAGCCTGCCTGGGTGTGGCGCGCCCAGCCGGGCGCGTGGCACGATGAATGAAGGCCCGCACCGGGCGGCGCGAGCCCGGTGCTGGGTAGAGCGCGGAGGAAGCAGTGCGAGTGGACGTGAGCCCCGAGGCCGAGGCGGTCGTCCGCGGGCTGGGCGGGCGGCTCTGGGTCTGGGCCGCGCGCCCGTGGGGTTGCTGCTGGGGCACCCCGGCCTACATGAACGCGGCCACGACCCCGCCGGCGCGCATCGCCCCGTCCGCGTTCAGCCCGGTAGACCCGGTGGACGCCTGCGGCCTGGAGATCTGGTTCCGTGCCCCGGGCGGCCGCCTGCCCGACGTCCTGGAGATCGCGATGAAGGGCAAGCGTCACCCCCGCGTCGAGGCCTACTGGGACGGCTGCAGCTACATGCTGTGACCCCGCCTCACCGCGGATAAGGGGTCCGTTCACCCCGAGCGTTCCCGCCTGCTTCGTGCCGCCACTTCATACCGCGGGCAGAGCCTTGCTGCAGTGCAGCCGCAGCCAGCGTGGGTGTCCTGGGGACCAGGACCACCAACCCTCACCGCTAGGAGGCGGACACGTTGAAGACCAGACTAGGCAAGATCATCATCGGTACCGCGGTCGGCGCGGGCGCGCTCGGCGTGGGATTCGGCGCCAGCATGGCGGTCGCCAGCGCCGCGACAACGCACCCGGCCACCTCGGCGTCGACGACATCGACGTCTACGTCGGCCACGACCGCGGTCAGCGCCGGGTCTACGAGCACGGCCAACGCGGCCCCCTCGGCGTCAGCCACGCCGAAGCCCACCCACAACTGCCCCAACATGAAGGGCGGGTCGGGCGCGCCGGGCGCATCAGGGAGCAACAGCACGGGCAGCTAGGGCTGCGGTGACCGGCCGGCCCCTCCTTCCAAGGTCCCGGAGGGGCCGGCCACCCTAGTCATGCTCGCTGACTGTCTGACAATATTGGCATCCGTGGTCTCTCCGAGGTCCATGTAGCAGGCGTGAGCAAGAATGTGAAGGATGACCAGGTAAAGTCCGCGGCGCTTGGCGTCCTTGAGTCGGCGTGGCGCGGGGACCGGGGCTACTGCCTGCCCAATGCCGATGTCTACCCGCATATGTGGCTATGGGATTCGTGCTTTCACAGCATTGCGTGGGCATCACTTCACGATGAGCGGAGCGTGGTAGAACTCGGCCACGCGCTACAGCAGCAGTTCTCCAACGGATTCCTCCCGCATATGGTCTATGCGGGACCGAATACCGTCTATCGCGGTCCCCGCTCTGATGTGTCGTGCTTCACCCAGCCGCCGGTTTACTCGCTGGCGATGACCTGGGCCAGGCAGCAGGGGCTCTCGGCGCCCGATAATCTCTCCGGCCAGATATCCCGCGCCCTGTCGTATTTCACGGCGCGGCGGTTCCGTGACGGCCTGGCTTTCGTCGTCCATCCCTGGGAGACCGGCTGCGATGATTCCCCGCGCTGGGATTCGTGGTACGGCGGCAGCGCCTGGAACGCGCCGGAGTGGCTGGTCGGCGATCAGCAACTCGTCGGCGCGACCGAGTTCAGCGGCGACGAGGGCGACGCGATCTGGAACACCGAATTCGTCTGCGCGCCGAGCCTGTTCAACGGGATCCTGTCGCACGCCTTCCTGCTGGCCAGCGAGCTAACGGGGCAGAGCGCGCAGCGGCGCGCCAGCTTCGAGATCGGCGAGGCCATGGACGAACTGCTGTGGGATGACAGCCAGGGCATGTACGTGGACCGGCCGGTCGTCGGGGGCGGCGACAGCCATCGCGCGCCGACCCTCGACGGCGTCCTCTCCGCCCTGGGCAGCGTCCGCCGTGACCGGGCCCTGGCCTGCCTGGACCAGCTGCGTGACCCATCCAGGTTCGCGGCGCCCCGAGGCCTCCGGTACCTGCCCGCCGCCGACCCCAGGTACCGGCCGGACGCGTACTGGCGCGGGCCCGCCTGGCCGCAGCTGGAGTTCCTCGCCGTCCAGGCGTGCCGGCGCTGGGGCGAGGCTGACCTGGCCGGCCAGATTGCCGACCGGAGCCGGAAGGCAATTGTGCAATCCGGCTGGTCGGAGTACTGGAACCCGGAGACCGGCGCCGGGCGGGGTGCCCGCCCCCAGACCTGGGCCAGCCTGGCCGCGGCCCTGTAGGAACGGCGGCTGTCGTCAACGCGAGCAGGCTGGAGGTCCGGGTCAGCTGACGGCCGGCCGGTGGCCCGACCTTCTGGTGCGCAACCACCTACGCCGGCACCTCGCACACGCGCCGGGCAGGTCTGAGTAGCCTGTGTTCGTGGTAGACAAGAACCCCCCGGTGGGCATCGACGTGACCCGGCCGAGCGTCGCCCGTGTCTACGACTACTGGCTGGGCGGGAAGGACAATTTCGCATCCGACCGGGAGATGGGGTCGCGGATGGCCCAGGTGAACCCGGCGCTGCCGGACCTGGTCCGGTACAACCGGGAGTTCATCTGTGCCGCGGCGGCCCGCGCGGCCGATACGGGCATCAGCCAGTTCCTCGACCTCGGCTCCGGGCTGCCCGCGCATCCGGCGGTGCACGAGGCGGTGCGGGAGGTGATCCCGGACGCCCGGGTCTGCTACGTCGACATCGACCCGGTGGCTGTGCTGCACGGGACGGCGCTGCTTGCCCGCGGCGACGGTCTCGCCGCGGTGCAGGCCGACCTGACCGAGCCGGAGACCGTGCTCGCGGATCCGCGGGTGCGCGCGGTGATCGATCTGTCCCGGCCGATCGCGGTTATCTTGGCCGCGGTTCTCCATTTCCTGGCCGCCGATTCGGCCGCCGCGGTGTGTGCCAAGTACATGAGCCGGGCGGCCCGGGGCTCATGGCTGATCGTGTCTTCCGGGCATTACGAGGACAAGGAACTCGCCGGTCGGCTGCAGCAGACCGCCACGCATACCCGGTTCTGGAACCACGACGCCGCGGATCTGGCGTCGATGCTGGCCGGGCTGGAGCCCGTCGGGCCGGGGGTGTGCGAGGTACGCAGGTGGATGGCGGGGACCGGCGGCGAACCGGTAGGAAAGCCCGTGTACGCGCTTGCTGCCGTCGGCGTGAAGTCCAGGTAACCGCCAGGCGCCGCGCTCGCCGAACGCGGACGCGGTCTGCAGCGAACGGGCGCGACGGCATGCGGGTGCTCACGATGCGCCCGGGTCGGCGAACCCGTGGGTGTAGGCGTAGTGGACGGCCCCGGCCCGGCTCGTGACGCCAGTCTTGGCGAAGATGTTGTTGATGTGGGTCTTCACGGTCGACGGGCTGACGACGAGGGCGCCGGCGCCACCAGGGCCACGGCCTGCTCGCCGTCGGCGGCGGCGCCGACGACCTTCACGCCGGGTATGACGCTCAGCGAGGTCACCAGGCCCTCGCGCACCACCCGCTGGTCGTCGGCCACCACGACGCGGACTGTGGCGTCTTCTTCGCTCCCGGTCATCCCGGCCCCTCGCTCACCGGCGGCATGGTGCTCATCCTGGCACCGTCAGCTCGACGACCCAGCCGTCCTGGCCCGGGCCGGCGCGCAGGGTGCCGCCCAGCAGTTCGGCGCGCTCGGTGAGCCCGTCCAGCCCGTAGCCGCCGCCGGTGGCCGCCAGTGAGCCGACGGGGAGGCCGGCCGGGCCGCCATCTGTTCAGCGGTGGTCACGGATAGATCCCGGTCCGCGGCCGCGGCGCGCCGGGGTCCTGGCGATCCCGCCCTTGAGGAACTTCTTGGCCGCGATGACGATGGCGATGGCCGCTCCCGAGGGAACACCCAGGTGCTCCAGCAGGTGAATCACGATGATCATGGCACGACTTCCTGGCCGCGTGGTTTAGCTCGACGGGGGCCAGCTACCGGACGCTGCCCACGGCCGTGGACGACGCGCCCGTCCCGGCGGCGAAGCGTGCGGCCGCGCGGACGCCCAGCAGCGCGCTGCGGGCCAGTGCCATGGCGACGGCCATGAAGATCAGCGCGTCGGTCAGCCCGGCGGCACTGAGCTGGTGGGCAGCCATGAACTGGCCAACGCGGTCCGGGCGGCGTGTGCTGCCGCGGGCATGCGTCGCACGGCAACGATAAGTCGGCCAGGTACGGCGGCCGGGTAAGGGCCGGTCAGGTCGCCCGGGCCGGACGGGGGAGCGGGGTGCGGCAGATGGACGCGTCGAGGACCTCGGCGACGTGCGCGACCGCGATGTGCGCGCCCCTGCCGCCCAGTGCGGACGCGATCTGCAGCGAGCAGCCGGGATTGGCGGAGATGAGCAGCGGCGCGCCCGTCTCCAGGACGGCCTGCGCCTTGCGCGCGCCCAGTTCGCTGGCCGCCTCGGGCTGCAGGAGGTTATACACGCCGGCCGAGCCGCAGCAGGTCCCGGCGTCGGGCAGCTCGACCAGGTTCAGCTCGGGGATCGCGCGCAGCAGTTCGCGCGGCTGCTTGGTGATCCGCTGCGCGTGCGCCAGGTGGCAGGCGTCGTGGTAGGCGGCGGTGACCGGCAGCGGGTGCCGTCGCGCCACCGGCCCGAGCTCGGCGAGGAATTCCGACAGGTCCCGGACCTTGCCGCTCAGCCCTGTCGCCCGTGTGGCCCAGCCCGGGTCCGGCCCCCCGTCCGTCCCGGCCAGCAGCCGCTCGTACTCCTTCATCGCCGAGCCGCAGCCGGCCGAGTTGACCACGATCGCGTCAACGTCGTCCCGTTCGAAGGTGGCGATCGCGCGCCTGGCGAAGGCCTGCGCCTCCGCCTCGCGCCCGGAGTGCAGCGATAGCGCGCCGCAGCAGCCCTGACCGCGGGGGATGAGCACGTCACACCCTTCGGCCGCGAGCACGCGCGCGGTCGCCGCGTTCACCTGGGGGAAGAACACGGACTGCACGCAGCCGGTCAGCATGCCGACCACCGCGCGCCGGGAGCCCCGGGCCGCCACGCGCTCCGGCAGCCTCTTGGCGGCGGAGGCAGGGGGAGCCAGGCGCAAGGCCGCGCCGAGCACGGGGGACAGGCGGTCCGGCAGGCCGCTGCGAGCCAGCCGCCGGTCGAGCCCGGTGCGCTGCGCCGCGCGCAGCGGCCCTATCGCGGCCCGCAGCCGCGCCGGGTAGGGGAACAGGGCGAAGATGGCCGCCCGCGCCGCCCGGTCCCGCCGCCGCGCGCTCGCCGTCCCGGTCGCCGCCCCGGCCGCGCCCGCCAGCCCCGCGGGCCCTCCAGCCGCTCCCGACTCCGCAGACTCCGCGCGCCCTCCAGACCCCGCCGACCCCGCGTCGCCCGCGTGCTCCTGGTCGGCCCCCGCGGAGCGCGCCTCTTCGGTCCAGACCCGCGCCGCCTCGATGAGCTGGTCGTACTGCACGCCGGACGGGCAGGCGGTCATGCAGGCCATGCAGCCGAGGCAGCGGTCGAAATGCTCGGCCGCCGACGCGGTCAGCTCGGCGCCTTCCAGGATCTGGCTCACCAGGTGGATCCGGCCGCGCGGCGAATCCATCTCCTCGGCCCACAGCTGGTAGGTCGGGCACGCCGGCAGGCAGAACCCGCAGTGCACGCAGTCCTTCGTCACGCTGCGCAGGTGGTCCGCGTCATGCATCAGCTGCCTCCCGCCAGGCGGCCCGGGAACATCCGGTAGCCAGGGTCGAACTGGTCCTTGACCGCGCGCATCAGGGCGGCGCCCGGAACCGGCCCGTAGGCGCCGGCCGCCGTCAGCACCGGCACCGGCGCGGCCAGGACCACCACGCTGCCCCGCGGACCCGCGGATCCCTGAGTCGCCCCAGCCAGCCGGTCCCGCAGCCCCACAACAAACCGGACGGCCGCGTCGTCCTCGGCGTGCGGGCCCAGGCAGGCGTACAGCGCGCCCGCGCCGGCCGGACCGCTGACCGCGGGCCTGACCCCGGCGTCCTCCCCGGCCGCCACCAGCGCGTCCAGCACGCCGGCCAGCTTCCCGACCCAGAACGTCGTGCGGGCCACCATGCTGGCCGACGGCAGCTGGCCCCACCGCGGCGGCGCGGCCGGCGAGGCCACGACGATCGGGGATCCGCCCGCCGAGCCCAGCCGCTCCGACATCCGGCTGACCCGTTCGGCCACCCCGGCCTCGGTGCCCTCGAGCAGCACGCCCACCCGCAGGGGCCGCGACGAGCCGCCCGGCCAGTCCAGCTCCACCGCGGACGGCACCAGCGTGGACCCCGCCGCCGCGGCCACCGCCGCCGCGGCGCCCGCGCGGTCCGAGGAACCGAACTCCGCGGTCACGTACGCCACACAAACCGGCAGCGGGTGCAGCCGGAACGCCGCCTCGGTGATCAGCCCCAGGGTTCCCTGCGACCCGGAGAACAGCTTGCCGATGTCGTAGCCGGCCACGTTCTTGACCACCTTGCCGCCCGAGTGCGCGACCACCCCGTCCGCGCGCACCGCGGTGAGCCCGATCAGCAGGTCCCGCGGGGCGCCGTAGCGGAACCGGCGCGGCCCGGCCGTGCCGGTCGCGACCACCCCGCCGACCGTCGCGTCGGCCGGAACGTCGAGCGCGAGCTGCTGCCCGGCCTTGGCCAGCACCGAGGCCAGGTGCCCGATCGTCGCTCCGGCCTGCACCCGCGCCACCAGGTCGCCCGCCGCGTGCTCGATGACCTCGCCCATCAAGCCCATGTCGACAACCAGGTCACATGACGACGGCGGCAGGCCCCAGCCCAGCCCGAGCCCGGCGCCGCGCGGCACCACCGTCAGGTCGTGCGCGGCCGCGGCGGCCAGGAGGGCGGACGCCTCGGCCGTGCTGGCGGGCGACCCGACCAACGCCGGGATAACCCCGGCGACGGCGTCCGAAGGAAGCCCGTCCCGGGTCGCCGGGCACGCGGCCGTGAGCGCGGTCCGGACGTGGGGAACCACCGCTCGTTCGGTATCCATTAAAAGATCTCCGCCAGTCCGGCCGCCACCGCGGGGTGCGGCGCGCGGCGGTGGCCGGGAACCTCGCCGCACAGCCTGGGCGTGGGGAAGACCTTGCCGGGGTTGCACAGGCTGGCCGGGTCGAACGCGCAGCGGACCAGCTGCATGGTGTCCAGGTCGTCGGCGCTGAACATCTTGGGCATGTACCGGGACTTGTCGACGCCGACGCCGTGCTCGCCGGTGATCGACCCGCCGTGCTCCAGGCACGTGTCGAGGATCGCGCCGGACAGTTCCTCAGCCGCCGCGGTCTCGGAGGGCGACGCGTCGTCGTAGAGCACCAGCGGGTGCAGGTTCCCGTCGCCGGCGTGGAACACGTTGGCCACGCGAATCCCGGCGGAAGCCGACATCGACGCGATCTTGGCCAGCACGTCACCCAGCGACGTCCGCGGCACCACCCCGTCCTGCACGATGTACGCCGGGCTGATCCGGCCCACGGCGGCAAACGCGGACCTGCGCCCGGCCCAGATCAGGGCGCGCTCGGCCGGGTCGTCGGCCGCCCTGATCACGGTCGCGCCCGCCGCCTCGCACAACGCGCGGACCATGGCCAGCTCGGTCTCGACCTCCGAGGTCGGCCCGTCCAGCTCGACGATCAGGACCGCGCCCGCGCCCTCCGGGTAGTTGCAATGCACCGCCGCCTCGGCGGCCTCGATGGACAGCGCGTCCATCATCTCGATCGCGGCGGGCACGATCCCGGCCCCGATGATGTCGGAGACCGCGCGGCCGCCCTCGCTGGTGGTGGCGTACGCGGCGAGCAGCGTGTGCACGGTCTCCGGCAGTGGCATCAGCTTGACCACGATCTTGGTCGCGATGCCGAGCGTGCCCTCGGAGCCGGTGAACGCGCCGAGCAGGTCGTATCCCGTGGTCACGCCGGTCCCGTCGCCCAGCCACGTCAGCTCGCCGGCCGGCGTGACGATCTCCAGGCCGGTCACGTGGTGCACGGTGAACCCGTTCTTGAGGCAGTGCGCGCCGCCGGAGTTCTCCGCCACGTTGCCGCCGACCGAGCAGACCACCTGGCTCGATGGGTCGGGCGCGTAGAACAGGCCGAACGGCGCGGCGGCCTTGCTCACCGACAGGTTCGTGACCCCGGGCTCCACGACGGCCCGCCTGCTCACGCGGTCGATCTCCAGTATCTTCCGCATCCGGGACATGACGATCAGCACCCCGTCCTGATGCGGCAGCGCGCCGCCGGACAGGCCCGTCCCGCTGCCGCGGGCGACGAACGGCACCCCCGCCGACGCGCACGCGGCCACGACCGCGGCCACCTCGCCGGCCGCGCCGGGCAGGACCACGAGCGCGGGTACGCTCCGGTGCGAGGTGAGCCCGTCGCACTCGTAGGTGCGCAGCTCCAGCGGGTCGGTGATGACGTTGGCCGCCCCGCAGATTTCCCTCATCCGCGGGACCAGCCCCCCGATGGCCGTCGCTGTCATGCCGTCCCACCTCGCCGTCGACCCGAAGACCCTAAGACCCCGGAGACCGGGAGCCCTAGAGCTCCAGAAACTGCCCTGCCCGCTGCCGCTGATTCTCCCCCGTTTGCGCCCGGCCGAACGACCAACCCCTACGGCATCCGCTCGTAGGCGGGAATGGTGAGGAATTCGGCGAACGCGTCGGCCAGGGCGACCTCGGTGAACAGCGCCACCGCCTGGCCGTACTGCGCCGCGTCGAACTCCTCCCCGGCCTGCTCGCGGATCGTGCTCAGCTCCTCGTCGATCAGCCGCTCGACCAGGTCCCTGGTCACGACGGGCCCGTCGTCGAGGGCGACCTCGTTGTGGATCCACTGCCAGATCTGGGAACGGGAGATCTCGGCCGTCGCCGCGTCCTCCATCAGGTTGAAGATCCCCACCGCGCCGTTGCCGCCCAGCCACGCGGCCAGGTACTGCAGCGCGACGCTGACGTTGTTGCGCAGGCCCGCCTCGGTGATCACTCCGGGGGTCTTGCTGATCGCGAGCAGATCCTCGGCGGTGACGCTGACGTCGTCCCTGGTCTTGCCGAGCTGGTTCGGGTTGGCCCCGAGGACGCCGTCGAAGACCTCCTTGCAGACCGGCACCAGGTCCGGGTGGGCGACCCAGGACCCGTCGAAGCCGTCCTGCGACTCGCGCATCTTGTCCTCCCTGACCTTGGCCAGGGCCTTCTCGTTGACCTCGGGGTCGCGCCTGCTCGGGATGAACGCGGCCATGCCGCCCATCGCGTGCGCGCCGCGCCGGTGGCACGTGTGGACCAGCAGCTCGGTGTAGGCGCGCATGAACGGCGCGGTCATCGTGACCGAGTTGCGCTCGGGCAGCACGAACTCGCGCCCCCTGGTGCGGAACTTCTTGATCACGCTGAACAGGTAGTCCCACCGCCCCGCGTTCAGCCCCGCCGAGTGGTCCCGCAGCTCGTAGAGGATCTCCTCCATCTCGAACGCCGCCGGGATCGTCTCGATCAGGACGGTGGCCCGGATGGTGCCGCGCGGGATACCAAGGAAATCCTGCGCGAGGTTGAACGCGTCGTTCCAGAGCCGCGCCTCCAGGTGGCTCTCGGTCTTGGCCAGGTAGAAGTAGGGCCCCTTCCCCTTGTCGAGCTGCCGCTGGGCGCAGGTCGCCATGTACAGCGCGAAGTCGATCAGGCTCCCCGAGGCCCGCGCGCCGTCGACCAGGATGTGCTTCTCGTCCAGGTGCCAGCCGCGCGGGCGGACCACGATCGTGGCCAGTTCGCCGTCCGGCCGCAGCGCGTAATCCTTGCCCTCGGGCGAACGGAAGTCGATGGTCCGGTCCAGGGCGTCCTTCAGGTTGAGCTGTCCGGTGATCATGTTGTCCCAGAGCGGGGTGTTGGCGTCCTCGAAGTCCGCCAGCCACACGTTGGCGCCGGAGTTCAGCGCGTTGATCGTCATCTTCTTCTCGGTCGGCCCGGTGATCTCCACCCGCCGGTCGACCAGGCCGGGCGCGGGTTCCACTACCCGCCAGTCCGGGTCCTCGCGGATGTGCGCCGTCTCGGGCAGGAAGTCGAGCATCGCGCCCCGGGAAAGCTCCACCTGCCGGCGCCGGCGCGCCGCGAGCGCCTCGAACCGCCGGGGCGCGAGTTCGGCGTGCAGGGTGCCGATGAGCTCGACGGCCTGCGGCGTGAGGATCTCGTCGTAGCGGTCACCGTAAGGCCCGGTGATCTGCACGCGTTCGGTTCCCGGCATGTGTAAGGCTCCTCCCGGCTCGTGCCTCACATCCTAGGCAGCCAGGCCGCGCCGGGCTGTGGCGGCACCACGATCGGCCCGGGCCGGGCGGAGGGCGCTCAGGCAGGCGAGTGACTGGCTCCGGGATCCATGACGTGGGCGGGTGAGATCGGCCTGTGGTGCCCGACGTATGATGCCGCTTGGGCATGTCCCCCGCGCCAGACGTTCCGCATGACGGGCAGCGCAGGCAGGCCGTTGCTCATTGATGGCAGCACTGCGTGCCCGCTGCGGCGCCGTAACCGGAGATGAGGCAACGATGGCGAAAGCAGTCGGAATCGACCTGGGTACCACCAATTCGGTGATCGCGGTGAGCGAGGGGGGCAAGCCGACGGTGATCCCGAATGCCGAGGGGGCGCGGACGACCCCGTCGGTGGTCGCCTTTACCCCCCAGGGGGAGCGCCTGGTCGGCCAGCTGGCCCGCCGTCAGGCGATCCTGAACCCGAAGGGCACGATCTACTCGGCCAAGCGCTTCATCGGCCGGCGTTTCGATGAGGTCAAGAGCGAGCTGAACGCCGTGTCGTTCGACGTGGTGCCCGGGCCGAACGGAGAGGCACGATTCGAGATCCGCGGCAAGCAGTACGCGCCGGAGGAGATCTCGGCCCTCGTGCTGCGCAAGCTCGCCGAGGACGCGTCGAAGTTCCTCGGCGAGAAGGTCACCGAGGCCGTCATCACCGTCCCCGCGTACTTCAACGACGCACAGCGGCAGGCGACCAGGGACGCGGGCCGCATCGCGGGGCTCGAGGTGCTGCGCATCATCAACGAACCGACCGCGGCCGCGCTGGCCTACGGCCTGGACAAGAAGCGCAACGAGACGGTGCTGGTCTTCGACCTGGGCGGCGGGACCTTCGACGTCAGCATCCTCGACATCGGCGAGGGCGTGGTCGAGGTGCGGGCCACCGCCGGTGACACCCACCTGGGCGGGGACGACTTCGACCGCCGCATCGTCGACTACCTGGCCGATGACTTCCAGCGGGAAAACGGGATCGACCTGCGCAAGGACCCGCAGGCCCTGCAGCGGCTGTTCGAGGCGGCAGAGAAGGCCAAGGTCGAGCTGTCGTCGGTGACGCAGACCACCATCAGCCTGCCGTTCATCACCGCGGACGCCTCCGGGCCCAAGCACCTCAACACCACGCTGATGCGCTCGACGTTCGACCAGATCACCGCCGACCTGGTCGAACGCACCAGGCAGCCGGTCCAGCAGGCGCTGGCGGACGCGAAGCTGACCGCCAACGACCTCGACGAGGTAATCCTGGTCGGCGGGGCCACCCGGATGCCGTCGGTGCAGACTATGGTCCGCAGGCTGACCGGCGGCAAGGACCCCAACATGACGGTCAACCCGGACGAGGTCGTCGCCCTGGGTGCCGCGGTTCAGGCCGCCGTGATCAAGGGCGAGGTCAAGGACGTCCTGCTGCTGGACGTGACTCCGCTGTCGCTCGGCGTCGAGACGCTCGGCGGCGTCATGACCAAGGTCATCGAGCGCAACACCACGATCCCCGCCCGGCGCACCGAGACGTTCAGTACCGCCGAGGACAACCAGTCCGCGGTCGACGTGGTGGTGCTGCAGGGCGAGCGGGAACGCGCCGCCGACAACCGGGTCCTGGGCCGGTTCCGGCTCGAGAACATCCGGCCGGCCCCCCGGCAGGTCCCGCAGATCGACGTCACCTTCGACATCGACGCGAACGGGATCCTGAACGTCTCGGCGAAGGACAAGAACACCGGCGCCGAGCAGCGGATCACGATCAGCGAGAGCTCCAACCTGGACAAGGCCGAAGTCGACCGGATGATCGCTGATGCCGAGCGGCACCGCGACGAGGACCGGCGGCTGCGCGAGCTGACCGATGCGCGCAACGCGCTGGATGCCGCCGCGTACCAGGTGGAGCGGCAGCTCGCGGACCTCGGCGGTTCGGTGCCCGTGCACGAGAAGGCACGGGCGGACACGCTGGTGGCTGACGCGCGGCAGGCCCTCAAGGACAATGCGCCGCTGGACCGGCTGCGCGGCCTCGCCACCGAACTCCAGCAGGTCTACCACAGCCTCGGCGCCAGCGCCTCCGCCCCGCAGGACCAGCCCAGCGCCCCGCGCGGTGATGACGATGACGTGATCGACGCCGAGTTCACCCCCAATGA
>CAWKCG010000056.1:0-6088 GCA_963847965.1 uncultured Actinomycetes bacterium
GAGAATGTTCTATCAGGGATACATCAGGTGTCAGCCGCGTAAGCGCAGGTCAGCTACTTCCGCGGTCGCCTGAACGCGCGCATCGTCTCGGCGCCACCCTCGGCCTCATCAGCCCAGCGGCCGACCGGTTCGTACCCCTCGCCGATGAGCCAGCTCGTCATCTCCCGCTGGGCACCACGCATCGACAGGGACTCGACGTCCACCGCGAGATCCGACTCATCCTCAAAGACGATCGAGCACGTGATCTCGATGTTCGGCTGCCTGAGCCAGATCTCGATGGGCTTGGTGTTCTGCTGGATCTTCGCCAGCTCGGCCTTAGTCATCATGCGCTTAATGTAGCAAGATGGGGCTAGCGTATCAAGTGTTCTTAGTGTAGAGTCCCAAGACGTAAGCGGGACCGCCCGGTGCTACCAACACCGAACGGTCCCTAGATCACCACCTGCCTACACAGGAGGAGACCATGAGTTCCATCATCCCTCAGCAGCCGCCTACGCGGCGCTGGCACCCGACCTGGTACGACGTCAACACGCTGTCGCTGCTCGACGACTCGCTGACCGACATGCTCGAGCGGCGCATCATCGCGCTCGAGGAAGCGCTCGTGTCCCGGCGGGCGCGGCGGCGGCTGCGGCGTGAGATCCGCCAGGCCGACCGGTTCTGGCGCCCGGCGGCGCCGACGTTCGCCGCGCGGCGCCTGGAGATCACCACCTACGACTGGCAGAACAAGCCGGTCCCGGGCGACGACCGGTGAGCGGCGAGGACCAGCGGGTGCGCTTCGCCCGCGAGACCTTGGACGTCTGGAACCGCGGCAACTGGGCCAACGCGCCCGCAGACCTGGCCGCCCCGATGGCCGGGCACCTGGCCGCCGCGGTCCGGACGCTGCTGGAATTCATCGACGAGGCGGGGACGGCGGCAGCCGCGCCGTCTGCTACCGCTGTCCGCCCGGACGGGTCGGCCGTGGTCGCCGCGGCGGATGTGCCGGTGCTGCTCGGCGCCCTGGCCGACGCCGCCGGGTGGACGGACAGCGGCGCCGACGCGGCCCGCTACAGGAGCCTGAGCCGGTCGCTCGGTGATGACCGGTGAGCGGCCGTCACGGCTGGCCTGATAGCCACCACGTCCGCTACCGCTGCCACAACTGCGGCACGGTGCACGAGATCGACGACGTACGCCGGAACCTGTACCTGGGATCGCGGGCGCTGGGCGACGTCTCCGCGTTCCAGCGCGGAGGGTTCCTCGGGCTCGGCCGCAGGCTCGTCCGGCGGCGCGTGACCAGAACGCTCATGAGGGAGCTGTTCCGGTGAGGGGGCCGCTGTGGCTGGCGTGGGACCGCTCCAGGAACGCGGTGCGGGGCTGGTGGTGCTTTAGCCGGGTCAACCCGATGCGCCGGACACACGAGCTGGAGGTCGAGGTCGAGATCCTGCGCGAGGACGCGGAGCTGCTCACCCTGGCCATGGTCACCGGTGACCGTGACCGCTACCTGACGCCCAGCCTGCGGGTGCTCGTGGCCAACACGCTCGTGGCCGGGCCATGAGCGCCGAGCCTGCCTACGACGTACTAAGCTTCGTAGTGTCCGCTGCGGACCCCCAGACGAAACTGGAGGTGGTCCGCGACATGGCGGGCCAATCCACTTCCGCTGACTGGCGCCATCACCGTGCCCGCGTGGCGATCGCCGTCCGCTACGGCGACGACGAAGCCGAAGCCAGGGCGCGGGCCGACCTGAAGGCCGCCCGCGCGACCGACTACATCAGGGATCTGGTGGCGTCCTGGCCGCCGATCCCAGACGCCAAGCTCCGGGAGCTGGCCGTCCTGCTCGCACCCGAGACGGACGGCCCGTGAATGTGGAAGGGCCACGCGCGCTGCGCGTGGCCCCACATCACGACAGTGCACCGGCCAAGGCGTCCGTCACTGCCATCTTGCCACGCGATGGCGGCCGGTTCGGCGAGCCCAGCACGTACAGCCTGACGGCCGCCGAGCTGGCCCGCCACGTCCGGCAGTTGCGCGCGGCGGGCTGGCAGCGATGGGAGCTGTTCACCAGGTTCGGGAGGGCCGCGTGACCGGCGACATGATGAACGCTGCTCTCGGCTACGCCGCCCGCGGCTGGCCGGTGTTCCCGTGCAGGCCCGGGCTCAAGGTGCCGAACACCCGCAACGGGTTCAAGGACGCGACCACCGGCCCGGCCGCCATCCGCGACTGGTGGTCACGGCACCCGGCCGACAATGTGGCGATCGCCACTGGCGCGCCCGGCCCCGACGTCCTGGACGTCGACGTCAAGTCCGGCGTGGACGGCTACGCCGCGCTCAACAGGCTGAAGCGCGCGGGGTTGCTCACGGGCCCGGGGATGCTCGTGCGCACGCCTTCCGGCGGACTGCACCTGTACTTCGCCGGGAGCGCCCAGGAATGCGGGCGCCTGCCCGAGCACGGGCTCGACTTCAAGGCCCGCGGCGGGTACGTCGTCGCGCCGCCATCGGCCATCGGTGACCGGCTGTACGCACTGGACGATGAGCGCGAACGGCTG
This sequence comes from uncultured Actinomycetes bacterium, assembly GCA_963847965.1. GTDB lineage: Bacteria > Actinomycetota > Actinomycetes > Streptosporangiales > Streptosporangiaceae > Palsa-504. Next base: position 2,513 of record CAWKCG010000056.1, read on the forward strand.
GACCGCCATAACTGGGCAGCGGACCGCCAGCTGCTCCGGCCGCAGACGGCTACCCGGGAGCGGCCACCGGCAGGCGGAACCATCGAGCACCTGGCCGCCTGGGTGGCCAGGCTGCCGGAGGGCAACCGCAACGACGGGCTGTTCTGGGCAGCATGCCGGGCGATCGAATCCGGCGCCGACCCCGGACTGCTGATCGAGGCAAGCACGCTGGACGAGTCCGAGGCACGGCGGACCGTGGCCAGCGCCGACAGGAGGGTGAGCCGGTGACCGGCGGCCTGGACGACTTCGACGTCATACTCGGCGGACCCGAGCTGCTCGACGATGTTCTGTCGGTCCTCACCCGCTACGTGATCTTCCCGTCCGGTGAGGCGGCCGACGCGGCCGTCCTGTACGCCGCGGCGACGCACGCCCAGCAGGCGTGGGAGCACGGAACCCGCCTGCTGGTCAAGTCACCGGAGAAACGCTGCGGGAAGTCGCGGCTGCTGGAGATCATGCGCGAGCTGGTCAACCTGCCGCGGCCGACCGTGAACATCTCGGCCGCGGCGCTGGTCCGCAGCATCCACCCCGACGACCCTCCGGTGCTTATCGTGGATGAGGCCGACCGGCTGTACGGGTCCAAGGTGAAGACGGAGACCAACGAGGACCTGACCGCGATCCTGGACGCCGGATTCGCCCGCGGCTGGCCCTACACCCGGTACAACGCCGCGCGGTGCATGACCGAGGACTTCCCGACCTTCTGCATGGCGATGCTCGCGTCCAAGGGCGTCAGCCTGCCCGACACGATCGAGGACAGGTCCGTCATCATCTCGATGCGCCGCAAGGCACCCGGGGAGAGCGTGGCATCGTTCCGGCGCCGCGACGTGCCCGAGCTGCACGACCTCCGCGACCTGCTGCACGCCTGGGTAGCCAGCTGCGCCGACGATCTGGCCAAGGCCGAGCCCGACATGCCCGTCGACGACCGCGCTGCCGACTGCTGGGAGCCGCTGTGCGCGATCGCCGACGCCGCAGGAGGTGACTGGCCGGAACGTGCCCGGCAAGCCTGCACCGTGCTGTCTGGCGCCGCTGAGCAGTCTGGGTCGGCTGACGGTGTGCGGCTGCTGGCCGACCTGAGAACCGTGTTCGGTGCCGACGATGTGAAGACGACCGCAGCGATTCTCAAGGAGCTGCTGAACGTCGACGAGTCGCCGTGGGGTGACGTCGACGGCAAGCCGATCAACGCCTACGGGCTGTCGGACCGGCTGCGGCCGTACGGGGTCAAGCCGCGGAACGTGCGCATCGGCGAACTCGTCGCCCGCGGATACCGCCGGTCAGACCTTAACGAATCGTGGACCCGTTACCTGGACCCCTAACCCGCTACATCCGCTACACCCATAACAGTCCTGCCAGCAGCGTTATGGATGTAGCGGATGTAGCGGATACCTGGAAGGAGTCGGCCGCTGACCTGCGAAGCTCAACGACATTGATACGGACAATCCACCCGAATAAGTTGCATTCTTTCCATAGCGGACACGTGGATGCCGCCGCTCTGGTCCGTCATTCCTTGCACCATGCGGAAGGGGTTCCCCCAAATCGATGAATCACACTGAGTGACATGGCCGTTCGCCCGAAGGCGCCGGAAAGCGCCGACCGCGCTGGGGTGGCGCTGTGGCGCGCCGTCACTTCGGCATACGAGCTGTCCCCGCCCGAGGCCGAGCTGCTGCGCCAGGCGGTGCGCACCGTCGACGTGCTCGCCCGCGTCGACGCGGTGCTCATGGATGAGCCGCTCGTGGTCGAGGGGTACAACGGCCAGCCGCGGGCGCATCCGCTGATCACGGTGGCGTCGGACCAGCGGCGGCTGCTGGTCGAGCTGTTCCGGTCGCTGGCGTTGCCGATGCCGGGTGAGGACTTCGGGCAGGTGCGGTCCCCGGCCGCGGTGGCGTCGGCTCAGGCCCGGTGGCGGAAGGAGCACGGCCGCGGTGGCGAGATGGCTTAGGCGCCCGGAGCCGGGCGTCCCGGCGTGGGTGTGGGAGCTGCCGTCGTATGACCCGGTGGTCCGGGACTGGTACGACCGGGCAAGCGTGCCGGTGAAGCTGCTGTACCTGCGGCTGTCGCTGGGGCCTGAGATGCGCCAGCATCCTGACGAAGGGCTGGCGCCCGGTGGCTAGGTGGCGCAGCAAGGAGGCGCCCCGGCTGGAGGCGCCAGCCTGGTACCGGACATACGACCCCGCGGCGTGGGACGAGCCGGACGCCTGGGAGCTGTCGATGATGGACCAGTGCGGCGGCCGCGCGTGGCCGGACTCCCCGAAGGATCCACGGTGGCCACACTGGCCGGTGTGGATTCATGACCAGCACGCCCGGCGGCGCTGGGGTGAGGCGAAGTACGCCTACCTGCAAGCGCATCCGGCATTCGCCGAGCAGGAGTTCGACGACATCCGGGCGCGGAGCGCGGAGCGGCGGCAGTGAGCGCACCGAACCGCAACCGCGGGTCGGCGGATCACATTCTGCTGAGCGAGGCGGCCGAGACGATCGCCGCGGCGCTCGACATCGCGGTGCGCGCGTCGGCGCCGAGCGTTCCGCTGGCCGAGGCGCTGGGGCTGCGCCGGGCTGGCCGTGCGCAGCTCGACGTGGCGGCGCGTCTGCTGTTCGCGGTACGCCACCACCGGGGGATAATCGATCAACCGGCCGCTGCGGGCGCGGGGCTTCCTGGGAGGTCACGCCTGCAGCGGCCGACTTCGTTCCCAGGAGGCGAGCAGATGGCAGTCAACTCAGACACCCCGATCGAGAACACGGGTATCCCCGGCTGGTCGGCGGACTCGATCTACGACACGAACGCGCAGGGCTCGACGGGCGGCACGCGCCCGGCGTCGGATGATCTCGGCTCGCAGCCGGTCTCCGCTGACCCGTACCAGAGCGCGCAGGGCCCGCGGCCGATGACGGCGCAGGGCGCGCTCAGCACGTCGAACGACAACAACCCGGACCGGGACGGGATCTCCGGCGTCGACGCCTCGCCGCACTGGATGGGCGGCCGGGTCGTGACGCCGCACCACCCGAACGCCGAGAGCGGAGGCGGCCGGTGAACACGCTCGAATACGTCGCCGCGCTGTTCCGCGCCGAGTCCCAGCGGCTGCGCGGCGAGGTCGACCCGGCTACCCGGCTGATGGACGGCACCACGCACAACGACCGGCTGGCCAACTCGCTCGACCGCATGGCGAGCAAGGCCGAGGAGACCGCAGCGACCGGCGTCGTCGAGGAGGTGGCCTAGATGGTTACGCGGATGCCAGATCCCAGATTGATCACCGACTCGATGGGCTCAGCGGGGGGAGCCCCACGAGGCGTTCGGCATGGCGGCGCCGGGGTCGCCCGGCATCGAGCCCGCGCCGCAGCCGTTCGAGGTCCCGGACCTGGCCGACGTTGCCATCCCGGGCGGCCGGGACGCGGTGATCCCCGACCAGCCCGATCGTGGCGGCGACGGCCGGTTCACGGCCAGCGAGCCTGCCCAGACGGGCGGCTGGGTCCAGGTGAAGGGACTGTCGCGGTGAGCCTGGCGGATGAACGGGAGTGGAGGCTGCGCAGCCCGAGCGGCCAGCTGGCCGAGGC
>CAWKCG010000057.1:0-25343 GCA_963847965.1 uncultured Actinomycetes bacterium
GCCGGCGCATCGCCATGCCGGACCGGATCGCGCATGTTTCTATGTGAGCGGTTAGACAGGACCGCGGGCCTCAGCCGGACTGTGGCTAAAACCCGCGCGTGCTGGGCGGCGGGGACGGGAACTCCCATGACGGCCATCCGGGCGACGGGGTGGTCGGCTTGGCCGTCGCTGACGGCCTTCTCCAGGGCGTCTGCCACGGTGCCGGCCGGCTGGGGACGGGGAAGCCTGCGGAGTCGCGGTCGGCGTCTTAGCGGGCCCGGGCGCGTAGTCCGCGAAATGCTCCGCCCTGTGCTTAGGTGAGTGGGTGGCCGGCAGGGAGGCGTACCTGGGCGGTGCGGCCGCCGGCAAGCTAGGTACGGCGCCCGCCTGGGCCGCGCGCGGCGCGGCCGCATGGTGACCAACCTGGATGAGCGTCAGCAGGATCGCGGTCGCGGCGACGGCGAGCACACCCGCGAAGGTGGCGGCGCCCGTGCGGAAGCTCATGTCTTCCATGCGGGCGTAGATCGTGCGCCTGAGCCTGCTCACCCAGCCGATCCATTCACTCACGACAAAGCACGATACAGGGGTATCAGCCGATTGGGGCGAAGGCTTGGGGATCGGGACCGGCGGTAAGTACCGAATGGCTCAGCCTTCGCCGTAATGTCCCCGCAGTGATTCCCGGCCACGGGCGCGGCGCTAAAGGACAACGTCCAACATCATCGGCGCGTCAGGCCGGCTGGAGCCACCCGCGGGCTCGGCGGTGAGGACCAGATGGTCCCCCCGACGCAGTCCGGAGGCGATGACCGGACCGGTCATGCCGTGGCGTCCGGCGGGGAGCATGCACACCGGACGGTCGCCGGCGGGGCCGACCAGCCATAGCTCGTAGCCGCGCGAGGACGGCAGCGCGCGCAGGCCCACGGCGGTGAACACCAGCGCGTGCCTGGAGTGGGACATCACGATGGTCGCCGTCCCGCCGCCGAATACGGCGTTGGTCCGCAGGACGGCGTCCTTGGCGGTCAGCACGGCCGCTATCTGCTGGCTGCTCGATTGCGCCTGGTTGAGTTGCTGCCGCATGCTGCCGTTCGCGACGCCGAACACCACGGCCACCCCGAGCACGGCGACCACGGCCAGGGCGCCGGCCGCCGCCGCCAGGCGGACCCGCCAGGGCCAGAGGGCCGCCGAGCGCAGCCAAGCCACGAGCCCGAGGGGCGCCGGGTTCCTGGCCGCGGCGCGCGAGCGCGCGTCGCTTTCGGCGGGAGGCTGCTGCCTGGTGACGGCCGCGGCCGCGAGCACCCGTTCCTTCAGGCCGGGCGGCGGGGTTACCGCGGTGGCTGCCGCCAGCCTGGCGGTGGCCTCGCGCAGGCTGGCAATCTCCTGCGCGCAGTCCTCGCACCCGGCCAGGTGGCACTCGAACCCGGCCCGGTCTTGGGGAGACAGGGCGTCCATCGCGTAGGCGCCGGCCAGGGTGTGAGCCCCGCTGCCTGACCCCTTCCGCCAGGGCAGTCTCCGTCCGCTCCCCGTCCAGCCGGTCAGCTTCATACCGCCACCCCCAGGCAGTCCCTGAGCCTGATCAGCGCGTCCCGCATCCTGGTCTTCACCGTGCCGGTCGGGATGCCGAGCAGGATGGCGACCTGGCCGTAGGTGTAGCCGCCGTAGTAGGCCAGGGTGACCGACTCGCGCTGCAGTTCGGTGAGCGCGCCGAGGCAACGCCGGACGCGCTCGCGTTCCAGCCTGGACTCCACCGCCTCGGCCACCTCATCGTAGGGGACGTCGGCCACGGCGGTCCGCCGCTCGCGTTCGGACTGCTTCGATGCGGACCTGACCCGGTCCACCGCACGGCGATGGGCCAGCATCATCACCCAGGCGGTGGCGCTGCCCCGGCCGGCGTCGAACTTGGTCGCGGTCCGCCATACCTCGAGCAAGACATCCTGGGTGACTTCCTCCGACTGCGCGGGGTCGCGGATCACCCGCCTGACGATGCCGAACACCGCCGGCGCGACGAGTTCGTAGACGGCCTCGAACGCTGTCGCGTCGCCCCGCGCTACCAGGCCGATCTGAGCGGCAAGATCGGCGCCGGAGCCGACGCCCGGGGCAGGACGCGCAGGGTTCCCGTGTTCCGGGCGGTCCGAGGCCGTCATGACTGATATTCGTAGCAGGAGCCGCCTCGGTTTGGCCGCCGAGGCTCTGTCCCCGCCGGCGGCACGGCCAAATAATCTTGTCCTGGTACTTCGTCCGGGCAAACCCGCGCCGCCGCCGCACCGAATAAAGGACATGAAGTTGACATCCTCCAGAGGGACACGACGGAGCGGACGCCGCCCGGGCCTCGGCGCCGTCGCCGGCGTGCTGGCCGCCGGCGCAGCGCTTGGCGTGGGGCAGCTCGTGGCCGGCCTCACCGGCGCCAACGGATCGCCTGTCGTCGCCGTCGGGCAGTTGCAGATCGACTTCACGCCGCCCTGGCTGAAGAACTTCGCCATCAACGAGTTCGGCTCCGACGACAAGCTCGTCCTGGTGTGCGGCATCCTGGTCGTACTTGCCATCTTCGCCGCCGTGATCGGCGCGCTGGCCACCCGGCGGCTGGCCTACGGCATGGCCGGCCTGGCGGTGTTCGCGGTCGTCGGGCTGATCGCCGCCGCGACGAGGCCCACCGCGACCGCCGCTAGCGTGCTGCCGACCCTGGCCGCGACGGCGGCAGCGGTGGTCGCGCTGCGCGTCCTGATCGGGCGGGCCAACCTGTCGGCGCTGCGCGGCGCGGAACCGTGGGCGGCGGACTCCTGGCAGGACGCCTGGGACACCACCGAACCGGCCGGGTCGGCCGGGTCAGCCGGGCCGAAGCCGGCGTCGCTGGCCGATGGGTCCCCCGCGGACCGCTCCGGCTCGGCGCCGGACCAGGTCCCCCCGATCTGCCCGTCCCGCCGGACTTGCCCGCTGGCGGGGGCCGGCCTGCCTCTGGCTCGGTGATCAGGCCATCCGTACCGCAGGGTCCCGGCAGGCCGGAGAGGCTCACCAGTCCCGGCCCGCAGCGCAGGAGCTTCCTGGCCGCGAGCGCCGCGACCGCGGGGGTCGCCGCCGTGGCCGGGCTGGCGGGGCGCCTGCTGGCCGAGCGGAGCAGCGTGGCGAACGCGCGCAGCGCGCTGCGGATTCCCAAGCCCGCGGCGAGCGTGCCGGCCCTGCCCGCGGGCGTCAACCTGAACGTTCCTGGCATCACCCCGTTCGTCACGTCCGACAACGACTTCTACCGGGTGGATACGGCGATCGTCTTGCCCCAGGTCGATCCCTCCAGCTGGCAGCTGCGGATCCACGGCATGGTGAACCGCGAGATCACGCTTACCTTCGACGAGCTGATCCGCAGGCCGCTGATAGAGGACTGGGTGACGCTGTGCTGCGTGTCCAACCCGGTCGGCGGACCCTACATCGGCAACGCGCTGTGGCTGGGCGCGAGCCTGGCCAGCGTGCTGCGCCAGGCTGGGATCAAGGCCGGGGCGGACCAGTTGCTGTGCACGTCGGTGGACGGGTTCACGTCAGGGACCCCGATCCAGACGGTGATGGACGGCCGGGACGCCCTGCTCGCGGTGGCGATGAACGGGCAGGCTCTCCCGGTCGCGCACGGCTTCCCGGTCCGCATGGTGGTGCCCGGCCTGTACGGGTACGTGTCCGCGACCAAGTGGGTGACGGACATCGAGGTGACCACGTTCTCCGGGAACTACGCGTACTGGGCGGTGCGCGGCTGGTCGCAGCAGGCGCCTATCAAGACGGAATCGCGAATCGACGTGCCGACCGGCCAGAACCAGCTCCGGGCCGGCCGGACGGCGGTGGCCGGCGTGGCGTGGGCCCAGCACAAGGGGATCGACGCCGTCCACGTGCGCGTCGACTCCGGTCCGTGGAACCAGGCCACGCTGGCAGCCGTCCCCGGCATCGACACCTGGCGCCAGTGGGTCTGGTACTGGGACGCGACCCCGGGGAACCACCTGATCGAATGCCGGGCGACCGATGTGACCGGTTACACGCAGACCGGTCTGGAGGAGCCACCGGAACCCAACGGGGCCACGGGCTACCCCCAGGTCCAGGTCAGCGTCTCGTAGGTCCGGTCAGCGCAGCGTCTCGTAGGTACGGTCAGCGCAGCGTCGGGTAGGTACGGTCAGCGCAGCGTCTCGTAGGTACGGTCAGCGCAGCGTCGGGTAGGTACGGTCAGCGCAGCGTCTCGTAGGTACGGTCGGCGCAGCGTCGCGTAGGTACGGGTGCGCGGCGTCGCGTAGGTACGGGTGCGCGGCGTCTCGTAGGTACGGTCGGCCCAGCGTCGCGTAGGTACGGGTGCGCGGCGTCGGGTAGGTACGGTCAGCGCAGCAGCGCGAAGCCGTGGGCGGGCGGCCTCAGGCCGCCACGCGGGCGCCCTCGGCGTAGCGGGCGAGCTCGGCGAGCATGACGTCAGCGGCGCGGTCCAGGCCCTGGTCGGGCTCAAGCCGCCCCTGCTCATCGAGGAACTCGCGGACGGACGCGATGTTCACCGAGTCGGCCACGGTCACCATCTGCAGTGCGCCGAGCACCTGCGCGAGCATCCGCGCGGCGTGGGTGCCGGCCGCGGCGCCGCCGTAGCTGACGATGCCCGCGGGCTTGTTCCGCCACTCCTGGCTGAGGTAGTCCAGGGCGTTCTTGGTCGCCGCGTTGAACGCGTGGTTGTACTCGGGGATGACGAAGACGAGCGCGTCGGAGCGGTCCACTATCGCGCTCCAGTCCTTGGTGTGCTGGTGCACGTAGGTGCGCAGCCTCGGATGATTCGGCTCGTTGAAGATCGGCAGGTCCAGTACGGCCAGGTCCGTCACCTCGACCTCGAAGTCCCCCTGTTCCCTGGCCCGGCCGACGATCCAGTCGGCGACCGCGGGACCGACCCGGCCCGGCCGGGTGCTGCCGATGACGACCTGCAGGACAGGCTTAGTCAACGTCGCTACCTCCAAATGATTGAATGTTCAACTATTTAAGCAGTCCGGGGAGCGTCCCTATTCCCGCCGCTTTTCCCGCCGCTTTCCCTCCGCCTTTCCCGCTGAGGGTGTTTCGGACGGCTCTGCGCGGTTAGTTGTCAGCCGTCAGGCGCAGACAGAGGGAAAGCGAGCCTATGACTGTCCCGTTGCCGAGAGAAGAAGGACCACCCCCCGAGCCGGCGCACGCCCAGGCCCCCGCGCAGGATGGATCCGGGCGCGTTGTGGGCCGGAGGCGTGGCGACCGCGGTCGTCGCGGCGCTGATCGCGCTGGTCGGGATCCTGGTCTGCCGGTGGCTGTTCGCTATACCGATCCTGGCGCCGCGCCGGGACGGAGCCTGGGGTGACGCTTCGACCGGAGCGTACGTGCTCGCGGCCGCCGCGGCCGCGATAGTCGCGACCGCGATCATGCACCTGCTGCTGCTGGCCACGCCCCGGCCGCAGCCGTTCTTTGCCTGGATCATCGGGCTGGCGACCGTGATCGCGGTGGTGTTCCCGTTCAGCACGACCGCCGCGTTGTCCTCCAAGGCCGCCACGGCGGTGGTCGACCTCGCGCTGGGCTTTGCCATAGGGTCACTGCTCAGCGGAGTCGCGTGGCGCGCCGCGCGGCGAGCGCCGGTGAGCGACCGCTACGAGTCGCGCTACCCGCCGGGCTACGAGTCCCGCTACCCGCCGTCGCGGACGCCCGGCGACTGGTAGGGCGCAGGCCCTGGTCAGGGATCAGGCAGGACCGGCAGCAGGACGCAGGCGGGGTGCCGCGCGTCGTGGTAGATCTCGAACCGGCAGCGCACCGCCCTCGTCGCGGAGCCGAATGGCTCACCGGTGCCGAAGTTGCGGGCGTGCCGCGGGAACGCGCCCCCGCTGACCTGCACGCGGATCCGGTGCCCAGCCTGAACCCGGTACGCGGTCGGGTAGAGTTCCAGCTCCACGGCCAGGACCTGGTCGTCGCCGACCTGGACGTCGGAGGCGGGCACGGTCTGCGGGGATAGCCGGCGGATGCCGTCCACGATGTTCCGGGAGACGCCCTTCTCATCGACGTCGCAGACCCGCACGAACACGTCGGCGTACCGGCGGCCGGTGCGGACGAAGATCCGCGCGCTGACGTGTCCGACCACATCCTGGCTGGCCGCTAGCGGTTCGGTGGTGTAGGTCAGGACGTCGGGGCGGGCTTCGATCGACCGGTTGTCGACCTGCTTGCCGGGTGGCTGCAGCAGCGGTCCGCCCGCGGACGGCGTCGGGTCCGCCGGGTCATAGACGAACGTATCGGGCGCAGCGTCGCCTGGCTCGGCGTCCAGGGCGAGGCGGCCCGAGGCGCGCAGGTAATAGGTCTTGGCCACCGCGGCGGGCGGCCACTGGTCGAACTCCAGCCACTTTCCCGCCTGCTGCAGAAAGAGGAGGACCGGGGGGCCCGGCGGTGGCTTGGCACCGTTCAGGTGGTGCTCCAGCCAGGCGATGTCGTGGCGGGTGATGGCGTTAAGCTCGGCCCGCTCACCGTGCATCCAGGGCCCGACCATGATCCGGGGCGCGCCGCCCGCCGCGCGGATCGCGGCGTACTCGCGCAGCTGCAACGGCACGAACGGATCCCACCATCCGGTCACCATGCTGGCCGGCGGAAGCCGGGTCAGGTCCGCACGGTCGTGATCAGCGCCCGCCCAGAAGTCATCGCCCGGGCTCGCGTGACCGACCCAGTCGCGCCAGAAGTCGACCGGCGCGCCCGCCACGTCGATGTCGGCGGCCTGCAGCGGGACCTTGCGCAGCGCCCGCCTCATCCTGGCCATCCGCCGCGGGGTGGGGACGACGCCGCGCAGGCCCCGTTCCTGGTTGCCGACGAGCCCGATCCAGTTCAGCACGTTCTGCAGATTCGGCACGCCGTACTGGTAGAACGCGGCGCTGAACTTCGCGGTGGTGACATTGAGCGACACCGAAGCCAGCGGCGGGTCGGCATACGGGGCGACGGCCCACTGGGTGTGACCCAGGTAGCTGGGCCCGGTCATCGAAACCCGCCCGTCGCACCACGGCTGACCGCGCAGCCACGCCACGGTGGCCAGGCCATCCTCCCGCTCGCAGGTGAACGGGCGGAACAGGCCGCCCGAGCCGAACGTCCCGCGGGTGCTCTGGATGAACACCTGGAATCCGCTGCGCGCCAGCGGCGCGGCGAACACGATCCCGGGCAAGCCCGCCCGGCCGTACGGCGAGCGGATCAGTACCACGGGCAGCGGCCGGTCATCCCCGGCGGGCCGGTAATGATCGCCGAGCAGGACGACGCCATCCGGCATCGGAACGGCGACATCGGGCCGCACCACGTACGGCACCGTCCCGGCCGACAGGCCGAGCGCGCGGTCAGCAAGGTACAAGAGCGGATTCATCAGGCCATAGGTTACCCAGCAGTGTTACCCGGCAGTACGCAGGGCCGAGACGGAGACACCCTCGGCCCGGCTCGCGTGGCGATTGCCTAGTTCGACACCGGGGTCCTCGGCCGGCTCGCGTGGCGATTGGCTAGTTCGAGACCGAGGCTCCCCGGGGCGGCTCGCGTGGCAAAATTATTTAGCTAGGGAAATGAAATTCCGGAGTCACGTTGTTAGCCCTGCTGCGGGAGACGGCGAGGTGGGGCGGTAACACTGTCAAGGCGGACGGGCGGCACGGCAGGCGAGCGGGCTCGGGAGACCGGGTGGCTGCGGCGGCTGGCGTCCTACTGCTGGCGCTACCGCAGGAACGTCATCGTCGGGCTCGGCGGCGCCCTGGTGGCCACCGCCGCCACGGCCGCGATACCCCTGATCCAGCGTCGGATCATCGACGACGTCATCATCACGCACCGGCAGTCGATCTGGCCGCTCGCGATTCTGCTGCTGGTCGCGGCCGGGTTCAACTTCGCCGGCATCTACCTGCGCCGCTACAACGGAGGCCGGGTCTCCCTCGACGTCCAGCATGACCTGCGGACCGAGCTGTTCGACTCGCTGTCACGGCTGGACGGCGCGCGCCAGGACGAGATCCACACCGGGCAGTTGGTCAGCCGGTCCATCTCCGACCTGAACATGGTGCAGAGCATCCTGTCCATGGTGCCGGTCACGCTCGGGAACCTGGCGCTGTTCATCGCGTCCATCGCCATCATGGTCGTGCTCTCGCCGACGCTCACCATCGTGGCCGTGGCGGTCGCCCCGGCCCTGTGGATGATCGCGCTGGCGGCGCGGCGCAGGCTGTTCCCGGCGAGCTGGGACGCGCAGCAGCAGTCGGGCAACGTGGCCGGCATCGTGGACGAGGCGATCGGCGGGGTGCGGGTCGTCAAGGGCTTCGGGCAGGAAGAGCAGGAACAGGAGCGGCTGGAGGACGCCAGCTCGCGGCTGTTCGCGGCCCGGCTGCGGATGATCCGGCTGACGGCCAGGTACAACCCCGCGCTGACCGCCATCCCGTCGCTCGGCGTGGTCGGGGTGCTCGCGCTCGGCGGCTGGCTGGCGATTCACGGCTCGATCACCCTGGGCACGTTCCTCGCGTTCGCCGCCTACCTGGCCCAGCTGAGCGGCCCGGTCCGCACGCTGACCACGATGGTCACCATCGGACAGGAGGCGCGGGCCAGTGTCATCCGGGTGTTCGACGTCATCGACTCCCGCCCGGTGATCACCGACAAGCCGGACGCGACCGCGCTCCCGCCGGATGCGAACGGCATCAGCTTCGACGACGTACGGTTCGGGTATTCGCCTTCGAGACCGGTCCTTTCCGGGCTTTCGCTCCGCGTCGAGCCGGGCGAGACGGTGGCGGTGGTCGGCGCGTCAGGCTCGGGCAAGTCCACCATCGCGCTGCTGCTCCCCCGCTTCTATGACCCGCAGGGCGGCTCGGTCAGCATCGGCGGGCACAACGTCGCGGACGTGACGCGTGATTCGCTGCGGGCCGCGATCGGCCTGGTCATGGAGGACAGCTTCCTGTTCTCCGACACGGTGCGGGCAAACATCGCCTACGGCGCGCCGGACGCGACCGAGGACCAGATCATCGCCGCGGCCCAGGCGGCGCAGGCCCACGAGTTCATCGTCAGGCTCCCCGAGGGCTACGACACCGTGGTCGGCGAGCAGGGCCTGACGCTTTCCGGCGGGCAGCGGCAGCGGGTGGCCCTGGCCAGGGCGCTGATCACCAACCCGAGGCTGCTCCTGCTCGACGACGCGACCTCGGCCATCGACCCCCGCCTGGAGGCGGAGATCCACGCCGCGCTGCGCGAGGTCATGCGCGGGCGCACCACGCTGATCATCGCGCACCGGCGGTCGACGCTGAACCTGGCCGACCGGATCGTGGTCCTCGATCATGGCCGGGTCGCCGACAGCGGCACCGCCGAGGAACTGAACGAGCGCTGTCCGCTGTTCCGGCAGCTCATGATCGGCCCGGAGGCCGGACCGGACGCCGCTGCCCTAGTCAGGACGCGCCAGGGCGACACCGTGGAAGACGTGCTAGAGGGGCGCGCGGGGTCGATGACGCTGGCCGGGGCGGGCGCTGCAGGCGGGTCGCTCGGCGGAGCTGCGGGCCTGTCCCGCCTCGGCGGGGCGGGCGGCCGGGGCTCGGCGGGGCGCGGCCGGGCCGGAGGCGTGGCCGGGGGTGCGAACGTCTTCGGCACGTTCGCCAGCCTGCCCCCTTCGCCCAAGCTGCTCGCCCAGGTCGAGGCGCTGCCGCCGACCAAGGACGTGCCTGACGTGGATCTGTCCCGGGCGCGGGCGGCGGACAGGCACTTCACGCTGCGCCGGCTGCTTCGCCCGCTGATGCTCGCGCTCATCGCCGGGCTGATCCTGGACGGCCTCGACGCCCTGGCGGGGCTGGCGCTTCCCGCGCTGGTCAGGAACGGCATCGACCACGGTGTCGACACCAAGATCTTCCACGCGATCGTCGTCGTGTCCGTCATCGGGCTGGCCATCGTGCTCGCCGACTGGGTGGTCAACATCGCCGAGACGATGGTGGTCGGGCGCAACGGGGAACGGCTGCTTTTCACCCTGCGGGTCAAGCTCTTCGCGCAGCTGCAGCGGCTCGGCCTGGACTTCTACGAGCGCGAGATGTCCGGCCGGATCATGACCCGGATGACCACCGACGTGGACGCCCTGTCCAGCTTCCTGCAGACCGGGCTGGTCACCATGGTCAGCTCGGTCCTCACCTTCTTCGGCGTGCTCGCCGCGCTGCTCATCATCAACCTCAGGCTCGGGCTGTCCGTCCTCGGCATCTTCCCGGTGCTGATCGTCGCGACGCTGGTGTTCCGGTCCAAGTCGGCCAAGGCGTACGCCGAGGCGCGGGAGAAGGTCGCCGTCGTCAACGCCGACTTCGCGGAGAACGTGGCCGGCCTACGGGTGACGCAGGCCTTCCGCCGCGAGCCGACCAACCGCGCCCGCTTCGGCGGGCTCAGTGACGCGTTCCGCGTCACGCGGCTGCGGGCGCAGCGCTACATAGCGCTGTACTTCCCGTTCGTGCAGACGCTTTCCACGGTGGCAGGCGCGATCGTCCTGGTCGCCGCGGTCGGCCAGGTGCGTGGCGGCACGCTCACCGCGGGCGCCCTGATCGCCTACCTGCTCTACATCGACATGGTCTTCTCCCCCGTCCAGCAGCTTTCCCAGGTCTTCGACGGATACCAGCAGGCCATGGTGGGCCTGCGCCGGATCACGGACCTGCTCAGGCTCAGCACGTCCACCCCCGAGCCCAGCCGGCCGGTGACCGCGGGCAGGCTGCACGGCCGCATCGAGCTGCGCGACGTCGACTTCGGCTACGCGGGCAGCCGCGTCAACGCGATCAGCGGGGTCAGCCTGACCATCGAGCCCGGCGAGACCGTCGCCCTGGTGGGCCAGACCGGGGCAGGCAAGTCGACGGTGGTCAAGCTGATCGCCCGGTTCTACGACGTGACCAGCGGAGCCGTCCTGGTCGACGGTACCGACGTCCGCGACTACGACCTGGCCAGCTACCGGCACAGGCTCGGCGTCGTCCCGCAGGAGTCGTACCTGTTCGCCGGGACGGTCCGGGACTCGATCAGGTACGCCAGGCCGGACGCGAGCGACGACGAGGTCATGGCCGCGGCCCGCGCGACCGGCGCGCACGACATGATCACCCGCCTGCCGGGCGGCTACGACTACCAGGTGGCCGAGCGCGGCCGCAACCTTTCGGCCGGCCAGCGGCAGCTCATCGCGCTCGCCCGCGCGCAGCTCGCGGATCCCGCCATCCTGCTGCTCGACGAGGCGACCGCGGCCCTGGACCTGGCGGCCGAGGCGGCGGTGAACCACGCCATCAGCGAGCTAACCGCGGCCCGTACCACGATCGTGGTCGCTCACCGGCTCACCACCGCCGCCCGCGCGGACCGGATCGTGGTCCTCGACTCCGGGCGCATCGCGGAGATCGGCAGCCATGCCGAACTCCTCGCCGCGGACGGCACGTACGCCGCGCTCTGGGACGCCTTCACCGGCGAATCAGAACTCGTAGCCTAGCGAGGCCGCTGCTCACGCGGACCTTCCGGGGATGGGCACCTCCGCCCAGGCGGCTTCCCACAGCGTGCTGACGATCACCCGGATCCGCCTCGCCGCCGGGGAGACGGGCGGCCAGAACCAGAACTCCCAGCTGCCTTCCGGTGAGCCGCCCCCGCCACCGGGCACGCCCTCGTGCTCAACGCCGGTGTCGTCGACCGCCCTGACCTGGAAACACGGCGTGATCATCGGCCAGTACTCGCCGTTCACCCACGGATGCCCGTAAAGCTCGATGGACACCAGGTCATCGTGCGCGGCAATGCTCTCGATCACGGCGGTGGCCTGGCGCAACGGCAGCCCGACCGCCAGGCCCGCACGGTCAGGCTCGGCGTCCCGCCTGCGCAGATGCGCCTGCCGGCGCCACAGGTGCTTCAGTTGCTCCCGCCAACCGGGATCCCGGCCGCCCGCGGCAGTCCCCTGGGTTAGCAGGGCGCTGTCCGGAGGCAGGGCGCCCACCCAGAGCAGCGCGTCGGCCACCGTGGCGGCGATCTGCGCGGTATCGAGGTGCACCGTGCGGCCATCCGTGGCGATCGACACGGACGTGGCCGAGCCGAGGATGGCCAGGTAGTACTCGGCGGGCGTCGGCCACGGCGGCTCGGCCTGCCCCGTCGCCACCTGGGCGGGCGGCGCCAGGTCAACGCGGGCGGCCGGGCCCGACCCTGCGGCGAACTCCAGCCAGCGGACCGCCCCGCGCGTAGCGGGCGCTTCGCCGCCCGGTTCTGGCTCGGCCAGCATCTCGCCGTGCCACAGGTACGCTTTCTGCCCCGGCCGCTCCGACGCGACGCTGGTGCCCCAGCGGGCCGGGCGTAGCTGGTACGTGCGGCCCAGATCGTCGGTCACCGCGAGCCCCGCCTTGATCGCCGCGCCGACCAGCTCGCCAGGCAACACGCGGAAGGGCCGCCGGGACGGCCTGGACAGCTGGCCGTAGTCGGGGCCGGTACCGCGCAGGCGCAGCCGCACGCCGCCCGGCGTCAGCGTCACCCAGGTCAGGGCCAGGTCCATGCCGTCGATCGCGATCGGCACCGGACCCGAGGCCGAGGCCAGCGGAATCCGGGTCAGGCTGTCCCGGCCCGCCGTCAGCGCGTCCTGGTACCCGTACGCGCCAGGCCGGACGCTCAGCTCGCCGGTCAGCACCCCCATCCGGAAGCCCTTGGCCTCCAGTTCCGGCCGGTACTCGGCCAGGATCTCCTCGGCGCGCGCCTCCGGCAGCAGTCCGAGCATCACGAACGCGTTCGCCACCGCCTCCCGGCTGAACGCGACGCCGGGCAGAGGCTCCCCCCGCCGCGCCGACCTCAGCGGAGCGACCATCGCAGACAGGAACGCGTCGGGGTCTTCCCGAGCCATGAAGACACGATACATCGCGAGGCCGGACGCTGGCACCCTCAGGTCGCGGGCGGCGCGGGCCATTCCGGCTCGTGCCCGATCACCGCGGCTGGGGCGAACCGGCCTTGTCAAGTAGTTCCCGCAGCACGACGGTGTAGCGGTCCAGCGCGCCGCGGCCTTCGCTGGTGAGGAACACCGAGGTCGTGCCGTTGACGCCACTGCCCGACTTCTGGGTGCGCACGTATCCGGCGTCCTCCAGCTTGCGCAGGTGAGTGATCAGGTTGCCCGGGGTCAGCCCGATCAGGTCCTGAAGCCTGGTGAAGGACAGGTTGTCGCCTTCCGGCAGCGCCGCCAGCGTCACCACGATGCGCAGCCGCGCGGGCGCGTGGATGACCGAGTCGAGTTCGTCCTCGCTCAACGACGGTCCCTGGTCAGGTCGCTGCGGGGTTTCCCATCGGGCGATCGTGCGGCGAGAATGTGCGCGCCATCCATCCGCTGTCCTACAGCAGGAACGGAATGAGCATCTTCGTCCTGCTCTTGTACTCCGGGTACGCCTTGGGGAAGGTGGCCGTAAGGTTCCGCTCCTCCACGATCCCGCAGTAATAGAAGTACGCGACCAGCACCGCGACGACGATCAGGCCGAGCAGGTTGTCGACGAGCGCGGTCCCCAGCATCGCGGTCAGGAGCCCCGAGTAGATCGGGTGGCGGACGAACCGGTAGGGACCAGACGTGACAAGCTCCGGCTCGGCCCGCTGACTCGTCGGCATCCCCCAGTTGCTGCCGAGGTGGACGCGGGCCCAGACCGCGAGCGCGATCCCGCAGGCGAACAGGACGGCCCCTATCGCCTCGAGGATCACGCTGTGCACGGCCAGGCTGCCGCCGCGGAGGACGCCGGCGATCAGGAACACCCCAACCGCGCTCACGCCGGCCAGCCGTGTCCGCCACCCGCTCCTGACGCTCTCCTTGCTGGTGGAGGCCGACACGAGCCAGTAGATCCAGAAGATGATCCAGGCCGAACCGATGGCGAGCTTGAGCGTGGGCATGCTACTTCTCCAGCCTCTACTTTGTGTTGCAAAGCTATCCTACTGGGGACGGTCAGGTGGTCAGGCAGCCGCTTCTTGGGAAGTACTACCGGTCGTTCGGGGATAATGCCTCGGGGTGAGCGATGTACCGGCTGGTGTTCGGGGTGGTGCTGCGGCGGGTGCCTGCTGAGGCGGCGCACCGGGCCGCGTTCTGGCTGATCAGGGTGTTCGGGTGGGTAGCTGGGGTACCCGGGGTGGCGGGCGTGCTGCGGTGGTGGCTCGGGCCGCGCGATCCGGTGCTGCGGGTGCGGGCGCTCGGGCTCGAGTTTCCCGGGCCGCTCGGGCTGGCCGCGGGGTTCGACAAGGATGCGCGCGGCGTGGCGGGTCTTGCTGCGCTCGGGTTCGGGTTCGTGGAGGTCGGCACGGTCACCGCGCGACCTCAGCCGGGGAACGCGCGGCCGCGGGTGTTCCGGCTGCCCGCGGACCGGGCTTTGGTCAACCGGATGGGCTTCAACAACGAGGGGGCCGCGGCGGCGGCGGACAGGCTGCGGCGGCTCCGGGCGAAGGTCATCGTCGGGGTCAACATCGGCAAGACCAGGGCGGTGCCGGACGAGGGGGCCGCGCAGGACTACGCGGCCAGCGCGCGGGCGGTGGCCCGGGTCGCCGACTACGTGGTGGTCAACGTCAGTTCGCCGAACACGCCGGGGCTGCGCGACCTGCAGGCCGTCGACCGGCTCAAGCCGGTGCTCGTGGCGGTGCGCGAGGCGCTGGACGCCGCTTCGGGGAAACGGGTACCGCTGCTCGTGAAGATCGCGCCGGACCTGGCGGACGCGGACGTGGACTCGATCGCGGACCTGGCGCTCGAACTCGGGCTTGACGGGATCGTGGCGGTCAACACCACGGTCTCGAGGGACGGGCTGGCCAGCCCGGCGGGCGAGGTGGCGAAGGCGGGGGCGGGCGGGCTGTCCGGGCCGCCGCTCAAGGGACGCGCCGTGGCGGTGCTGCGCCGGCTGCGCGCCCGGGCCGGGGACCGGCTGGTGCTGATCGCGGTGGGCGGGATCGAGACCGGCGACGACGCGCGGGAACGGCTGCAGGCCGGGGCCACGCTGGTCCAGGCCTACACCGGGTTCATCTACGGCGGGCCGCTGTGGCCGCGGCGGGTTCACGCCGACCTGGCCCGGAAGGCCCGGCGGGCTCGGGCTCGGGCGGGCCGCTCCGCCAGGTGATCTCCAGCGGCTCGTAGGGCGCCCGGCACGGGTGGCCTGCCGCGAGCCAGACCTGCCGGGTCTGCAGGTCCATCAGGACCGAGGCGATGGTGGCACCCTGCTCGCACGGGTGGTCGGCCGGGTCGGGGTGGGAGCAGATGCTGTGCGGGTGGTCGGCGTGATCGGCGAGGAGCGCGCGGAAGTGGCCCAGGGTGAGGGAGTCGCGCTGCTCTGTTCCGGCGCGCAGACGCTGCAGGCGGACGGCGCTGTCGGGCATGGCCCACAGGGACACGTCGACGGGGTGCAGGCCCGGCGAAAGGAAGTGGTTGGTGTGCAGCAGAACGCCGCTTTCCGGGAGCAAGGGGTACAGCCGGGTGAAGTCGCCCGGCGCGGCCTCCACGTTCAGCGCGGCGCCGCTGGCGTGGGCGATCAGGTAGTTGGCCGACGACGAGCGCGGCCCGGCCTGCAGCACCATGAGGGCCTCGGTGACGGTCGCGCAGTCAAGGATCGCGCGCAGCAGGACGTGATACGGCAGCCCGGGCGCGCCGACATCCGCCTCGGTGACCAGGGCGTTGGTGACCAGGCCGAGACCCGCGGCGTTCAGGCCGGCCTTGGCCAGCAGGCCCGCTTCCACCACGGTCACGAAGTCCGGGCCGGTGTCCTGCCTGACCTCCAGCACGACCAGCGTCTGCGTGCAGTGGAGCAGCCAGTCCCAGTTCTGGCCGATGAGCGTCGCACCGGGCCGGCCCGGCCCGGGGACGACGGCGAAGGCGCTGCACTCGGCGGGAGGGATCCTGGCCGCCAGGGGCGCCAGCCGCGCCTTGGCCGCGTACATCACCTCGGTCCGCACGTTGATCGCCAGCACGTCGGCCAGGTCAAGACCTGCCCCGTCGGCTATCCCGCGCATCTCCTCCAGGTAGAGCGGCCGGAACGCGGCGATGGGCGCCTCGAAGCCGGCCGCCAGGCGCCGGATCGCGTCCCAGTCCCACCCCGTGTAGTGCGCGAACACGCGCCGGTAGGCCTGCACCGACAGGTGCACGCGGTCCCGCGCCTGCGTCCCGTACTGCCGGCCGCGCTCGTAGCTGGTCCCGGCCACGCGGATCCGGGGAACCCTGGGCTCACTGGTCATGCGTCGCGCTCCGGCCCTTAATCTCCGTGACGGTTCAGCCTCCAGCGTATGAGCGCGGCGACCTGCACGGCGCGGGCGGGGACCGGTCACCACCCAGAGGTCCGCCCCGGCCGCTGCACATCGATCCGGCCGTAGCGCATCCGGCCGGCCAGTTCCACGCGGAGGATGACCGGCGCGCCAGGCTCGGCGCTCGGGCGCATCTCGACGTCGGTGTAGCGGACCCTCAGGGCGTCGGCGTCCACGACGATGCCGGGCCCGGCCACCAGGACCAGGATCCCGCCGCGCATCTTCATGTCGATAAGCAGCCTGTCGTGCGTGATGACGGCGCTGGTGAAGTCGAGCGTCACGTCGCACCACGTCGGCCGCAGTTCCAGCCGCCGCGGGACCGCCCAGCGGCCGGTGCGCGAGACCGAACCTCCGCGCTGGCGGATCCGGATCACGTCGGCGACGGGCTCTTCGGGAACGACGGGCGGGTCCGGCGGGGCCACCAGGTCGTCGGTGAGCCCCGCCAGTTCGCCGAAGGTCCGGGAGGCCATGGCGGCCCGCAGGCGCTCTTCGAACTCGTCGGCGGTCAACCGGCCGTCCCCCATGGCTTCGCGCAGCACGTCGATGACCCGGTCCCGGTCCGCGTCGGACGCCCGCATCTCGGGCGACTCGCCAGGTCCGGGAGGCTCGCCGGTCGGCGAGGCGCCTGCCGACACATCCACTCCCAGACTCGCTCGAAACCGACGGCGGCCGGCAGGCTCGTCACCCGCCGGCCGCCGAGACCGCCCTAAGCGGGGAGGACAACCACCGGGCAGTGCGCGTGGTGGACGACCTGGCTGGCGACCGAGCCCAACACCATCCGCGAGAACCCGCCACCGCCCCGCGAGCCCAGCACGATCATCTCCGCGTCCGCGCCCGCGTTGATCAGCTCCTCGGCGGGAAGGCCGTGGACGGCCTGGACCGTGACCGACTCGGGGTGGTCGGAGAGGGCGGCCAGGGTCTTGTCGGTTTCCGCCTGGGCTGCCTCGCGGGCCTTGCCGGTCCGGGTTTCGTCTTGCGGGTACTGCAGAGTGCCACCCCAGAAACCCGCCACGGCCTGGTCCACGGTGAGCACGGTAAGAGACGTGTGACGGAGCGCCGCTTCCTTGATCGCCCATTCGAGGGCGCGCTGCGAATGACCGGAACCGTCAACGCCGACCACAATTCCCGGCATGTCACTCCTCCTCGGTTTTTAGCTGTCGGATACCTCATTAAACTCCTGAGTACCTCCGCTACCGATGATGTTAGGCCCGTGGAACCCGCCGCAACAGAGACCGTCTGGGCAGGAACGACCGTCATTATCCCGAACGAGCGGTGGTGCGAGACAATGGTGTGCTCTAGGCGCCCCGGGCGCATTCGGGTCAAGGAGGACCAGCCATGGCAGGCAAGCCCATCGTGGTCGGTACGGACGGTTCGAAGGAAGCGCAGCGCGCGGTCGAGTGGGCCGCCAGGGAGGCCGTACTCCGCGGCGCCCCGCTGCGGATCGTGTCCGCCGCGGAGTTGCTGCCCCGGATGATCGGGAGCCACGGCACGTCCCAGTACGACACCGTAAGCGACCTCCTCCTCCAGGACCGCGACCGCGCCCTGGCCGCGGCGGCCGAAGAAGCCGGCGAGGCGGCCTCCGGGCTGCTGATCGACACCGACCGGCTGACCGGGGGGCCTGCCGAGGCGGTCACCGAGAGCGGGAACGGCGCGCTGATGCTGGTGGTCGGCTCCAGGGGGCGAGGCGGGTTCACGGCCCTGCTGCTCGGCTCGGTCAGCCGGTACGCGGCGATCCATGCCGCCTGCCCGGTCGTGGTGGTCCGCGAGGAGACCACCGCCGCGCACAAGCAGGTCGGCGTGGGCATCAGCGACCCGGAAACCTGCTCCGCGGCCCTGGAGTTCGCGTTCGAGGAGGCCACGCTGCGCAAGGCCAGCGTGGTGGCCATCCACGCGTGGCGCAACCCGCAGCTCGACGTCTCGCGGGCCGGCCCTGTGCCGGGCCCGGCCGCGAGCGTCCTGCAGGATGCGGCCGCCCGGGAGCTGGACAAGCTGCTGACCGACTGGCGGGAGAAGTACCCCGACGTCCAGGTCACCCAGGACGTGGTGCACGGGCACCCGGGGCGGGCGCTCGTCGGCCTGTCGGCCCGCGCCGACCTGGTCGTCATCGGCAGGCGCAGCACGCGCGCCGGCGCGCACGGCCCCGGCACGGTCACGCACGCGGTGCTGAACCACGCGCACGGCCCCATCGTCACGGTCCCCTCGTCCTGAACGCTGGAAGCAGCGGGGCAGCCGGCCAGGACCGGGCGGACACTGTGATCATGACCGACGCTCAGGCCGCTCCCGTGCTGGCGGGCCGGCGGGTGCTGCTGCTTGACCGCGCCCGGATATACGTCTGCGGGATCACGCCCTACGACGTGACGCACCTGGGGCACGCGTCGTTCTTCGTCTGGGTCGACGCGCTGGGCCGGGTGCTGCGGCTGCTGGGAGTCGAGCCCGAGGTGTGCCGCAACGTCACCGACGTCGACGACGTCCTCGACGTGGCGGCTTCCCGGGCCAGCGCGCCGTACGACTCCTTCGCGGCCATCCAGCAGTACCACTTCGAGCACGACCTGGCCGCGCTCAACGTCCGACCCGTCCAGCACGAGCCGCGCGCGCACCGGTACGTCGGGCACGTCATCCGGCTGGCACAGGGCCTGGTGGCGGCGGGCGCGGCCTACGAGCGCCAGGGCAGCGTCTACTTCCGCGGCGAGTCCGTGGCCGCGCAGGCGGGCCTGGACCGGGCCGAGGCGCTGCGGCTGTCCGCCGAGTTCGGCGGGCGGCCCGATGACCGGTGGAAGGACGATCCGCTGGACGCCGCGGTCTGGCAGGCGGCCGAGGCCGGGCACCCCGCCTGGGATTCGCC
The DNA here is from genome assembly GCA_963847965.1 of uncultured Actinomycetes bacterium. Taxonomy (GTDB): domain Bacteria; phylum Actinomycetota; class Actinomycetes; order Streptosporangiales; family Streptosporangiaceae; genus Palsa-504. Next base: position 19,007 of record CAWKCG010000057.1, read on the forward strand.
CTGGGGGCCCGGCCGGCCGGGGTGGCACGCGGAGTGCGTGGCCATGGCCATGTCGGCGTTCGGCGTCGGCGTGGACATCCACGCGGGCGGGAGGGACCTGCGCTTCCCGCACCACGCCTACCACTCGGCCATGGCCGAGGCGTTCACCGGCGTCAGGCCCTACGCGCGCGCCTGGCTGCACGCCGGCACGGTGAAGGTCGACGGGGTCAAGATGGCCAAGTCGGTCGGCAACCTGGTGCTGGTCAGCGATCTGCTGGCGGAGCACGCGCCGGCCGCGATCCGGCTGATGATCCTCGACCGCCCCTGGGCGCAGGACTGGGATTACAGCGAGGCGTCCCTGGAGGCCGCCGAGTCCCGGCTGGCGGACCTCTACCAGGCGGCCGGGCGCACCCACTCGGCCAGCCAGGAGGCCGTGGCGCAGATCGGGCGCCTGCTGGCGGCCGACCTGGACGTGCCCGCCGCCCTCGAGGTGGCCATCGAAGAAGGAGGCGCCCCGGCCCGCCTCCTGATGGCGACGCTCGGCCTGGACCTATCGGGGGGACCATATGCCTGAAGTCGTGACCATCGAGAACGCCGTCCCTCGGCGACCGCAGCTACCTGATCCACGACGGCTCCGATGCGGTCGTGGTCGACCCGCAGCGCGACATCGACCGGGTCCTGGCCGCCGCGGAGTCGCGGGGCGTGCGGATCACCCACGTGTTTGAGACCCACATCCACAACGACTACGTCACCGGCGGCCTCGCGCTGGCCAGGCACGCCGGGGCGGCCTACGTCGTCGCGGCCAGCGAGGACGTCAGCTTCGACCGGACGCCCGCCGGCGACCAGGATCAGATCGCGGCGGGTGCCCTGGTCGTGACGGTCGTGCACACGCCGGGGCACACGCCCGGCCACCTGTCGTTCGCGGTTGGCGAGGCCGGGCACGACCCGTTCGCGGTCTTCACCGGCGGGTGCCTGCTGTACGGCGCCGTGGGGCGCACCGACCTGATCGGCCCGGAGCAGACCGAACGGCTGACCCGGGCGCAGTACCGCTCGGTCCGCCGGCTGGCCGAGGAGTTGCCCGAGGAGGTGGCCGTGTACCCCACCCATGGGTTCGGCAGCTTCTGCTCCGCCACGCCGACCAGCGGCACCTCGTCGACCATCGGGCACGAGCGGCTCGTCAACATCGCGCTGCGCAGCGACGAGGACACCTTCGTGCGCGAACTGCTCGCGGGCTTGGGCGCTTACCCGCGGTACTACGCGCACATGGGCCCCGCGAACCGGCTCGGACCTGCGGCCAGTGAGCTGACGCCTCCGGCGCAGGCCGACCCGGCCGAGCTGCGCAGGCGCATCGACGCCGGGGAGTGGATCGTCGACCTGCGCGAGCGCCGGGCCTTCGCGCGCGCTCACGTGACCGGGACCATCTCGGTCGAGCTCGGCAACTCGTTCGCCACCTACCTGGGCTGGGCGCTCGCCTGGGGCACTCCGCTCACCCTCATCGGCGATCGCCCCGAGGACGTCGCGGAGGCGCAGGTCCAGCTGATGCGGATCGGCATCGACGAGGTAGCGGGCGCCGCTACCGGCCCGACCGAGGAGCTCACCTCGGGTGCTGGGATCTCCAGTTACCCGGTGACCGACTTCGGCGCGCTCGCCGCCGTATTCGGCCAGCCCGGGCAGGTGGTCCTGGACGTCAGGAGGCCGGAGGAATTCGGGGCCGTGCACCTGTCGGGTGCCGTGCACATCCCGTTCTGGGAGCTGGAGTCGCGCGTCGGCGAGGTCCCGGCGGGCCAGGTCTGGGTCTACTGCGCCAGCGGGTTCCGGGCCTCGATCGCCGCGTCGCTCCTGGCCCGGGCCGGGCGCCAGGTCGTGCACGTCGACGACGACTTCGGGAAAGCCGCGCAGGCCGGGCTACCGCTGGCCGGGCGCGCCTTGACGGTCCCGCCCGGCGAAGTAATCCTGGGCGGGTACGGTTCCCAGCGGAACAGAAGGGCCGGACCATGAAACACATCGCGGGAACTGCGCTCAAGGCCGCCGCGGGGCTGAGCGTGCTCGGCGCCGTCGCGGCCGTGGTCGCGAGCAAGGACGACATCCGCAGGTTCCTCCGCATGCGCAGCATGTGACCGCGCGGACCGGCGGCATGACGAGGGATAGGCCCATGGCGCGGGCCAGGTGTATGCGCCGCTAGCGGACGTCCGTACGGCCGAGATCCGCCCGGTCGGGCCCGCGGGCTTCGACTCGCAGGCCAGGCTGCCGCCGGCCACCTGACCGGTCCGGCGAGCCGCCGAAGGTCCCGCCGGGAACGGGACCTTGGCACCTACCCGCTTCCGCAGACCGGAGGTGGGCTGGCGGCATGAGCGAGCTCACGAGCACACCGCCCGCGACGGCGGAGGAGGAGATCGCCAGGTACGTCGTCACCGAGGCGATCTGGGCCCCGTCGGTGCACAACACCCAGCCATGGCGGTTCGTGGCCGAAGGCCATCAGATCAGCCTGTACGCGGACGCCGATCGCGGCCTGGCGGTGGCCGACCCTGACGGGCGCGAGATGATGATCAGCTGCGGCGCCGCCTTGTTCAATGTCCGTCTCGCGCTGCGGTCCCTCGGGTACGTTCCCGAGACACTCGTCCTGCCTGATCCGGGCCAGCCTGCCCTGGTGGCGAGGGTGCGCTGGCGGCAGTGCGCTCCGGTCAACGAATTCGAGCGGCGGCTGTCCAGCCAGGTACACAGGCGGCGGACCCATCGCGGGGCGTTCGACCCCGATCCGCTGCCGCATGACATGCTCGCCGCGCTGCGCACGAGCGCCGCGCGCGACGGGGCGGCGCTGCGCATCATGGCGGACGATCGGCGGCGGGCCGTGCTCGCGGCGGCCGTGCAAACGGCCGAGGAGCAGCTGCGGGTGGATGGCGGGCGCGTCAGGGAGCTGGCCAGGTGGACCCCCGCGCCAGGCAGCGGGCGAGGCGACGGAGTGCCCGGCCACCGCCTACCCGGCGCGGGCCGAGCATACCGACCCCTACTACCCAGGCCGCGACTTCGCCCGGGGTCACGGCTGGGGCCAGCCGCCGCTCAGCACGGCCCGGGGTTACCGGGCGGCCGGCGTGGTCGGGCTGCTCACCACGGCGGCCGACCGCCCGGAGGACTGGGTAAATGCCGGGCACGCCCTGCAGCGGATCCTGCTGACCGCGAGCACCTGCGGGGTCGCGGTGGCGCTGCACAGCCAGCCGACCGAGGTGCCGTTGCTGCGCGAGTTCATCAGGACCAAGCTGAGCGGAGGCGCCTACCCGCACCTGGTGCTCAGGATCGGGATGGTCACCCAGGCGGCGGTCAGCGTGCGGCGTCATCCCGACGAGGTCCTGTTCTCCTCTGGCGGCGGCCATGTCAGCCTCGCTCGCGCCTGATTGGAGCGATGGCGACCTGGCGGGTACGCGATTTCCACGCCGATGACCTCGATGCCGCCATCCGGTTGTGGGACGACCCGGCATCCGGGCCGACAGCGGGGAGGTGACCTTCACCATCCGCGAATGGACCTTCGTCCCTGCCCTCCGCCGACGCCCGGAACGACGCTGGAACTGGAGCCTTGGAAGAGGGTGTTAACGATGAAATCCAGCGTCAGGGACGTCATGACCACCCGGGTGATCTGGGTCAGGAAAGCCGCCTCGTTCCGTGAGATGGCTACCGCGTTCCGCGAGTACCGGGTCAGCGCGTTCCCCGTGATCGACGACGACGGGAAGGTGATCGGTGTCGTTTCCGAGGCCGACCTGCTGGCCAAGCAAGCCCTGGACGGCGGGGAGGACGGGATGCCGGGCATGATCACCGGCCTGCTGCGCCACAGGGAGCAGGAGAAGGCGCGCGGGGTCACGGCGGGCGACGTGATGACCAGCCCGGCGGTCACGGTGCGGCCAGAGGACACGGTCGAGCACGCCGCCCGGCTGATGTACACGCGCAAGGTCAAGCGGCTCCCGGTGATCGACGCCGGCGGTCACCTGGTCGGCATCATCGGCCGGGCCGACGTCTTGTCCGTCTTCGAGCGTACGGACATCCAGATCCGTAGCGAGATCGTCCGCGACGTGCTGCGCGGGGAGTTCCTCATCGACCCCAAGGAATTCAAGGTGAAGGTGAAGGACGGCGTCGTGACCCTGGAAGGCCGGACGGGGACCGCCGTACTCGGCCACGAGATCGTCCGCCGGGTCCGGCACGTCCAGGGGGTGGTCGCGGTGCGCGACCGGCTGAGCTACCCGCCCGCCGACTGACGGCCGGGACGGCATAAGAGCATGAGGAAGGAATGAAACGATGAAGACCACCGTCAAGGACCTCATGTCCACCCAGATCGTGGCGGTCAGGCGCGACGCGACCTTCAAGGAGATGGCGGCCACGCTCCGGCAGTACCGGGTCAGCGGCTTTCCCGTCATCGACGATGAAGGGAAGGTGATCGGCGTGGTGTCCGAGGCCGACCTGCTGGCCAAGGAAGCGCTGTCGGGCGGGCAGCCCGCGGCTCCGGGCCGCATCGCCGGCATCGTGCACCACAAGGAGGTCAGGAAGGCCAATGGCATCACCGCGGGCGACCTGATGACCCATCCGGCGGTGACGGTCGGGCCCGGGGATTCGGCCCAGCACGCCGCCAGGATGATGTACTCCCTGCAGGTCAAGCGGCTTCCGGTGGTCGACGCGGGCGGCTGCCTGGTCGGCATCGTCAGCCGGGCCGACGTGCTCTCGGTCTTCGACCGCCCCGATGAGGAGATCCTCGCCGAGATAACGGACGAGGTGATCCTGCACCGGTTCCTCATGGACCCTGCGCTGTTCATGGTGACGGTCAGGGACGGCGTGGTGACCGTGCAGGGCAACCCGGAAACCGCGAACCTCGGCCACCAGGTGGTGGACGCGATCCGGCAGGTCCAGGGCGTGGTAGCAGTACGCGACCAGCTCGTTTACCCTCCCGCCGAGCACACCATCCCGCCGGGGTTGTACTTCTAGACAGGGGCTACGAGGTTGCGGTGAGGTGTCGCGCTGGTTAACGCTGGCGGGCCGGCCGGGCGGGGCCCCGGCCCGGGAAATAGCCTTGGCACGGAGCCGCGAGCTCGGGACGCGCGCCGGCGGTGGTCTTTACGAAAAGGCCCCCCGGGACGGGTGCGAGAGCCGGGGGCGTGCACCACCGCCGTTCGGGATGAATAAGGGGTTTTGCATGAGCGCGACGTCGCAGGAGCCGGCGAGCCTGTCCGGCAGCGAGCTTGACGGGCTGGACGCCTGGTGGCGGGCGGCGAACTACCTCTCGGTGGGGCAGATCTACCTGATGGGCAACCCGCTGCTGACCGAGCCGCTGCGGCCGGAGCACGTCAAGCCGCGGCTGCTCGGGCACTGGGGCACGACGCCCGGGCTGAACCTGGTCTACGCGCACCTCAACCGGGTGATCAGGAGCCGGGACCTGGACGTGATCTACGTCTGCGGGCCGGGGCACGGCGGGCCAGGGATGGTGGCCAACACCTACCTGGAGGGGACCTACACCGAGCTGTTCCCGCACATCACGCAGGACGTCGCGGGCCTGGCCGCGCTGTTCAGGCAGTTCTCGTTCCCCGGCGGCATCCCCTCGCACGCGGCGGCGCAGACGCCGGGGTCGATCAACGAGGGCGGCGAGCTCGGCTACTCGCTGGCGCACGCGTACGGGGCCGCGTTCGACAACCCGGACCTCATCGTGGCCTGCGTGATCGGCGACGGCGAGGCCGAGACCGGGCCGCTGGCCACCAGCTGGCACGCCAACAAGTTCCTCAACCCGGCCAAGGACGGCGCGGTGCTGCCGATCCTGCACCTGAACGGGTACAAGATCGCCAATCCGACGGTGCTGGCCAGGATCCCGCACGCCGAGCTCGAGTCGCTGCTGCGCGGCTACGGGTACGCGGTGCACACGGTGGAGGGCGATGACCCTGCTCTGGTGCACCGGCAACTCGCCGGGACGATGGACGCGGTGATCGACGAGATCCGCGCCATCCAGCGGCGGGCCCGTTCGGTGGGTGAGGTGACCCGGCCGACCTGGCCGTGCATCGTGCTGAAGACACCCAAGGGCTGGACCGGGCCGAAGATCGTGGACGGGCTGCCGGTGGAGGGGACGTGGCGGGCGCACCAGGTCCCGCTCGACGCGGCCAGGACCAACCCCGAGCACCTGGCCCAGCTCGAGTCGTGGATGCGGTCGTACCGGGCGGAGGAGCTTTTTGACGGCTCGGGCAGGCTCGTGCCCGAGGTGGCGCGGCTCGCGCCGGCCGGCGACCGGCGGATGAGCGCGAACCCGCACGCCAACGGCGGCCTGCTGCTGCATGACCTGCGGCTGCCCGACTTCAGGGATTACGCCGTGACGATCAGCAAGCCAGGCCTGGACATG
>CAWKCG010000058.1:0-10534 GCA_963847965.1 uncultured Actinomycetes bacterium
GCCGCCCGGCGAGGCTGGCGAGTCGGCCTCGTCGAGCGCGCGCCTGAGCTGGGGATCATCGGTGATGACCCGGAGAAGTCCGGAGAGGCTCATCGGTCCTAGGGGCTAGACAGCACGGGCGGACAGCACGAAAGGCCCGCGCCCGGCGCACCGCCCTCCTGGTGAGAGGAGGAACGGCGTCCGGGATACGGGACTTCTCTAGCTTATCGTCTGGCCGGGCCCGTCTAGACGGTCAGACGCGGCCGGCAAGCGCGCCTTCGCGACTAAACGTACTCGGAGGGCTACGCTATGGAACCGTGAACGGCATGGGCGGTATGAGCAGTTCTGCCGCGGTCACCGCAGACAGGCCCGGGCGGCAGCGGGCAGACACGAACGTCGTGACGATGACGGCCCTCTGGCCCGCTGACCTGAATGAGCGGGACGACACCGGGCGCCGGGGCGGCCGCACCGTCCTTGGCGACCCGGGCGCGGCGCCGTTTACCCGGGCCGCGCTCGACTATGCCGCGGAGCGGCCGGGGCAGACCCTCGCGCTGCTGCAGGTCGGCGCCACCACCGCGGGTGATGACCTGGATGCCGGACGGCTGCGCACGGCCGGCTGCGATGTGGTCGTCAGCCTGATCGACGACGACACGGCGGCGGCCAGGGCCGCCGTGGCCGCGCACCCGGATCTCGGCGCCTGCACGCTGTGCGATCTGCGGATGGCGCCCCTGGTGCCGCGCTCGGTCGACATCGTGCACGCCGCGCTGCTGCTCGAGCGGATCAGCCACGCCGAGCTCGTGCTCGACCGCCTCGTGGAAACGCTCAGGCCCGGCGGGCTGCTGCTGCTGCAGATCGGTGACCGGGACTGCGCCACCGGCTTTCTCGACCGGGTGCTCCCGCGGCCGCTGCGCGCGCTGATCTGGCGCAGCCTCCGCCCGGGCGGGCCCGGCCCGTACCCGGCCGTGTACGAACGCCTGGTATCGGAGCGCGGCATCCAGTCCTATGTCCTGCGGCGCGGCCTGGTGATCGCGCAGCGGCAGACGCTGAGCTTGCTGCCCGGCCGGCGCAGGCCGCTCTGGCTGCTGGCCGTGAGCCGGCTGGCGGCAGGCCTGTCGCGGGGACGGCTGACCTCGGCCCACGACGAGCTGCGGTACGTCATCCGCAAGCCGGAGGACCAATTCGCTCGGGTGCTTTAGCTGCCGCGCCGCTGTCTGCCTGACCTGGCGCTGGCATCCGTGTAGCCTCAGGCTTGCCTGGCAGTTCCGGTCGTTGCTGCAGTAACCGGCGCGGGTGGACCGGGCGCCGTGCCGGACGGAGGTTGACGTGACTGCTGGGGTGCAAACTGACGTGCCCGCTGATCTCATCGGGGCGCCCTCCCTGGTCCTGGACGACGCCCAGCTTGGCGACACCGAACTCCTGCTGTCCGGCGTGTTCGCACCGCTGAACGGGTTCATGGACGCGGCGGACGTGACCGCGGTCGTCGAGCAGGGCTCGCTGGCGGACGGGACGCCCTGGCCGATCCCGGTGACCCTTGACGTCGCCGTGGACGCGGTTCCGGCCGGCGCGGACCAGATGGTGCTCACCGATCCCGAGGGCACCCCGCTCGCCCTGCTGGACATCACAGAACGCAGCGAGCTGCCCGCCGCCGCCGGCCAGGACTCCGGGACGGTCCGGCTGGCCGGGCCCGTCACCGGCCTGCGCGAGCCCGAGCACGGCCCGTTCCGGCGGCTGATGCTGCGGCCTGCCGATGCCCGGGCCGCCCTCGGCGACGGGCCGGTGCTTGCCTACGCCACCCGCGGCCCGGTGCACAGCCGGCAGATCGGCCAGCTACGGCATGTGGCAGGCCAGCTCAAGGCACGCCTGCTGCTACTGCCGCTGATCAGCGGGCCCGCCCAGGTGGTCACGCGGCCCGAGGCGCTGATTCGCGCGGTGCTCGCGGCGGCCGCGAACCTCCCCCCTACAGCGATGGTGATCCCGGTGCCGCTGGCCGCGCGGGGCCCGGGGGCAGGAACCGGTCCAGAGCGGGAATTGTCCGCGCACGGACTGGTCGCCGCCGCGTTCGGGGCATCGCACCTGATGATCGACGAGGCTCAGGCCGCCTCCGGCGGGGCCGGCACCGCGGACGGCCCGGGCATGGCCATCCCGGTGGTCCGCGCCGGCGACTGGGCCTACGACCCGGCCGCCGAGGTATGGCGGCCGCTCGCCCTCATCGAGGCGGGCACGGAACGGGACGATCTGTCTCCCGGCGAGCTCGGCGACCTGCTCGACGCGGGTGCCGAGATACCGGCGTGGTTCACCCCGGCTGCCGTGGCACGGGAACTCAGGCGCGCCCGCCCGCCACGCTCGGAGAGAGGGTTCGTGCTGTTCCTGACCGGTCTGTCCGGCTCCGGCAAGTCCACCATCGCACGGAACCTTGCCGACGCTCTGGCCGAGCGCGGTGACCGCAAGGTCACGCTGCTCGACGGTGACCTGGTCAGGCAGCTGCTCTCCGCGGGCCTCACGTTCTCGCGGGCCGACCGGGACCTGAACATCGTGCGGATCGGTTTCGTGGCGGCCGAGGTCGCGCGGCACGGCGGCATCGCGATCTGCGCGCCGATCGCGCCCTACGCGGGCGCCAGGGCCCTGGTCAGGAGAATGGTCAGTGAGGTCGGCGACTTCCTGCTGATCCACGTCGCCACGCCGCTCGAGGTGTGCGAGGCCCGCGACCGCAAGGGCCTCTACGCGAAGGCAAGGGCGGGCATCATCGATCAGTTCACCGGGATCTCCGACCCCTACGAGGAGCCCCAGGACGCCGATCTGGTCGTCGACACCTCCACGGCGACCCGCGAGCAGGCGACCGAGGCCGTGCTCAGGCTGCTGACCTCCGGCGGCTGGCTGTCGCCGGCTCAGTAACCCGGGCCCCGGGGTTGAGCACCCCGGCCAGACCGAACCGCGGCCGACCAGGTCACTCGTCGTCTTCGGCCCGGGTGCCCTCGTCCAGCCGCTGGCGGAAGTTGCTGATCCTGGAGCTGATCGCCCCCGCCATCGCGTCCCGCTGCCGGGACAGCACGAGGAAGCTGGCAAGGCCGCTGATCAGCACCGCCAGGCCCAGGAGCGGCAGCCCGCGGGCGCCCACCAGGTAGAGCACGCCGAGCACCACGGCGAAGAGCAAGATCCTCGCGGTGGTGTAGGCAAATGTCGCGCGCATAGCAAGCCCAGCTTATTGGCTCCGCGGCACCGTATCTCCGCCGGGCAGCACTGCCGGTACGCCGCCGGGCCGACGGGGCCGTCAGTGATTTCCCAGACCAGATTTTCCGGAAACTAGGGAGAAAAACCGTTCTTGTCGCAACACTTAGGACAGGCTCCTTTGGAGATCGGGAGGGGTAGCCAGAATGGACGGAAATAGTGAGCGACTGCTCACACCGGGTGAAGTCGCAGCCTTGTTCCGTGTGGATCCGAAGACTGTGACCCGCTGGGCGGCGTCGGGCCGCATCAGCAGCATCCGCACTCCAGGCGGCCACCGGCGGTTCCGGGAGTCAGAGGTCAGGGCCCTTCTCGACGGCGACTCCGCTGCTACCCCAGAGCCGGCGGTCTAAGAGACGGAACGAACCAACGCCACTCGCCGGAACATCCGCAGCCCGCTGGGCCCGACCCCGCCACGCGGGCTAGAGACCGACAGCGCCCGCCGGGCGGGCTAGTTATCGTCGCCGTCCGGTATGCGCCCCGGGTTCCCGTGGCGGGCCAGGAAGTCAAGGAACTGCCTGCGTAGCGGCTCGTCCCCGTCTTGCCAGCGCCTGCGCCGCTCGTCGAACTCCTCCTGGGTCATCGCCTGCTCGGCGAACTGCTCGTAGTCGGCGTCGTCGGGGCCGATCTCCACGTAGACGTCGCTGATGTACCTGCCCCCGCCCGCCTCTCCGTCCCCCTTCAACGTCACGGTCGCGGACTCGGGCACCAAGAGATTGCCGTTGGGCAGCTTTATTACATACATCTCCCCTCCAACCCTAGATGCCGTAGCGGATGTTGAAGTAAAGCATCACGTTCAGCGCCGACCTCGTGTCGCCGCCGAGCATTTCCACCAGGGCCGGCCGCTGCCGCGACGCGATCGCCGCGAACGCGTCGGCGAAGAACTCCCTGCGGCCGAGCAGCCCTGGTTGCCGGTGAAAAGCGCTCACCATGTGCGGCAAGCACTGGTCGTACAGGGAATGGAACTCTTCGGAGTCAGATTGCCATTGCTCTCCGGAGCCGTCGATGTCGTCGAGGGCATGCCCGATCTCGTGGCACATGACGTCCGGTGACGGCGACGGCCTGGAACCAACGATGATCTTCCGCTCACCGTAGGCACCCGCGCACGCGTCCCAGGTAGCCCGGCCCGACGGCAGCGGAACCCCGCTGAGCCGCCCCATGTCGTCCAGGTTCGGGACGCCGCCCATGCCGACATAGATCGCGTCCAGGCCGGCCGCCAGCTTGGCCTTGATCAGCTGCGGCAGTTCGGCAAGCCGGTCGATGGCGCGCACCACCTCGGGCGGCGGTGTTACGTCGTGGGCCCACTCCCGGCGGACCAGCTTCTCGATATGCCCGCAGTGCCGCCGCCCGGCCGCCGTGCGGTTACTCTGCGCGATCTCGTACCAAGGAGGCCTGGCCTCGGCGGCTTGGACGGCCCGGCCCGGCTGCGCCCGTGTCCGGGGATCGGCGGCCGTGTCCGCCTTGGGCGCCGCCCGCGTCGCTACCCGGGCGATCGCCCACCGCCGCGGCAGAGCGTGCCCGGCCGGGCCGCCATGCCCGGTCGCCTGCCGGGGCAAGCCCGCAGCCGGCGGTGCCTGCGGCGCCTGGCCACCCAGCCGTGCTGCGTTTGCCGGCTGGCCGCTGCTCGGACGAGGCGGTGCGGGCCGCCCGCTGCCGACCCTGCGGTGCGCACCGGCAGGCGCGGACGTGGCTGGCGCGGGAGCGCCGTCGCCGCGGTCACGCACCCTGACCTTGTCCAGCTGCTGACGCCGGCGTGAGCGGCGGATGCGATCGAGTAAGCGCAGCCGCATAGCGTGTCTCCCTGGATCGACAGGCCGCCAGGTTACGACGGATCGCCGCGATCCTCATCTCGGGTTACTGAATGTTACCTATTACGGTCTGCCTGGACGAGTCCGGAATACTCGGCCAATTTGCCCGCGAGCCGGGCATGACAGCCGCTAGGCTGCCGCCATGTTGCTCGTGGGCGTACTCTTCGGGCTGGTCACAGTGGGTTTCGTCGTGCCGTGCCTGATCGATGTTGCGGTCACCCCCGCTAGCGATTTGCGCCGTCTCACGAAGTCCGCCTGGGCGCTCATCATCGTCTGCTTCTCGGTATTCGGCGCCGTTGCCTGGCTTGCGGCCGGGCGCCCGGACCGGCGCAGGCGGGCCATGCTTCCCCGTTACCTTGAGGGCGCGCCCTCCATCAGCCAGCAGGAGGCCTTGCGGCGCCACCCGGCCGGCCGGGCCATGGACCCGAGCATCGACGCCCGGCTGGGCCAGCCGGGCGTCCGGGCGGGCGAGATCCCGCGGCCCATGGGCCCCGACGACGATCCGGAGTTCCTGGAGGAACTGACCCGCAGGATCCGGGACGCGGACAACGACGCCTAACCGCCAGCCCTTATTTTCGGCCTCGGCCGCTATTATCCCTCAGCCTCGCCGAACCCCACCTCCCCCACCGGATCCGCACCCCACTCCGCCCTGATCTCATGATCACCCGCACTCTTCACGGTTTCGGTAACCGCAGAACGGGACAAATACCCCACGATCATGACTGGATCCCGTGAAGAGTTGAGTTGATCAAGGTACGGACGGTGGCGCGCGGGAGGAAGATGGCCCCGGTGGCGCGGGTTAGGTGAGGCCGGCGTAGGAGTGCAGGCCTGGGACGACCAGGCTGATCACGAGGACGTTGAACAGCAGGCAGCCAAAGCCGGCCAGCTGGATGTAGGCCGCGCGGCGGCCGCGCCACCCGGCAGTCGCCCTGGCGTGCAGGAAGCACGCGTAGACCACCCAGGTGATGAAGGCCCAGGTCTCGGTGGGATCCCAGCTCCAGTAGCTGCCCCAGGCACGGTCCGCCCAGATCGCGCCGGCCATGACGCCGAAGGTCCAGATCGGGAACCCAAAGACCACGGTGCGGTAGGCGAGGCGGTCCAGTACCTCGGGACCCGGCAGCCTGCGGAGTATCCCGTCCGACCCGGCAGGGCGGCCCGCCGCGACCTGCCGGGCGTGCCGGTCGACGAAAAGGTAGGCGATCCCGATCACGGCGGCCACGAAGAACACGCCGGTGGCCAGGGTCATCGCGGTCACGTGGATGGCCAGCCAGTACGACTGCAGCGCCGGGACCAGCGGCCCGGCCGGGGTGTAGATGACGGTCTCGGCAAGCCCCAGCACGAGCACCACGGCGGCCATCACAAAGAGGCCAAGGTAGTAGGCGCGGTACCGCAGCATGACGCCAAGGAAGAAGGTGACGGCCACGCAGGTGAGCGCGGTGACGAACTCGTACATGTCGCCCCACGGCAGCCGGTGCACCGCCAGGCCGCGCAGCACCACCCCACCGATGTGAGCGGCAAGGCCGAGGCTGGTCAGGGCCACCGCGATGGTCACCCACCGCCCCAGGCTGTCCCGGTCGAGCACGCCCTGGCCGAGGCGCTGTGGCGGGCCGGAGCCAGCGGCATCGCCGGACGGCAGGGCGCCGACCGCGGCCACCGCGCCGCCGGCCGCGGGCGGGGTGCCGCCGGCCGCGGGCGGGGTGGCGCCGGCGCTCGCCGCGGGCTTGGCACCTACCAGCGCTGCCTCGTTAGACGCCTGCCCGGCGCCGACCAGCGCGGGCACCTTGGCGGTTCGCAGGGCCGGGACCTTCTTCCTCCCGAACGCGAAGTCGCAGGCGTACGCGACCATCGCGAGCGCGTAGGTGACGACTGCGGCCAGCAGAAGATCGTTGCTGATATCGGCGAGTCCGGTGTTGATGGGCATGTGAGCTTCACTCCCCGGCGGATTGTTCGGGGTCGGGCGGATCGGGTTTCTCGAAGTCGGGCGGATCGGGTACTTCGGGGCCGGTGCGATCGGGTACTTCGGGGCCGGTCCGATCGGCCGCTTCCGGGCCGGTCCGATCGGGTACTTCGGGGCCGGTCCGATCGGCCGCTTCCGGGCCGGTCCGATCGAGGGCTTCGGGCCGGCATCGGTCGATGGGCTGGCGTCGAGGTGGCCCTGATGCAGGCTACCGATCTCGGCTGCCAGGCCGGCGAACTCTTCCTCGAACCCGCCCGCCGCGTCGGACCGGGTCAGCCCGCCGAGATCGACGACGGTGTTGCCCGCTCCGTCCGTGCTGGCGCGCACGAACACCCTGCGCCGCCGCACCATGAAGGACAGGAGCAACCCGGCGAGAACCGCGATGCCCGACCACAGGGCCGGCGTCTGCCCCGGGTCATAGGTGATCGCGAGGCTAACCCACTGCTGGTACCCGGTGTAGGTGAGCGTGCCCAGGCCGTCAGGAAGCTTCATCGACTGGCCGATGGCCAGCGGCCGCGGGGCGATCGGCAACTCGCGCAGCCCGGCGGTGTCCAGCGAGTACACCGACTGCGACGGGCCCGAGTTCATGCCGAGGTTGCCCGCGTAGGACACCAGGCTCACCATCGGGTTCTGCGGCGCGGGGAAGTATGACTCCAGCCGGCCGCCCACGTCGATGGCGCTCGGCAGGAACACGCCGACGAAGCCAAGCCCCTGGGGGTTGGCGTCCGGAACCTTGATCGCGCCCTCGGAAACCAGCCCGGCGGATTCGACGGGGATGAACGGGACGGCTCCCTCGAAGACCACGCGCCCGGTGCCGTCGGTGACCCGGAACGTCGGGGCGTAACCATGGCCGATGAGGAAGACCCGGACGCCGTCCACGATCAGCGGGTGGTTGACGGTCAGCGAGTAGCTGTGCATGGGATCCTGCGGCGAGGCCGAGTAGCGGATCGCTGCGACGAACGAGGACGGCTGGCCGAGGAGCGGGCCCGAGGTCACGTAGGACGCGCTGAAATGGTCCAGGGCGACCGAGAACGGCTGCAGGTCGTCCGGGCCCACCAGGCGGCCGGGATGGAACTCGTCCAGCGCGGTCACCGTATTGGGGAACGAGGTCCCAGTGACCAGCAGCCGGTCCGCCTTGTAGCCGAACAGCCCGCCAAGGCCGATCGACACCAGCAAGCCGAGCAGGGCCATGTGGAACAGGAGATTGCCTACCTCCCGCAGGTAGCCCTTTTCGGCGGCGACCCAGCCCGGGCCGGTGCGCAGCCGGAACCGCTTCGCCGACAGCGCCTTCGCGGCCGACTCCAGCGCCGCCTCGGGGGCGAGCGGCGTGGCGTAGCTGACCGCGAACGGGAGCCTGGCCAGGTTGCCGGGCGCTCGCGGCGGCGGCTGCCGCGCGGAACCGACCAGGCGCAGCGTCCTGGGCAGCACACAGCCCACCAGCGAGGTGAACAGCAGGATGTAGACCGCAGCGAACCACGGGGCGCCGAACACGTTGAACAGCGACAGGTCACCGAGGATGCGGGCGAGCACCGGGTGCGAGGAGTAGTACTGCGACACCGCCGCCGGGTTGGTCCCCACCTGCGGCAGCAGCGACCCCGGCACGCTCCCGGCCGCGAGCAGGAACAGCAGGATCAGCGCGGTCCGCATCGACGTCAGCTGCCGCCAGCCCCAGCGCAGCCAGCCCAGCACGCCGAGCGCGACGCCTGCGGGACGGGGGGTCGTGGCGGCCGAGGCGGTCGCGTCCAGGCCGTAGGCGGTCGCGTCCTGGCCGTAGGCGGTCGCGTCCTGGCCGTAGGCGGTCGCGTCCTGGCCGTAGGCGGTCGCGTCCTGGCCGTCGGCGGTCGCGTCGCGCTGGCCGTCGGCGGTCACGTCGCGGCCGTCCCGGGTGATGGTGGCGTCCTGACGGGCGTCCTCGGCGGCCGCGGCGTCGGGTTCGGCTTCTGGCGGGGTCCGCAGCCAGGTCATCCGCGCTCCGCCTCTACCTGCTTGATCAGGGCCTTGAGCCCGGAGTACGACGCCTGGCCCACGATGCGGGCCGCGATCCGGTCGCTGCGGTCGATCACCAGGGTGGTGGGGATGCTGGCGGGCGGCACGGTCCCGCTGAAGTCGAGGGCGATCTCGTCGTTCGGGTCGTTCAGGCTTGGATAGCCGATCCGGAACGTGCGCATGAAGGCCTCCGCGCTCGCCGGGTCGTCCCTGATGTCCACGCCGATGAACCGCACGTCGGTCCCGGCAAAGTTCCGCGCGAGGGCGCCGAGCGCGGGCGCCTCCTCGCGACATGGCGTACACCACGAGCCCCAGAAGTTCATGACCACCACGGAGCCACGGTCGGTGGAGAGCTTGAACTTGCTTCCGGTCAGCGTCGTGCCGACGACATCGGGCGCCTTCGGGCGGGCCGTCATCTGGAACACCGTCGTGCCGTAGCTTCCGGTCACGAAGCTGCTGCCGTTGCCGACCGCGGTGTCCTGCGCGGTGGCGCCGCCGTCGCAGGCCGTGGCGCCGAGCACCACGGCAGCCGCAACCAGCGCGCCGACGGCGGCGCGGCGCGACGAAGGCGCCGCAGCGTCGGCCACGCGGCTAGCGAAGTGCGGCAGCCGGAACACTGGGTGATCTCCTACACACAGTAGTATCGCGGCCCATTGTGCCGGATCCCCTCGGTCGGGCGAGCAGCGGGTGGGGAGTTCGAGGGTAGCGGCAGCGAGCAGCGCGGTCGGGAGCCTGGGAATAGCGGCAGCGAGCAGCGCGGTCGGGAGCCCGGGAATAGCGGCGGGAGACGGAGGTGGCGTGCTCGCGTGGCAGAGCGGTGGGCGGGTCAGGCCCCGGCTACCTGGCCGCGGCCGGCGCCCGCAGGCTCGGCGTAGCTCACCCCGGTCACCCGGTCCCCGCGATAGGTGAAGCTGGTCACGCTGGCCAGGGCGCACTCGCGGCGGCGCGGGTCGTGCCAGAGCCTGCGGCCTTCGATGTCGCGGCGGGCTACCCAGATCGGCAGCTGGTGGCTCACCAGCACCGCCTCATGCCCGTGCGCCGCGGCGGCCGCGTCGGACATGGCGGCCCGCATCCGCGCGGCGATGTCGCGGTAGGGCTCGCCCCAGGACGGCCGGAGCGGATTCCACATGTGCCGCCAGTGCTCGGGGCGCCGCAGCGCGCCGTCCCCCACGCCGAACGTCATGCCCTCGAAGTGGTTCCACGGCTCGATCAGCCGGACGTCTACCGTCACATCGAGGCCGAACTGCGCGGCGATCGGCTCGGCGGTCTCGAGCGCCCGCTCCAGGGGCGACGACCGCACCACGGTCACGTCCCTGCCCGCGAGGAAGTTGGCGGCCGCCTTGGCCATCACACGGCCGTCGGCCGACAGGTGGAATCCGGGGATCGTGCCGTACAGCACGCGCCGCGGGTTCTCCACCTCGCCGTGCCGCACCAGGTGCACGACAGTCGTGTCCGCGGGGTTCTCGCTCATCGCGCGTCCAGCCTATCGGCCTGGCCGCCGGCGGGCGGGTGGGCCGACCCCGGCCAGACGCCGGCGTGCGACACGTGACTGGGGGGCAGGCGTGGCGTAACAGGCAGTTGT
>CAWKCG010000059.1:0-53217 GCA_963847965.1 uncultured Actinomycetes bacterium
GATCACTCGTTTGTAAGGCACTGCCACGGTGTCGCATACTGTCGCTCACCTGGGAACTTGGCTTCCCGTGCCACTCGCTCAATCGGCGAGTGTCGCGTGTCGTTGTGGTCAGCGGTAGTGGTCAGGCCCCCTGTTGACGGCGCGTCGGTCTTGCAGGGCTTGGTATTCCTCCCACTCCCGGGCACCGCCCGGCGACGTGCCCTTGAGGAACGCGACAATCACCAGGGCGGCGGCCACGATCAAAGCGACCCACCAGTCATGCCTGGCCAGCACCGCCACGCATACGATCGCCACGCGCCGAGCAGCGACATACCCGGCCCTCGGGTGAGACGGGAGACCAGCCCCACCCCACCCCGCGCCTGGGGCCGAACCACGCTTTGCCGCCCAACACGGGTCTTGTCCTCGTATGATAGGGAGCCTGTGGCGCTGGCGCCCCTTGCGCCCCTTGCGCCCCCCACCACGCCTGATCCGCTGCGACTCCGGCACCGGGGGTCCCCCCTCCGGCGAAGGCGGGCTGGGGCGCGGCAGATGTCGGAGCGTATGCGCCCGGCGAGGCGGCCACGGCTGGTGAGAAGAACACCGCCGGACCGTCCGGCGCGGCCAGCCGGGCCTCCACCGGCTGCGTCAGGTACAGGCGGGCAACCGGCTGCCCGGACACGAAGGTGCCGGCCTGACCCAGGTTTTCCAGCATCCACCGCCCTGCGGTGCCCAGCTGACCCGAAGATGCTCACGCGACACCCGGGGATCGCTGATCACTACGGCGTTGTCGTCCCGCCTGCCGATATGCGCGTATTGTGGGGTTGAAGCGTGATTCGCTGGTTCCCGTACATGACGGTGAGTTCGTCCACCGGGCCTCCCCAGAAGAACCTGCCACGCTGAGCACCTGCCTGGCGGGTCGTCCCCACGTGGATTGTGCCACGAATACGGCCAAGCCGGAATGGTCCCGGGCCGCCACGAAGTGGCCATCTTTTCCTTGGTTACTCAGCACCGGCCGCGAGACGGTTCGTGATGGTCGCGTGCCCTTCGAGCTGGTCGGGGTGGCCGGATTTGAACCGGCGGCCTCTTCGTCCCGAACGAAGCGCGCTGCCAAACTGCGCTACACCCCGCCGCACCGGCCGAACCTGGTTGCCGGGCGGACCTCCGACAGTCTAGCGGAACCGCGGACCGAGCGGGCACGGCCGAACTGGAGCGGGCCGGGCGGGGCGGCGATGGCCGGGCCAGCTGGAGGCGCGGGCCGGGTCAGCTGGGGGCTCGGGCCGTCAGGGTGAGCAGGCTGGCCTCCGGGCGGCAGGCGAACCTGGCCGGCGCCCAGGGCGAGGTGCCGAGCCCGGCGGAAACGTGCAGCCACGCCTGCCCATCGCCCGGATGCCGGTGCAGTCCACGCGCCCGCTTGCGATCTATCCCGCAGTTGGTCACCAGCGTCCCGTACCACGGCAGGCACAGCTGGCCGCCGTGCGTGTGCCCAGCGAGCAAGAGGTCGTAGCCGTCCGCGGCGAACCGGTCGAGGATCCGAGGCTCCGGTGAGTGCATGACGCCGATGCGAAGGTCGGCGGCCGGGTCAGCCGGTCCCGCGATGGCCTCATAGCGGTCTCGCCTGCAATGTGAGTCATGCACGCCGCCGAAGGCGATGTCGAGCCCGCCGATGGTCAGCTGGCCCCGCTGGTTGTCCAGGTCCAGCCAGCCTGCCGCCACCATGCCGTCGCGGAGCTTCTCCCAGGGCAGGTTCGGGTCTATCCGCTCGTGCCAGGCGTTGCTGGGCGCGAGCATGTACCGCAGCGGGTTCCGCGGCTCCGGCGCGTACAGGTCGTTGGCACCAAGGACGAAGACGCCCGGCCGGTCGAGCAGCGGCCCGAGCGAATCAAGGAGATACCGGACCGACTGCGGGTGCGCGAGGGAATCCCCGGTGTTCACCACCAGGTCGGGGTCGAGGTCGTCGAGCGACCGGATCCAGGACATGAGCCGCTTGCGGCCGGGTGTGAGGTGCGCGTCGGAGATATGCAGGACGCGCAGCGGCTCCGCGCCCGGAGGTAGGACGGGAACCTCGAAGCGGCGCAGGACGAACCAGTTCCGCTCGACCGCTACCGCGTAGCCGACGGTGGCGGCGCCGGCCAGAGCGGTGGCTTGGAGCACTGTTCGCATTCGCACCCACCTATGGTGCCATGACCGCGGGTGTGCCACTGCCACGAGCGTCCGGCCCCGCTTTCTAGGATGGACCTCGTGGCTGAACTCAAGGAACGGCTGCGCGCGGACCTGAACGCGGCCATGCGGGCACGTGACCAGGTGCGGATGCGCACCCTGCGGCTGGCGCTCACCTCGATCACCAACGAGGAAGTGGCGGGCGCCTCGGCCCGTGACCTCACCGACGACGAGGTCGTGAAGGTGCTCACCCGCGAGGCCAGGAAACGCAGGGAGGCCGCCGAGGCGTTCTCGGCAGCCGGGCGGGATGACCAGGCCGCGGCTGAGCGCGCCGAGGGCGAGGTCCTGGCTGGCTACCTTCCGGCGCAGCTCAGCGACGACGAACTCGCGGCGCTCGTAGCCGCGGCGATCGCCGAGACCGGAGCCAGCGGCATGTCGAGCCTGGGGCAGGTCATGAAGACCGTAACGCCGCGGGTCGCGGGCCGGGCCGACGGCGCCCGGGTCGCCGCCGAAGTCCGCCGCCGCCTTTCAAGCTAGGAACGCAGGAGGCGCCGCCCACCTTGGGCGGCCGACCGCTCAGAAGCCGAACGGCGGACCATTGCCGTTCCCGTTACCGCCGCCTCCACCGTTCCCGTTCCCGTTCCCGTTCCCATGACCGTGACCGTGGCCATTGCCATTTCCGTTGCCGTTCCCGTTGCCGCCCGGTCCCGCCGGCGCCCCTACGACCTGGCCGTTACCGAGGCGGTTGAACGGGCTGTCGAGCGGAACGGGCACGAAGTAGGTCACCGGCCCGAGGTTCGCATGGTCGAACGTCATGTGCCAGGTGGACGCGGGCGCGTTCGTCCCGAACATCTCGCCCGGGCAGGCCAGGCCCCCGTACTCCAGCCGGTAGCAGCTGGCCGACCCGCCCATGGTGTCGTGGACGGTCGGAGAGATGGGGTTGAACACCGAGACGTAGCCCACCAGGCTGGGCGTGTAGCCGGCGAAGGCGGCGTAGGGAGTGCCGAAGCCGTTCTGCACGTTGGACGTGCCGGTCTTGCCCGCCGCCTGGCGGCCGGCCAGTCCGCCGACGCTGGCCGCGGTACCGGTGGTCAGGACGCCCTGGAGGATGTAGTTGACCGCGTCGGCCACGTTGGACGAGATCGCCCGGTGGCAGTTCGCCGACGGGACCGACATAGAGCCGCCGCTGCTCGTGACGATCTTGGCGATCGCGATGGGCGAGCAGTAGACGCCCCCGTCGGCCACGGTGGCGTAGGCCGCGGCCATCGAAAGCGGGGAGACGTTGATCGAGCCCAGGGTGAACGCCGGGAAGTTGTCCGCGGGGGCCAGCCCGTCATCTCCCTTGAGCAGCGATGTGCCGTCTGCCCAGGTCATCCCTAGGTCGACGGCGGTATGCACGACGTTGCAGAGGCCGACCTTCTTTTCCAGCTCCGCGTAGAAGACGTTGACCGACTGGGTGGTCCCCGTGTAGAGGGTCTGGGTGGACGCGGACTTCGGGCCCTCGGCGTTCGTCACGTTATAGGCGCCCGGGATGTTCTTGTAGAACCCGGCGGGCCCGCCCTGGCAGTTGGTGTACCCGCGGATGGTCGTGCTGCCGGGCACGTGCAGGGTAAAACCGAAGGGAACCCCCTGCTTCAGGGCGGTGATCAGCGTGAACAGCTTCGAGGAAGATCCCGTCTGGACCCCGGCACTGCCGCCGTACGCCGTATCCACCGCATAGTCGATCTCGGTCTGCCCGGGGCCGGTGCCGTAGGGCCGGTTTTCCGCGATGGCACGGATCTGGCCGGTGCCGGGCTGGACCACCGCCTCGGTGTCCGCGTTGTGACCCGGGTTGTAGTAGTTGCTGTTAGCGGGCTCGACGTAGTTCACCGCGCTGTTCGCGGCCCGCTGGTCCTGCGGGTCCAGGGTGGTGTAGATCTGCAGTCCGCCTGTGGACAGCAGCTTGGCCCGGGCCAGCGGGGTGCTGCCGTAGGCGGGGTCGTGCAGGAACACCTCTTCCACGTACTCGCAGAAGAAGCCCGCCGACCCGACGGAACTGGCCTCGCAGCCGCTCTCGGGGACCGAGACGTCCAGGCCGAGCGGCGCGGCCTCCGCGGCGGCGGCTTGCGCCTGCGTCAGGCCGTTGTTCGTGGACGCCATCCGGGCCAGCACCGTGTTCCTTCGCTGGAGGGCCTGGCCGGGGTCCAGGATGGGGTCGTACCTGGACGGGTTCTCCACGATCCCGGCCAGCGTGGCGGCCTGGGTCACCGTCAGCTTGGAGACGGTGGTGCCGAAATAGGTCTCGGCCGCGGCCTCGATGCCGTAGGCGTTGTTGCCAAAGTACGCGTCATTCAGGTACCCGGCCAGGATGTCCTGCTTGGACAACTGGTGCTCGACAGCGGTCGCCATCCGCAGTTCGTTCAGCTTGCGGCTCAGCGTATCGGCGTCCGCGGCCTGCTCAGCCTGGGTGTTGGCCGCCATCTCGGCGGACAGCAGGAGGGCGTTCTTCACGTACTGCTGCGCGATGGTGGAGCCGCCCTGGATCGGCTTGTGCTCGATGTCGTTCAGCGCGGCGCGGATGGTGCCGCGCAGGTCGATCGCGCCGTGCTCCCAGTACCTGGAGTCCTCGATGGCTACGATCGCGTTGACCATGTTCTGGTCGATCTGGCTATAGCTGACCGGTTGCCGGTCCCAGCCGTAGTACTGCACCACGCTGGCGCTGTTGGTGCTGGTGTAGTACGGCACGTCCACGCCGTACACGTACGCGAGCAGGTTGCCGTACCGGTCCAGGATCTCGGACCGCTGCGGGAGACCCTGGGTGTCTAGCGACAAGGTGGTGAACTTGTCCGCTTCGTTCCTGACCAGGATTCCTGTCACCGCTACGACGGGAAGCACCATGGCTGCGGCCAGCACCCCGCCGACGGCCGCGAAGATGACGAGGCGCCCAGTGACCCCGATCCGGGTGAAGAACGTCTCTTCGCGCGCCACGCGACTTAGGGTACGCCGCGTTGGCCAGTAGCTAGCCCGGTTGCGCCGGGCGTGCCTGGCCTACACCCATCCCGACCCGCAGTGGCATGCCGATTTCAGCGCTTAAATCGGAATCCGAGTCGCATGCCACCGCGAAGTGCCTAGTGAACAGGAGTCACCACCGGGACACGGCGCAGCCGGAGAGTAACTACTGGTCCGCTGTATATAGCCCATCAGGACTATTTAGTAAATGGCCATGCCGGGGTCTTGGCAGCACGTCCGGACTTCCGTAAGTTGCTGGATCACGAACAGATAACCGTGGCAGTGGCGGCCGCACGCACCAGCCCGGGACGCAACCCATCGAGACGACCGTCTGAGCGCTCGTGCTCGACGATCAAGAGGAGTGGGCACATGTGGATCAATGACTGGACCACACGCGCCGCATGCAAGGGAACGGACCCTGACGAACTGTTCGTCCAGGGAGCAGCACAAAATCGCGCCAAGCTGATCTGCCGGGGCTGCCCGGTGCGCACGGAGTGCCTTGCGGATGCGCTCGACAACGGAATCGAATTCGGCGTCTGGGGCGGGATGACCGAGCGGGAGCGGCGTGCCCTCCTGCGCCGTCGGCCCGAGGTGACCTCGTGGCGCGACCTGCTCGAGCGCGCCCGCGACGAGTACGAGCGCCAGTCCATTGACGAGCTCGTCGCCAGCTGACCGCGCAGCTGCCCGCCGGGCCTCCCGCTCGTTAAACCAGCCCGTTTACGCGGCCCGGCCCGCCACCGGAGGGCAGGCCCGGAGCCCACTTTCCGGGACACCCCGGAACGCCTACCGAGCTTGCCCGGCCAGCATCGTCCCGATCACGCGGAGTCCGTCGAGGTCGTGAACGTCTTCCGGCTGGGCGCCTACCTCCACGACCGGGATGGTCGGATGCGCCGACGTGAAGTGCTCGGCTAGCCGCCGTTCCCGCTTGCCGAGGTGCATCCGCTCCGCGTGTATCCGCAGCGCCGCGGCGGCTATCGCGTAGCGCGGCGGCGCCGCCGCCGGATCGCCGTCCGGCCGGTCGCGCCCCTCCAGGGTCTCGGCGGCGGCCAGGCTGCGCGCGGCGCTCAGGCGCTCGGCCGACGAGGTGTGCACGCGGTTGAGGATGAGCCCGGCCAGCGGCATGCGCTCGGCGTCGAGGCGCTCGACGAAGTACGACGCCTCGCGCAGCGCGTCCTGTTCCGGCGCGGCGACGACGATGAACGCGGTCCCCGGGGCCTGCAGGAGCCGGTACGTCCACTCGGCCCGCTCGCGGAAGCCGCCGAACATGGTGTCGAGCGCGGTGACGAACGTCTGCGCGTCCCTGAGCACCTGCGTGCCGAGGATCTTGGTCAGCGCGCCGGTCATCATGGACAGCCCGGTGTTCAGCACCTTCATGTACGACATCCCGGCCTTCGCCGGGACGGTCAGCACCCGGATCAGCCGGCCGTCGAGGAACCTGCCGAGCCGCTGCGGGGCATCAAGGAAATCAAGCGCGGACCGGCTCGGCGGAGTATCGACCACGATGAGGTCCCACTCTTCGGCGTGCCTGAGCTGGCCGAGCTTCTCCATGGCCATGTATTCCTGCGTCCCCGCGAAGCTCGAGGACAGCGACTGGTAGAACGGGTTGGCCAGGATCTGCGCCGCGCGGTCAGGGTCGGCGTGAGCCTCCACGATCTCGTCGAAGGTCCGCTTCATGTCCAGCATCATCGCGTGCAGGCTGCCGCCGCTGGAGGTATCGACGCCGTCCACCCGGCGAGGGGTGTTGTCCAGCGAGGTCAGGCCCATCGACTGGGCCAGCCGCCGCGCCGGGTCGACGGTCAGCACGCAGGCCTGCCTGCCGCGTTCGGCGGCGCGCAAGCCGATCGCCGCCGCCGCCGTGGTCTTGCCCACGCCGCCGGAACCACAGCAGACGATGATCCTGGTCCGGCGGTCGTCGATGATCCGGTCCATGTCGAATCTGGCCGGGGCCATGGCTACGCCGCCCCCTGCTGCCTGAGCGCGTCAGCTAGCTGGTACAGGCCCGCCAGGTCGATCCCGTCCGGGATCAGCGGCAGCTCGTAGTGCGGACCGGCCGCGCTTTGCAGTTCATCCCGCTCCCTGTCCTGCATGGCCACCTGGACCGCGTGCTCTCTCAGCTCGGTCGCCAGGTCGGTGGCCAGCCCGTGATTGTCGCTGATCCCGGCCGCCTTGAGCCCGATGGCGAGTTCCGCGACGTCAAGGGATCCGCTGGCGGCCGCGGCCAGGTCGGCGCTGCTCAGCATCGCCGGGCGGGCCATGTTGATGATGACGGCGCCGGCCCGGATGGCCCCGCCGGTAAGCTCGTGCAGCTCCGCGATGCCGTCCAGGGTCTCCTGCACCGGCATCTCCTCGAGCGTGGTGACGAAGTGCACGGCCGTCTGCGGTGACCTGATCACCTTGGCCACGGTGTCCGCGTGCGTCTTGATCGGGCCCACCTTGGCCAGCCCGGAGACCTCCGTGCTGACGTTGAGGAACCGGCTGATCCGGCCCGTGGGCGGGGCATCCAGGACGACCGCATGGTAAACGTGGTCGCCGCCGCGGTTCACCCGCCGTCTGGCCGCCTCGGTGGCCTTGCCCGTGACGAGGACGTCGGATAGGCCGGGAGCGATGGTGGTCGCGAAATCCATCACGCCGAGCCTGGTCAGCGCCTTTCCCGTGCGGCGCAGGTTATAGAACATCTCCAGGTAGTCGAGCAGCGCGCCCTCCGGGTCGACCGCGAGCGCGTACAGGTCGCCTCCTTGCCCGGTCCCCTGCGCGCCCAGGCCGACCGCGACCTTCCGTTCGGCGTAGGGGAGCGGCGAAACGTCGAAGAGCCTGGCGATGCCCTGCCTGCCCTCGACCTCGATCAGCAGGACCTTACGGCCCGCCGTGGCCAGGGCCAGCGCCATGGCCGCGGCCACCGTGGTCTTGCCGGTGCCGCCCTTGCCCGTGACCACGTGCAGCCGCACGCCGTCCCAGTCGGTGTCCCTGGTGGTCATGCCGATATTGCCTCCGGTCGTTCTCTGCTACGGAGGCTATCTCCGCGGGGGTACCTTCTGGTTCAGTTAGGGGTGGCTAGCGCGCTATCTGTAAGTCACTACGCTTGGACCTAGGAAGAGAGGTGATCCCGGTGGATGCACTCATCACCGTGGTCGTGATCCTGGTCGTACTCGGGATAATCGCACTCGCCCGGTCGCTCAAGGTGGTGCAGCAGTACGAGTTGGGCATCGTCTACCGGTTTGGAAAGGTCGAGCTGGACGACAAGCACATACGCGGCCCCGGCTTGACCTGGATCCGGCCGCTCGGTGACCGGATGCAGAAGGTCAGCAAGCAGATCGTGGCCATGGCGGTACCCGCCCAGGAAGGCATTACCAGGGACAACGTGAGTGTCCGGGTGGACGCGGTGGTGTACTTCCGAGTAGTCGACCCGGTCAAGGCCGTCGTGAACGTGCAGAACTATATGTTCGCCGTCTCCCAGCAGGCGCAGACCTCGTTGCGGTCGATCATCGGCCAGTCCGAGATGGACCAGCTGCTGGCCGAGCGCGAGGTCGTGAACAGGGAGCTGAAGCGGACCATCGACAGGCTGACCGAAGAACCGTGGGGCATCCTGATCGAGCGGGTGGAAATCAAGGATGTGTCGCTGCCCGAGGGCATGAAGCGGTCCATGTCGCGGCAGGCCGAGGCCGAGCGGGAACGCCGGGCCAGGATCATCACCGCCGACGGTGAGTACCAGGCGTCCAAGCGGCTCGCCGCCGCCGCGAGCGTGATGTCGCGCGACCCGGCCGCGCTGCAGCTTCGGCTGCTGCAGACCGTGGTCGAGGTGGCGGGCGAGCGGAACAGCACGCTGGTCATGCCCATCCCGGTCGAGCTGCTCAGGTTCTTCGAGAAGATGGCTCCCGGCCCGCCCGCTCCCCCG
This sequence comes from uncultured Actinomycetes bacterium, assembly GCA_963847965.1. Lineage (GTDB taxonomy): Bacteria > Actinomycetota > Actinomycetes > Streptosporangiales > Streptosporangiaceae > Palsa-504. Next base: position 9,017 of record CAWKCG010000059.1, read on the forward strand.
CCTACGCCCATTGAGGACCTGGACGACCTCGGCGACGCCGAGGTAGCGGCGGCGGAGGCGGCCATCTCGCACACCAAGGTGCCCGAGCTCGAGGAGGCGCCCATCCCGTCCATCCCGCCGGTGCCCGAGCTCGAGGAGGCGGCGCCCATCCCGCCCATCCCGCCGGTGCCCGAGGTGGAGAACCTGATTGCTCCCGAGCTGCGGCAGGTCGCGGCCCACGATCTGGCCGGGGAGGACGGGGCGTAAAGTTCGGTCCATGCCAAAGTGGGAGTACGTGACGGTGCCGCTGCTCGTGCACGCGACCAAGCAGATCCTGGATAACTGGGGCGACGACGGGTGGGAACTGGTCTCGGTGATACCGGGCCCCAACCCCGAACAGCTGGTCGCCTACATGAAGAGGGCGAAGCCGTGACCAGCGCGTCGGAACGGCTGGCCAACCTGGGGCTCACGCTGCCACCAGTGACGACTCCGCTGGCCGCGTACGTGCCTGCCGTGCGCGCCAGCGGCTTCGTCTACGTCTCCGGGCAGGTGCCGGTCGCGGACGGGAAGCTGCTCGCCGCGGGCAAGGTCGGCGGCGCGGTCAGTCCGGCGGAAGCGGCCGGGCTGGCCAGGACCTGCGCGCTGAACGCGCTCGCCGCCGCCGCGGCCGCGGCGGGCGGGCTCGACGAGATCCGCCGCATCGTGAAGGTCACCGGGTTCGTCGCCAGCGCGCCGGGATTCAACGGCCAGCCGCAGGTGGTGAACGGGGCGAGCGAGCTGTTCATCGAGGTGTTCGGCGAGGACGGGAGGCACGCCCGCAGCGCGGTCGGGGTGGCCGAGCTGCCGCTTGACGCGCCGGTGGAAGTCGAGCTGATCGCCGAAGTCCGCGACTGAACGGTGCCGATGGACGACGACCGGCCGGCGGCGCCGCGGATAGGCGTGCCCCGTGGGCTGGCCGAACGAGCCCGCGAGTTTGCCGCCAGGGGCCTGCCTCCGGCGGTTCCCCGCGATGCCGCGACCGTGATCTTGCTGCGCCAGGCCCCGGATGTGGAAGCGTTCCTGCTGCGGCGGACCGATGCGCTGGAGTTCGCGCCGGGCGCCTGCGTGTTCCCTGGCGGCTCCGTTGACGAGCTGGACAGCGACCAGGGGATCGACTGGGGCGGTCGCTCTCCCGCTGAATTCGCCGAGTTGCTTGGCACGTCGGCCGAACACGCGCGCGCCCTGGTCTGCGCGGCAGTCAGGGAAACCTTCGAGGAGTCGGGGGTGCTGCTCGCCGGGCCCTCGCCGGCCGAATTGATACGGGACAGTGCCGCCCTGGCGCAGGATAGGCGCGCGCTGCTCGACGGGTCGGTCTCCCTCGGCGAGCTGCTCAGCCGGCGCAGCCTGATGCTGCGCGCGGACCTGCTGACGCCCTGGGCCCGCTGGGTCACGCCCGAATTCTCCCCGCGCCGCTTTGACACCTGGTTCTTCGCCTCGGCCATGCCACCCGGACAGGTGACGGCGGTGACCGGCGGAGCCCACCCCGGGCCCGCGGAATCGGTCTCGGGAGCCTGGATGCGCCCGCCCGATGCCCTGCAGTCCGCCCGGGCCGGGCAGATCACGCTCCTGCCGCCGACGGCCGTGACCCTGGCCGAGCTCGCGGCGCACCGGGACGTCGCCAGCATCTTGGCCCAGCGCCGGGCCATCACCCCGCTGCTGCCCAAGGTGGTCGTCGAGGAAGAGCGGACTTGGCTGGCCCTGCCCCAGGCCACCGAGTACCCGCTATGAGCACCGGCGCCGCCGACATCGACGGTTACCGGACGCCGCGTGCCACGTGCCTGCTGGCCCCCAACCCCTCGCCGATGACGCTGGACGGCACGAATACCTGGGTCATCGCGGAGCCGGGCTCGTCATCGGCCGTCGTGATCGACCCCGGCCCCGAGGATGAGCAGCACCTGCGCCGGGTACTCGCCGAGGCGACCGCGGGCGACCGGAGGATCGCCAGGATCCTGCTGACGCACGGGCACCTCGACCACTCCGCCGGGGCGGCCCGGCTGGCCGATCTGAGCGGAGCGCCGATCCAGGCGGCCGATCCGGCCGGCCGCTGGGTGCCGAGGGACTCGCCGACGGTGACGTCGTCACCGCGGCCGGCTGCGATCTGCGGGTGGTCGCGACCCCCGGTCATTCTGCCGACTCCGTCAGCCTGCTGCTGCCCGCGGACGGCGCCCTGTTTACCGGCGATACCGTCCTCGGCCGCGGCACCACGGTCATCGCGCAAGACGGCAACCTCGGCGACTACCTGCGGACGCTTGGGCAACTGCGGGAACTGGCCGAGGCCATGGACCTGAGCCTGCTCCTACCCGGGCACGGCCCGATGCTCGCGGACCCCATCGGGACCCTGGACTACTACCTCGCGCACCGGGCGGAGCGGCTGGAACAAGTCCGGTCGGCCCTGGCGGTCGGCGCGAGGACGCCGGCCGAGATCGTGGCCATGATCTACACCGACGTGGATACCGCCGTCTGGCCGGCCGCCGAATGGTCGGTCCGCGCCCAGCTTGACTACCTCGGCGAACCCTAGCGGGCGCGGTTGCGCAGGCGCTCGGTGTTCAGGATGAGCACAGAACGCGCCGAAATCTGCAGCCAGCCGCGCGCCGCGAAATCGGCGAGCGCCTTGTTGACCGTCTCCCTGGAGGCACCGACCAGCTGAGCCAGTTCCTCCTGAGTCAGGTCGTGATGGACGTGCAGGCCGTCGTTCTCCTGCTCGCCGAACCGGTCGGCCAGGTCGAGCAGGTTCTTGGCCACCCGGCCGGGAACATCGGTAAAGACGAGGTCGGCCGTCACGTCATTGGCCCGGCGCAGCCGCCTGGCCAGCGCCCTCAGCATATGCATCGAGACTTCCGGCCGGTCCCGCAGCCACGGGCGCAGCTCATCGTGGGCGAGGGCGGCCACGGCGGCGTCAGTGACGGCGCTGGCCGACGCCGTCCGCGGTCGCGGGTCGAACAGCGATAGCTCGCCGAACATCTCGCCGGGTCCGAGCACGCTCAGCAGGTTCTCCCGGCCGTCGGGGGCCGCGCGGGTGAGCTTGATCTTGCCGTCCAGCACGACGTAGAGCCGATCGCCATCCTGTCCCTCAAGGAACAGGTGCTCGCCGCGCGACAGCTTGACTTCTGACATCTGCCGCCGCAGCGCACGCGCGCCCTCCTCGTCGAGCCCATCAAAAAGCGGTGCCCGCCTGAGCACTGTGTCGGCGTCCTCCACCGGTCCTCCCTGCTGGCGGCCAGCGACGATTTCTGGCCGTGCCCTATAAGTGTGGACCATCGCCGGCAGTGCAATGTGCTCGGGATCACATTCCGACGTCACCGCGCGGCTCCGAGACCAATACCACATTCAGGGATTACCGTAAAGCCCGTCATTCAGTCGAACGCTCTGGAGAGAAACGCGAGGGAACTGGGCACTGGGGGTGCTAGGGCATTGAGGAATTCACGGGGACCTCATCGCCTTAAGGATAAGGTCCCGGCCCGGCTTCGCGGCCGGACCGGCCTTGGCGTGCGAGTGGTCATCGCGTGTGGCCTGCTCGTGGTACTCAGCCTGCCTGTGATGCCGTCACAGTGGCGGCTGGACGGCAACCCCAATCCGCCGAGCCCGGCGCAGATCAGGGCGGCAGAGAACGAAGCCAAGCAGCGCGAAGCGGCCCTGGGCGCCCAGCAGGGCCGCCTTTCCGCGGCGGCCGCGGCGCTCGCGCAACTCCAGGTCCAGGCCGAGGTGCTGACCGAACGGTACGACGAGGTCCAGGTCGACGAGCAGCGGGCCGCGGCGGCGTACCGGGTGACCCAGGCCAGGTTGGAATACGCCCAGCGGGCCAGGGACGCCAGCCAGCGACGGCTCGCCGACCTCGCGGCCGAGGAGTTCGAATCCGGCGGCGGCTTCGACCCGATGACCTCCATGCTCGGTAACGCCAACGGCCCCCAGGGATACCTCAACGAGGTGGGGCTCGGGCAGGTCCTCGCCCAGTACGGAACGGACACCCTGGCGGAGAGCCAGGCCAATGCCGTGGTGACCAAGGTGTTCCGTAACCAGGCCCATGACCTGCTGGTGGCCGAGCAAGCCGACTTGCGGGCGGCGAGTGACCTCAAGCTGGCCATCGAGGCCGCCGTGGCCAGGCAGCAGGATTTCGTGCGCGCGGACCAGGCCAAGCGGAACAAGCTGGCCCGCGAGCTGGCTACCGCGCAAGCGCACGCGGCGGCGCTGCAGGCGGCCAGGCGGGCGGCCCTCGCCGCCCAGGCCGCCGCCGCGGCGGCGCGCGCCGCGGCCGCCGCCGGTGCCCCGGAAGGGCCCAGCCAGGTCCCTTCCTGGGCGTGGGGATCCGGGGCGAGTGCGACCCAGGGCGACATCGCCGCCAACTGGGCGCTCACCCAGCTGGGCAAGCCGTACCAGTGGGGCGGCGCCGGACCTGACTCCTACGACTGCTCCGGCCTGACCATGGACGCCTGGGCGCGCGCGGGCGTTCAGCTCGCGCACTGGACCGGATATCAGTGGATATCCGGCCCGCACGTCCCCCTGGACGACCTGCAGCGCGGCGACCTGCTTTTCTACGCTACGAACAACTCAGAGCCCGCCACCATCCACCATGTCGGGATCTACATCGGCGACGGCATGATGGTCGACGCCCCCTACACGGGTGCCTTCGTCCGGATCGACAGCATCTACCAGCCCGGCATCCCCATCGGCGCGGTCGACCCGGCGGCGGCCTGACGCCGGCCGGAACCTATTCTTCGCTTCTGCGCTGGCGCACGGCCTGCCCGCGGGCGATGAGCGCGGCGACCTTATCGAGAAAGTCGGCGGCCGGCATGGGCTTGTGCAGGAACTCCGCGGCCACCGATCGCTGGGCGGGGATGATGCCTGGCAAGCTCTCGTGCGCTGTCATCACGGCCACGGGCAGCCCAGGCTCGCGGAGATGGACCCGCTCGACGAGCTCGAGCCCGGTCATGCCCGGCATCTCCATGTCAGTGATCACCAGATCCCACGGTTCGGTCTCGACGCAGCGCAGCCCGGCCAGGGGGTCGAGGGTATGCCTGAAGTCGTAGCCGCCGCGCTTGGCGACCACATGCGCCACCCAGATGCCGAAGACCCGATCGTCATCGATCAGCAGGATCCGCCCCCGGCTCGGGCCCGGCTCATCTGAACGCATGTTTCCCCCAGGCGGAAAACCAGCTGCACCAGCAGTCCGTGGTGCATCTCTGTTTACCGGGTCGTTGCAGAATATCACTCGGTCACTGATTGGGACTATGATGTTACTCAACGTTACTAGAGCAGGCTCACGGTGGGTGCGATGCTGAGGCAGCAACGGGTCTGGTCGGCGCAGCGGATCTCGATGGTCGGCGTGGTGATCGTGGCCGTGATCGCGGCGGCGGTCGCCGTGACGATCATCTTGTACCAGCTGGCGACCGAGCAGGCGCAGTGGGCGGCCACCTCCGAACGGCTGGAAAAGCTGGTCCACGAGATCGAGACCGCCCTCCGCGAGGGCGCCGGGGAACTCGCCCATGAGCACTTATGCCCAGCTCAGGCTGGCCGCGGAGACGTATGCGGTGCCCGTAAGCAACGTCGTGGAGATCGCCAGCCTCGGCGATCTGGCGGCCGTACCCGGGGCACCCCCCGAGATACTCGGCGTGCGGAACCTGCGCGGCCAGATCCTGCCCGTCATCGATCTCGCGCGGATCCTCGGCCTGAATTCGACGGCACCGCCGAAGCAGCTGCTCGTGGCCGAGTCGGGCAGCATCAAGGCCGGCTTGGCGATCGATGAAGTGAGCCACGTGAGAGAACTCCCGGATCCTACCGAGCAGGCGGAGTCGGACTTCCTGCTCGGGACCTTGATCTACGAAGGCCAGCTGCTCGCGGTCATCGACGTGCCCCGGATATTCAGCTCACTGCAACCTGCGGAGGTGTGATGCTGCGGCAGCAACGGGTCTGGTCGGCGCAGCGGATCTCGGTGGTCGGCGTGGTGATCGTGGCCGTGATCGCGGCGGCGGTCGCCGTGACGATCATCTTGTACCAGCTGGCGGTCGCCGACGCGGGGGAGGCACGCGCGGCGGATCTGGCTGCCCAGCGCGTGCAGCAGCTCGCCGCGGTCACCGCCGAGCAGCGGGTCAGCATGCTGGAGTACCTGACCACGGGGTCGTCGGCCGCGCTGCGCAGCGCGCAGGCGCTGGACGCGCAGTTCGACCAGGTGTCCGGCGCGGTGGAGCCGGATACCGCGGTCGACGCGCAGGCGCTGTCGAGCGCGAAGACCATCCAGGACAGCTACTTCGCGGCGTTCCTGGCTGACCGGCGTTACGTGCACGCGAGCCTGGCCCGCAGGTTCACGGTGATCGAACAGCTGGACCGGTCCGCGGACGCCATCACCGCGCCGCTGAACACGCTGAGCAGGGTGGAGGGGCAGGACGCGGTCGAGTCAGCGGCGGCCGCCAGCTCCTCGGCCAACCAGGCCCTGACCATCGGCATCGCCGCCGCCGTCCTCGCGATCCTCGCGGACGTGGGGTTCGCGTTCTTCGTCACCGGGCTGATACGCCGCGCCCGCCAGCGGGAAGTGGACCTGACCGAGACGCTGGACCGGCTGAGCGACCGGGATGAGTTGCTGGCGCGGTTGCGGTCGGCGTCGATGGTGCTGGCTGAGGTGGCGGGTGAGTTGCGGGTGGCGGCGCGGAACGCGGCCGCGGTGACCAGTGAGCAGTCGGCGGCGGTGGCGGAGACGTCGGCGACGATCCAGCAGCTCGCGGCGACCGCCGGGTCGATCGCGGACATCGTGCGCGCGGTGTCGCAGGCGGCCGACCGGGCCGGCGACACGATGCAGGACATGCAGGAGAAGGTGGAGGCGATCTCGGACCGGGCGCTGTCGCTGGGCGAGCGGACGCAGAAGATCGGGGAGATCCTGGAGCTGATCGACGAGATCTCCGGGCAGACGAACCTGCTGGCGCTGAACGCCGCGATCGAGGCGGCCCGGGCTGGTGAGTCCGGCAAGGGGTTCGCCGTGGTGGCGGCCGAGGTGCGCAAGCTGGCGGAACGGTCGATGCGCTCGACCGAGTTGATCAGCGCGATCATCGCTGGGGTCCAGGATGAGACGAACGCGACGATCATGGCGACCGAGCAGGGGATCCGGCAGGCGCGTGAGGTGGGCGAGCTGATGGCGTCGACGTCGTCGATGCTGGAGGAGTCGATCCTGGCGACCCAGCAGCAGAAGTCGGCCGCGGACCAGGTGGACGCCGCGACGCAGCAGATCCGGGAGGCCGCGGACCAGCTGGCGACCGAGCAGGCGCAGTGGGCGGCCACCTCCGAACGGCTGGAAAAGCTGGTCGACGAGATCGAGACCGCCCTCCGCGAGGGCGCCGGGGAACTCGCCCATGAGCACTGACCCCGGCCGCCGGGCGGCTTGATGAGTGAACCCGACGCCGAGCTGATCGAGGCCTTCCACGAAGAGGTCGCGCGCCGGCTCGACGAGATGGAAGCAGCGCTGCTGGCGATCGAAGCGGGCAGCCGGGACACCGGGAAAATCGACTCGCTGTTCCGCAACGTACACACGATCAAGGGGACGGCCGGCATGTTCGGCCTCGACGACGTCACCGCGGTCGCTCACGCGGTCGAGGACATCCTGGCCGTCATACGCGCCAGGGGCACGTTCCCGCCCGACCTCCTCGATCCCCTGCTGCACGCCACCGGCGTGGTCCGCGCGCGGGTCAACGGAGACGCCGTGCCCGTCGACGGCCTGATCGCAGAACTCGCCGTCGGCCTGGCGAGGTTGGAACAGGCGGTACCGGCCGACGAGGCGATCCCGGCCGTGGCCGCCCCCAGGCTCCCGGCGGAAGTCGCCGGGGAGCCGGCCGGGACCGGGCCCAGCCCGATCCCCGAACAGCGGTCGGTGCGTGTCGCACCGGCGAAGATCGATCACCTGCTCGACGTCATCGGCGAGGCCATCCTGGATGGCCGCAGGTTGGCGCACGCCCTCGGAACCGAGGAGGACCTGCCGGAGGGCATCGTCGATGTGCTCGGCGCCAGCGCGCGCACGCTCGACGAGCTGAAGGACACCGCGATCAGGATGCGGACGCTACCGCTCGCGGTCATCGCCAGGCCGCTGCCCCGGGCGGTCCGCGACATGGCGCGGGCGGCGGGCAAGGACGTCGAGTTCATCGTCTCGGGTGCGGATACCGAACTGGACCGGGTGATCCTGGAGAGCCTCGCCGAACCGCTCACCCACCTGCTGCGCAATGCCGTCGCCCACGGCATAGAGCCTCCGGCCGATCGCCAGCGGGCAGGCAAGCCCCCTCGCGGCCGCGTCGAGCTGCGCGCCATGCCGCGCGGCGCCCTGGTCGAGATCATCGTCGCGGACGATGGCCGGGGAGTCTCGCCGGAAGCAGCGGAGCGGGCGCGGATCGAGGGGTCGCTCACGGAGCTGCTCGCGCACGCGGGCTACTCGACCGCGGAAGAGGTAACCGAACTGGCCGGGCGCGGCGTCGGCCTCAACGCGGTCAAGAGCTACGCGCAATCCCTCGGCGGCGCCTTCGAGATCCGCAGCCAGCCCGGTCAGGGCATGGAAGTCATCTTGCTCCTCCCGCTCGCGCTGGCCCTGCTGGACGTGCTGCTGTTCGAGCGGGGCGGGGCGGTATTCGGGGTGCCGCTGGCCGCCGTGGAAGAGGTGGTCGGGGTGAGCCAGACCGCCACGATCCAGGGCCGGATGTCCCTGGACGTGCGCGGGCGGCCGCTGCCGGCCACCGACGTCGCGGTGCTGCTCGGCGCGCAGGCGCCGCCCCTGAGCAATCGGCCTTACGCACTCATCATCGCCGTTCCCGGCCGCCGCGTCGGCGTGGTCTGCGATGCGCTCCTCGGGGAGGAGGAGGTGGTCGTCAAGCCGCTCGGACCGCTGCTCGCGGGCGCCGGAGGCTACCTGGGCGCGGCCATCCTGGGAGACGGGCGGGTCGCGCTGCTGGCCGAGCCGGCCGCGCTGACCCGCGGCAGGCCCGACGGCGTGTGGCGGCCCGCCGCGGACCCGCAGCCGGAGGCCCCCAGGATCCTCGTGGTAGAGGATTCCTTCACGGTCAGGGAACTTCAGCGCAGCATTCTGGAGGCGGCCGGGTATCAGGTCGTAACGGCACGCGACGGGGCCGAGGCGCTGCGGATCGTGGGCCGCGATCCCATGATCGCGCTGGTGGTCACCGATCTGGAAATGCCCGAGCTCGACGGGCTCGAACTGACTCGCGCGATCCGCGTGGACCCGGCGCGTTCGTCATTGCCAGTCGTCATCATCACGTCGCACGGATCCGAGGAGGACCAGCGCAAGGGGATCGCGGCGGGAGCCGACGCGTACATGGCGAAACGGAATTTCGACCAGCAAGCCCTGCTCGCCACCGTCGAACGCCTCGTCGGCCGGTGACGACGGATGCCGCGCATGCTGATCTGCGACGGTTCCCGCAGCTACGCGGCTCGGCTCCGGCGCGTGCTCGAGCACGACGGCGACATCACCGTCGCCGCCGTATGCGCCACCGCGGAGGAGGCGATCGCGGCGCTGCCGCGCGTCAAGCCGGACGTGGTGACGATGGACGTCGAACTGCCCGGCATGGACGGGCTCGCCGCGATCGAGGAAATCATGAGCAGGCGGCCGCTGCCCATCCTCGTCATCTCGGTCGATGCGGGCAACGCGAGCCGGAAGGCGGCCGCGGCGCTGGCCGCCGGAGCGCTGGAGGCGATCAGCAAGGACGACCTCGACCTGAACGATCCGGCCGGGGCCGCGGCGGCCGCGTTCCGGAACCGGGCCCGGCTGCTCAGCCACGCGCCGGTGATACGCCATCCGCGGGCCAGGCTCAGGAAGACGCCGGATGCGCGGCGCCCGGGGCGCCGCGCATCCGTGATCGGCATGTGCGGGTCCACCGGCGGGCCTTACGTGCTGGCCCGGCTACTCGGGGATCTTCCCGCCGATTACCCGATCCCGATCCTGGTGGTCCAGCACATCTCGGCGGGCTTCACCGAAGGGTTCGTCCAGTGGCTTGACCAGTCCGTGCCCCTTCCGGTCCGGATGGCCGCGGACGGGATGCTGGCGGGTCCCGGGGCCTGGATCGCCCCCGAAGGAGCGCACCTGAAGCTGGTTCCCACCGGCCGTCTGCTCCTCGACAGGCGCACCGTCGCGGGGCACCACCGTCCCTCTGGTGACATCCTCTTCGAGAGCATCGCTGAGGTGGCGGCGGACAAGGGCGTGGCCGTCGTGCTCAGCGGGATGGGCAGTGACGGCGCCCGCGGCGCGGGGGCCGTCCGCCGCGCCGGCGGACTGGCGATCGCACAAGACGAGGAATCGTCCGCGATCTACGGGATGCCGCAGGCCGCGGTCGACTGCGGCGCCGATCTGGTGCTTTCTCCCGGCGAGATCGCGACCTGCCTGATCGGCCTGCGCTACGAGCCCGTAGTGCGGACCTAGACATGTCGATCGCCGCGGTGGCCGAACTCGTCCGCAGGGAAACGGGGATCGCGCTCACGGTCGCCAATGAGACCGTGGTGCGGGCCGCGCTGCGCCGCGCCGCGCCCGAACTCGAGCCAGGCGACTTCATGCGAGCCGCGTCGGATCCGGTGCGCGGGCGGGGCCTCGTGGAACGGCTGATCAACGAGGTCACGGTCCAGGAGACCACCTTCGTGCGCGACCGTGACCAGCTCGACGCCATCCCCTGGCACGGCCTGCTGCGAAGCGCGCGCGCGGCAGGCTCGGGCGTCATCCGCGTGTGGAGCGCCGGCTGCGCGACCGGAGAGGAACCCTACACGCTGGCCTTGCTGGCCGCGGAGGCCTTCGCCCCCGCGCCTCCTCCCGTCGACGTACTGGGCACCGACATCTCGGGCGGGGCCATCGCCGCCGCCGTCGTGGGCCGGTACCGCGAACGCGCCATCCGTGCCCTCGACGCCCCGCTGCGCCGGCGGTACCTGGAACATCAAAATGACGGCTCCTATCTGGTGGGCCAGCGCCTGCGCGAGCTCGTCAGGTTCCGCCGGCATAACCTCGTCCGTGAACAGGTACCGCCGCCGGGCGAGGCTGGCTTCGACATCATTACCTGCCGGAATGTACTGATCTACTTCGACGCGCCGGTCGCCGAGCGCGTGCTCGAACGGCTGGACGCCTCACTGCGGCCTGACGGCAAACTGCTGCTCGGCGTGGCGGACGCGCTGCGGCGCACCTTCCAGATCGCGCCTCCCGAGAGCCCGCAGGACCGGCGGAGGGTCGCCAGGCCCGCCGCCTGCCACCCGGTCCCCCGCCCGCGAACCCCGCCGCGTGAGTCCAGGGATGGCCGGCTGGCCGCGGCGCTGGCCGCGGCGGGCAAGGGCCACCGCGACGCCGCGCTCGCCGAGGTGCAGTCGCTGCTGGTGCGCAATCCGCTCGACGCCGACGCGCACTTCGTCTACGGGCTGGTCGTCCTCGAGGCCGGAGAGCCTGCTCGCGCGGTGGCCGCGTTCCGGCGCGCTCTCTACACCGACCCCACGTTCGCCCTCGCGGCGTTCACGCTCGGCTGCGCGCATGACGCGCTCGGCGATAAGGCGGCCGCGCGGCGTGCCTACGAGCAGGCCCTGCGGACGCTCGACCCAGCCGACACCAGGCATGAGCTCTTGCTTCAGCAGGTTGACATCGGAGATATCGCCGCGGCGTGCCAGATGCGGCTCACCTGGCACGGGGCATCATGACCATAAGTACGGCCGGGACGCCCGCCGTGGTCAGGGGGCGCCGAGCGTCTCGATCTGGCTCAGCGCCTGGCCGTAAGCCTGCGAGATCAGCTTGATGACGTTGCCGTGCGCGCCGAGCGGCGCGGCGCACTTAGCGCCCACGGCCGCCGCGGCGCCCTCGATGGCCGCCGGGTCGGCCTCGGGCCCGACCAAGCAAGGGGCGAGGGCTATCCGGCTGACGCCCATGTCCTCCAGCCTGGCCGCGGCCTCCTCGACGGTGGGCCTGGCGTCCAGCGAGGCGGCGAGGACCGGCAGGGCCAGCCGGGCCGCGAGCAGCACGGCGGTGACGCTGGCGGTGCTCACGGCCTCGTCGCCGCCGACGGTCACCAGGATGATGCCGTCGGCGGAGGTGGTGATGCTGAACATGCGCACCCGGTCGGCGCGGGCCAGGCCGGCGTCCGCGAGCCTGTGATGCAGCGCCTCGGCCAGCAGCGCGTTGGTGTTGAACACCTCGGCGACGCGGGCGTTGGCGCCGGTGGCCGCGATCGCCTCGCGCACCGCGCGGGCCGAGGCCGGATGGGGGGTCACCAGCTGCGGTACCACGACGGCAGACGGCGCCCCCGCCGGGCGCCGGGCCGCGGCGTCGGCGAGGACCGCACGGATCCCGGCGGGATCGCCGCGGCCGCCGTGGTCAATTCGCGCGGTCTGTACATCAAGGGCCGGATTGTCGACGCGGAGCACCGCCGCGATGTCCGCCGTGGGGCCGGTCAGGCCGTCATCGCCGACGCTCGGCACGGCGAGGACGAGAGCCGGCGCTCCCTCGGGCAGACTGGCGGGCACTGGCCGCCGGTGGCGGCCGCCTGGCTGGACAAGCCGTGCTTGCGGCCGACGAACCGGGAACTCGCCGTCGGGCTCCGAAACCGGGACCGCCTGTGACAGAGGTCCCTGCTGGGCCGACACGTCCGCTCCCGGCCGACGCACGGGCAGGCCCGCCGAGGAGTCGCGAACATCGGTCACACAAGCGAAGCGTAGTCGCGAGTGATCAACAATATGTGAAAACGCCTGAAATTCGGACATCCGGCCGGTAGTGGGGTGCGCGGCCATTCCTGTCCCAGGCTCTTCACGCCGGCCGGCGGCCCCGAGACCCCGCCCCCGCCGAACTTGTTACTAGCCGGTAGCATAGGCAGCGAAGCCCCGGTCACGGGCACAGGCGAAACGGCAAACGGCGGAGCAGCGGAGCAGCGGATGAGCCACTACAAGTCCAACCTGCGCGATATCGAGTTCAACCTGTTCGAGGTGCTGCGACGCCAGGACCTGCTGGGCCAGGCCCCGTTTCCCGAACTGGACGAGGAAACCTCCCGGGGCATCCTCGCCGAGGTGGAGCGGATGGCGGTCGGCCCGCTGGCCGAGTCCTTCGCCGACGCGGATCGCCATCCGCCCGTCTTCGACGAGCAGACGGGCTCGGTCCGGATCCCCGAGTCGCTGCGCAAGTCGTACCGCGCCTTCATGGACGCCGAGTGGTACCGGCTGTCCCTGCCCGCCGAGCTGGGCGGGACCGCGGCGCCGCCGTCTCTGTCCTGGGCCTTGGCCGAGCTGGTCCTCGGCGCCAACCCCGCGGTCTGGATGTACGCCAGCGGACACACGATGGCCCGCGTCCTGTGGGAGGTGGGCACGCCGGAGCAGCAGCGGTTCGCCCAGGAGGCCGTCGACCGAGAGTGGGGCGCCACCATGGTGCTGACCGAGCCCGACGCGGGCTCCGACGTCGGCGCGGGCCGCACCCGGGCGATCGAGCAGCCGGACGGCACCTGGCACATCGAAGGCGTCAAGCGGTTCATCACGAGCGCCGAGCACGACCTGGCGGAGAACATCTTCCACCTGGTCCTGGCCCGGCCCGTGGGCGCCGGCCCCGGCACCAAGGGACTGTCGATGTTCCTGGTCCCCAAGTACCTGGTCCGAGAGGACGGGACGCTCGGCGAGCGCAACGGCGTGTACGTCACCACGGTCGAGCACAAGATGGGCCTGAAGGCCTCGACTACCTGCGAGCTGACCTTCGGCGCGGGCCGCCCGGCGGTCGGCATGCTGGTCGGCGGCGTGCACGACGGCATCAGGCAGATGTTCAGGGTCATCGAGAACGCCCGGATGCTGGTCGGGACGAAGGCCATCGCCACCTTGTCCACCGGCTACCTGAACGCGCTCGACTTCGCCAAGAGCCGGGTCCAGGGCTCCGACCTGACCGAGCTGGCGGACAAGGCCGCGCCGCGCGTCACGATCATGCACCACCCCGACGTGCGCCGGATGCTGATGCTGCAGAAGGCGTACGCCGAGGGCATGCGCGCGCTCATGCTCTACACGGCCTCCATCCAGGACGCGATCGCCGTCGCCGACGCGCAGGGGCGTACCGACGAGGCCGCGGCCGGGCTGAACGACCTGCTCCTCCCGCTGGTCAAGGGGGTCGGCTCCGAGCGCTCCTACGAGATGCTCACCCTGTCCCTCCAGACCCTCGGCGGATCGGGGTTCCTCCAGGACTACCCCATCGAGCAGTACATCAGGGACGCGAAGATCGACAGCCTGTACGAGGGCACCACCGGGATCCAGAGCATGGACCTGTTCTTCCGCAAGATCATCAGGGACCAGGGACAGGCGCTCGGGACGCTGCTGACCACGATCAAGGCCTTCGCCGCCGCGGACGGCGGCAACGGCAGGCTGAAGGCCGAGCGCGCGGCGCTCGCGGACGCGGCCGCGCAGGTGGAGGCCATCGCCGGCGCCATGACCGGCTTCCTGATGGCGTCGGCCGGCTCGCCCACCGAGGTCTACAAGGTGGGCCTGAACACCACCAGGCTGCTGATCGCGCTCGGCGACTTGGTGATCGGATGGCTGCTCCTGACCCACGCGGAGGTCGCCCAGCGCAAGCTGGACGAGCTAGCCCCGGGGGGGCTCGGGGGGGTCGTCCCCCCCGGAGCCAGTAGAGCTCCCGGCGCGGCTGATCGCGACTTCTACGCGGGCAAGGTCGGCACCGCGAGGTTCTTCGCCGCCACGGTGCTGCCCAGGCTCGCCGCCGAGCGGAAGATCGCCGAGGAAACCACCCTCGACCTCATGGAACTTCCTGAGGGGGCTTTCTAACCCCAGGCCAGCATCCTCACTGGGTCCTGGAGCATCGCGCCCACGTCGCGCAGGACGGCCGAGCCGAGTTCCCCGTCGACGATGCGATGGTCGAAGGACAGGGACAAGGTGCAGGCCGCTCTCACCGCGAGCTGCCCGTCTACCACCCATGGCGCGTCCTTGACCTGGCCGAACGCCAAAATGGCGGCCTCGCCGGGGGTGAGGATGGGCGTGCCGGCGTCCACCCCGAACACCCCGACGTTGGTGATCGTGATGGTCCCGCCCGCCAGGTCGGCCGGGGTGGCCTGGCCGGCCCGCGCCGTCTCGGTCAGCTCCTGCAGCGCCCGGGCCAGCCCGGGCATCGTCAGCTCGCCCGCGTTCTTGACGTTCGGCACGAGCAGGCCGCGCTCGGCGGCGACGGCGATGCCGAGGTTCACGTAGTGCTTGACCACGATCTCCTGCGCGCCGTCGTCCCAGGTTGAGTTGATCAGCGGGTGCCTGCCCGCCGCGATGAGCAGCGCCCGGGCCACGAACAGCAAGGGCGATACCCGCACGCCTGCGTATTCGGGCAGGTCGCGGACCCGGCGCACCGCGGCCATCGTCTCAGTCACGTCGACCTGCAGGAACTCGGTGACGTGCGGCGCGGTGAACGCGCTCGACACCATCGCCGCCGCCATGTACTTGCGCACCCCGCGGACACCGATGCGCTCCTCGCCGCCGGGGCTGGGCCGCCGGTACCCGTTGTCACCGAGAATTTCTGCCGAACGAGCGGTGGTATCACTCGCCGCGCGCTGTACATCGTCCCTGGTGATAGAGCCGCCGGGGCCGGTACCCGCCAGGTCGGCCAGGCTGATGCCGAGGTCCTTGGCGAGCCTGCGCACAGGCGGCTTGGCCAGCGCCCGGACCGGGGCTGCGTCTGCTTGCGGCGCCGGTTCCCGGACCTCGGCAGGCGGCCCGGGCGTGGCCGCCCCCATGGCCGGCTGGGTCCCCTTGCGCGGCCGGCGGGTGGTGGCGGAGGCCTTGACGCCGTAGCCGACCAGGACGGGCTGCCGTTCCGGCGGTGCTGTCTCAGGCTGGCCGGTCTCGGCCCGGGCCGTTCCCGCCGAGGCCGAGGAAGCCGGCTCGAGCGGGGAACGCCAGTCTCGTTCGGGATGATCGGGGGTTTGCGGACCGGCAGCGGCTACGGCGGGCTCGCCGCCTGCGGCGGCCGCGGGACCTCCGCCGGGGGAGGTGTCCACCACGATGATCGGGACGCCCACGTCGACGGTCTGGCCCTCCTCGGCCAGCAGGCGTGCGACCGTGCCGTCCCAGGGCGACGGCAGCTCGACCACCGCCTTCGCGGTCTCGATCTCCACGATGATCTGGTTGACTTCGACCCGGTCTCCCGGCTTGACGTGCCACGCGACGATGTCGGCCTCGGTCAGGCCCTCGCCGACGTCAGGGAGCTTGAACTCCTTGAGCTCGGTCATGATCGCCCTTCCAGTCCTCAGTAACCGAACGCGCGGTCGACGGTGTCCAGGATCCGGTCCAGGTCGGGGAGGTAGTACTCCTCCAGCCGGGAGGGCGGGTAGGGGGTGGCGAAGCCGCCGACGCGCAGCACCGGCGCTTCTAGCTGGTAGAAGCACTGCTCGGTGACCCGGGCGGCGATCTCGGCCCCGAGGCCGCCGTACACCGGGGCCTCGTGCGCGACCACGCAGCGGCCCGTCCGGCGCACCGAGGCGCAGATGGTGTCCACGTCGAGCGGGGACAGCGAGCGCAGGTCGACCACCTCGACGCTGCGGCCGTCCTCGCGCGCGGCGAGCGCCGCCTCCAGGCAGGTCCGCACCAGCGGGCCGTAGCAGAGCAGGGTCACGTCGGTGCCCTCGAGCACGACCTTCGCCTGGTCGAACGGCAGCGCGCCGGCCAGGCCCGAGGTCACGTCGACCTCGCCCTTGTCCCAGTACCGCCGCTTCGGCTCGAAGAAGATCACCGGGTCGTCGGAGCTGATCGACTGCTGGATCATGGTGAACGCGTCGGAGGAGTCCGCGCATGCGACCACGCGGAGGCCCGCGGTGTGCACGAACACCGCCTCCGGCGACTCGCTGTGGTGCTCGACCGCGCCGATGCCGCCGCCGCACGGGATGCGGATGACCACCGGCAGGCTGACGTGCCCGCGGGACCGGTACCGCATCTTGGCGAGCTGGCTGACGATCTGGTCGACCGCGGGAAAGACGAACCCGTCGAACTGGATCTCGCAGACCGGGCGGTAACCGCGCAGCGCCAGGCCGATCGCGGTGCCGACGATGCCGGATTCGGCCAGCGGCGTGTCGATCACCCGGTCCTCGCCGAAGTCCTTCTGCAGGCCGTCGGTGACGCGGAAGACGCCGCCGAGCTTGCCGACGTCCTCGCCCATGATGAGGACCTTGGGGTCGTTCTCCAGGGCGCGCCGCAGCCCTGCGTTGAGCGCCTTGGACAGCGTGAGGGTGGTCATCGCCGCTCACCGCCTGCTTCGGCGTCCTCGAAGGTATCCAGGTAGGCGGCGAACTGCTCGCGTTCGGCCCGCAGGATCGCGGTGGGCTCGGCGTACACGTTGTCGAAGATGGCCAGCGGCGGCGGGTCGGGCATCGTCCGGCAGGCCTCACGCAGGTCGGCGCCGATCTTCTTGGCCTCCGCGTCGACCTCGGCGATGAACTCGGGCCCGGCCTGGCCGGTGCGGACCAGGTAGGCCCTGACCCGCTCGATGGGATCCTTCAGCTTCCACAGTTCGAGCTCGCTGGCCAGCCGGTACCTGGTGGGGTCGTCGGTGGTGGTGTGCGCGCCCATCCGGTAGGTGTACGCCTCGATGAACGTCGGGCCCTGGCCCTCCCGCGCGGCCTGCAGCGCCTTCTTCGTCACCGCATAGCACGCCAGCACGTCGTTCCCGTCGACGCGCAGGCCGGGGAAGCCGAAGCCCCGGGCCCGCTGGTAGAGCGGGATGCGGCTCTGCTTCTCCAGCGGCTCGGAGATCGCCCACTGGTTGTTCTGGCAGAAGTACACGATCGGCGCGTTGAATACCGAGCCCCACACGAACGCCTCGTTGACGTCACCCTGGCTGGTCGCGCCGTCGCCGAAGTAGACGATGACCGCTTCGCTCGCCGGATCCCCGCCGACGGCGCCGTCGCGCTGGATCCCCATCGCGTACCCGGTGGCGTGCAGGGTCTGGGCCCCGATCACGATCGTGTACAGGTGGAACTTGTGCTCCTTGGGGTCCCAGCCGCCGTGGCTGACGCCGCGGTAGAGCTCAAGCAGCTTCACCGGGTCGATGCCGCGGCACCACGCCACGCCGTGCTCGCGGTAGGTGGGGAACACCATGTCGTTCGGGCCCAGCGCACGGGCCGAGCCGATCTGGGCGGCCTCCTGCCCGAGCAGCGAGGCCCAGATGCCCAGCTCGCCCTGGCGCTGGAGCGAGATCGCCTCGGTGTCGATCCTGCGGACGAGCACCAGGTCGCGGTACATGGCCCTGAGGTCGTCGCCGGTGAGGTCGATCGGGTAGTCGGGATGCTCGATCCGCTCGCCTTCCGGCGTGAGCAGCTGGATGAGCCCCTCAGGCGGTTCGGGCACGGGCTGGTCGAGCTTGGGGGTTGGTGCGGTGGTGGTCGCACCGCCGGGTTCGACGGTCACGTGCCACTCCTTTCCGGGCCGGCTCTGGGATCACCAGGTCCGGCCAGACTGGCTAGGATTCCCGGACACATCTGTCCGCCAGGCTGTCGCGTACGCTGCGTGCGCGGTGTCGCACGCGTCCCCATCCCGGCGGGACGCTCCTCAGCAGACGATATATGCCCTGATTGACCAGGAGGATACGTGGCCCGGATGATCGTGGAAGTAATGCTCAAGCCGGAGATCCATGATCCGCAGGGGGAGGCCATCGCGGGCGCCTGCCGCCGCCTGGGCTTCGGCCAGGTGACCGGGGTCAGGCAGGGAAAGAGGTTCGAGGTGGACCTCGAGGGCCCGGCGGACGAGGGTGCTGTGACCGCTCTCACACAGCTGGCCCGGGACCTGCTATCGAACCCGGTGATCGAGGAATTCACCGTGCGCGCGGGCTGAAACGGACAGGTCGGCGGGCCTGGTCAGGTTTCAGCCGCGTCTACGGGGAATCACTCGAACCGTGAGGGTTCTTAGCAAGAGGGTGAAATCGGTTCCTGAGGTGAAGTTCGGGCTGGTGTTCCGATGCGAGTCAGTGAGCGTGCCGGTGATGCGGCGGGTGCTGGGGGACACCCTGCGCGGGCTGGGCGTGGACGAGGAATCCGTGTGCGACATCCTGCTCGCGACCACCGAAGCATGCACCAACGTGCTCCTGCACGGCCGGCACGTCCGGGGGTATGCCGTAGTGACCAGCCTCGGCGCGGTGCGCTGCCAGGTCGAGGTGGCGGGAGAGGGAGCGGGTGCCCTGCTCGCCGAAGCGGGGCTTGCCGAAGCCGGGCTTGCCGAAGGGGCCGGGCTCGCCGAAACGGGGGTCGCCGAAGCGGGGCACCAGGAGCCGGAGGCGCGCGGGCCGGCCGAGGTGCAGGTTCCGGCTCCGCCGGCGGTTCCGGGGGACGGGGCGTTGCGCGAGACGGCGATCGCGCAGCTGGCTGAGTCGGGGCGGGGGCTGGCGGTCATGCGGGCGTGCGTGGACACGGTCACGCTGGACAGCAGCCCCGAGCGCGGCACGGTGGTGACCATGAGCAAGCACATCAGGTGGTCACGGGACGCGCCGCTGCGGCAGTTCAGGGCGGCCAGCTAGGCCGTTTGCGCCCCGGTAGGCTGCCTTGCGTGCGGATAGGGATCATCACGTTCCCCGGGTCGCTCGATGACCGTGACGCGGCGCGGGCCGTGCGGCTCGCCGGGGCCGAGCCCGTCATGCTGTGGCACGCCGACCGCGACCTGCGCGGCGTGGACGCGGTGATCCTGCCCGGCGGGTTCTCCTACGGCGACTACCTGCGCTGCGGCGCGATCGCCAGGTTCGCCCCCGTGATGGGCGAGCTCGTGCCCGCGGCCGGGTCAGGGCTGCCGGTGCTCGGCATCTGCAACGGGTTCCAGATCCTGTGCGAGGCGCACCTCCTGCCCGGGGCGCTGACCCGCAACGACGGGCTCCGCTTCATTACCAGGGACCTGCGGCTGCGCGTGGAGAACGCGGCGACGGCGTGGACGCGGGCCTACCGGCCCGGCGAGCAGATCACGGTGCCGCTGAAGAGCGGCGAGGGGGCGTACGTCGCAGACCCCGGCACGCTGGCCGGGCTCGAGGCGGGCGGCCAGGTCGTCGTCAGGTACACCGGCGGGAATCCCAACGGGTCCGCCTCCGGCATCGCGGGGGTGTGCAACGCCGAGGGCAACGTGGTCGGGCTCATGCCGCACCCCGAGCACGCGGTCTGCGAGCTGACCGGACCGTCGGCCGACGGACTCGGCTTCTTCACCTCCGCGGTCGGCGCGGTACTGGCCTGATGCAGGCGGACACGGTGGCGCGGGCGGCGGCCACGCCGGGGGAGCCCCAGCCCTACGCCGAGCTCGGGCTGACCCCGGCCGAGTACGAGAAGATCCGCGGTGTCCTCGGGCGCCGCCCGACAAGCGCCGAGCTGGCGCTTTACTCGGTCATGTGGAGCGAGCACTGCTCGTACAAGTCGTCGAAGGTGCACCTGAGGCAGCTCGCGGCCAAGGCGCCGCCGTCGTCGGCGCTGCTCGCGGGAATCGGGCACAACGCCGGCGTGGTCGACATCGGCCAGGGTTACGCGGTCACCTTCAAGATCGAGTCGCATAACCATCCCTCCTACGTGGAGCCGTTCCAGGGCGCGGCGACGGGCGTCGGCGGGATCGTCCGCGACATCCTCGCCATGGGCGCGCGCCCGGTGGCGGTGATGGACGTGCTTCGGTTCGGGCCGGCCTCGGCGCCTGACACGGGGCGGGTACTGCCGGGAGTGGTCGGCGGCATTTCCTTCTACGGGAACTGCCTCGGCCTGCCCAATATCGGCGGCGAGTGCGACTTCGACCCGTGTTACGCGGGAAACCCGCTGGTCAACGCCCTCTGCGTGGGCGTGATGCGGCATGAGGACCTGCGGGTCGCCTCCGCCACCGGGCCGGGGAACGCGGTGATCCTGTTCGGGTCGGCCACCGGCCCCGAACGGCGTCGGCGGGGCTTCGGTGCTGGCCAGCGCGGCCTTCGGCGGGTCTTCGACCGGGGCGGCCGCTAAGCGGCCCAGCGTGCAGGTGGGTGATCCCTTCCTGGAGAAGCTGCTGGTCGAGTGCTGCCTGGAGCTGTACGCGGCCGGCCTGGTCGTCGGCATCCAGGATCTCGGCGCGGCCGGCGTGGCCTGCGCGACCACGGAACTCGCGGCGGCGGGCACCGGCGGGATGCGGGTCAGGCTCGACGAGGTACCGCTGCGCGACGCGTCCCTGGGACCGCCGGAGATCCTGATGAGCGAATCGCAGGAGCGCATGATGGCCGTGGTCGAGCCGACCCGCGTCGGCGCGTTCCTTGACGTGTGCGCCAAATGGGAGATCAGCGCCGCGGTGATCGGGGAGGTGACCGGGACCGGCCGGCTCGTCATGACCTGGCACGGCGAGACGGTGGTGGACATACCGCCCGGTTCGGCGGCCGATGGCCCGGTGTATGACCGGCCAGCTGTACGAGGCCCGGACCTGGATGCGCTCGCCTTTGATGACCCGGCTTCGCTACCGCGACCGGTGGACGGCGACGCCCTGCGCGCGGCGCTGCTGGCCCTGATCGGGTCCCCCGGCCTGGCCGACAAGAGCTGGGTCACCGACCAGTACGACCGGTACGTCCGCGGTGACACCGTGCTGGCCATGCCGGAGGACGCCGGCCTGATCCGCGTCGACGAGGGGAGCGGGCTCGGCATCGCGCTGGCCACCGACGGCAACGGCCGCTACTGCCGCCTGGACCCGTACCTCGGCACCCAGCTTGTGCTGTCCGAGGCGTACCGGAACGTCGCGGTGACCGGCGCGCGCCCGCTCGCCGTGACGAACTGCCTGAACTTCGGCTCACCGGAGGATCCCGCGGTGATGTGGCAGTTCGCGGAGGCCGTGCGCGGGCTCGCCGACGGCTGCGCCGCCCTGGGCGTGCCGGTCACCGGCGGGAACGTGAGCTTTTACAACCAGACGGGGACGTCCGCGGTTCACCCCACCCCGGTGGTGGGCGTGCTCGGCGTCCATGACGATGTGCGCCTGCGGGTCGGGATCGGGTTCGATCGGCGCGCGGCATCCGCTGCGGCGCCTGGGCCCGGGCCGGGGGCGTCCGCTGCGGCGCCTGGGCCCGGGCCGGGGGCGTCCGGTGCGGCGCCTGGGCCCGGGCCGGGGGCATCCAGGGCCAGCATCGTGCTGCTCGGCCGTACCGAAGCCGAGTTCGGCGGGTCGGCGTGGGCGCACGTGCTCCACGGTCACCTGGGCGGCCGCCCGCCGGCGCCGCGCCTTGACGCCGAGCGTCGGCTCGCCGGCCTGATGGCCGCGGCGGCCGCGGAAGGGCTGCTGGCGGCCGCGCATGACGTGTCCGACGGCGGGCTGGCCGTCGCGCTCGCGGAGTCTTGCCTGCGCGGCGGGGTCGGCTGCCGGGTGGCCTTGCCCGGCGACCCGTTCACGTGGCTGTTCAGCGAGTCGGCCGCCCGCGCCGTCGTCGCGGTCCGCCCGGGCGCGGAGGAGGCCTTCGGCGAACTTCTGGCCGCCTGCGACGTGCCGGGCCAGACCATCGGCGCCGTCGGGGGCGACAGCCTGGTCGTGGCGGGCTGCTTCACCATCCCGCTCGCGGAACTCGCCGCTGCCCATGGCGCGACGCTGCCCGCGTTGTTCGGCTGATGACCCGGGCCGGCGCGGGGCGGCCCGCGCCAGCGGCCTCCCATGGGCTACCGTCGCCGGTATGCCACCTCGACGTCCGGACCCGCGGGGGCCGGAAAGCGTGGCGGCCGTCCTGCGCGCCCTGGACGAGGGCGCCGCGCCCGAGGCCGAGGTCCTGCGCGTGGCCGCGAGGTACCTGCTGCACGTGCTCGCCGCCCGCCATCCCGGCCGGATCCTCGAGGTGCGGATCCCCCCGGTGGCCGCCGTGCAGTGCCTGCCCGGGCCCGTCCATACCAGGGGCACGCCGCCGAACGTCGTCGAGACGGACCCGGTCACCTGGGTCAGGCTGGCGTCCGGCCGCCTCGGCTGGGCCGACGCGGTCGGCTCGGGCGCCGTTCACGCGAGCGGCCCGCGGGCCGACCTGGCCGCCTACCTGCCGCTGACTCTGAGCTGAATACACTGACGTGGTGACATCCCTGGGCGATCGTCTTCCCGGCGAGCGTGCGCCCGAGGACCCCGAGGACCGGCCGAAGGACGCGTGCGGCGTGTTCGGTGTCTGGGCCCCGGGGGAGGACGTCGCCAAGCTCGCCTACTTCGGCCTGTACGCGCTGCAGCACCGGGGACAGGAATCAGCAGGGATCGCGGTCAGCGACGGCCACCGCATCGTGGTGCACAAGGAGATGGGGCTGGTCGCCCAGGTCTTCGACGAGCCCGCGCTGACCGCGCTCCGCGGCCACATCGCGGTCGGGCACTGCCGCTACTCGACCACCGGCGCCTCGGTCTGGGCGAACGCGCAGCCGACGTTCCGCTCGACGCCCGCGACCAGCCTGGCGCTGGGCCACAACGGAAACCTGATCAACACCCGCGAGCTGGCCAGCCTGCTCGGCGGGCCCGGTCACGGCAGCGCCGGGATCGCCGCGACGTCCGACACCGACGTGCTCACCGCGCTGTTCGTCAGCGATCACGCCGGGGTCAGCGATCACGCCGGGGTGGAAGCGGCGGCCACGGCGGTGCTGCCGCTGGCCAAGGGCGCCTACTCGCTCGTCTTCATGGACGAGCAGACGCTTTACGCCGCGCGAGATCCGCACGGCTTCCGGCCGCTCGTGCTCGGCCGGGCTGGCCAGCGGCTGGGTGGTCGCCAGCGAGACCGCGGCGCTGGACATCGTGGGGGCCGCTTTCGTGCGCGAGATCGCACCCGGCGAACTAGTCTGCATCGACGGGCGCGGGGTGCGGTCGAGGCCGTTCGCGGTGCCGGAGCCGAGCGGCTGCCTGTTCGAGTACGTCTACCTGGCCCGTCCCGACACGACGATCTCCGGCCGGGGCGTGCACGCCACCCGGGTAGCGGTCGGCAGGCGGCTCGCGGCCGAGCATCCCGCCGACGCCGACCTCGTCATCCCGGTTCCGGAATCGGGCACGCCTGCCGCGATCGGCTTCGCGGAGGCCAGCGGCATCCCGTTCGGCCAGGGGCTGGTCAAGAACTCCTACGTGGGCCGGACGTTCATCCAGCCCAGCCAGACGATCAGGGAACGCGGCATCAAGCTGAAGCTGAACCCGCTGCGCGACGCCATCGCCGGCCGCCGGATCGTCGTGGTGGACGATTCGATCGTCCGCGGTAACACCCAGCGCGCGCTGGTCGCGATGCTTCGCGAGGCGGGTGC
Source organism: uncultured Actinomycetes bacterium (assembly GCA_963847965.1). Classification (GTDB taxonomy): domain Bacteria; phylum Actinomycetota; class Actinomycetes; order Streptosporangiales; family Streptosporangiaceae; genus Palsa-504. The sequence continues at coordinate 33,187 of CAWKCG010000059.1, forward strand.
CGTGCAGGTGCACGTGCGGGTCGCGTCCCCGCCAGTGAGGTGGCCGTGCTTTTTCGGCATCGACTTCGCCACCCGCGCCGAACTCATCGCCGGGCACTTGTCGCCGCCGGATATCTGCGCGTCGATAGGCGCGGACTCACTCGGCTACGTGTCGCTGGCCGGGCTGATCGAGGCCACGGCACTGCCGGCCGACCGGCTATGCCGTGCCTGCTTCGACGGGCACTACCCCGTACCGGTCGCCGAAGGCGACCGCGGCAAGCACGTACTGGACGGCTTGGGCGTTCAGACCTACTAACGGCTGCCCGCGCTGCTACCGCGACCAGGCGTCCCCGACGTCCTTCCAGGCGTCCATCGCAGAATCAGACCCCGGGTCCTCGTCGTCGTCATCCTCGTCGTCGTAGTCCTCGGCGGCGCCGTCGACATTACCGTCGCGGGAGTCCCCGCCGACACCCAGCTCCGCACGCAGCCGGTCGAGGTCGGTGTCGTCGCTCTTGTACTTGAGCTGACGGGCGACCTTAACCTGCTTGGCCTTGGCCCGGCCGCGCCCCATTGGCTCGACCCCCTCGAACGTCCGGAGCCAGTCAGGCCCCATGATCTCCGCCTCGCTGGTTTTAGTGCGTCATACGACGCCGCCGCCACCCCGCCACGGGGAGCGCGACGTTCACCAGCATCCGTACAGGTACAACCGTACCCGCTTTAGGCCCCAGATGCCTACGCCGATCCCATGGTGCCGACCCAGATTCCACGCAGCCGCCCGACATCGGACATCCGCCGCTCGGCCAGGCGGTCCGCGGCGACCGAAGGAGGCACGCCGTCGGAATCCGCGATCTGCAGGACCTTCGCGGTGGTGGCGGAGATCTGCTCCGTGGCGGCGCGGGCGCGCTCGAAGTTGAATCCGGCCAGCTCGTCCGCCACCTGGATGACGCCGCCCGCGTTGACCACGTAATCGGGGGCGTACAGGATGCCCCGGTCGGCGAGCAGCTTCTCGACGCCGTGGTGGGCCAGCTGGTTATTGGCGGCGCCGCAGACGATCCGCGCGGTCAGCGCGTCCACGACCTGCTCGGTCAGCGTACCGCCGAGTGCGCACGGGGCCAGGATGTCCAGCCTCTCGGCGATGAGCGCGTCGATGTCGCCCACGGCGCGCACCTGCGGGTGGCGGGTGCGGACGTCGGATATCGCACCGGCGTTGACATCGCAGACGACGACCTCGGCCCCGGCCTCGATCAGGTGCTCGACGATCCGGTGACCAACCTTGCCCACTCCCTCCACGCCCACGAGGCGCCCGGACAGGCTGCCGGTCCCCCACGCGTGCTCGGCCGCGGCCCGCATGCCGTACATGACACCGAGCGCGGTGAGAACCGAAGAATCGCCCGCGCCCCCGTGGGCCGTGGTCCGGCCCGTGACGTAACGGCATTCCCTCGCGATGATGTCCATGTCCTCGCTGCGCGTGCCGACATCACAGGCCGTGATGTAGCGGCCGCCGAGCGAGGCGACGAAGCGTCCGTAGGCGCGCAGCAGCGGCTCGGTCTTGAGCTGGGCGGGATCACCGATGATGACCGCCTTGCCGCCGCCCAGATCCAGCCCGGCCAGCGCGTTCTTGTACGCCATGGCCTTGGACAGCCTCAGCACGTCAGCGAGGGCCTCGTCTTCGGATCCGTAAGGATAAAAGCGCGTCCCGCCGAGGCCAGGGCCGAGCGCGGTGGAGTAGATGCCGATGATCGCCCTCAGTCCCGTCCGGGTGTCCTGGCAGAAGACGACCTGCTCGTGGTCCGTCCGTCCGGCGGAGTCATTCTCGCTGTGGGACATCGCGAACACGTTGGTCACGGTAGCGACTCTCCTCATCCTGTCCCGGCTCTGGTTGAGCCCGGGTCGCAAACAAGCGTATTGCCTGGTATGCGTACTGGCCGGTAACCAGCAGGAGAGATGATCTCGTTACCTGGACCCCTGCCGCTGGGACGTCCCATATGTAACGATACGACAGTAGTGATTTACGCCGCGTATCTCCGGTATGCGAGCAACGACGGTGGCGCCGCTGGAGGGAAGCGGCGAAGTTCCACCCGAGCGCACTGCCGGAGTTCGACTGTGGGGGGTTGGTCCACGTGATTAGCGACGAGACGCTTTGTGGTGATCGGGCCGGATTCGAGACGGTGAACGCAGTACCGGACCCGCCAGACGGACGGTTCCCGGGCACTATTTCCGAATCTGGTGCGATGCGACTATAAGTATCGCTAGAATCACCGTGCGTGACAGTGATCGGCGGAGCAACAGGGCATCCCGGTACAGAAACTTTGCGCCTGGTGGTCGACGCGTCACGGCTGGTGATGGCAATATGGTCCGTGTCGGCCATTTAGGACATCCCCGACAGGCTCTACACGGAGCACCAGGCACAACAAGAATCGCAAGGATCGCAACACTGGTCCAGGAGGAGAGGCCACCATATGTCCGCACGTACACCAGAGGCCGAGCCGCTGTTGACGCCCGCGGAGGTCGCGACGATGTTTCGCGTCGACCCCAAGACCGTCACACGGTGGGCGAAGGCCGGCAAACTGACCTCGATCCGCACGCTGGGGGGACACCGGCGCTACCGGGAGACTGAGGTTCGTGCACTGCTCGCGGGTATTCCGCAGCAGCGTTCCGAGTGACCGTATGCCGTCTTCACCGGGCGGGCGCAACATCAGGCCGGCTCAGGGCGGACACGGCGGCACTCGATCAAGGGAATGGGGGGTCGGCCCCGGTGGGGCATGCCACATCGACAGCGCAGTCCGGCGCCAGACGATACGCCGGGCCACTCGCGCAGGCATGCTGCCGGGGCCGGTCCGCTTTCAGGGGAGGGTCAGAGAATGCGTGATCCAGAGTTGGTGGCACGCGCCCAGCGAGCCGCGATGCGGCTGGAATCGGCATGGGAACAATGGCGCGCGCTGAACGGACTCGCCGTCGCGCCCGGGCAGCCGGTGGTGAGCTACGTCGGCTACTCGCTCAAGGAGCCATGGGGTGAGCCCAGGGTCGTGATCGGGATCGACGCCGACGAGGCCGAATCTCTCGCGGCGTTTCTCGACCGCGATGAATGCGCCAACTTCGCCCAGATCCCGCGACAGCAGGTACGGCTGTCCGAGCCGTCACCAGTAACCGGCGAGTACCCCCGGCCGACGCTGCTGAGCGCTCCGGTAGGCCGCACGGCGGACCAGCTCGGTGACCTGGCCGACGAGCTAGACGGGTGGAGGTCGGGTGAGCTGGCCGGACACACACCCGAGCAGCTGGCCATCTGGCCGCCGAGCCTGCACGCGGTCACGGACACGCCGCCCGCTGGCGGATGACTTTCGCCGCCCGGGCGGTAACGCGCAGTCATTTCTTCGTTGGTGAGCGGGTTCTCAGCTGCGTCCTAGCCTGCCTTAAGAATCCAGCGGCATGATCGACAGTGACAGGGTTGAGTTTCTCGCCCATGCCGTCTGGGCTCGGGGTGGCCAGGCCCCGCTCCGAGCCCAGACCGTTATGACGCCCGGTGTCGCGTTGAGCCGTCGCTCCGCCGCGGGCAGGACCGCGCCGGGACGCTTTCCCCGGCACGTACCGCGCAGGCATTGCGGGCCATCGCGCTCCGTGGCTGCCCCAGTCGGCGGCGCCACCCGCATTGCCGCGCAGGGTGACATTCTCGATGCCCTTTGAATTCATTCATTTGTGCGTGCCGATCGTTCGGCGAAAGATCGGTTCAGGTGCGACGACGCTTGGCCGCATCAATGTGCCGATGAGTATTTACCCGGCTGGCTGATCCGCTAGGCGCAGCCGACGCCCGGCGGCCTAGCTGAAACAAATTGTTGATCTGTTACCTGCCGTGGGGTTACCGTCTAGTCGGCGCCTACACCGCCAGCCAGAGCTAACCGCCTAATTAAGGGGTGACCGCATGGCAGGAGCCGCTACGGAGACAGTGCCTAGCAGGCCTGGAGGGCTCGGCTGGGTCTGGAGACGGCAGCTTCACCACTATCCGGATACCGGCCCCAGGATCGTATTCCTGGTGATCACGGTACTGGCCACGATCACGCTGTACTACGAGCTGTACGTCGGCGGCTCGGTGTCCACGCTGATCCTGGTCAACCTGCACATGAGCTTCACGTTCTTCGTGCTCATTCTGGCCTTCGGGGCCCTGATCGGGGCGTTCGGCTCGCTGTTCGCCGGGCTGGCCGACCGGTTCGGCCGGGCCAACCTGGTGGTGTTCGGGCTGCTGTTCACCGGGGTGTTCGTGGCCTTCATCCTGCCGGCCGCGACCAACAAGTGGGCCTACAGCATCGAGGGCTTCGTGGTCGGGTTCGTCGAGGGCATGTGCCTGGTGGCCACCCCAGCGCTGATCAGGGACTTCTCCCCACAGGTGGGCCGGGCCACGGCCATGGGCTTCTGGACCAGCGGACCGGTAGTGGGCAGCCTGATCGTGGCGGTGGTGGGCACCAACACCATTCCCGCGATCGTGAACAACCCGCGGTTCTGGACCCACGAGTACCGTATCTGCGGTATCGCCGGGCTCGTCGTGTTCGTGATCGCGCTGGTCGGGCTGCGCGAACTGTCCCCGGCCCTGCGCGACCAGCTGATGGTGACCTTGCACGACCGCGTGCTGGTCGAGGCCAAGGCCAAGGGCCTGACCGAGGCCGACATCGAGTCGGCGCTGCGGCGCCCGTGGCGCCAGCTGCTCAAGCCCGACATCATCGTCTCCGCCATCGCCGTCTCGATCATGCTGCTGATCTACTACACCGCCGTCGCATTCGCCGTGATCTACTTTGTCACCGTGTTCGGGTTCTCGGTCAAGAACGCCGACGGGCTGGGCAACTGGAACTGGGGGTTCAACGTCATCGCGGTGATCCTGATCGGGATCATCTCCGACAGGTTCCGGGTGCGGAAGCCGTTCATGGTGATCGGCGGGGTGCTCGCCGCGGTCATGACCGTGGTGTACCTGGAGCAGGCCGGCCACCATCCCGGCTACTACACCCTCGCGATCATACTGGCGCTGCTGGCGTTCGGCCTGGGCGTGGCCTATACCCCGTGGATGGCCAGCTTCACCGAGACCGTGGAGGCTCGCAACCCCGCGCTGACCGCCACCGGCCTGGCCATCTGGGGCTGGATCATCCGGATCGTGGTCATGACCGCGTACTTCGTCATACCGCTGGTGATCAACTCGGTCACCCCCTTGGTGAATTACGGCGGTACCGTGTCGGCCTACGCCGCCGCGTACGGCCCCCAGCTGACCTTCGCAGCGACCCACCCGACGGTCGTGGCGGCCGCCCAGAAGGTCCCCCCGTCGGTCGTGGCCACCGCGCAGAAGATCCCCCCGCCGGTCCTGGCCACCGCCAAGACGGACGCCGTGCAGCTCGCGAACGCGCAGAAGTTCGCGCCCGAGCTCGCGGTGATCCAGGCCAACCCGGCGCTGTTCGCCAAGCTGGCCACCTACACGAACCCGGCCAAGATCCCGCCCGCACTCGTGGCCCAGGCAGTCAAGGCCGCCGGAGGCGGCGCGAAGGGCCTCGGGATCCTGACCATGATCTCGGCCAACAAGGCAGCCATTACCGGCGTGATCGCGGTCGCGCCAGCGCTTAAGACCGTCGCCCCGTACGCGGCGGACCTGAAGACTATCGCTCCGTACTCGACGGAGCTGACGATCATGGCTCCCTACGCGGCCCAGCTGACCGCGCTGTCAAAGGTCCCGCCGGCCGTAGACGCCTACATGGCGGCGCACGCCTCGGCGGTGCAGAAGGCCGCCGCCGCTACCGCCGGCCAGTGGAAGACCTGGTACTGGATATGCTTCGGCGGCATCGTGTTCTTCCTGCTCAGCATCCCGCTGCTCCGCGGCCGGTGGCGGCCGCGCGACGCCCGCAAGGACGAGGAGGAGCACGAGGCCATGGTGCAAGCCGAGCTGGCCAAGCTCCAAGCCTCCGCCTGACCGGCTGACCGCCTGACCGCCTGACCGGAACCGAGCCAGGCGGGCGCCCCGATCGGGTGCCCGCCTGGATCGTTCATGCGACGCCGAAAGTCAGGGCTACTTCACGAGAACAACGCCCTCAACCAGGGCCTGCTGGAGGCGGTTGGCGGTTTCGACATCGGGCTTGCGCGCGGCGAGCACGTCCGCGTAGAGAAACGATTCGCCGAGCCTGACCAGCGCGTAGGCCAGAGCCCCCGGTTCGATGATCGTGACCAGGCCGAACTCGGCGATGTCACGCCGCAGGAGCTCCTCGACGAAGGCGACGATCCCGGTCTGCACCTTGCCGCGCGGGTCGGTGAGGATGCGGATGGCCAGGGCAGGCTCGTCGTCGAGCAGCCGGCGCAGGCCCGCGGACTGCGAGACGATCGCGTTGATGTGCCGCCCGGTGCCTGGTGTGTGAAGCGCGCCTTCCGGCCGTTCGGCCTCCCACCGCGCCGCGGCCGTCTCCAGCGTGCACTGGGTGAGCACCCATAGGGCCTCGCTGAGCAGCGCCTCGCGGCTGCCAACGCGGCGGAACAGGGTCACGCGTGAGACGCCGAGCTCGTCGGCCAGGCCCTGCATGTCCAGGCGCCTGCCCTCGTGGAGCCACCGGGCGGCGACCGCTACGAAACGGGCGGATCGCGAGCTGGCCCGGCCGGCCGGCCGGCGCCTCAGGCGAGAGGGCGGCACGATCGTGGCCGGGCGGCGGAGTCGAAGGCGCAGGTCAACACCGCGGGGAATGTCATCGGCCCTCCTGAGGACGCGGGTGGAGGATGCCGGGTGGGCTACATGATACATCTTACCAAAGTGTTGCATTACGCATACCACCGGTGTCATCCTGACGCCAGGCGCCAGCCGCCTCGAGTTGGACAGCGAAAGGGAGCATCGTGACCGCCCCATCCGACCTCCCCGGGCCCGCCATGACTGGGCACGTCGACGTGCTGATCGTCGGCGCTGGCCTGTCCGGTATAGGGGCGGCCTGCCGCCTGCAGACCGACGCTCCGGGTACGTCGTACGCCATCATCGAGGCCCGCGGCGCCAGCGGCGGGACCTGGGACCTGTTCCGGTTCCCCGGCACGCGCTCCGATTCTGACATGTTCACCCTCGGCTACCCGTTCCGCGCGTGGACGCAGGCCACTGCGATCGTCGGCGGGCAGGAGATCCTCAGCTACGTCCGGGAGACCGCGGCCGCCTACGACATCGACAGGCACATCACCTATTACTCCCGCGTGGTGCGGGCCGACTGGTCCGGCCAGGACGCCCGCTGGACGGTGACCGTCGAAGACACCGGCACCGGCGCGCGCACCGAACGGACCTGCGGCTTCCTGTACCTGTGCCCCGGTTACTACCGGTATGACCAGGGCTATACGCCGGACTGGGCCGGCCGGGAGAACTTCGAGGGAACCGTCGTGCACCCGCAGCACTGGCCCGAAGACCTCGACCTGACCGGCAAGCGGGTCGTCGTCATCGGCAGCGGCGCGACGGCGGTCACGCTCGTCCCGGCCATCGCCGGGACCGCCGCCTCGGTGACGATGCTGCAGCGTTCCCCGTCGTACATCCTGTCCCTGCCCCGCGAGGACCCGCTCGCCGAACTGCTGCGCAAGGCCCTGCCCGAGCGGCAGGCCTACGCGGCAGTGCGGTGGAAGAACGCTAGGATGACGACCGCGATCTACGGCTTCTGCCGAAGGCACCCGGCCCGGGCGCGGGCGATGCTCCGCCGCGGCGCGCAGAGGCGCCTCCCGGCCGGGTACGACGTCGATACGCACCTGACCCCGGTTTACGAGCCCTGGGACCAGCGCATGTGCCTGGTACCCAACGGCGACTTCTTCGCGGCCATCAAGTCCGGCCTGGCCGAGATCGTGACCGACCACATCGAGGAGTTCACCCGGACCGGGCTGCGCCTGCGCTCGGGCGCGCACCTGGAGGCCGACGTCATCGTCACCGCCACCGGCCTGAACCTGCTTCCCTTGGGCGGGATCGACATGACGGTCGACGGCGAGAAGGTCATCGTCGGTGAGCGCGTGGCCTTCAAGGGCATGATGCTCGACACAGTGCCCAATATGGCCTTCGCGATCGGCTACACCAACGCCTCCTGGACGCTCAAGGTCAACCTGGTCGCGCGCTACGTCAGCCGCATGCTGCGCTACATGCGGCAGAACGGGTACGCGGTCGTCACGCCGAGGCTGCCCGCCGAGTCCATGGCCATCTCGCCGTTCATCGACATGACCTCCGGTTATTTCGAGCGTTCGCGGGCCGCGCTGCCGCGCCAGGGTGACCGGGCGCCCTGGCGGCTGCGACAGCACTACTTCAAGGACGCGGCTCTGTTCCGCGGGCCGGTCAAGGTCGATGAGCTGGAATTCCGCCGGGTCGGCGCGCTCACGCCGGTCTCTTGACGCCCATCGCGATCCGCGGCGATGCCGCGGGATTGAGCCAGCGCAGGATCTCCAGGAGCTCGTCCACCGGCAACGTCACGCAGCCAGCCGTGGGCGTGCCGATGTTGACGTGCAGGAAGATCGCGCTGCCGAGCCCGGGAGTGCGGGCCGTGTTGTATCCGATAACGGCGCCGTAGTCGTAGGCGGTGACGTCCATCGGTTCTGGATTCACGCCGGGATCGGCGTACCTGTCATCCACCCACTCGTTGTAGAGCGGGCTGGCCGGGTCGTCGTCCCAGAAGTCGAAGGCGTGCACCCTCCGGTACGGGAAGAGCACTCCCGGATCGGGGTCGACGCCGAAGAAGAACTGGAAGCCGAACGTCCCGGACGGGGTGCGGCCATCGCCTTCCCGCTTGGCGCCCGGCGGGGCCATCCCATTACGGCCGATCCACGCCGTCCACGGCCCGTAGACCCGGCGCCATTGCCCCTCTGCCCACCGGTAGGCGGTGAGTTCGGCCTGCGTCGCCCCGTACGACGCCGCTACCACCGTGACCAGCTGGCCGTCGGCCTGCCGGACGGCGGACGCCGCCGCTTGGCGCGCAGGCGGGGCCGCCGCGGTTGCGGCGGGGAACGTGCCAGGGTACGCGCTTGATGCCGTAGCCGGGTGACCAAGCGCTGCCGGGGCACGCGGGCCTGCGGCGGCGGCGCACCCGCAGATACCGAGGACGACGGCGGCCAGGCCAGCCGCGCCTGCCCGCACTCGCAATCCGCCTCACCTCGACCCTGTGCCGCCCGTCCGGGCATCCTCGCGCGTTACCGCCACTAGTAACGAGACTATTAGCCACCAGGGCGGGATTGCAGGAGGACCTTGTAGCCGGCACCGCGAAACGTGGGAGTGCCGTTGTAACTGCTGATCAGGCCGAACCTGTCGGCACATGACCCGTGCGTTACGTTCCAGGACCAGGCCAGGTAACCGGTTGACTGCGAGCTCAGCCATCCCGCCACGTCCTGGATATAGGTGGCATGGCAGCCTCGCTCGCCGATCTCGCCCGCGATTACCGGGACACGCGCAATCACGGGTGCGACCTGGCCGGTCCAGCATGACCTGACGTCGCACGCGTTGAAGTTGTAGGAGTGCCACGAGGCGACTAGGTCGTGATCGGGATCGGAGGGCATATAGGAGAGCCACTGGGTCAGGTCATCGGCCCACGCCAGGCCACCCAGCATGATGACGTTGCCCGCGCCCGTCGAGCGAACGGCGTTGACCAGGCTTTGCATCCCGGCCACCCGGTACCCGATCCCGGCGCAATTGCCGCCGTGCAGCCAGCACTGCCAGCCCTCGGTCTCGTTGCCGTGGTCCGCGATCTCCGGGTAAGGCTCGTTGAACAGGTCGAAGATGACGGCGTCATTTCCCCTGAAGGCACCCGCAACCGATCTCCAGAATTGGATCGCGTGCATGTCCGGCATGGGCTTCTGGCATACCGCCCACGCCGAGGAGCACTTGGATCCAGGACCGGTATAGCTGCCGTCAGTCCAGTGCAGGTCGAGGATGGCCACCATGCCGTTATAGTTCAGCAGCCTCACGTACGCCTCGATGGCGTGCTGGTAGGTGCGGCCAGCATAGGCGGGATTGACATAGGACTCTCCGTCCCAGCATGCCTCGTTCAGCGGCACGCGCACCGCGTTGATATGCCACGTGCGCATGGCGGTGATCGATGCCTGGTCGCTCGGCCCTTCGAATATGCCGTTGCCTTGCACGCACGCGAACTCGGTGCCCGAACGGTTCACGCCGCGCAGGATGACCCTCGTGCCGCTGGCGCTGATCAGTTGGTTCCCGGACACGTGTAGCTGAGGCGCGTCGGCACGCAAGGGCGTGGCCGAGACCGCGTGGGCAGGAAGGGGCGTGCCGGAGGCGGCACAGCCTGCCAGGGCCATGACCGCGGCAACTCCAGCGCCGACGACCGCGCCGGTCCATGATGCAGCGCGGCTGCGCCCCAGGCGCTCTGATCTGGCGAGTTTCACGGCACCGACCGGCCGTTTCCGAATAGCAGCACCGGGTCACGGGTTAGGCGCCGGACGCGGGCGATCGTCCCGGCGAACGCCGACAAGCGCGCGCCGCCAGGTCGCTCATAGTAGCCATCGATGCCAACCCAGGTAACGTATCGTGCGCCCGGCCACCAGTCCCGGAGTGGGCTCGCCGTCGCGCTGCTCTTCCCGATCGTCCAGATCCAGGTGACGTTATCGACGTTCTGCGACCGGAAGACGTTGACGATGCACCGCCACGCCCGAACGAAGACGGCTGGGTTGGTCTTCCGGTAGCCCCACGTATACCGGTACTCGTTCATCTCCTGACCAAATCCGATGATGACGGCACCCTGGTAGTCAGCCACCGCATCTGCGTAGGCACGCAGGTAGGAGTCGTAAGCGCCGCGGGCTATGGCGGCGAGACTCACGCCGTGGGGCTCGATCTGGATGAGCGGGATCGCGCCGGCCGCACCGACGTCGCTGGCGAAGTCCGTCTTGAAGCCCCCGTACCATCCACTGTAGGCGATCGCGATCCTCGGTCCGCTGTCCGCCGCGCGGTCGCCGTGGCCCAACGGTGCATAAGAGCCAGCAACGGTCGGCTCGTAGACGCCGACGTAGCGCAGCGGCAGGGCGGCGCGCATCGGGTCCGAGGACTGCGCTGGCTGGCTGGTGGCCGCGCTCGCGGCCGGGTACGGGCGAACCGCATCGACGCCGCCCGGCTGTGGCGGGGCCGCCGCGATGATAGCGATTGCTGCCACCTCGGCGCCAAGGATGACAGCGGCAGCGGCAGCGGCATGGTGCTCAGCAGCCCACGTGACGACCCGCTGCGGCAGGCCGCCGAGCCGAGCGGCCACGCGACCCAGCCGGGGGGACGCGGCGCGCAGGCCCGTAGTGCCGTTAAGGCTCATAAGGAGTCCAGCGAGGCATCTCCGCTCCGACCGCGGCAACGTCCGCGACGCTGCTTTGAGTCTCGGCGCCACGCGCTCGTGTGACCCAGCCCTGGTCGCGCATGGTTACTGTCCCCCACAGGCGCATAGGCCGCAGGACGAGCGTCAGCCACACCATGGCCACGGGAGTAAGCATGAACGCCTCGAGCCGGTCGATGAGCCGCTGGTCACTGCGGCGGACCGCGAACATTCGTGAGGCCACTAGCCACATCCAGATCGCGCTGATGTACAAGGCGGTACCAGCGAACGACCTGGCCCGATTCCAGTCCACGGCCACGGCGCCCACGACCGAGACGAACGCCAGGTAACTCCACGTCGTGATCGCGGTATACCACCACCCCCACGAGGCCAGCGACAGGTAGCGCAGCCGCCACAGGGTGCGGATCGCGGTACCGCGCATCCACCGGGTCCACTGCCGCAGCAGGTGCGACAGGGTCTCGGGATACATCGCGAAGCAAAAGGCGGACGGCTGCTGGACAGCGCGGCCGCGGTTGAGGGCAAACAGGGTCAGCATGGTGTCGTCGCCGAGCATGACCGGCCGCCCGAACAAGGTTTCCCCGACGTAAGCGGCCAGGGTCTCGCGGATCATATCCCCGCGGTAGAGGGCAAAGGTGCCGCGGTTCACCAGGAGATTGCCGCCGGCCATGCTCTGCGCCGAGCAGACGGTGAACTGCCAGATCAGAGCGTTGACGCCCTTAATCCGGGTGAGCAAGCTGCGGCTGTAGTTCCACGCCAGCTCGACTCCCGCTACGGAGTGGACGCGGGGGTCAGCGAACGGCTTGAGCCCCTCCTCCAGGGCATTTCGCGCGAGCGTCGTGTCGGAGTCGAGGGTGACGAACACGTCGGCCATGAGATCGGAGCCGAACGTACGGGCCTGAGCCCGCTTCTTGCCCGCGTTGGGGTAGCGGCGCCAGTTGAGCTCGACCGACGACGGGTGATGCATTAGCCAGTAGTTGCGGACCGCTGAATAATCCTCTTGGGTAGAGCCGTCGTCGATGACGTCGACCCGGTCCGGCAGCCGCGTCTGGGCGAAGAGCGCGTATAGCACTCGGTCTAGAACGACCGGTTCCTCGTTGTAAACCGGAACGTTGACGGTGACCCGCATCCTGTCGAGCCGGGCCTGTTGCCTCGGGGTTGCCGCATAGGGCCGCTCCAGCCACGACACCATCCACTGCAGCGCGGCAAGGGCGAAGGCGATGGTCCAGATCACGGTGACGAGCCGGTAGTGCGGCCACTTATCGATGTAGTAAACGTGCCGGGCGACGGCCAGGATGATGACGACGCCGACACCTATGAACACCAGGGCCGTCCGTTTTCGGACGGCGGTTGCGCTCGGGATCTCGTACTCGTGCGTCACAGGTCTTCCATCCCCTTGCCGCGTCGCCATCCGAACCGAATCACGAGGATGACGAGCAGTGACGCCGGGAACGACCACAGGAAGCAGGATCCGACCACGCTCAGGAACGGCGTAGGCGTTGCGCTCGGGACCACGATGTGCAGCAAGATCTGCATCAGGCGCACCGTCACCGCCGGCACTCCCATACGTCAAAATCCGCGCTTCCGAACCTGTCGGTCCACGGTATGGCCGCGACGAGGCGATATCCCTTGGCCGCGCGCAGGGCGGCTAGCACCTGCTTGTCGACTTGCATCCGGCTGGAAAATGAGAAGTCGAGCTCGATGATCGAGAAGTAGTGGCTCCGGATGGCGTCCAAGTACGCGGCCGCGCCATCCACCGCCTTTTGCTGTGGCAGATCCCAGTACCAGAAGGCGCCGGCGTTGTTCGTCAGCTGCCGGGGAGGAAGATCGAGGTAGTAGTCCACCAGCGGACCCTGCTCCGCGAGGATCTGTGCTCCTGGATCTGCTGCGACCAGTCGCTGCATGACCGCGATGACGTCCGCCGCGTTCGGCCAGGAAGAGTAGAAACTGGATGCCTGGGGGATACCCATGAGCGCGATGAGGCCGATGGTGCCGACTGGGATGCGCCAGCCCAGGTACTTGCTGGTCTCCGCTGCGCGGGTCAGGACGTAGCCGACGGCGATCGCCCCGAACCATGCGCCAAACGTGACATGCTTGTCTAGGCTGGTCTGAGTGTGAATGCGAGCCTGCTCGAGCGGCGCGAGCACGACCGCGCCCGCCAGCGTCGCGCAGATCAACCGGACCCGAGTGCTGTCAGCGATGACCACTCCGCGCAAGGCGATGACCAGGATTAGGCCGACCCACAGCGCTGAGTCACGCAGGATCAACTCGGTCGGCACCCCGCCAGCCTGCCTCGCGAGGGTCGTAAACATGACCCCGTGTAGATAGGAGCGCCCGCCGAGCCGTAGCAACGCCTCCAGGATCGCGGCACTCGTGTACAGGGCCAGGCGCACGCCGCGGATGCCCTTGCGCAACCAGCCGCCCCGCGTCGCGGTCAGCATGGCCAGCGATATGACAACTGGGTCCCAAAGGGTCGTCGGATACTTGGTCGCGTCCGCCAAGGCGAGCACGAGCCCGGCCGCGATAAGCAGGGGCTCGCTGAGCCATCGGCGGGCCATCACCACCAGGTACGTGGCGAGCGCTAGGAGGAACAGCGCCATCGCGTCATAGGTGGCGAATGCCCCGAGGAATTGGGCAGGGCCTAGTAGGCCGAACGATCCGCCGGCTATCTCGCCAGCACGGCGACCGAACAGTTGGCGGGTTGTCGCGTAAAGGAGGACGGTGGCACCGAGCATGAACGCCAGCGACAGAATCCGGGCTGCGGCTAGGCCGCCAAGGCTGTCGGCGAGCGCGCCGAGCGGTGGGTAGATGACCGGCGCGCCGGAGAAGTACGACTGGAACACCGGCACCGGCGTTCCGTGCAGAATGTGGGCCAGTTCAAGGTGGCCCGCCCACAGGTAGAGCGCCTCATCGTTGAACGCGGTATTCGACCATATCAGGCGCAAGGACAGGACTGTCTGGAGGGCCAGGACCGTTAGTAGCGGAAGAGAGACCGGAAACGGTCGGCGCGCACCGCGCTGATCGTCGCCTCCGACCTCTCCGAACTCGGCCTCCAGCCTGTAGGCGGCGGTCCGCTGGATGTCCACCTGCCTCGTCGCCAGCGCGACCCTGCTCATGCTGCCGACAACCGGCGAACTCTCGAGGTCTGCCGGGAGATCTCCGTATATTGCGCCCGGAGTTGGTGCGATTGCGCTGGCAAAGCGGGACTCAGCAGGCAATCGAATCAACCCTCCTGGTTTCTCGCTGGACAAATCCCGGCAGTCTGGCTTATTCCGCAGGAGATCAAAAACAAGACATCAACATGGCCGTGCGCAAGACGCCGGACGGTTGTGATATGGCCGCGGCATATGTCCGGTGCCACGGGGAACCGCAGGCGGCGCTACTGTTCCGGACGCCACAAGGACTTCAGTATCGCTCCCATACCCCGCGACTATCGCCGCTGTGCTGGCTTGCACAATCCGGCTGCCCGCCATGGCCAGCCGCGCACGATCGCCTAGCTTAGTAGACCAGGCATGCTTATAGGCAGGGTTCCTCTAAAGTGCGGACACTTTGGTCCAGCTGGTCGTTGCAGGGCTTTCACGCCACGAGCCTGATCGCTTAGGCGGCCGGATCTAATAGCCAGGAATATAGCGGGCAGAATTCCACCTTAAACTTGTTTCGGGTGATCCTTCCGGGCATCTCGGGCAGGGAGCAGTCCACTAGGTGCAGCACCACCGCCTTCGCGCCGGGACCGGCGACCGCCCCGGCGGCCTCCAGCGTGAACGGGCCGGGGATCACCGCGAGCCGGCGGAACACCTGCTGCTCGTCCTCGCTGAGCAGTCGGTAACTCCAGTCCACGGCGGCGGTCAGCGAACGGAGCCGCGGCGCCGCCGTGCGGTCGCCGCCGGCCAGCAGCGCGAGCCGGTCATCCAGGTGCTCCAGCAGCCCAGGCAGCCCGAGCGACTCTACTCGCGCTGCCGCCAGCTCAATCGCTAGCGGCATTCCATCCAGCCGGGTCACCAGCCGCTGTGCCAGTGGCCTGGTCTCCTCGGTCAAGGTGAAATGCGGATCGGCCAGCCGGGCCCGGTCCGCGAGCAGGGCCACCGCCTCGGGCTCCCCTGCCCCCGCAGCACCGGCGTCAGGCTGCAGCGCCAGCGGCGGCAAACGGAACCGGGCCTCCCCGGCCAGGCCCAGCGGCTCCCGGCTGGTCGCCAGCACCCGTACATCATCGGCGGCCGCCAGTAGCGTTCCGCACAGCTCGGCGGCCGCGCCGATCACATGTTCGCGCCCGCCGAGTCGTTAGCGGCTGTGCCACGCGACGCGGCGGGCCGTGGGTGGCTTTGCCGGGCATTAAAGACCTTCTGGTGGGGCGCCAGGGGCCGAACCCTGAATTACGGCACTGAATGCGCTGGACGGTGAGTACATCGCTCCACACCTTGGAGCCCTCGGGATGGTATGTGACCGTCGTGATCCCGTCGAGTGGACGGCACCGGATCTAGCCTTCGTCCGGGTCGGCGATCTCGATGAAGTGCAGCGGATCGTCTAGGTCTTCTGCGTGCTCACGCCACTTCGCTGCGTCCAGGGTAAGGATCGGGCAGACCGACGCGTCGGCGACGGCGGCCACGTGCGCGTCCCAGTGATCGAGCCCCGTCCCGGCAATGACCGCGGCAAGCCTGATGGCCTGTTCGGCATCCCGCAGCGGCGCGACGAGCGCGCCCTCCAGCCGCTCCAGGCCCTCCAGCAGTTCAGCGGCCTCATCGGTGCGCATGTCGAGGGACGCACCCGTGACCGCCAAGGCCGGGATGATCAGCGGACGGCCGCGGGCGCCGAGTTCCTGGATGAGGGTCATGATCCTGCTGGCTCCTCGCGCCACGGCGACAAGGACGCTCACATCAAGCACCCACGGCGCAGGAACAGGGCCCCCGCCCACGCTCACCGGTATCTGTGAGATGCCGGGAGTTGCTCGGCCTGGGTCTCGACGTGAGCGATCATCCGTTCCACCTGGGCGACGTCCGCCTGGGCGGTGAGTTCCTTCCACCGCCTCGCGATACGCCTGTCGCGCTCGACGCGCTCAGCGAGGGCGTCGTTGAACACCGCCGAGACAGAGGGGGCCTTCCCGGCTTCCACGAGCTGTTCGGCGTAAGCAGCGAGGTGCGGATCCACGGTCACAGTCAGGCGCGTCTTCCTGTCGCTCATACCCGGATCATACGATGTCTGAGCTACTGAAAAGCAAAAGAACGCGGCGACGCGGCCCGCGTCACCGTCCCGTTCACCTGCTGGCCGGGCTCCACAGGCGAGCGGCAAGGCGAGATACCGGGAACGTGATGTATGAGGCCTAGACCTCAACGCCGAACCTGCCGCACAGCTCCTCGAGTTCCTCGTTTGCTCAGCCCGTCCAGCCCGGCCGCGTTGAGGACCGCCATGGCGGCGTACGGGATCTTATTCCGGTCCCGCCCGCAGGTTAAGCGCGGCCAGCCCACACGCCGGTGACGCTGTACGCAATTGCGCCGGGCGTTTCCGCGGAAACGCCGGGGGGCATCCGCCCTGGGTCCTGGCCCGCGACAGCTGCTGCGGCAGGGCCGGGCCCAAACATGAACAAAGACCTCACCGAAACGTGAAGGCCTCGGTGGGTGGTGGTGGTGGGGCGCCAGGGGGTCGAACCGTGAACCAATGGGTTAAAAGTAGCCTGGCCCAGCGCTCCAGCTCCACTACCTGCACCAATGTCGGCGGCTTTTGCCGCAATTGCTCTCATTGCACCCACTTTTTCGCGCAATCCGGTCCACGAACCGGTCCACGACTTTCTGCGGCCGTCGGCCGCTGGCGACTACCCATCGTTACTGTGATCGCCAAGCGCCGCCTCAACGCGCCGCCGGGCCTGGTGGCGATCGGCGACCCGCGCTCCTACACTCTAGAGTGTACTTGAAGCAGAGGTTCAATCCCGCACTAGAGGATGCGTGTGAGGCGGTCCGAGCTCATCAAGAAGATCAGGCAGGAAGCCCGGCGGCAAGGTGTTGCGTGGCGGCAGGTCGAGGGCGCCAAGCATGACACGTTCTGGCTCGGATCGGTGAAGATCCCGATCCCGCGGCATGCCGAGATCGGGCAGCGGACCACTGAGGACATCCTGCATGAATGCGAAGCTGTGCTAGGGAAAGGCTGGTGGCGGAAATGAGGACCTACCACGCTGAGGTCGACCGGGACGGCAAGGTCTGGCGTATCCGCGTGCCCGAGGTCGCCCGCACTACTCAGGCGCGCACGCTGCGCGAGGTCGAGGCGATGGCTCGCGACCTTATCGCGATCATGGACGACATCCCGGCCGACTCGTTCGATCTGGAGGTCACGCTTACCCTTCCGGCCGAGGTCCGGGCCGAGCTGGATCAGTCTGCCGAACTTCGCGAGCAGGCGGCGCGCAGCCAGGCCCAGGCCGCGCAGCTGGTCCGCCACGCGGCGCGGCGCCTCCGGGACCAAGGGCTGCCGCTGCAGGACGTCGGGAAGGCGCTCGGGGTGTCATTCCAGCGGGCCAAGCAGCTGATCGACGAGGCTGACAAGCTCGCGAGCTGATCCGGCGGTGACTCGCTGAGAGCTGCCTGACGACGATCCCTTAGAGCACGGATAACGATTTGGGCAGGCTGTAGAGGCGCTTGCGCAAGCGCTACCAGAGCATGTTTCGTCGCTCGGTGATCAACTCTCCTAGCAGGCTCCCGCGAAACCCGTAGCCGCAGGTGGGGGGTAACGGCTGGCTGGGACGCGCAGTTCGCCGGGCATGACATCGGCGCGATCATCGACCAGATCACCGCCACGCCGATGGACGGCGCCCGGTCCATCTCCAGCGTCCTGCACGGCCGCCTCCAGCAGCTTCAGCTGCCCGACCCAGGTCACCACGTGACCTGGGCCCAGCGCACACCGCAGGACGCGCCCGCGGTAGCGCACGAGCTCGCCGCCGGGCTCGACGAGAGGGCCCGCGCGCTCGGTGAACAGCTGGCCGCCAGCCCCGAACCGTGGCTGGCCAACCAGCTCGGTATCCTGGCCCCGCACGCCTCGCCGCTGCTGCGCGAGGACTACGCCCGGCGGGCCGCGGCCGCGGCCGCCTACCGGGAAGCCGCCGGCATCACCGACCCCGGCCAGGCCATCGCACCTGAACCGCACCACGGCAACCCCGAACTCGACCACCTGCGCCAGGCCGCGATCCGAGCACTGGAACTACGCGACGCAACCCAGATCACGCGCCGCATGACCCACGGCGAACTGGAGGCACGGATCCTCCACGGGGACCGCGCACTGGCCAGCGCCCCGCCCGACGTCTCCCGCCACCTGCGGCTCACCGCCCAGGCCGAGGCCGACGCCTGGCAACAATCCGCCGACGCCACGATCAGGCACGACCCGACCGGATCAGCCGAAGCGACAGCGCTCGCCCGCCACCTAGCCGCCCGCCGCGAGCAGCTCGAAGCCGCCAACGCCCGCTACCAGACATGGGCCACCGGCACCAGCGCGAGCAGGGAAGCAGCCGGGAAAGCCAGGGCCGAACTGGAGCGGCGCGGACTCGCGCAGCAGGCAGCCGGACAGCGGCAGCCCGAAGCCGAAGGGAAACTGACGACCATGGTGCAGTGGTGGCGCCAGCTCGAAGCCGACGTCGCCGCCGTCGACCGGGCCATCGAACGCGAGCAGCAGGCTGACCTCGCCGCAGGCAAACCCTGGCCGCCCCAGCATGAGTCCGAGCCCGTGCGTGAGCCGGAAAGCAGTCCCGAGTCCGACCGGGAGGCCGATGGCCAGCCCGGCCCGGATGGCCAGACAGAAAGGCGCGACAAACTACTTGCCCAGGCCGCTGCGGCAGCCGAGCGTTTCACCGCGGAAAAGGCTGGCCGGGAAGCCAGAGCTGCGTACGCCGCTCGTCTCGAACGAGACGCCCATGCAGAACCCGAGCGTGCCCTGCACACCGCAGCCTCATACGAGGCAGAAATCGAGCTATTACTACGCCGTGCGGGCCATGACGGTACAGGCTTCCCGCGCAGCGATCTTGCGAGTCCATCTACCCACCCGCCTCGACGGCACCATTGCTCCCAATGAATGTGTCCGGGTACTAGCTCTGCACGGCGGGAAGGTAACGCGGCCCACTGACACCCGCAGGTCGCGCGTCAGCCCCTCAGCGCGATCCCTGGTCTATGTCGAGCACCCGGCTCCCCACCCCCACCCCGGGCGTTCCGTGTCGTTTTCTCCTTGAGCACGTGTGACAAGGCTGGCGTCAAGCCTGGCGTGAGCATGACGTCCGTGTCCCGGCGGCCGGGTCCGGTTCGTACGCGACCTCACCTGTGAGCATCCCGCAGCCGCGCAATAGGGTGGTGCTTTGTCAAAAGCGCAACTGAAGCGTTCACGATGTCAGCGGTCGGGGGCTGTCCCACCGATGGTGTGGCGCCCCCGAGGGCGGCCGCCTGCAAGGCCCCCGCCACGCGGCAGGCGGCGGCATCGCCGCAGGCCCCAGCTGGCGACATGACCACGCGGAGCTGGTATATCCCGAAGGCCTCGGCCGGCCAGCTGGCCGCCCTCGTGGATGACGTTCACTTCGCCACGCGCTGCCCAACACCTGCTCATGGGCGCACTCGTCAACGTAATCACCCGTCACCGGGCCGAGGTGAGGGCCACCGACTTCTTCCAGCAATGTGACACCGGGTTGACCACACGGCGCGCGGATGGCCGGTGGATCGTCAAGTCCCCGAGCAGCTACGAGTAATGGGCGGCTAAAGAACTTCCCGCCGCTCGGCCAGGTTGCGTGCCCAGCGTGGCGGGTCCCGGGGGCCGTTGGAGG
>CAWKCG010000060.1:0-34799 GCA_963847965.1 uncultured Actinomycetes bacterium
TCAGCCGGGCCGACGCGCTGGCCGTCTTCGACCGACCGGATGAGGAGATCCGCCTCGAGATCATCGGCCAGGTGGTCCCCCGCCTCTCGGAGCCGAGCTGGTACTCGGTCATCGTGCATGACGGCATCGTGACCCTGGAAGGCACCCCGGAGACCATCTCGATCGGTCACGACGTCCTCGCCAAGGTTCGTCGTGTCCCAGGCGTAGTGGCCGTGCGCGACCGCCTCGTCTACCCGGTTCCCCTGATCGTCGTCCCAGGCCCGTACATTCACGTGTGACCGCCGCTCTGCCGCGCATCGCCGCAGCGGGTCCCCACTCGGGACCTTCTTCCCTGTACCAGGGGCTGGATGTGGGCGAGATTAGGGCGGCGATAGGCCGCGGAGGTCAGGTCCAGTTGTAAGGAGGTCGCCATGGCCGGGATGCCTGACGGGATCATAGCCGGGTACGACGGGTCGGCAGGCAGCGATGAAGCGCTGCGCTGGGCGGCCAGGGAGGCCCGGGCCCGCGGAACCGTGCTGACCGTCTGCCTTGCCTGGCCTTCAGATGACCTGGCACTGCTCGGCGATTCTGGAATACGTGATCGTCTCAGGCAGCGAGGCGGGCAGATCCTCGCGGACGGCATGCGGTCCGCCGGGTCGGTCCTGGACCCCGCCGACGTCCGTACTGTGCTGGCCGGCGGGCCGCCCGCCCAGGTGCTATGCGAGCGCAGCCGCTCCGCCGAGATGGTCGTGGTTGGTTCCCAGGGGCGCGGCGGGCTCGGCGGCTCGCTGCTGGGATCGGTGGCCTGGCGGGTAGCCTGCCACGGGCAGGGACGGATCGTGGTCGTCCGCGGGCAGTGGCGGCCGGTCAGCCAGTCCCCCGGCCGGGTGGTGGTCGGCGTCGACGGATCACCAGACTCGCAGGCAGCGCTGGTGTTCGCCGTCGAGGAGGCGGCGCTGCGCGACGTACCCCTTATCGCGGTGTGCGCCCTAGCCGATGCACCCGGCGTGCTCGACGCCACATCGCGGATGGAAGAAGACTTCATGCGCGTGATGACGCCTCAGGAGAAGGAGCATCCGGAGGTCACGGTACTGCGGCAGGTGGTGTTCGGCCCGCCGCGTACGGCGCTGCTGACCGCCGCGTCCGAAGCCCAGATGCTCGTAGTGGGTTCACGAGGTCTGGGCGGCCTCGACGGCATGAGCCTCGGCTCGGTCGCCGCGACGCTGCTGCACCATTCGCCCTGCCCGGTCGCCGTCGTTCACCCGCCGGTGCGCTTAGCCTTGCTCCGGGTCCGCCGCCGTTGCGGCGTACCGCCAGCCTCTCTCCCCGGCCACTATTCGAGTTCGGCATTCCGGCCGGATGGCGCCGTCAGCGGGACTTCCGTCCCTGGATGCCGGGCTGCTCAGCCCCGAATGCTGGAGCTAGGGAGGCTGCGGAACCATTTCAGCGGTCCTTTCAGAAAGGGAGCTCGTGTCGGCATGGAACGAAATCGCTACGCTGACCTGCTGCGGGTGCTAGCCATCGGCGGTGTCGTGTATGGCCACTGGTTGCTGATTTCCGTCACCTACCGGAACGGGCAGCTGTCCGGCGCCGACGCCCTGGACTATGTCAGCTGGGGACGGTGGGTCACCTGGGCGTTCCAGGTCATGCCGGTCTTCTTCCTGGTCGGCGGGTACGTCAACGCTCGGTCATGGGCAGCGCATCACGCGGCCGGGGAAACCTGGACCGTGTGGGTCCGTGACCGGGCCATGCGGCTGTGGTGGCCGACGGCGGTGTTCCTTGTGGTGGCGGTCCTGGCGGTAACGGCGGCCGGAGCGCTGGGTGCCGGGCGGACCGAGCTCGGTCAGGCTTGCTGGCTGGCTGCGCTGCAGTTGTGGTTCCTCCCCGTCTACCTGCTGCTGATCGCGCTGACCCCGGTGATGCTGGCCTTGCACCGGCGTTGGGGCCTGGCGGTGCCCGCCGCCATGGCCGCCGCGGCCGCCGCGGTAGACGTCGGGGTGGCCGGGCCGCCGCACCTTCATGTGATCGGGTACGCCAATTACCTGTTCGTGTGGGGCTCGATCCATCAGTGGGGCTTCGCCTGGCAAGACGCCGCCTTGACCCGGACCTGGTGGCGCCCTTACGCACTGGCGGCGGGCGGCGCGATCCTGCTGGCCGGGCTGCTGGCGTGGGGACCCTTCCTGGTCGACATGGTGGGATCCGGCAACACCAACCCGCCATCGATCGCGCTGCTGGCGTACGCCGCCGCGCAGGCCGGGCTGGTCCTGGCGGCCGAGCGGCCCGTGTCGCGGCTGCTGGCCAGGCCCAGGCTATGGAGGCGCGTCAAGCGGCTGAACGCCATGGTCATGACCACTTACCTGTGGCATTTCGTGCCAGTGATCGTCATCGCCGTGGCCTTCTACCCGACCGGGGTGATGCCGCAGCCGGGCATCGGGACGGCGGAATGGTGGGAGCTGCGGCCAGCCTGGTTCGCGCTGCTCACCGTGGTCCTCGTGCCGCTCGTCCTGATCCTGACCTGGGCGCAGCGGCCGATGGTCCGCCTGCCCGCGGGGCTCGGGTCGTCCGGACCCTGGTCACCAGTGCTCCTGCTGCTCGGCCTCGGCGCCTCCATGGTGGGCCTGGCCAGGCTCGCCATCGCCGGATTTGCCCCCGGCGGTCACCTGGCCGTCCCCATCCTGTTCGCCTGCGCTGCAGGCATGGCCGCGACGTTGTTCACCGGGCGCGCCCCGCCTAGCGCGGCCGAACCGCGCGCGCTCCTTCCGGAGGTGCCCCATCAGCCGCCTCGAGCCGCCTGAAAGGCCGGGCTGGCGTCGGGCTTGCCGGGCCAGGTCCTCTTGTCCCACCGCGAGGAACTAAAGGCTTAGGAAGATCATGCGACCGTGCGGATCGCCCTGGCCCTTGCTTACCGGATCTCTCGCTGCTGCCCCCGCCACCGTCAGCGCCTGGCCGGCGATCATCCAGTTCTTCGCGCGCGCGGCTACCGCTTCGCAGCGCTATGACGCGGCTCGGCGTCCTTCACTGCTCCGGGACAGTGCCGTCCATGTCGACCAGGCCGTAGTGGCCGTCATAGCGGTGATAGAGCAGGCTGGCGCGGCCGGTGTCCGGATTCACGAAGAACACGAATGGCTGCCCGAGCCAGTCAAGCCGGCTGATCGCCTCGGCGAGTTTAAGCACAGGCGCCGGGTGCTCGCTAAGGGTCACCGCTGCGGGCAGCGGGCCGAGGCGGTCCGGCTTCGGCCGGGCCTGGGCGAGCCGGTACCGGTCGCCCACGCGGTACAGCACGCTGTCCTCCCCTGTCGACCTCTCGGTGAACAGGTGGAAGTCGTAGTCGAGCAGGCCGAGCTCGGCGACTGCCTCTTCCGGGGTCAGCGGATGCGTTGCGTAGCAGGGTCGGCGGATCACTGCCCGGGCGTCAGCCGGCCTGGGGAAATAAGCAGGCCGGTGTGCGGGAATGCTCTGATGCCGCCACTCGCCGGGCTCGGGGGCGGGAAGCGTCCCGCGGCGTGCCGACCAGTTCCTCGCCGACCGGTCCAGCCTGACCCGCAGGCGCGCCGCCATATGCTCGACCGCCGCGCGTATGGTCTCGTCGGATGCCTGTGCCCGCACGGTCCGCCCGTTCAGGTCGACGGTGGCCTGCGCGACCGCCGGCCGCGGCACGGCCGGGTCGGCGGATGCCCCTAGTGTGACGCGGGCCGACAGGACAGGCTCGGACGCGAATCTGAGCAGCGAGCCCACCTTGGCGGCCGCTAGTTCGCGCATTCCCTCCGGCACCCGGCCATGCGTCTCGACGTGTACTGGCACTGTCTGAACTGCGTTCATGAGCCGATCACCTCATTCCACGCTAGGCCAGCCTCTGGCCTCGCAATCCAGACGACGCCGTGGCCGGCGCCCGCGGATAGAGGCTGCCGCCAGGTAGTGGCAGGGCTTTGGTCCCTTTTCCTGAGCAGGACCGCGCGGGACCGACGGTCGCGTGACCTGCCAGACCGGGACCTCCTGCCGCCCGCGCCCGGGACCTATGGCTCTGCCCAGCGCCTGCCGCCAGGAGCACTATGTGCGGTCATGAACGTGGCCCGGGCCTGACGCGACCACGACAAGGGAGACACAGCGATGGCATACGGTCATGCCGAGCGCACTCTGGCTACGATACGCCTGCTCGAGGCGGAGACCAGGGAACTGCTCTCCCACCAGGAGCACCTGGATCCGGAGCAGGCGCAATCGCTGCGCGAGGCCGCTGAGTCGGCCTCCCGCCGCCTGCGCTCCGCCGGCGTCGGGAGGCTTACGCGCGACCAGGCCGTCCCGTGATCATCGCGCGTGGAACCACCGTCCGTTCGGCTTATTTCTCTCTCGGGCTGCAGGCGGGTGGCCACGTCACAGTGGCCAAGGTCCCGTCCATTAGGACCTGTCGACCCTGCCGGGCCTGCCTGGGACGGCGGCACCGTGCTGGTATGGACACTCACGTCGGCACCCGAACCCCGTCATGCTGACTCGGCTGCTGCGTACCTACCTGAGGCCTTATGCCGGCCAGGTCGCCATCGTGGTGATGCTGCTGGTGGCCCAGACCGTCGGGAACCTGTACCTGCCGAACCTCAACGGCGACATCATCAACAACGGTGTGGTCAAGGGCGACGTGCATTACATCTGGACCACCGGAGCCGTGATGCTGGCCATCACGCTGGCGATCGGCGCGGTCGCGGTCATCGCCGTGTACTGGGCGTCCCGGGTGGCGATGGGCGCCGGTGCTGATCTGCGGGCCGCGGTGTTCAGCCGGGTGCAGGGATTCTCTGCCCGCGAGGTGAACGGTTTCGGCACGCCGTCGCTGATCACCCGGAACACCAATGACATCCAGCAGATCCAGCTGTTCTTGCAGATGGCGCTGATGCTCATGGTCATGGCCCCGATCATGTGCGTGGGCGGCGTGATCATGGCCCTCAAGGAGGGCAGGGCCCTCTCCCCCCTGCTGGGCGTCGCGGTCCCGGTGATGGCCGTGGTCATCGGCGCCATGCTGGTCCTGGTGGTGCCGCAGTTCCGGTCCATGCAAGTCAAGATCGACCGGATCAACCAGGTACTGCGGGAGCAGATCACCGGCGTCCGGGTAATCCGCGCGTTCGTCCGCGGCGAAGCCGAGAGCCGGCGTTTCGCCGGCGCGAACGCCAGCCTGACCGGCACGGCGCTGCGGGTCAACCGGATCTTCGCCCTGGCCATCCCGGCGCTGATGGCGATCTTGAACCTGTCCAGCGTGGCGGTGCTGTGGTTCGGCGGCCGGCTGGTGAGCGAGGGCTCGATGCCGATCGGGAACCTCACCGCGTTCCTCACCTACATCCTGCAGATCCTGGTGTCCGTGATGATGGCGGTGATGATGGTGATCCTGATCCCGCGCGCGGTAGCCAGCGCGGAACGCGTCCAGGAGGTACTGGGCACGGTCTCCTCGGTCACCGACCCGCCGGACCCGGTCCGGCCCGCGGCGGTGACCGGCCTGGTGGAGTTCCGCGACGTTAGCTTCGGGTACCCGGGCAGCGAGCAGCCGGTCCTGAACGGCCTGTCGTTCACCCTGCGGCCGGGGCAGACCAGCGCGATCATCGGCGGGACGGGCAGCGGCAAGACCACGCTGCTCAGCCTCATCCCGCGGTTCTTCGACCCCACCGGGGGAAGCGTCCTGGTCAACGGCGTCGACGTGCGGGAGCAGGAGCTGGAGGATCTCTGGCGCGACGTCGGGCTGGTGCCGCAGGCGGCGTTCCTGTTCAGCGGCACCGTGGCGAGCAACCTGCGGCTAGGCAGGCCCGAGGCGACCGAGACGGAACTCTGGCGCGCCCTGGAGATCGCCCAGGCGGCCGACTTCGTCGCCGCCATGCCAGGGCAGCTGGACGCGGCCATCGACCAGGGCGGCACGAACGTCTCCGGCGGGCAGCGGCAACGGCTGTCGATCGCGCGGGCCCTGGTGAAACGGCCCAGGCTGTACCTGTTCGACGACTGCTTCTCCGCGCTGGACGCCGCCACCGACGCCCGGCTGCGGGCGGCCCTGAAGCCCGCGACGCGCGACGCGGCGGTGGTCATCGTGGCGCAGCGGGTGAGCACGATCATGCACGCCGACCAGATCATCGTGCTCGACGACGGCCGAGTGGCCGGCCTGGGCCGGCACCAGGAGCTGCTGGCCAGCTGCGCTCCCTACCGGGAGATCGTCATGTCCCAGCTCGGCGAGGAGGCCGCGGCATGATGGGGCGGCCGGGGGGCGGCATGGCCCGCGGGGCCGCGATGGGGCGGCCGGGCCAGGCGCGCCCGGCCGAGCGGGCCAGGGACCTGCGCGGGACGCTGCGGCGGCTGGTCGCCCGGCTGCGGCCCGAGCGCGCCTGGCTGGCGGCCGCGTGTCTTCTCGGCGTCACCTCGGTCGGGTTCATGGTGGCCGGGCCCAAGATCCTGGGCAACGCGACCAATATCCTGTTCGACGGCATCGTCGGCAAGCAGCTGCCTGCTGGGATGACGCAGGCGCAGGCGATCGCGCTGCTGCGCGCGCACGGCGAGGGGCAGCTGGCCAGCATGCTGGCCGGGATGACCGTGACCCCCGGCGCCGGCGTCGACATCACCCGGCTGGGCCAGGTGCTGGGCCTGGCCGCGCTGGTGTACCTGGTCGGGGCGGCCTTCAACTTCGGCCAGGGATACATCATGGCGGGCGTCACCCAGCGCGCCATGTACGGGCTGCGCCGGGAGGTGGAGGACAAGCTGGCCCGGCTGCCGCTGCGGTACTTCGACAGCCACCCGCACGGCGACATCCTCAGCCGCGTCACCAACGACATCGACAACCTCACCACCACGATCCAGCAGGGCCTGAGCCAGCTCCTCACCTCGGTGCTGACCATCGCCGGGGTGCTCGGCATGATGTTCTGGATCTCGCCGCTGCTGGCCGCGGTGTGCGTGATCGTCGTCCCGCTGGCCCTGGTGATCACCCTGGTCATCGCGCGGCGGTCCCAGGTCCAGTTCACCGCCCAGTGGGACGAGACCGGCTCGCTGAACGGGCTGGTCGAGGAGACACACACGGGCCACACCCTGGTACAGGTGTTCGGCCGGCGGCAGGCGGTGATCGAGCAGTTCGGCCGGCGGAACCGCCGCGTGTACGAGGCGAGCTTCCGGGCGCAGTTCCTGTCCGGGGTGATCCAGCCGTCGATCCAGGTGCTGTCCAACCTGAACTACGTGGCGATCGCGGTCCTCGGCGGCTACTGGGTGGCCTCGGGAAAGATCTCCCTCGGCGACGTGACCGCGTTCATCCAGTACTCCCGCCAGTTCACGATGCCCATCACCCAGATCGCCGGCCAGATGAACCTGCTGCAGTCCGGCCTGGCCTCCGCGGAGCGGGTGTTCGAGTTCCTAGACGCGCCGGAGGAGCCGGCCGAGCACGCCGCGACGGTGACCGGACGGGCGCCGGCGACCGGGCGTCTGACGCTGGAACACGTGTGCTTCCGCTACGAGCCGGACAAGCCGCTGATCGAGGACTTCAGCCTGGACGCGCTGCCCGGGCAGACCGTCGCGATCGTCGGGCGCACCGGGGCGGGCAAGACCACGGTGGTCAACCTGCTGATGCGGTTCTACGAGATCGGCTCGGGCCGGATCACCCTGGACGGCACCGACTACCGGGACCTGACCCGCGACCAGGTGCGCCGCTGCTTCGGCATGGTGCTGCAGGACACCTGGCTGTTCGCCGGCACCGTCCGGGAGAACATCCGGTACGGCAGGCAGGACGCCACCGACCAGGAGGTCACAGCCGCGGCGCGCGCCGCCCGCGCCGACTACTTCATCCGGACCCTGCCCGACGGCTATGACACGCTGCTGGATGAGGAAGCCTCCAACATCTCCGCCGGTCAGCGCCAGCTGCTGACCATCGCGCGCGCCTTCCTGGCCGACCCGCCGATCCTCATCCTGGACGAGGCGACCAGCAACGTGGATACCCGCACCGAGATCCTCATCCAGGACGCGATGGCCAAGCTGCGGCAGGGTCGGACCAGCTTCGTCATCGCCCACCGGCTGTCCACCATCCGCAACGCGGACACGATCGTGGTCATGGAAGACGGACGGATCCTCGAGCAGGGCGACCACGAGGATCTGCTCCGGCGGCACGGTGCCTATTACGCCCTGTACAACAGCCAGTTCACCGAAGCAACCGCAGAGGCGGGCTGACCTGGCCGCAGGCCCGTCACCGGCAGCTGGTTAGCGAATACCGCCCACGCGGACACCTGCCGGCATCAGCTGGCGACCAGGGCCTTGACCGAGGCGATGCCATCTCTGCCTCGTTTCCGGATCAGGTAGTGGTCGCCCTCGACGTACTCCTCGACCCTGAGATGCGGCGGGAAGGACCCATCCGGCTTCTCGCGGATCCCGATTGCGCGGTGTGCGGGCCAAGCCGTACGGCCGGCAGGCCGTGCCGTCAGCCCGGCCCGTTCACTCAGCGTCTTCGCTACGGGTCCTTCCCGTCGCTTCCATGCCATCGCGCCGCTGCCGCGCCCGGCAGGGCCAATGGTCCCGTCCGCCAGTGACCTGCGACCTTCCTGATCCTGCTGCCCTGGACCGTGGCGGGCTGGGTCATGACCGCGTGGGTGGCGGGACTGCGAAGGTAGGGACCGAGCAGGCGTTCGGTCTGGTGTCGGTCCTGTGCACGCCGAAGCGCGGGCTGATCTCTTCTCGCAGGCCAACGCGAGCCGCATGCACGGGCTCATCCAGCTCTGACCGCAGGCGGCAGCGGTTACATCCGCTCGAAGACGGCCGCGATGCCCTGGCCGCCGCCGATGCACATCGTGACCAGCGCATAGCGGCCGCCAGTCCGGCGCAGCTCGTACAGGGCCTTGACGGTGAGGATGGCCCCGGTGGCACCGATGGGGTGACCGAGTGAGATACCGCTGCCGTTGGGGTTGGTCCGGTCCGCGGGGAGGCCGAGCTCCTTGACGACGGCGAGGGCCTGCGCGGCGAACGCCTCGTTCACCTCGAAGAGGTCGATGTCGTCCAGCTTGAGATCAGCCCGCTCGAGCACCTTGCGCACCGCGGGTACCGGTCCCATGCCCATCACGCGCGGTTCGACGCCGGCGTGGGCGTAGGCGATGAGCCTGCCCATCGGGTGGCAGGCGTGCCGTTCGGCATAATCCGCATCGGCCAGGATTACGGCGGCCGCGGCGTCGTTGACGCCGGAGGCGTTGCCCGCGGTGACTGTGCCTTCCCTGGCGAAGGCCGGCTTCAGCCCGGCTAGGTCGGCTGTGGTCATGCCGGGCCGGATGTGCTCGTCGGCGTCGACAGTCGTGGTTCCCTTCCGGCCGGGCACGTGCACCGGGATGATCTGCTCGGTGAAGTACCCCGCTTCCGTCGCGGCGGCCGCGCGCCGGTGACTCTCGGCGGCGAGCGCATCCTGCTCGTCCCTGGACACGCCGTATTCGGTTGCCACGTTCTCCGCGGTGATCCCCATGTGACAGGCGTCGAACGGGTCGGTCAGCGCGCCGACCATGGCGTCCACGACGGCGCCATCCTGCATGCGCTGGCCCCACCGCATGGCGGGCAGCCAGTACTGCCCGCGGCTCATCGACTCCGCCCCGCCGGCCACCGCCACGTCGCAGTCGCCGAGCTTGATCGCCTGGGCGGCGGACACGATCGCCTGCAGCCCGCTGCCGCACAGCCGGTTGACCGTGAAGGCGGGGGTCTGGACCGGGAGGCCGCCGTTGACCGCGGCGACCCGGCTGAGATACATGTCGCGCACCTCGGTGTGGATCACGTTGCCGAAAACCGCGTGACCCACGTCGGCCGGCGTGACGCCGGACCGGCTGACCGCCTCGCGCACGACCGTCGCGGCCAGATCACAGGGCGGGACGGCCGCCAGGCCTCCCCCGTATTTACCGATCGCGGTCCGGACCGCGGATAGCACCAGGACGTTCCTGCCTTGCTCCATGACGTCTTTACTCCTCACATGTCCAGGCCGCCGTTGACGGCCCAGATCTGGCCGGTGATGTAGGCCGACGCGTCCGCGGCCAGGAAGCAGACCACCCGGGCGATCTCCTCGGGCGCGCCGAGGCGCCCGACCGGGATCTGGGCCCGGATCTTGTCCAGCACCTTGTCCGGGATGGTGGCGAGCATGTCGGTGGCGATGAAGCCGGGCGTGACCGCGTTGACGGTCAGTCCGATGCCGTCGCCGAACGGGCGCTGCGCCCGGTTGAGCTGGAAGATGGCCTCCCTCGCCAGCGACTTGGTCAGCCCGAACAGGCCGGACTTGGAGGCGGCGTAGTTGACCTGGCCGATGTTGCCGGTCTCGCCGATGACCGAGGACACGTTGATGATCCGGCCGGTGCCGTGCTCGATCATGTGCTCGACCGCGGCCTGGGCCATGAAGAAGGCGCCCGACAGGTTGACCGCGATGACCTTCTGCCAGTCCTCGTCGGTCATCTTGGCCACGGTCCGGTCGATGGTGATGCCGGCGTTGTTCACCAGGATGTCGATCCGGCCGTGGTCATCGATCACCTCGTGCAGCACCCGGCGGCAGTCGCCGGCGTTACCGATGTTCCCCTCGTGCACGGTGATCCGCTGCCCCGGATATTCGGAGGCCATGCCGGCCAGGAACTTCTCCGCGGCCTCGCGGTCGCGCCAGTAACCTGCCGCGACGTGCGCTCCCTGGCTGGCCAGCTCGTGGCCGATGGCCGCGCCGATGCCGCGGGTGCCGCCGGTGACCAGCGCCACCCGCCCCTGGACCATGCCCGGCGGTGCCGAAGGCGCTGGCTCTCTTCCCTCAAGCCTGGGTGTTGCGGTTGTCATGTCCTTTGCCTCCTGCTTCCGGTGAGTCTGCGTATTCTCGGTCGTTTTGTACGGTAAGCCTGTCACGTTAGATCACGCCGTGGTAACAAGAACCCCCTCTTAGTCCCGGACATCGCGGACCCCGCCGCCGACCTGATCGGGCCCTCGTACGCGCCGTGGCCGGGTGGAGGCTAGCGGGGCGGCCGGCCTGCCGAGCTCGGCCAGCCCGCGCCGGATCCCCTCGGCGAAGACGTCCAGGTCGGCCGGGCAGTCGCCCTCGGCGGTAACACCGAATGAGACTGTGTCGAGGTAGGACAAGATCGCGACCGAGATACGCACGGCGTTGCCGATCGGAACGTAGGGGTGGAGCGCGGTCATGCACCGGCCGAGGACGTACAGCGGAGTACGCGGGCCGGGGACGTTGGTCGTCACCGTCTGCACCAGCGGCTGCCTGACCCGGAACGCGGCCTGCGTGCCGAGCGCGAGCCACATGGGCGCCGCGAAGCCCAGCATCCCGGCGAGGATCTCAGCGCTGACCGCCTGGTGGGTGTGCTTGATGTCATCCATCTCCTGCCGGATGAGGCCGAGCCGCCGGACCGGATCAGGCTCGCCCACGGGCAGGTTGACCAGCACCGCCGACACGCGGTTGGTGACGGCGCCGGCCTCGTCCGGGCCGCGGACGGACACCGGGACCAGGCTCCGCACCACCAGGTCCGCACTTAGCTCACCGCGCGCGGCCAGCAGATCGCGGAAGGCTCGGGTGATCGCGGCGAGCACGACATCATTGATGGTGCCGCCCTGCGCCGCGCGGATCTGCTTCAGCTCGGCGAGGCTCGCGGTGGTCCACATCCACCGGCGCCGCGGGCCGATGGGGCCGTTGAGGAAGCCCGCCGACGGTTCGGCCAGCCGGCGCGCGCTCGTGCTCAGGCCGCGGCCGTAATCCAGCACGTCCTGCCGCTTGGCCTGCCGGAGCAGGCCCGGTGCCGCGGCCAGCCGGCGCAGTGGCCAGGTGAGGGCGTCACGCAGGTCGTCGGCCGCCAGCCCGGCGAGGGAGACACGGCGAGCGGGGACCCACGGAGCTGGCTCGGGGAGATGCTCGTCCGGATCGGTGTCGAACACCAGCGCCATCAGGTCGTTGCCGCCGATGCCATCCACCATGCAGTGGTGGATCTTGGACAAGATGGCCCAGCGGCCGCCCTCCAGCCCGTCCAGGAGCCATTCTTCCCACAGCGGTCGGCTGCGGTCCAGCCGCAGGGCGAACAGTCTGGCCGCGACGGCGCGGAGCTGCTCAGGGCCGCCGGGAGCCGGCACCGTGGCGTGGCGGACGTGGTGCCTGATGGCGAACTGATCATCGTCGACCCACACCGGGCGGAAGAGCTGGAACGGCGCCGTGCGGACGACCTGGCGGTAGCGCGGGACCCGCGGCAGCTTAGCTTCGAAGAGCCGCATCAGAGCCTCGCGGGTGGGGGCCGGGCCGTCGAACACGGCGACCGACCCGATGTGCATGGGCACGTTTTCGTGCTCGGCGTAGAGGAACTCGGCGTCGAGCGGGCTCATCCGGTCCACTGTCTGCGGCATGGCTAGCCTCCTATGGCCGGTCCGGCCGAGCCGCGGCCAGCTCGTCCTTCAGGACCTTGCCGAGCGCGTTCTTCGGCAGCTCGGAGCGGAACTGGAACACCCTCGGGCACTTGTAGGCCGCCATCCGCTCCCGGCAGTAAGCGATGAGCTCGTGCTCGGGCAGGTCCATCGAGGGCCGCCGGATGATCACGGCCATCACTTCCTCGCCCAGCCGCTCGTCGGGAATGCCGACCACCGCGGCCTCCGCCACGGCGGGGTGCGCGTGCAGCACGTTCTCGATCTCGCTCGGGTACACGTTGTACCCGCCGCGGATGATCAGATCCTTCTTGCGGCTGACGACGAACAAGAATCCGTCCTCGTCGAAGTAGCCGAGGTCGCCGGTGTGCAGCCAGTCGCCCGTGAAGGCGTTCGCGGTGGCCTCCGGGTTGTGCAGGTACCCCTTCATCACGTGCAAGCCGCGGGTAACGATCTCGCCCACGTGCTCGGGCCCGGGCGGCAGTGGCCGGCCTTCGTCGTCCCAGACCTGGGTCTGCGTCCCCCAGATGGGCTTGCCCACGCTGTAGGCGCGGCGCTCGGCCGCGCTGGGGTTGAAGGTCATCGTCGCCGCGGTCTCGGTCATCCCGTAGCCCTCAAGGATGACCACACCGAAGCGCTCCTCGAACGCGTCCAGGACGGGCGCGGGAATCGATGCGCCGCCGGAGATGGCGACCCGCAGCGAGGACAGGTCATAGCTCGCGAGGTCCGGGTAGGACAGCAGGTCGGCGAACATCGTGGGCACGCCCTCGAAGATGGTGGCCCGGTCCCGCTGGACCGCGGCCAGCACGGCGGCCGGGGTGAACCGGGGGATCAGCGACATGGTGCAGCCGAACCGTACGCAGCAGTCCATGATGCTGGACAGCCCGAATACGTGGAACAGCGGCAGCACGGTGACCACGATGTCATCGGGCTGGACATCGAACAGGCGGCCCGGGATGTCGGCGTTCATATACAGCTGCAGGTGGGTGAGCTCGGCACCCTTGGGTCGGCCGGTCGTTCCGGAGGTATAGACGACGACGGCCGTGTCGGTTGACTGCCGCATGACCATCTCGCGGTACGGCAGGGCGTCGTGGAGCAGCCGCTCGAACGGCATGGCAGCGGTTGCGCCGCCGACGTGCCCGACGGCATAGACGTCGCCGACTGCGGCGGCTTCGGCGCCCTTGGCCGCCTCGCGCAGCACCCCTTCCCAGGTGATCAGCGCCCGGGCTCCGCTGTCGCCGAGCTGGAAGGCCACCTCCGGCGCGCGGAGCAGGACGTTGAGCGGCACCACCACGGCACCCGCCTTGAGGATCCCGAAGTACGAGATGAGGAACTGCGGGATGTTCGGCAGCTGCAGCGCAATCCGGTCGCCGGGCTCGATGCCGGCCGCCGCCAGGGCGGCCGCGACCCGGTCGGAAGCCCGGTCAAGCTGGCGGTAGGTCAGCCGCCCGCCGTCGAACACCGCCGCCGCCCGGTCTGGCGTGGCGTGCGCGGTCTCGCGGAGAATGACAGCAAGGTTGAAGCTCATGGCCCATCCCTTTCCCGGTGCCGAGCCAGCGGCCTTGACCCCCAGCGTCTGTCTTGCGCCGAGGGTGCGCTATGGGCGTTCAGCCCGGCCGGAAGGGACCTTCGGCCCGGGGCTGACTCGTCGGTAGCCGACCGCGCCGAGAGCCGTCACAGCAGCACAAGCTCGCCTGAGGTGTCCGGGATGACATCCACCACGGCTCCGGCTGCGGCTAGCTTCCACTGCGAGATGCGGAAGTGGTGGCCGCACAGCAGTCCAAGCTCCCGGGCAATTGGGCCCAACGTCCCGGCTGTTCGGCGGCCCCGGGCGGGTCCTGTGGCCCTATCGGGAGTCGGCTTTGGCTGCTGTTCTGGAGGGGACGACCTGGACGAGCCGGAAGGGAGGGCATGATGAGTTATCACAAAGTACGGGATGTTATGACGACGGATCCGGTGACGGTCACGCCGACCACCCCGTTGAGGTACGTGGCCGACATCCTGGTCAGGCAGAAGATCAGCTCCGTGCCGGTCCTCAGCGTCCGGGGCAAGCTTTTGGGCGTGGTCGCCGAGTCCGACTTGCTCAGGAAGGAGGGACTGAAGCAGGATCCGGACGGCGAGCACGCCAGCCACATGAACTACCGGGAGCGGCGGGCCGTGGCTACGGCCGTGACCGCCGGGGAGATCATGAGCACGAACCCGGTGACGGTGCCCGCTGACGCGACAGTAGCGGAGGCGGCGCGGCTGATGGACCGGTACGAGGCTACCTGCCTGCCGGTGGTCGACGAGAGCGGGAACCTGGTCGGCGTCGTAGGCCTATGGGATCTGCTGCACGTTTTCCCTGGCCCAGACGGCATCAGGGCGGAGATCACCAGGGAAACCCTCCTCGGAGGGCTTGGCCCTGTCCCGCGATAAGGATCAAGGTAAGCCCGGACCCACGGCCCACCGGTCATCCCCGGGAAGATAGCGGATGCTCGCTGTCAGCTGCTTCGCCGGACATACTGGGCTTCACGTCGAGGCTGATCTGATAGGAAGCTGCCACATGCCAGATGACCAGTTCCCGGTACGGTGGACGGGCCGCCGGGCGATCGTCAGGTTTCCTGCGCACGTAGACGTGTCCAACGTGAGCCAGCTCCGCGATCGGCTGCTCTCCGTGATTAACCGCGGGGCTGCCGTGGTGATCGCTGACCTGACCGACACCGTGTCGTGTGATCACGCCGGGATGGATGCCATCGCGCGGGCCTGCCAGCGGGCCGCCATCAGCGGAACGCGGCTCAGGCTGGTCGTCGCCGCTTCCGTGATCCGGCGCGTGCTCGCGATCGAAGGGCTGGACCGCCTGGTCTCGATCTACCCCTCACTTGAGGCAGCGGCCGCCGCTGATGCGCCGGGAGGCGATAGCCCGGCCCGTCCGCCGACCGTGCCGCCCTGGTTGGGCGGCGGCCCGCCGAGTAGCCTGGCCGGCGTTTCCGCCGAAGGCGGCGGCATCACCCCGGCCATACTCTGGCAACTCATAGACACCCTGGGTGACGGCTTGTGCCTGACCGGTGAAGACGGGAAGATCGCGCTGGTGAACCGGCGGTGCGCGCAGATGTTCGGCTACCAGCGCGAGGAAATGATCGGCCTGCCGGTTGACTCGCTCGTTCCGCTCGACGTACGAGCCGCCCATCAGAGCTACCGGGTCGGCTACACCCGGGCTCCGGGCTCCCGTCCGATGGGCGAGCGCGCGCGCCTGGCTGGACTGCGGAAGGACGGAGCCACGCTTCCCGTCGAGATCAGCCTGAGTCCGGTACCGACCGCCACGGGGAACTTCATTCTCGCCGTGATTCGCGACGTTACCGAGGCCCGGCGCCGGGACGATCTCGCGGATCTGGCCAGGGGAGTCGTGGCCGACCAGTCGCACCTCACCAAGGATCTGCTCGACCGTGTGGTCCACCGCTTGTTCCTGGTGGGCCTGAGCCTCCAGGCGGCGGTAGACCTGCCCGCCGATGTGGCCCGCGAGCGCATTAGCGAGGCGCTGGACCAGCTAGACGAGACGATCCACGAGATCCGCGACTACGCGTTCGCCTCCGGCGACGAAGGACCACGGCCCGGCCTGGCATGGCCAGGGAACGGCACATAGACCACGGGACCGCACCCTAGGGCAGGCCCGGTACTTCTGGCGGCGGCGAGGCCCCGGCGCCGTTGGGAGCGGCTGCCTCCGCCGCGCCGGGCTGGCCGGTGATCCTGGCCGCCACCCGGGCCGTGAAACCCCGGATCGTCGCGGCGGCGGCGCGGTGCAGGATCACCCGGTCCAGGGCCTCCCCCAGCGCACCGAGCGGAGGCCGGTACGCCCCCGCCACGGTGAGCACGGTGACATGCTCCCCGGCCAGAGCGAGCCTGATATCAGCATCCAGGATCGGGAAGAGCCCGCCGCCTGCTCCCGTGGCTTCCCAGCGGATGGCTAGCCCGGCAGTTCGGTCCGTCCAGGCCAGAGCGCGGGCTTGTACCCGGACCAGCTTAGACAGGCCCGGTATGCCCACCCGCTCAAAACCGGTGGACCCGTGGTCATAAGCATCTTGCGATGTACTGAGCAGTACCCCGCCCTCGGCAAGCTGCAGGAGCCTTTCCCGGGCGACGGCGAAGCTGACATCCAGCTGCATCTCATCGCCGACAAACACCAC
Organism: uncultured Actinomycetes bacterium; assembly: GCA_963847965.1. Classification (GTDB taxonomy): domain Bacteria; phylum Actinomycetota; class Actinomycetes; order Streptosporangiales; family Streptosporangiaceae; genus Palsa-504. The sequence goes on from CAWKCG010000060.1 coordinate 16,482, forward strand.
TGCATTTCACCGGCCGGCCAGTGCGGCGGGACAGGGCCCTAGGTCCCGACTTGCGGAACCTGAAGTCCCCAGACCTAGGTCCGGGAAGCTCGTGACCAGCAGCCCTGCATGCTCCCGCTAGTCTCACGCAGACTGAGGTCATGGCACGCAGGAAGGATTAAGTCATTGATTTTCCTGTTGAGCACCGGACTGGCCCGGTTGGAAGGCGAGAACGCCGCGTACACCCGGGCCAGCGTCAACTTCTCCTGACCTCCCCCATCGCGGCCAGCGGATAAGGGAACTTACCCGCGCCACCGCGGCTGCCGGCCTGCCCGTCCTGGTTGCCGAGCGGGGCATCGCCCGCACCTATCCGAGCAACTCATAGGAGGGGTTGACCATGGCAGGATGGCCGTCGCCGCCGATGCCGACCATGCCGTGCAGGCGGATGCGGCTTCCCGGGCCGGCGCCTGCGAGGTGCGTACGTCCGTAGAACACGGCGGTCAGCTCGCCGGTCGAATCGGCGACCTCGCAGGCCAGCACGTCTCTGCCGTTTCGCATGGTGCGGGAGTAAGACGACAACCATGGAAAGGGCTACAATTTTCCCATTTCACTCCCCAGCTTGAAGGGACAAGGCCGTGTTCGACAGGATTCTGGTCGCGGTCGACCACTCGGAGATGTCCGACCGCGCGGTAATTGCCGCCCGGGACCTAGCCGCGTTGTCCAAGGGCGAGGTATGGGTGCTTCACCTCAGGGAACGCGAGGTGGGCGCCAAGATCGGCGTGCTCGTGACCGAGGAGGGCACGGACGAGGCGAACGCCGCGGTGACGGCGTTGGTTCAGGTGCTCACCCAGGGCGGGGTGAAGGCGCACGGCGAGGTCAGGCACACGATCTTCGGCTACGCCGCACGCGAGATCGTCAACCACGCCCAGGAGATCGGCGCGGACGTCATCGTAATGGGTTCGCGCGGCCGCGGCGACATGGCCGGGCTGCTGCTCGGCAGCACCGCGCATAAGGTCATTCACCTCAGCGACCGGCCGGTCCTGGTCGTCCGGTAATCGTGAGAGAAAAGAGACGGGTGAGGATCGATTAGCAAGAACATCCTGCTGGCAGTCGATGCGGCATCACACGATCCCGTTCGGCATGTCGCCGCCGCCGCTGACATGACACGCGAGCTCAGCCAGAGCAGCGGCGATCACGTCATCGTCCTGCACGTGCACGAGTTCGCCGCCGGCCGCTTCGGCCGCATCCGGGTGGACTGCGGCGACGGGGAAGGCGAGGGTGTGGTCGACAAGATCGTGTCCGACCTGCGGGCGAGCGTGTCCGTGTGGTGCAAGGCGCGGCGTTCGGGATCAAGAGATCTTTTGATCTTTTCCGGCAGCGGTGATGGTCCCGGTCAGGTAGTGCTGGACAACCGGTCCCACGGCCTGAACCAGATCCTCCGGGCTGGCCGCCGCGGCGCCAGGCACCTTGAGGATGTACCGGGCGAGCATCAGGCCCGCCAGGTGGGAGCCGATGAGCGCCGCGCGCAGTTCGCGCTGGTCTTCGGGCAGGGCATCGCCGAGCGCCACGAGGGCCAGTGAGCGTTGCATGTCGCGGAACAGCTCGGCGGCGTGGTGGTGAGACAGGGCGGTCCGGAGCGCGGCGAGCATCCGCTCGCGGACCTCCGGGCGATCCTCCCACAAGCTGATGAGACGCCGGACGAGGTCTTCTCCGGCGCGGTCGGCGTCGCCGGCCAACCCGGCGAACGCGGCGAGCAGATCCGCGGGCATCTCCAGTGCGGCGGATAGCAGCCCGTCCTTGTCGCCGAAGTAGTGGTAGATGAGCGCCGGGTCCACGCCAGCCCGGACGCCCACGGCGCGCATGGTGGTGCGCTCGAACCCGAGGTCCGCGAACAGTTCCCGGGCGGCGTCCAGGATGGCGCTGCGCGTATCTGGGCTGCCCAGGGGCCGCCTGCCTCGCGCGGGCACTACGAAGCCTTCGCCCCGCGGGCGAGGATCAGCATCCGTTCCTCGATCGTCGCCGGGACCTTCTGCAGGCTGGCCTCGATCCCGGCGGCCTTGAGGACCTCCGCCAGCTCGGCCGGGTCGGCGTTGGCCACCCGGATCGCCCGGCCCTCAAGCATCACCGGAGCGCCGGCACGGTCGAGTGCGGCGAAGGCCTGCGCCCAGTTATCGGTGCGGACGGCCACAGCGGTCGTCGAGCCTACGATGTCTGCCTCGCTGCCCTCGGCGACCAGCCGACCGTCCGCCATGAGCAGCAGCCGGTCGCATTGCTGGGCCTCCTGCATATAGTGCGTGGTCACAAGGATTCCCGCACCGTGCTCGGCCTGGACGCGGATGGTGTCCCACAATGAAGCGCCGGCGAGCACATCGACGCCCGAGGTCGGCTCGTCGAGCACGAGGACGTCGGGTGAGTGCGCGAGAGCGGCGAGGAACGCGACCTGGCGCTGCGCCCCGAGCGGCACATCTCGGATCAGCACGCCGGCGTAACGGGTCAGCGCGGAAGGTAGCAGGGGCTCCGCGGCGCCATAGGCACGCGCGCTGAACGTCAGGTTCTCCCGCACGGTCAGGTCGCCGTACAGGCCCAGCCCCTGCGGCACGTACCCGAGCCGGCGGCGGCGCTGCCGGTCGGGCGGGCCGCCCAGCAGCTCGACGCGGCCGGAGGTCGCCGCGATCAGGCCCAGCAGCATCCGGATGAGGGTGGTCTTGCCCGCGCCGTTGGCACCGAGCAGCCCGACCACCTCACCCGGCTGCACCTGCATCGACACGTCGTCCACCGCCGTGAACCTGCCGAAGCGGCGCGTTACGTGCTCAGCGCGCAGCAGGACGCCCGTCATGACGGGACCACGTGGCGGCGGGCGAGCGAGAGCGCGATGACGATGTCCTGCAGGTCAGGTTCGGCTAGGGAGGCCCCGGGCGGCGGGTCAGCGCCAGGCCAGTACTCATGCCGCAGCCGCCCCCGGCGCCAGGCCCATTCTTCGCGGACCGGTTCGCTGGTTTGCGTGACCACGCCGGGAAAGCCCGCGCGCACCTGGTCGTAGGATCCCTGGACCAGGACCCGGCCATTGTCGAGCACGACGAGGTGGGCGGCCCGTTCGGCCTCATCCAGGTAGGTCGTCGACATGAGCACGGCCGTACCCGACGCCGCGGCCTCCGACACCAGGCGCCACAGGTCGATGCGGCTCACGGGATCCACGCCCGTGCTCGGCTCATCCAGGATGAGCAGCGAGGGCCGGTGCACGATCGCCATGACGAAGCCGAGCTTGCGGCGCATCCCGCCGGACAGCTGTGCGGCAAGCCGGCTGGCGGCCGGAGTGAGCCCGGCCCGGTCCAGCAGCTCGGCGCGGCGGGCGGTTAGCTCATCGCCCGCCAGGCCGTAGATGCCCGCGACGAAGTCGATGTTCTGCGTCACGGTCAACGCGGCCCAGCTGCCCGACGACGCGGGCAGGTAGCCGAGCCGCTGCCGGGGCGGCGCCTCGACCGTCCCGCTCTCCAGCCGCACCTCCCCCGCCAGCGCGCGGAGCAAGGTCGACTTGCCGGCTCCGTCTCCGCCGACTACGGCCACGACGGATCCGGCGGGCACTTCCACGGTGACGTCATCCAGGGCCAAGGTCGGCCCGAAGCGCACGGTGGCCGAGCGTACCGAGTAATTCACGCGGTGTTCACCGCCTCGGCCGCGGTCGGCTGCTCGCGAGGCGGGCTAGCCGGATTTCCCGGGGCCAGGTCCCGGCGGAAGCGCAGCGTCGCACCGGTGAAGACCACGACCGCCATCCCGGCCAGTACGACGAAGGGCAGCCACAGCGCGGTGATCGGGGCGCCGCGCAGCATGATGCCCTGCGAGATCATCGTGAAGTAGGTCAGCGGGAGCAGGTAGCCGATCCAGCGGACCCCGGCGGCCATCGCCGCCAGCGGGAAGATCATCCCGGACAGCAGTATCTGCGGCAGGAGGAAGAAGAACGCGGTCTGGATGGCCTGGCCCGCCGTCTGCGAGACCGTCGAGATGAACACGCCGATGCCCAGCACCACGAACAGGAACATCCCGGCCCCCAGCGCGAACGCGAACGGGTTCCCGCTGAACGGGACCCCGAACAGCGCGATCCCCAGCACGGTCACGATGACCATGTCGAGCGCCGCGACCAGGAAATATGGCGCGATCTTGCCTAGGATGACCTGGCTCGGCCTGATCGGCATCACCGCCAGCTGCTCCAGCGTGCCAGCCTCACGCTCCCGGACCAGGCCGATGCTGGTGATGATGGTGCCGATGAAGGTCAGGATCAGGCCGATGATGGCCGGTATCATCACCCACGACGTCTTCAGGCGGGGGTTGAACAGCACCTGCGTCCTGACCTCGCGGCCGGCCTTGTTGAGCGCGGCCACGGTCGACTGCGCGGCGAACAGGTTAGAGCCGTTCACCAGGGCCAGTACCGGGGTTCTCCCTGTGACGAAGGCCACGTCCACCTTGCTGTCCCGCAGGAGCGTCTCGGCGTAGGCCTCGTCGCCGGATCGATCGGTCAGCGTGACGTCGAAGTACGACGGCAGCAGCGCGGCCGCCTGCGAGGCCTGCGGGCCCACCACCGCCGCCCTTACGCTGGAAACGTAGAAATTCGCGGCGTAGCCGAAGATCACCAGCAGCAGGAGCGGCATCGCGATCAGCATGGCCACGGTGCGCCGGTCGCGGACCAGTTCCCGGAACTCCTTGACGACCATGGCTCTCATGCCAGGCACGATAGGAGTCGCCGGAGGATAAGTCAACAATCGATGAAATTCGGCCCCGAGCTGACCCGCCAGTGCGGATGATCGTCATCCAGGCGGTCAATCGCCAGGGCCGGCCACCGGACCCTAGTCATCATCCGCAGCGCGAAGGCGCCCGTAGCCTGAGCCGGGCGGGGTCGGCCTACGCGGCCGACATGGAAACCTACCTTGACGATCGCCTGACCTTTTTCCGGTCGGCCTGCGGCAAAATAATTTCCGGGTACCAGGAAATACCTTGGAAAACCTGCGTAGTCGCAGGTCAGACCTCAGGGAAATACGACCTGGCCCAAGGTCATTAGGTTTTGTGACCTTAGCCGTGCCTGGGTGGGCATTATGGCGGCAATTCTTCGGTATTCCTCAGGGTCGTATCAAGTGACGGATGAGCAAGTGCCAAACAGGCCCACTGAGTCTCCTTCGTCGCTGGAGGTACACCGTGAAAGTCCGTACCACACTAGCCGCGCTGGCGGGCGTGGCTGCGCTGGCGACGATCGGGGTGGCGGCTACGGCCACCAGCGCGAGCGCGAGCACGATCCCGACCACCGTCAGCCACATCACCTACGCTCCACGCGAGTGCGCAGGATGGCAGCTGTCGGCCACGCTGACCCGCGGTCACCAGACCAGGGGGAATAACCGCGAGCTGGTGCTGACGCTGACCAACACGAGCAGCTCGGCGTGCAGCGTGTCCGGCTACCCGGGCCTGCAGCTGCTGAGCAACGGGCACAGGCAGCTGCCCACGACCGCGGTGAAGGTCCCGGCGCGGACCTCCTTGTCGGGTGAGGTTGTCCTGCACTCCGGCCAGTCGGCGATCGCCGATATCACCTTCGCCGTCCAGGGTCGGTTCTATCCGGCATCGAACTACGTCGGGCCTCCCTTCTTCCCGGCGAGCGCTGCTTACCTAGTGGTCACGCTGCCTAACGCCTACCCAGGCTATGGGCAGAAGTTTGGGCAGCGCTTCGTCCTGCCGATTCCCGGCGGTCCGGTGCGGATCGTTCAGGACCGGCTGTACGAGACGCCGCTGATGGCGCAGTTCCCGGGCGTCTGGTGACCTGAGGTTCGGGGCTGGTATTCGCCGTCCCGCCGCCCAGCGGCGGGACGGCGAGCCTTTTGCGGAGGCCGACGTTGGTCCCGGCGCTACGGGACCCACGCCTCTGGCTGGTCCGCGGCGGGTCGGCTGCGCTGAAAGCGACGGATTCAAGGGACGTGATCAACATGCGAGCACTGGTGGTTTACGAGTCGATGTACGGGAACACGCACGTTGTCGCCAGCAACATCGCGGATGGCCTGCGCGCGACTCACGAGGTGACCCTCGTCCCGGTCGCGGCGGCTACCGCGGATCTGGTCGCCGGGACCGATCTCCTTGTCGTCGGCGGGCCGACCCACATGCACGGACCGTCAACCGCGGCATCCCGGCAACTTGCCGCTAAGACGGCCGCCAAGCCGGGAAGCGGGCTGACGCTCGACCCGGACGCCGACGGTCCCGGGCTGCGGGACTGGCTCAGCGGCCTCGCCGACGGACACGCGCTGGCCGCAGCCTTCGACACCCGGTTTACCGGCATCCCCGTATTGACCGGCCGGGCCAGCCGCGGTATCAGCAGGCTGCTCAAGCGGCACGGCTATTGCCTCGTCATGCCCCCGGAGAGCTTCCTGGTCAGCCAGCGGAACATCCTGCTCGACGCCGAAGCCGCGCGAGCCGGCCGGTGGGGCGCGGCGCTTGGGGCCGCCGCGACTATCGCCCACGTTCCCGCGGGCGCCCGGGCAACGTGACACCGGGCCCGCCAGATCCTGCCCCAGTTCCAGGACCTCAAGGTCGGCGACGAGGTGCCACTGGGCCCGGGTCGGCCGGTCATGCGGGTCGAGGTCTGCGACCATCGCCGATGCGTCATGCTTTCGGAGCGTCCTCCAGGTACTCAAGGAACACTGCCGGGACACCGAGGACCAGCGTGTGCGCATCGTGAGTCAGGCGGAGGCCGCGCAGGTCCCAGCCGAGTTCCCATCCGTGGCAGTCGATCGGGTGCGTGACCGTCCTGATCAGCGCCTTTTCCCTCATAGGACGGGTGAAGTCCGGTGAGTCGCTCTCCAGTCCGACTTCGTACGCCAGCCCGTCCTTATCCAGGTGGCCGAGCTCCTCGATCCGCGCATCTACCACGAGCACCACAGGGGCGAGATACAGATCAGCCATGTCATGAGGCCTGGCGGCCATGGGCACCTCCATGCACAGAACAACACCCACGGCCATGGTGCCCGCACGGCCTCTCCCTTGACAGTGCCAAAGGTCCTGCGGCCCGTAAACCCGCGAGTTGCCATCGTCCGGCTGCAGGTCGGCGCGCAGCCGATTTCAGGCCGGATAGCTCCGGACACGATCGCGCTCGTCAGCTCGGCGTTCGCTCCCATGGGCGAGCTGGCGGGCTGGATGCAGCCGATCGCCCGTGCCAACCCGGTCACCGCAGCGGTCGGCCTGGTCAGGTCCCTGGCCAGCGGAGGCCCGGCCGCCTTCCCGCTACTGGAGCTCGCCTGCTGGTCGGCCGGGCTGCTCCTCGTCCCCGGCATCCTCGCCGTCCGCCGGTGGCAGGCTCCGTCGTAACGGTCCGAGCGGGAACGTGGGACTAAGTACCTGGATCCCCGGGGCTGAGGCCGGGGACGTTGGTCCTTGCATCTCCTGGCGTTCGGCTCTCACCTCCTCGCTGCGGTGCGAGTGGGCTGGAAGGGAGGCCATAAGGCACGGATCCAGGCCGCGCGCTGCGGGGCGGGAAGGAGAACCGTCGTCATGAGCGATCCCATACCGGAGCCGGCCGTCACCGTCTGTGCCGTCAGGGAGACGGCGCCGGGCGAGCAGCGTGTCGCGCTGGTGCCTGAGTCTGTCCTGGTGCTGGCCCGTACCCAGGTGCACGTACTGGTGGAGTCCGGCGCGGGTGTCGCGGCGTGCTTCCCCGACGGCGCCTACGATCGAGCCGGCGCGGAGGTCGTCAGCCGGGACGAGGCGATCGGCAGAGCCGACGTCCTGGTCAGCGTCGGCATGCCCGACCCGGACCTGATCGCCCGGTTGCGCGCCGGCCAGGTGGTTATCGGCATGCTGCGGCCGCTGGCCCAGCCGGATCTGGTCCGCCGGCTGGCCGGGGCCGGGGTGACCGCGATCAGCCTGGACGGGCTGCCGCGCACCGTGAGCCGGGCCCAGTCCATGGACGCGCTCACCTCTCAGGCGAACGTGGCCGGCTACAAGGCGGTGCTGGTCGCTGCCGATAACTTCGGCCGGTTCTTCCCCATGCTGATCACCGCGGCCGGGACGAGCCGGCCGGCCAGCGTCCTCGTGCTCGGCGCGGGCGTGGCCGGCCTGCAGGCCATGGGCACGGCCCGTCGGCTCGGCGCCGTGGTGACCGGTTACGACATCCGGCCGCAGACCCAGGAGCAGGTCGCATCCGTCGGCGCCAGGTTCCTGGAGCTCGGCTCGGTCGGATCGGCGGCGGGTGAGGGCGGGTACGCCCGGGCGCTCACCGCCGCCGAGCAGTCCGCCCAGCAGGACGAGCTTGCCGCGCAGGTTGCCCGCTTCAACGTTGTCATCGCTACCGCCCAGGTGCCGGGCCGGCGGCCGCCGCTGCTGGTCACCGCCGAAGCCGTCAAGGGCATGCAGGCCGGCGCCGTCCTGGTCGACCTGGCCGCCAGCAGCCTCGGCGGGAACGTCGAAGGCTCGGTGGCGGACCAGACCGTGATAACCGAGAACGGAGCCCGGATCATCGGGGCGGGCAACCTGCCCGCCCAGATGCCCACCGCAGCCTCCACCGCCTACTCGCACAACATCGCCGCGTTGCTGGCCGAGCTGATCCGCGGCGGCACGCTGACGATCGACCCCGCCGACGAGATCCAGGCCGGCGTGATCGTCACCCACCAGGGCACGGTGATCCACCCCGCGGTGGCCGCCCTGCTCGGACCGCCCGCCTAGGAGGCAGTCGATGACCACGGGCCTGATGTCCGATATCTACATATTCGTGCTGGCCATCCTGGTCGGGTACGAAGTCATCACCAAGGTGCCGTCCACCTTGCACACGCCCCTGATGTCGGCGTCCAACGCCATCCACGGCATCGTCATCATCGGGGCCGTCGTGACCGCCTCGCAGGCCCGCACGGACGCGGGCTACGTGCTCGCCTTCGTGGCCGCGTTCTTCGCCGGCATGAACGTCGCCGGCGGCTACAGCCTCACCGACCGGATGCTGCAGATGTTCCGCAAGCGGCCCGTGCCGCCCGCCCACGACGGGACGAAGGAGCCGTCATGAACGCCGTCACCATCGCCGTGGACCTGGCGTACCTGCTGGCCGCCGCCGGCTTCGTGGTGGCCCTGCACCTGATGAACTCCCCGGCCACCGCCCGCAAGGGCAGCCGGCTGTCCTGGCTGGGCATGATCGTCGCGGTGGCCGCGGCGCTGACCAGCGTCATCCACGACGCCACGATCACCACCACCGGCTGGATCGTCCTGTCGGCCGGCGGCATCGGCGGCGCGGCGGCCGGCCTGGTCATGGCCCGCCGGGTCAAGATGACCGACGTCCCGCAGGTCGTCAGCATCTTCAACGCGGTCGGCGGGGGCGCCGCCGCCCTGGTGGCGGCCGGCGACTTCGTCCGCCTGGCCGGCGGCCCCGGCATCTCGAGCCGCGTCATGATCGCGACCGTCCTGGACGTCATCATCGGGCCGGTCACCTTCTCCGGCTCGCTGATCGCCGCGGGCAAGCTGCAAGGCTGGGTCAGCTCCCGGCCGGTGGTCTTCCCCGGCGCCCGCCTCATCACCGCCGCCCTCACCGTCATCGGGGTCGGGGCGAGCTGCTACCTGCTGGCCGGCCACGACTCCACCGCCATGCTGATCCTGGTCGTGTGCGCCGCCCTGGCCTTCGGCGTCACCATGACGATGCCCATCGGCGGGGCCGACATGCCCGTGGTCATCGCCCTGCTGAACTCCTTCACCGGCATCGCCGTGGCCATCGCCGGATTCGTCATCGACAACGGCGGCCTGATCATCGGCGGCGCCCTGGTCGGCGCCTCCGGCGGCATCCTCACCGTGCTCATGGCCCAGGCCATGAACCGCTCGGTCATCAGCGTCATGCTCGGCGGCTTCGGCACCGGCGACAGCAGTCCGGCCACCGGCCCGGCCGTGGCCGGCGCGGGCGCCAGCATCCGGCGCATCTCCGCCGAGGACGCCGCCATCCAGCTCGCCTACGCCAGCAAGGTCATCATCGTCCCCGGCTACGGACTGGCCGCCGCGCAGGCCCAGCACGAGGCGGCGGAACTGGCCGCGCTGCTCGCCGAACACGCGACGGTATTCTTCGCCATCCACCCCGTGGCCGGCCGGATGCCCGGTCACATGAACGTGCTGCTGGCCGAGGCGAACGTGCCCTACACCGACCTGAAGGAGATGGACGCCGCCAACCCCGAGTTCCCGACCGCGGACGTGGCCCTGGTCGTCGGGGCCAACGACGTCACCAACCCGGCCGCCCGCCGCCCCGGCAACCCCGTGTCAGGCATGCCGATCCTGAACGTGGACCAGGCCAAGAGCGTCATCGTGATCAAGCGGTCCATGGGCCACGGCTACGCCGGGATCGACAACGAGCTGTACATCGACCCGAAGACCGGCATGTTCTTCGCCGACGCCAAGGCCGGCCTCGCCGAGATCATCGCCTCGGTCAAGGCCCTGGTCGCCAGCTGACGTCATGCGGATGCACTGAGCAGCCCCAGCCAGACTGCCCTGTCATACTGCAAGGAGTTCGGCCTCCCCGGGGTCAGAGCTGGAATCCGAGTCGGCGCCCGGCCTCGCGCAGCCCGTCACGGGCGGAGGGGTGCGCGACCTGGGTGATGATCTGCTGGGCCTGGGCGGAGGCGTCGTGGCCCCAGATCGCGGCCGTGCCCTGGTCGCTGACGATGAAGCTGTGCTGGAAGGACGTCACCGGCCCGGCCAGCCTGGGCACGACGGTTGACACGTTCGCCTTGGGGTGCCACGACGGCAGCGCGATGATGGCCAGCCCGCCCGGTGAGTGCAGCGCCCCGACCACGAAGTCGGTCTGCCCGCCGAAGCCCGAGTAGATGAGCCCGCGCACGCGGCTCGCGTTGGCCTGAGAGAAGAGGTCAACCTCGAGCGCGGTGTTGACCGAGACCATCCGCGGCCGCCGCGCGATCCGCGCCGGGTCGTTGGTGGTCTCCGTCCGCAGCATCGCGACGCCCGGGTTGCGGTCCATCCAGTCGTACAACTCCACGCTGCCGAACGCGAACGACGCGTTGATCTGGTGACCGGGATCTAGGGCACCCGCCTTGTGCAGGGCGAGCACCCCGTCGCTGAACATCTCCGACCACACCGTGAGGCCGCGCCGGCCGCAGAGCGCCGCGAGGACGGCGTCCGGAACCGCGCCGATGCCGAGCTGCAGCGTGGCACCATCGGGCACGAGGGCCGCCACCCGGTCGCCGATGGACGCCGAGCTGTCCCTGGGCGGCCGCGGCGGCGGTACCGGCAGCGGGACGTCGGTCTCGATCGCGTAGTCGATGTCATCGGCCGACAGCTCGGAATCCCCGTACGTGTAGGGGACCTGCGGGTTGAGCTGCGCGATGACCAGCCCGCCGCGCGAGCGGACCGTCTCGATCGCCGCAGGCAGCACGTTTACCTCGGTGCCCAGCGACACCGAGCCGCCGGCCGGGACCGACGTCTGGACGAGCACCACGTCGGGCGGCAGGGCCCCGGCCAGCAAGACCGGAACCAGCGACAGGCGGCAGGGGAAGTACCGCAGCCCCGCGCGTCCCCGCATCCCCGGCCCGACGAACGGCGACTCGAGGATCACGCCGTCGCGATCGGGCACCCCTTCCTGGGCGTTCAGCATGAACAGCCGGTATTCCGTCACCGCCGCGTCGAGCACGGCCAGGGCCCGCCAGGGAGTCGCGAAATTGCCGCCCGCCACCACCCGGGGAATGCCCGGCAGCGCGCTAAGCTCCGCCGTCAGCCGTGCTTCAGGAACTATCCGCACCGTGGCATCCCTCCCAGAGGCGCCTGTCGCCTAGCCGCGAGCGCCCAAGCCGGCGGAGTTCCTATTCGTCGTGCCCCGTGCTGCCGTCGTGCTCGTGCTGCTCGTCGAACACCCGGGCCGCGTAGGCGGCGGCCTGGGTGCGGCGCTCCATGCCGAGCTTGGCGAACAGCGCGGACACGTAGTTCTTGACGGTCTTCTCGGCCAGGAACATCCGCTCGCCGATCTGCCTGTTGGTCAGCCCCTCCCCGATCAGCTCCAGGATCCGGCGCTCCTGCACGGACAGCCCGGCCAGCGGATCGTGCTTGGCCGACTGGTCGCGCAGCCTGGCCATCAGCTGGCTCGCCGCCCGCGGGTCCAGCATGGACTGGCCGGAGGCCACCGTGCGCACCGCGCCGACCAGGTCGGTGCCGCGGATCTGCTTGAGCACGTACCCGGCCGCCCCCGCCATGATCGCGTCGAACAGGGCCTCGTCATCGCCGAACGACGTCAGCATCAGGCACGCCACCTCAGGCATCCGGGAGCGGATCTCCCGGCACACCGACACCCCGTCACCATCCGGAAGCCGCACGTCCAGGACGGCTACGTCTGGCCGCAGCGCCGGGATCCTGGCCAGTGCGGAGGAGGCGGTGCCGGCCTCGCCGACCACCCGGATGTCCGGCTCGGCCTCGAGCAGGTCACGGACACCCCGCCGGACCACCTCGTGGTCGTCCAGCAGGAACACCGCGATCGGCCTTGCTGCCTCGTCGGCCGACCCCGCACCGCTCACCGGACTTGTCACCGTAACTCCCGACGCTCGCGAATGTCCGCCCCGGCAGGTTATGCCAGATGGGGCTGCCTGTCAGGTCAACTCTAGGTAGTCTTCCTGCACTGGGGTAAGGACCAAGGTCCCGGGTGAGCCGCCAGGTCGGCCCTGCGCCGGGGACTCTGCGGGCCCTGGCATCGGCCGTTCCCATGGACAAGTCCGCGAGATCATTGCTGCCCGGCTGGTTCGGGCTTGGCTCCCGGGTCCGGCTGGTCGACGGGCCCATCGGCTGGCAGGTTCCAGTTGCGCCAGATGAGCCGGTGCACCGGTATCCACCGGGGTATGTCACGCAGGCCGGGGATGAACGGGATGAACAGCAGCAGCAGGGTGGCCAGGCCAGTCAGGTAGATGGCGATCAGGTCCGCGTTGACGGAGTTGCCGAAGCTCGGGATCTGGTACCACAGCGTGTACAGCCACAGCCAGGGTTGGCCAGGGTAGCTGCCGGTCTCGTTCATGACGCCCCACTGGGTGCCGGTCAGGTTCATGGCCGTGGCCTGGTTGGAGAAGTACATGCCGTCCTCGAGGAACAGCAGCGGCTTGGTGAAGTCGGTGCCGTAGAACGGGTGCTGGGCCAGCAGGTCCGCGTCGATCGCGCCGGCCCGGGCCAGGGTCAGCTCGGTGGCCAGCAGGACGGGGACGGGGCCGTCGGCGGCGGCGGGGACCACCGGCGTCCCGTTGCTGAAGGTGACCTTGGTGACGGCGGTGCCGTAGTTGGTCGCCCACTTGAGCTGCTGGGCGGGGGACGCGGCGGTGTAGGTAGCCAGCGCCGAGGCCAGCGCCGGGTCGGTCGGGGCGGCCTTGGACAGCGGCGAGAGCACGAACGTCTGCGCGGTGTTGGTGATGGGCATCGTCACGCCGAACCAGTTCGCCGGGGCGAACAGGATCTTCTGCGGGGCGCCGTTGGTGTTGTAGGGCGGGCCGTAGGTGGCGGTCTCGCTGGTGCCGTCCAGCTCGCTGGCGGCGGTGGCCAGGAAGTCGGCCGGCGCGGCCTGGACCCAGCTGGCCACGGTGACCGGCGGGACGTCAGGCGAGGACAGCACCCCGGCCAGTACGAAGGTGAGCACCAGGACGACGACGGTCGCGATGGTGCCTTCCTTCAGGATGTCGTAGCGCCTGGTCGGACCGCGCCACGCGGCCCGGTCGGCGGCCCGGGCCGCGCGCATCGCGGCCAGCCCGCGGGTCCTTTTGGCGGGCAGCGGGTGGCTGACGCCGCGGACGCGGACCAGCAGCACGTGCGCGCCGACCAGCGCCACCAGGATGATCGGCATCAGCACCACGTGCCACAGCAGCATCTGGCCGAAGTTCATCAGGTTGAAGAACGCGCCGACCCCGACCGCATTGAACGCGTCCTTGCCGCTGGTGGAAATCCACTGCGAGTCGAAGTTCTGCTGGGACAGGTACCCGGTGAAGCACTCCACGATCGACGCCACGAACGCGACCACGCCGGTGATCCAGGTCAGGGTGCGGCGGCCGCGCCAGGCGGCCATCCAGAACTTGCCCCACAGGTGGATGACCAGCAGCGCCATGAACAGCTCCACGCTCCACAGGTGCAGGCTGTTGAAGAAGTGCCCGACCGGGTTGGTGTGCCACCAGTCCGTGCCGCCGAGCGCGATGACGAAGCCGCTCACGATCGCCACGCCGAGCGCCGCCAGCGAAGCCACGCCGAACACGTACACCCAGGAGGCGACGTAGGCGGGCTGGCGGTCGGGCAACAGCTTGCCCGGGGGCAGCGCGGTCAGCACGCGGCGGCGCACCCGCGCCGTCCACATGCCGGCGTCCGGGTCCGTCCCGACGGATTCGGGGGCGTCGGCGCCGTCAGCGCCCCGATCGTCGCCGTCGGCGGTGATCGGCGCGTCCCCATCGCGGCCATGCGCCCTGGGGAACGGAAGCAGCAGCGCCGCGCCGAAGATGACGACCATGACCGCGATCAGCACCAGGTTGGCAACCGAGATCGTGAAGACGTTCCAGTGCAGGTAGCTGCCCGGGCTGTTCAGATTGACGGCTAGCGGGCCACGTCCAGTCATTCCGATGGTTCCCACCGCGTACTCCTTGACTCGCTGCGGACCATTCCGCAGGGCAAACACCGGACCGCCCAACATGCGCCGCTCATGGCGGCGGCCTGTAGGGATGTGCGTCAAGGTCTGCCAGGACCTTGGTCCCGCTCCAGGGCCGAAGTGCACTGCCAAATCGCGTTTCCGGGCAGCCAAGGCGGGCTGGCACCCCGTCCCGTGCTACCTGGCCCCATTGTTCTGGTATCGACCGTGGACGCCAAGGGCGAGCCCAACATCGCTACTAAAGCTTCATCTCCATATCGGCCTTCGGTGGGCCGGTGCTGGCCTCCGGCTGCCACCTATCCCATGCCATGGCACGTAACACCGAAGCGGTCGGCAAGTTCGTGGTGAACTTCCCGCCCGAGACGTGCCCCCCTTCGAGGGGACCAAAGTCCTCCCGGCGCTGCCCTGATGTCCCTGGCAGGCCAGCCCCGGACGACGGATCATGGAATTGGAGAGCCCTATGTGGCGGGCTGATAGGTGAAAAGGGCGATGATGCACGATGTCAGGAATCACGGTAGGCGTTGATGGTTCGCACAACGGTCATCGGGCGCTGGACTGGGCCATGCGCGAGGCTGCGCTGCGCAAGGTCCCGCTTACGGTCCTCACGGTCCACGAGGTGATGGCCAGTTACTGGACGGGGAACCCGCTCCCCGTTCCCGGCGATGCGCCGGAGCTGGAGAAGGCCCGCGCGGCTGCCGAGCATGCGGTCGCGGAGGTCGCCGAGGGGCTCGGTGCCGAGCAGCCCCAGGTTACGGTGACGGCGATCAACGGCTTCGCTGCGAAGGCGCTCATCGAGGCGTCGGCAGACAGCGATCTGGTCGTGGTCGGTAACCGCGGCGGCGGTGGATTCCCCCGGCTCAGCCTGGGCGCCGTGGCCAGCCAGGTGGTGCATCACGCGCACTGCCCGGTCGTCGTCGTGCCAAGCGCGGAGTAACGAAGGTCGGCCGACCCGGCCTGCACCGTGAGCCGAGGGGCCGCCCGGAACCTCATCCGGGCGCCCCCTCGACACGTGCCATCAGCGGTTGTACGACATCCGGTACGGGACGTGAATCACGGCCCGTTCGGTAATTTAATGATCTTTATATCCCGAACGGCCGGTGGTGTTATGGCTGATCCTGGCTGACTGCCCGGAGGGCCCTCGCCGGGCACGCTCCGGCGAGATCGGCATCGGCCTGGCCGCCGCAGTCCTGCTGGACGCCTTCCTCCTGCGCACCCTGCTTGTCCCGCCGTCATGCACCTGGCCGGCCGCGCCAACTGGTGGCTGCCCGGCTGGCTGGACCGCATCCTGCCGCACCTGTCCATCGAACCCGCCACCCAGCCGCCCGCCCCGCCCAGCCCCGCACCCGCCAGCCAGGTCGCGCACAGCACGACAGCCCGGTAGCAGCCCGCACGCCGGCCGCCGGCCTGCGCAGGGATCACATCTAGCCCGGACAACTGGGCCGGTTGCGTGCCGGGCTGGTCGCGGACGTGTTGGCCGGGGTGCAGATAGTCACCATGGTTTCGATTCCGCCGCACGGTTTGCGGCTCGCGGTGTTCGCGTGACGATTCCGCGGCGCAGCCCGGTGGCACGGTCATCGCGGTACGCAGTCAGCCCCCCGACCAATACCCGGTCGACGCCGGCTGGGGTCTGGCACGGCTGCTCATAGGTGGCAGTGTCGATGTAATGGGCGGAGTCGAGCAAGATCATGTCGGCACGCATCCCGGTCTTGATGCGCCCGCGGTCATGCAGACCCAACCGGTCAGCGGCCCGCGGAGCCAGTCGCGCCACGGCTTCCTCCACCGTGATCAGCCCGTCGCGCAGGGCATAGCGGCCCAGCACTCGCGCGGCGGTCCCAAACAGCCGGGGATGCGGGCAGGAGTTGAAGATCCCGTCGGATCCGACGAGACCACCGGGCAGCGTGAAAATGGCGCGAACCACGTGCTCGCTGGCGTAGTGATCGATCATCCCGACATCTAGTTCGGTGTCGCTGAGCAGGTCCAGGACCGCGACTGCTGGATCGACGCCCTGTTCGCTGGCTATCCGCTCGATGCTCTTGCCGACCTCGGTGTCTCGCGGTGCGCCGGCCTCGGTTATCGTGATGCCCGCCGGCCCGCATGACCTGTAGAGGTTTTCCCAGCCAGGCAGTCCGCTCTCCATGTCGCGCAGGATCCGCAAGCGCTCGCCGCCGTCACCCAGTCGGCGCAGCATCGCCGCCGGACCACCGTCTAGCACCCAGGGTGGGAGGAGCGCCGCAAGCAGCGTGCTCCCCGCACCATAGGGGTACTGGTCGAAAGTAAGGTCCACCCGCTGTGCAGCCGAGGCGATGAGGTGGAGCAGCCCATCGAGCAGCCACTCCGAACCGACGAGTTTCAAGTGCGAGATATGCAAGGGCGCACCCGTCCTTTCTGCCACTTGCACGAACTCGGCGATGGCATCGAGAACGCCCGCGGCCTCGTTGCGTACGTGCGGCATCAGGGGAGCGCCGTACTCGGCAGCAACCGCGGCCAGGGCCGCTAGCTCGGCGGTGTCGGCGTACAGCCCAGGAGCGTAGATAAGCCCGAAGGAGAGCACCCGAGCCCCGGCCGCGAGACCGGCCCTGACCTCTTCCTGCATACGCCGCAGCTCCTCAGCATCCGGCGCGCGGCGCGCCGGCCCGAGCACGACATCGCGGACCGCAGAATGCGGCACGCCAGCGACCAGGCTGGTGGCGGGGGCGGTCGCCTCAATCGCAGCCAGATAGTCCGAAAAGGACTCCCAGGGCCACTCTGGCGGCCCCGCCCCTTCGAGCGCTGCGAGGTACCGGCGCCGCTCATCCCGCCCGGACGCTCTGACCGGCGCCGGACCCAGGCCGTCCGGGCAGATCACCTCTGTCGTGAAGCCCTGCGCGAGCTTCGGCGTGAGAAGCGGATCAGCAAAGGTCCGCAATGCCGAGTGCGCATGCATGTCGATAAACCCCGGGCACAGCAGGAGTCCATCGGCATCGAGCAACTCGCCGCACGCGTCAATGGGCAACCGTTCGCCCACTGCAGCGATCCGCCCTCGGCTGACCGCTACATCGGCGAGGTGCACGGGGTTGTCGCCGTCGGCGACCCGAGCACCCCGGATCACGAGATCGGCTTGCATCGACCCCTACCCTCCGCGCCGCATCGGTCAACGGCTGCCCGCCGGTGCATTCACAGGGTAGAGGACTGTCGACCAGGGGACGAGCCGGTCCCAGGTCAGCTCCTCCCAACGGGACCTTGGACTCCTGACCCCGAACCGGCGCGGCCATAGCATTGAATGATGCTGGCCCGGGTCTTCGAGTCGGCGCGAGCATCCGACCATCGCTACGCTGCACGTCTTCGTCTCCGCATCGACTCGCCGGGCACGCTCGGCGCAGGCGATGGCCGAGGCGAGAGGACTGGCCGCTGCGACCGGCGATCGGAGGGTCTGCGATGGATTTCACCCTTAACGGCGCTGCGGTGTCTGTCGACGTCCATACCGGCCAGCACCTGCTTGACGTGCTGCGGGAAAGCTGCGGCGTCACCTCGGTCAAGGACGGCTGCGCGCCCGAAGGCTCGTGCGGTGCCTGCACCGTGATTGCCGACGGCAAGGCCGTCGTCTCGTGCGCCCAGCCAGCCGAGCGGTTTGCGGGCCGGGCGATCACGACTCAAGAGGGGCTGTCCACCGCCGACAGGCAAACCTGGGCCGATTGCTTCGTTGCGGCCGGCGCCTCCCAGTGCGGCTTCTGCTCGCCCGGCATCCTCATGAAGGCGGAGGTGCTGCT
>CAWKCG010000061.1:0-13111 GCA_963847965.1 uncultured Actinomycetes bacterium
TGAACTCGGTGCCGAGGAACACCTCGCGGACCGCCGGGTCGGCGAGCACCGTGTCCGGGTCGCCGTCGCCGACGAAGGACCCGCCGTACAGGCAGGCCAGTCGGCTCACCACGGGGGTGAGCGCGCGCACCACGTGCTCGATCCAGATGACCGCGACGCCGTTGGCGTTGACGCCGCGGACGATCTGCACCAGCTCGGCGACCTCCGGGTCGGTCAGGCCGCCGGCCACCTCGTCGAGCAGCAGCAGCTTGGGCCCGGACGCGAACGCCCGGGCCAGTTCCAGCCGCTTGCGCTGCAGCAGGCCGAGCCGCGCGGCGGGCTGGTTCGCCTCACTGGACATGCCGGTGCGCTCCAGCGCCTCCGCCGCCGCCGCGTAGCTAGCCCGGCGCCGAAGCCTGGCGCCCTGCTGCGCGGCGACGAGCACGTTCTCGAACACGGTCATGTCCGTGAACGGCCGCGGTACCTGGTACGTCCGTCCGATGCCGAGCCGGCACCGGGCGGACGCGTCCAGCTTGGTGACCTGGCGCCCGGCAAAGGAGATCTCCCCGGCGTCCGGGGACAGGTCGCCGGAGATGAGGCCGAACAGGCTGGTCTTGCCCGCTCCGTTCGGCCCCACGATCCCAACCGTGTCCCCCGGACCGACACGGAACGACAGGTCCTCGGCGATGACGACCCGGCCGAACCGCTTCGTCACGTGATCCAGTTCAAGCAGTGGGTCTGTCATCCGGTTACTTGTTCTTACTTGTTCGTCGGCTCGAGCGTGGCGGTGAGCGGCACCTCCGGCATCAGCGTGTTGTCGACCACCTCCATGGACCAGCCGAACGTCGCGTTCGGCTTCCACTGCACGCCGAGGCACGGGGTGTCCACCACGCCCGGGGCGGGGGCCTTGCTCGAGGTCCAGTCGAGCTGCCCGGCGAGGCCCTCGATGTTCACCTTGAACAGCGCGTCGGCGACCTCGGTCTTGTCGTGCGGGTCGCTGACCGAGGACAGGGCCGAGTAGGCGACCTCGAAGAGGCTGTAGTTGCTCAGCGACTGGACCCACTCCTGGCCGGTGGCGGCGGTGTAGGCGGTGGCGATCTGCGCGCAGGTCTCGCCGGTCAGCGAGGACTTCCACGGCATCCCGGGCGCCCACCAGGCGTCGGTGGCGATGTTGTTGACCAGGCTGCCGAGCGCCTTCACGTCGCCGGGGAACAGCAGCACCTTGGCCACCGTCGCCAGCTTGGGCTTGTAACCCTGCTGCGCCGCCTGCTTCCACATCGTGTTGAAGTCCGGCGGCAGCGGCACGTTGGTGAAGAAGTCGCAGCTGTCCGTCTTGAACTCGGAGATGAACGTGCTGTAGTTGGTGAGCCCGTCGGTGTAGGCGGGCGGGTCGATCAGCTTGTAGCCGGCCGGCCCGGCGAACAGCGGGAACGCGGCGCGGAAGGCGTTGCCGTCGGAGTCGTTCGGGAACAGGCAGCCCACGGTCTTGTCCGTGCCCAGTTCGGCGTGGATCCGGTTCCACATCGGGATGAAGGCGTTGCACAGGTCGTTGACGCCGAGGAAGTAGACCGTCACCCACGTCGGCTTGAACGTCGACTTGCCCGGGGTCGGATTGCCCCCCAGGTTGGCGTACCAGGACTGCCACGGGACGTTGCCGCAGATCGTGGGCGTGCCCAGCTTCTCGGCCACGGTGGCCACCGGGTTGACCGTCTCGGGCGTGGACGAGGTGAGGATCAGGTCCACCTTGTCGGTGAGGATCGCCTGGTTGGCCAACTGCCCGGCCCGGGTGGGGTCGGACTGGGTGTCGTAGGAGGTGACGTTGATGTGGTAGGTCTTGCCGCCGGTCTTGATGCCGGCCTGGAACTGCGAGGTGCCCTGGATCTTGGTGAGGATCCAGTTGTCCGAGGTGCCGAAGTCGGCCAGGTCCCCGGTGAGCGGGTGGATGAAGGCGATGTTGATGTCCTTGGTGGTAGAGACCGTCGAGGACGAGGCTCCCTTGATACCGGAGCTACAGGCCTCGAGCAGTCCGCCGCCACCCACGACGGCCGCGCCCGCGCCGACCGCGCGCAGCAGGCTGCGACGGCTGATGCCGTCGGCCTGATTCGTGCTGCCGGGTTCCGCAGTCTGGTCACTCATGTGCAATCGATCTCCTTTGAGGTCACGCCAAAGGGCGCGGGACCGCGTCCGAGGTATGGGCTAACTTCACCTGAATCCTGACGAGAGAACAGTGGATGTGCTGCAGCGCACGCATGACCTGGTGAGTCCGGGAACCTGAGTGCGGGGTGACTGGTACGGGCTCCTTCTGGTCTAGGAAGTGACACCGGTGGCCGAAGTTGCGGTTGTGTGCGCTCTACGAACGAACGTACAGATGAAGAACAGTATGGTCATGCGAGGGTTATCTTTTGGCGATAGTCAGCGTACGTTTATATAACGGTTTCATATTGTGTAGGACGCGGGCCTGGTCGGGCCCGCCTCCCGCGCAGATTTTCATGGTTTACCCAGCCTCCGGCCCGCCGCTGGCCTGCTTTCCCGGGTGCTGCTGATCGAGCAGGGCCGTGATAACGCTGCGCAGGTGGTTCCGCGCCGCCTGCTCGGCCTCGGCGGGGCGCCGCCCGGTGATGGCGTCGATGATGGCCAGGTGCTCGGGCAGCGAGGCCTGGGCACGGCCCGGGCGCAGCGACAGCTGGAACTGATGCCGGACCAGCTGCCCGTTCAGTCGCTCGAGCAGCCGGGCCGCCACGGTCTGGCCGGAAATCTCCCTGACCAGCCGGTGCAGTTCGTGATTCAGCGCGGAATACTTCAGCGACTCGCCGTCTGCGACGCTGCGCCGCAGTTGCTGGCCGAGCTGCCGCAGCTGCCTGGCCTGGGTCTCGGTGACCAGTTCGGCCGCCTTGGCCGCGCAGAGCCCCTCCAGCGCCATCCGGCACTCGGTAATGGCGACCGCCTCACCGATGGTGATGACCCGCACCCGCGCGCCGCGATTCGGTATCCGCTCGACCAGCCCCTCGGCCGCGAGGTCGAAAAGGGCCCCGCGCAGGCTCGCCCGCGTCACGCCGAGCATCCCGGCCAGCTCTTCCTCGATCAGGCGCTGACCAGGCGCCATGTCCCCGGCCAGGATCGCCTGCCGCAGGCGCTCGCCTGCCCGCTGCCGCCCGGGCAACCCGGCCAGCAACGTCTTCGAGGCCCTGCGCCCTTGGGCTGGAGCCGCGGCGTCGCGCCCTTGCACGCGCCGATCCTAGAAATATTCGACAATATTGTCAACAATCGAGCCTCCCCTGGTCGCTCCCGGGAGCGAGCCGGCCTGGCCGCCCAGGGGATCCGGGATCTGATTACTAGTCGGCGACGGTTCTCTGGCACAATGTGATGCTGACCGCCTGGCTCGGCGACGCCCTCTCCTCGTTCGTCCGGCCCGGCTCATCTGTGCGGTCCCGTCGGCTGCTCCCCCGGCCGGCGCGGGTCCGCCGCCTCGCAATCTAACGCTGGGAGAAGACCACAGCCGTGGCTGTCAAGATCAAGCTAAAGCGCCTGGGCAAAATCCGGGAGCCCTACTACCGGATCGTCGTCGCCGATTCGCGCACCAAGCGCGACGGGCGCGCTATCGAGGAGATCGGCCAGTACCACCCGAAGGCAGAGCCCTCGCTCATCGAAGTGAACTCCGAGCGGGTTCAGCACTGGCTGTCGGTGGGTGCGCAGCCTACGGACCCGGTTCGGGTCCTGCTCAAGATCACCGGGGACTGGCAGAAGTTCACCGGCCAGTCGGGGACGGAAGGCACGCTCAAGAAGGCCGATCCGCGCGCGGACAAGAAGGAGAGCTTCGCCTCCGCCGCGAAGGATAGCCAGGCGAGCAAGGACGCCAAGGATGCCAAGGGCGCGGCCAAGACCGCGACCCAGTCCCGGGCCGCCAGGCCCGCCAAGGCGCCGCCAAGGAGCGCCGCGCCGCCAAGGACGCCCCCGCCAAGGATGCTGCGCCAAGGACGCCCCCGCCAAGGATGGTGCTGCCAAGGAGCCCCCGCCAAGGATGGTGCTGCCAAGGACGGTGCCCGCCAAGGACGGGCGGGCCAAGGCCTCAGCCGCTGCGGCCAAGCCCGACGCCGAGGCGGCTGCGGACGGGGCACAGACCGCGGCCGAGAAGGCGGAAACCGTGAGCGTCGACGCTGCCGACGCGCAGGACAGTGCCGCGCCCGAACAGGCCGCGGCGGTGGAGGCGGACGATGGCGAGCCGGGGAGCGGAGCCTGACGTGCTTGAGGAGGCCCTCGAGCACCTCGTGCGGGGCATCGTCCAGTACCCCGACGAGGTCCAAGTAGCGAGGAGGACGCTGCGCCGCGGCAACGTCCTTGAGGTGCGGGTCCATCCCGACGACCTCGGCAAGGTCATCGGCCGCGGCGGCCGCACCGCCAGGGCGCTTCGGACCGTGATCGGCGCCCTGGCGGGAGACAACTACGTCCGCATCGACCTGCTGGACGCGAACGAGGTCCGCTGACCCCGATGCGGGTAATCGTCGGCCGCGTCGGCCGTCCCCATGGGATTCGCGGTGAGGTGGTGATCGGGGTCAGGACGGACGAGCCTGACCTCCGCTTCGCCGTGGGCGCCACCCTGAGCGCCCACGATGAACCGGACGGGGGGACGCGGCGGGCCAGCACACCGTGGAAGTAAGCTCGGCACGCTGGCACTCCGGTCAGCTCCTGGTCACCTTCGCCGGGATCGCGGACAGGACCGCGGCCGGGGAGCTGACGGGAACCTGGCTCAGCGTGGATTCAAGCCAGCTCCCGCGCACGGGCGACCCGGACGAGTTCCGCGACCACGAGCTGATCGGCCTGTCCGTCCGGACGCCGGACGGCAACCCGGTCGGCGTGGTCACGGACGTGCTGCACCACGGCCAGGACCTGCTCGTGGTACAGCGTGCGGACGGCGAGCAGGAGGGTGGTGAGTGCCTGGTGCCGTTCGTCAAGGCCATCGTGCCCGAGGTGGACGTCGCCGCGGGCGTGCTCGTCATCGACCCGCCGCCCGGCTTGCTCGACCCCGCGCAGGCGGAGTAGCGGCCCGGTCCGGGTCCAGCCGGCCGCGAACTCCACCCGGCCCAGTGGCGAGCCCGATCCGGGAACCACCGGTCGTTCGGGATAGATAGGCAGGTGAGGGCGTGGGGCTTCACATCGACATCGTGACGATCTTTCCTGAGTACTTCGGGATCCGCTGCGGGTCTCGCTGATCGGGAAGGCGGCGGCGCGGGGCGACCTCGAGTTCCGCGTGCACGACCTGCGGCGGTGGGCAACCGACGTGCACCACACCGTGGATGACGTGCCGTTCGGCGGCGGGCCGGGCATGGTGATGAAACCGGACGTCTGGGGTGACGCGCTCGGCGAGATCATCCCGGACGGGCGCGAGGGCACCGTCCGGCTGGTCGTCCCCACGCCCAGCGGGGTGCCGTTCACGCAGGAGCTGGCGGCCAGGTACGCGGCGCAGTCGTGGCTGGTGTTCGCCTGCGGGCGGTACGAGGGGATCGACGGGCGCGTGGTCGAGGCGATGCGTGCGCGGATGGCCGTGGACGAGGTGAGCATCGGCGACTACGTGCTGGCCGGCGGCGAGGCGGCCGTCCTGGTCATGGTGGAGGCCGTGGGGCGGCTGCTGCCCGGCGTCCTCGGCAACGCCTGCTCGGCGGGGGACGACTCCTTCGGCGGCGAGGGGGGACCCTTCGATGCGCGGGCTCCTGGAGGGACCGGTCTACACCAGGCCGCGTTCCTGGCGCGGGCTGGAGGTGCCTGAGGTGCTGGTTTCCGGCCACCACGCGGCGATCGCGCGCTGGCGCCGCGACATGGCGCTGCGCCGGACGGCGGCGTACCGGCCGGACCTTATCGCGGCGCTGCGGCGACCTCGAGCGCCCATGACCGGCAGGTGCTGGCCGAGGCCGGGTCCGGATCCGGGTCTTTTCCGGTTAGCGGCGAAGATATGGCACACTGAAGGTCGCTGTCTTTTAGGCGTGCGCCTGATGCCGCGTGCGCCGCACACGACCACCACCGAGGAAACCGCTGTCATGCATACCGCGATCGCCGAAATCGAGCAGGCCCAGACCCGGTCTGACATCCCGGACTTCCGGCCCGGGGACACGCTGAAGGTCCACGTCCGGGTCACCGAGGGGAACCGCTCGCGGATCCAGGTGTTCCAGGGCGTGGTGATCAGGCGTCAGGGCAGCGGAGCCCGTGAGACCTTCACCGTCCGCAAGATCAGCTACGGCGTGGGCGTCGAGCGCACCTTCCCGGTGCACAGCCCGTCCATCGACAAGATCGAGCCGGTCACGCGCGGCCGCGTCCGCCGCGCCAAGCTGTACTACCTGAGGGACCTGCGCGGCAAGGCGGCCCGCATCAAGGAGCGCCGCGACCAGACCGGCAGCTGACGTGCCCGACGGGGGGGCGATGGACGATCGGTACGGTCCTCGCGCCTTCTCGTCAGCTCGCACCATAGAGCGGGCCAGGCACGCTGGCCCGCCCTCCGGGCACCGCGCCAGCAGCGCGCCTGCTGGGCACCGCGCCAGCAGCGCGCCGGGCCAGCACCGTCCCGGCCAGCACCGCTCGGGCCAGCACCGTCGCCGGCATGGGAAGAATCCCTCTGGCAAGCGGGGGACCATCTGGCGCGAACTGCTGATCATCGTGGTCGCCGCCGCCGCTCTCACGCTGGTGGTGAAGGTGTTCGTCGTCCAGGTGTACCGGATCCCCACGGGGTCGATGGAGAACACTCTCGTGCCCGGCGAGCGCGTCCTGGTGAACAGGCTGGTCTACCATTTCCGCCCATTGCCCGCGGGGACGTCATCGTGTTCAGCGGCCAGGACTCGTGGGGACCCAACGCGCCGCCCCGGCCCGGGCGACCCCGTGCTGCGCCTGCTCGACGACGTGATCTCGGATATCGGGCTGCACAGCAGCCAGACCTACTACGTCAAGCGGGTGATCGGCCTGCCCGGCGATCACGTGGTGTGCTGCGACGCGCAGGGCCGGGTCACGGTCAACGGCATCCCGCTCAACGAGAGTCCTACCTGTATCCCGGTGACACGCCCTCGGCGTTCAAGTTCAACGTCATCGTGCCGCCCGGGCACCTGTGGGTCATGGGGGACCACCGCAGTGACTCGGGGGATTCCCGCTACCACACCGCCGATCCCGGCCAGGGCGCCATACCCATCAACGAGGTGGTCGGCCGGGCGTTCCTGGTGATCTGGCCGCCGTCCCAAATCAGCGACCTGCCCATCCCGTCGACATTCCAGCAGGCCGCGCTGCACGCCGGCGCCGCCGGGGCGGCCGTGCTCCAGGTCGGCGGGGCGGCCCTGGCCGCCGTGGCCGCCTTCCCCGTAGCGGGCGCAGGGGGCGCCGCCGCGATCATCAGCACGCCGCTGCTCCTGCGCCGCCGGCTGCCGCCGGGGCGTGATCCCGTAGCAACGTAATGGCGCTAAGCTCGGCAGGGTGACGCGGAAGGTCGACGAGGGGCGTGGGTACCGGTGAGCGGTTCTGATCAGGACGACGCGTACGGCACCCGGGACCTAGGTCAGGTGTACCGGTCGGATACCGGGTCGTGGCGAGCGGTGGGGGCGGCAGGCCCTGGTGCCGACCAGGGCCGGCCGGGCGGGCGCGACGACGTGACCGGTGGCGCGGCCGCCGAGCCGCCGGACGGCGAAGCCCCCGGCCCGCCGGCCGAGCCCGCTCCCGGCGGGCGCCGGGCCAGGGGTCGGCGGAGGGGCAAGCGGTCGTTCTGGCGTGAACTACCGATCCTCGTCGTGATCGCGCTCGTGCTCGCGGTCTTGATCAAGACCTTCGTGGTCCAGGCGTTCTGGATCCCCTCGGGCTCAATGGAGAACACCCTCGAGATCAACGACCGCGTCCTGGTCAACAAGTTCATCTACCACCTGCGCGACATTCACCGCGGCGACATCGTGGTCTTCAACGGCAACGGCTCGTGGGATCCGGGAACGGTGCCGGTGCCCGGCAACGTCTTCGAGCAGTTTTACGACGGATTTTCCAGCATGTTCGGCTTCGGGAAGAGCGGAAACATCCTGATCAAGCGGGTCATCGGCATACCAGGGGACCACGTGGTGTGCTGCAACGCGCAGGGCCAGGTCACCGTCAACGGCGTCCCGCTGAGCGAGCAGTCGTACCTGTACCCAGGTTCGGCTCCCTCGGAGATCAAGTTCAGCATCGTCGTGCCGCCCGGCCGGCTGTGGGTCATGGGGGACAACCGCCTGGTTTCCGACGACTCCCGGCTGCACCAGGGCGACCCGGGCGGCGGGACGATTCCCGAGAGCGCGGTGATCGGTCGCGCCTTCGTCATCATCTGGCCGCCGAGCAGGTGGCGGATCCTGCCCATCCCGGCCACCTTCGAGCAGCCCAAACTGAGCGCGTCCGCGTTCGCGGCGTCTTCCGCGCCCGCGGCGTCCGCCGCCGGCGCCGAGGCTCTGACCTGCTGTCCGCGCGACTGGAGCCCAGCGGCCCCGCGCTCCCGCTTTCGCTCGGGTTCGCCGCGGCGCTTCCCCTGACCTGGCTGCAGCGCCGGGTCAGGATCCGCGCCGCCCGGCGCCGCGCGCAGCGCCCCGGCGCCCGAGGTGGACAGGAGTGCGCCGACGCCCGAGGTGGACAGGAATGCGCTGGCGCCGCAGGCGGGCAGCCGCCTGCGCCTGACCCGGGCAGCGCCCAGGGCGGCCACGGCGGCGAGATCGCTGACCCGCGCCACTGGCGTACGCTGCGGAGTGTCATGACCCGCCATCCTGGTGCGTCGGCCGCCTAGCGGCCCATTGCGCCCCGTCGACCGTCCCGGCCTCTGCGGCTCCCGTAGCACCTCCGGTCCTGCCCCATCAGCCCCATCAGCCTCGGCAGTCCGGAGCTGGAAGCTGTATCCCAGGTATCCGGGCTACACACCCCGCCGCGACGCGGGACTGGCCGCCTACGAGACCGTGCTCGCCCGGGCCGGGTTCGCGCCCGTGGCCGGGATCGACGAGGCGGGCCGCGGGGCGTGCGCCGGGCCGCTTGTGGTGGCGGCCGTGGTCCTGGACCCGGACCGGATCCGGCGGATCCGCGGGCTGGCCGACTCCAAGCTGCTGACCCCCGCAGCCAGGGAGGACGCCTACGCCGAGGTGCTCCGCTGGGCTCTGGACTGGCACGTGGTGGTGATCGACGTCGACCAGATCGACGCCACGGGGCTGCACGTGTGCAACGTCGCCGGGATGCGCCGCGCGTTCGCGGGCCTGCGCTGCCAGCCGGGCTACGTGCTGACCGACGGCTTCCCCGTCCGCGGCCTCGGCGTTCCCGCGCTCGCGGTCTGGAAGGGCGACCGGGTCACGGCCTCGGTCGCCGCCGCCTCGGTGGTGGCCAAGGTGGCGAGGGACCGGATGATGCGGGACCTGCACGAACGTTATCCCCAGTACGGTTTCGACCGTCATAAGGGGTACAACACCGATGAGCACGAGCGCGCCCTGGTGGAGCACGGACCATGCCCCGCCCACCGGTACTCGTTCGTGAACGTGCGCGCGGCGGCGCTTCCGTCGGACGCCGCCGCCCCTATAGACCCGATGGAACCCGTGGACGCGATGGACCTGATGACCGACGTCGATCCGGGCGACGCCCTGGATCTGGAGGATCGCGCGGTCGGCTCCGCGGCGCGTCTGGCGGGTGCATTCGCGGGGCCCGAGAGGAGAATGGACTCATGAGCGCGGAGGACCTGGAAAAGTACGAGGCCGAGATGGAGCTGCAGCTCTATCGCGAGTACCGCGACGTGGTGGGGCTGTTCACTCACGTAGTCGAGACCGAGCGCCGGTTCTACCTCACGAATGACGTCGAGCTGAACGTCCGGTCAAGTGACAACGGCGAGGTCTTCTTCGAAGTTACGATGCGAGACGCGTGGGTCTGGGATATGTACCGGCCCGCCAGGTTCGTCAAGAATGTGCGTGTGGTCACGTTCAAGGACGTCAACATCGAGGAACTGGCCAAGGCTGACCTAGAGGTCCCACAGGACAAGCCGGACTTCCCGGCGTAGTTTCCGCGGAGGGCGTATGTTCGGGCTTCCCGACGGGGTTTCAGCGTGCCTGTTTGATATGGACGGGGTGGTCACCCAGACGGCCGTCGTCCACGCCGCGGCCTGGAAGGAAATGTTCGACGATTTCCTCCGCGGCTACGCCGCCAGCACCGGCACGCCGTTCGTCCCGTTTGACGCGCGCGCCGAGTACGACGAGTACGTGGACGGCAAGCCGCGCCTGGACGGAACCAGGTCGTTCCTGGAATCGCGCGGGATCCACCTGCCCGAGGGTGCCCCGGATGACCCGCCAGGGACGCCGACCCTCTACGGGCTGAGCAATCGCAAGAACGCCCTGGTCCTCGCGAAGATCGCCGCCGGAGGCGTCCAGGTGTACGAGGGCACGATCACGTACATCCGCACCGTGAAGGCCGGGGGGATATCCACCGCGATCGTCTCGGCGAGCGCCAACACCCAACTCGTCCTGGATTCCGCGGGCATCGCGGGGCTGTTCGACGTCCGCATGGACGGGGTGGTCGCGAAGCAGCGCGGCCTGCGCGGCAAGCCGGCGCCGGACACGTACCTGGCTGCCGCCGACATGCTCCACGTGACCGCGAAGCAGGCGGCCGTCTTCGAGGACGCCCAGGCCGGCGTGGCCGCGGGCCGGGCCGGCGGCTTCGCCCTCGTGGTCGGCGTGGACCGCGTCGGCCAGGCGGCCGAACTGCGAGCGCACGGCGCGGACATCGTGGTAAAAGACGTAGCGGAACTCCTCGACCAGGACAAGGGCGCCCAATGATCAAGCACGCTGCGTACGGGACGGAGCCCTGGCGGCTGGTGGAGAAGACGTTCGACCCGAGCCTGCTCGCGCAGAGCGAATCGATCTTCGCGCTGTCGAACGGGCACATCGGGCTCCGCGGCAACCTGGACGAGGGCGAGCCCCACGGCCTGCCCGGCACGTACCTCAACTCCATGTACGAGGTTCGGCCGCTGCCGTACGCGGAAGCAGGCTACGGCTACCCCGACGCCGGGCAGACCGTCATCAACGTCACCAACGGCAAGATCATCCGCCTGCTGGTCGACGACGAGCCCTTCGACATCAGGTACGGCACCCTGAACTCCCACGAGCGCGTCCTCGACCTGCGCGCGGGCACGCTGACCAGGACCGTCGACTGGTCCTCCCCGGCCGGGGCCAGGGTCAAGGTGACGTCGGTGCGGCTGGTGTCGCTGACCCAGCGCGCGGTCGCCGCGATCAGTTATACGGTCGAGCCGGTGGACCAGACGCTGCGGCTGGTGGTCCAGTCCGAGCTCGTCACCAACGAGGAACTGCCCAAGCGGGGTAACGATCCGCGGCTGGCGGCCATCCTGGAAGCCCCGCTGGCCGGCGAGGAACACATCGCGGACGACGGGCCGCTATCGCGGGGGATGCTCGTGCACCGGACCAAGGTCAGCGGGCTGCGGATGGCGGCCGCGATGTCAAACGAGGTAACCGGCCCGAAGAAGATGGCGATCAGGACCGAGTCCTACCCAGACCTGGCCAGGACCACGGTGGCGACCGAGGTGGCCCCGGGCGAGCAGCTGAACATCGTGAAGTACATCGCCTACGGCTGGTCGAGCCTGCGGACCAGGCCCGCCCTGGTCGATCAGGTGGGCGGCGCGTTGTCCGCCGCCCACCTGACCGGCTTCCAGGGCATGCTGGACGAGCAGCGCAAGTACCTCGATGAGTTCTGGGACGGTGCCGACGTCGAGGTCGAGGGCGACGCCGAGATCCAGCAGGCGGTGCGCTTCGCGATGTTCCACATCCTGCAGGCCGGCGCGCGGGCGGAGTACCGGCCGATCGCGGCCAAGGGGCTGACCGGCACCGGCTACGACGGGCACACCTTCTGGGACACCGAGACGTTCGTGCTGCCGGTGCTGATGTACACCCACCCGTCCGCCGCATCCGACGCCCTGCGCTGGCGGCACATGGTGCTGCCTGAGGCCAGACAGCACGCGGCCGACCTGGGCCTGGCCGGGGCGGCGTTCCCCTGGCGGACCATCCGCGGCCAGGAATGCTCGGGCTACTGGCCGGCGGGAACCGCCGCGTTCCACATCAACGCCGACATCGCGGACGCGGTCATCCGCTACCTGGACGCTACGGAGGACGCCAAGTTCGAGAAGGAAATCGGGCTCGAGCTACTGGTCGAGACCGCACGGCTGTGGCGCTCGCTCGGCCAGCACGACCCGATGGGCCACTTCAGGATCGAGGGCGTGACCGGGCCCGATGAGTACAGCGCGGTCAAGGACAACAACATCTACACCAACCTGATGGCCCAGCGGAACCTGGCCCACGCGGCGGACGCCGTGGGACGGCTGCCGACCGAGGCCGAGAGGCTCGGCGTGACCAGCGAGGAGGCCGCTTCCTGGCGCGACGCGGCGGCCGCGATCTACATCCCGTTCGACGAGCGCCTCGGCGTGCACCCGCAGCACGAGGGGTTCACCAACTACGCCAAGTGGGACTTCCAGAACACCCCGGAGGACAATTACCCTCTGCTGCTCCACTACCCGTACTTCCAGCTGTACCGCAAGCAGGTCGTCAAGCAGTCGGACCTGGTGCTGGCCATGTACCTGCGATCGGATGCCTTCACCGCCGAGCAGAAGGCCAGCAACTTCGCCTACTACGAGCCGCTCACCGTGCGCGACTCCTCCCTGTCCGCGTGCACCCAGGCCGTGATCGCCGCCGAGGTCGGCCAGCTCGACCTCGCCCACGACTACCTGGCCGAGGCCGCGCTCATGGACCTGAGGGACGTGGAGCACAACACCTCGGACGGCGTGCACATGGCGTCGCTGGCCGGGGCGTGGATGGCACTGGTGGCCGGCTTTGGCGGGATGCGCGCGGGGTTCGGCGCGCTGGCCTTCAACCCGCGCCTGCCCGACGGGATCACCGGCCTGACCTTCCGGATGCGCTACCGCGGCCGCAAGCTGCGCGTCACGATCGCCCTCGACCGGGCCAAGTACGAGCTGATCGACGGCGACCCGCTGACCGTGACCCACCACGGCGAGGAGTTCGAGCTCGGCAAGAAGCCGGTCGAGCGCAAGGTCCCGCCGATCAAGGCCGGCCCGCGCCCGGAGCAGCCGCCCGGCCGTCCCCCGTACGACCGCAGCTCAACGAGCTGA
>CAWKCG010000062.1:0-16564 GCA_963847965.1 uncultured Actinomycetes bacterium
GTCGCCACTAGTAGCCTGGTAATCCAGCTCGCTCGCCGTTTTTTTTGATGAGGCCGTAGGTGTGGCTTGTTACTCATTATGTTCCTCTCGCGGAACGGGCAGCTATCCAATCGTAGATCATTCGGGCTGACCATACGCCCGGCGGCCGCGCGGACCACCAGCCTGACCGGCGGGCCGTCGACGAGCTTCAAGTGCGGCTTCTACCGCGCAGATCATCCAGGAAGCTGCGGGTGGCGGAGACCGCGCCGCTTGTCCGCCGGACGACGTCGGCGGCGGTGCGCACTGCGCATCCGGCCGCGCCGGGCATGACCGCCGCCGCGTCGGCGAACGGGTTGCCCGTCTCTTCCACGACGCGGACGCCGGGCGGGACATCCAGGCCGAACTCCCCGGCCGGGACCGGCTCGGTTCCGAGGCCGCTCAGCTCCCACCACGACGCTGGCCTGTCGCCCGCGAACGAGATCAGCCGGAGCAGGCAGCCGAGCTCGGCGTCAACGATCACGTCGGCGGGGAAGAACGGCAGCGGTGCCGCCCGCCGACCATCGCCGCTCTTGGCCGCGCTGAGCTGGTAAGCACGACGGCCGCGGTAGCTGATCTCCGCGCCGCCCGACAGCCGGCAGCCGAGCAGCCAGGACGAGTCGACCAGGTTGGCGATATCGCCCGGCGGCGGGCTGGCTGGGCCGACGACCATCTGGGTCGCGAACGCCTGCCAGCGACGCTCCCCATCGCAGGCGATCGTCTTGGGGCGCCGGTCCTGGCCGGAGCGGGACAGGTAGTCGACGCGGTACTTCTCCCGGCCGCTGACGAGCAAGCGGGCCACCGTGCGGGCCACGGGTTTCCCGTGCATCGCCGCATCAACCGAGTCAACGAGGTAGCCCACGCCGCCGTGGCCGGCCACGCGCACCCAATCCGGAACCTGCGCCGTCATGGCGGTCAGGTCCTGCCATTCGTGCAGGGTGGCCGTGAAGGCCGGGTTCTCGCCGCTGCGGTACAGCAGGTAGAGCAGATCGTCGGGGAGTGGCGGGCCGCCTTCCGTCTCGAGCGCGGCCGGCTCGGCGGATGGCATGGCCGCTTGGGCGTCGGCCTCGGCAAGGTTTTGGCGGTCCGGACGGTGCGGCGTCAATCGGATGAGGGTCCCGAGACCGCCCGCGGCCAGCCCCGTGGCGATCTTCGCCGCCTGCCTATCCGGCCCGCTGAGCCTTTGCCGCAGGCTCTCCCCGGGATCCGGGCTGATCCGGCTGCCGGCTGGCGGCGCGAACCTGGAAGGGTGCGCCGCCTCCGGCGGGTCGAGTACCACGGCCGTCAGCTCGGTGAAGATCAGCCGCTGGCCTTCGAACGTCTCCTCGTAGCTGAGCAGGAGGCCGAGCTCGGCATCGACGATCACCTCGAGGACCCGGAACATGACGCGCTCGGCCGGGCCGAACGCCGCGCGGACCACCGGCCTGGCCCGCGGGCCGTCGACGAGCTCGGGGCGGTCGGCCCGGTAGTCGACGCCGTCGAGGCGGATCTCGCAGCCACCCGCGGCGCGGACGTTGCGTGACCAGTCCGAGGCGTTCCCGAAGGTCAGCGATGGCGGCGCGGTCGCTCGCCGTCGATCCAGCGTCCGCGCATGACCCACTCCCTTGTTCTGCAGGAAATTTGGTCGCATCGTACAACTTTGCGGCAGCCTGATCTAAATTCGCATTCTTCCCGTTAGTCTCTGTCGTTACCGCGCGAGTTCGGTTCGGTAGGGCCGTCACGGGGTCGGCGCGCGGGTGGCGGTCCGGTCCTGGCGTAGGGCCAGTGCTCCGGCGGCGCCCACGAGCGCCGCGGCGCCGGCGGATCCGGCGACCAGCCACCGGCCGGTCCGCGGGAGCTGGCGCCATGACGACAGGCTGGCGACTACATCTAGGGCGTCGGACAGGGCGCCTGCGGCGACCCAGGCGCTGGCCGATCCGGGCTCGGCGCCGGTGCGCCGCAGCGCCGCCAGCGCGCCGAGCCCGAGGGCGATGTCACGCGCCCCCAGCGCGCGGCCGAATACCGTTGCGGCCAGGTCATCGGCGGCCGCGCCCACCCAAGGGCGGGACGGTACCGACGGCCGGGCCAGTGCGGCCAGGCCGATCGCCACGCGCCCGGCTGCCACGGCCGCCGCACCGTGTCGCGCCAGCGCCGGGAGGTCAGTCTCGATAGAGTCCACGGCGCGGATCGTAGCTCAGGTGACGTGGCCGAGGTGCTAGCGGAGCGGACGTGTTGGCCCAGCCGGCGGTGCTGATGGTGTGGCTGATGACCGTGCGCATGGCGGTTCAGGCCAGGTACTTCGCGAGGCCGTCGAGCATCTCCTCGGTGCCTTCCCTGCGGAACTGCGGCGCCTCGGCCCCGTCGAAGCCGTCGAGGTAGGCACCCTGTTCGGTCCACGTCAGCGCCGTCCCGTCTGCGGCCGCGGCGAACTCGATAGTGGCGACGGAGACGGAGATACGAGCGCCGTCGGCGTACATCTCGTAGCTGTAGATGATCCGCTGGTCCGGGACGATGTCGTAGTAGCACGCGTCGTACCGGTAGCTGACGCCCTGGTAGCCGAAACCGAAGCGCTCGTGTCCGCCGACCCTGAAGTCGAACTCCGTATCGCCGGCGTCCGCGCCGGGTTCGGTCAGGTCGCCCGTGTCGCCCCAGGCTTCCTTGGCCTCCTTCGAGGCGAAGGCGGCGAACACGCGGGACGGGGACGCTGGATAGGTCCGCTCGAGCTCGAACGTGTCGTGGATGATGGCCAGCTCTGTCATGGGATCTCCTCGTGGTTCGGGGCGGTCTCGGTCAGGTACTCGCCAAGCCGGTCCAGGCGCCGCTCGACGAAGGTGCGGCGCTCGGAGATCCAGCGCTCGGCCGATCGCAGGGCCACCGGGTCGAGGCGGCACGTACGGGTACGGCCGAGCTTCTGCGTCCGCACCAGGCCGCTGGCTTCGAGGACCTGCACGTGCTGCACGACTGCGGCAAGCGACATGGTCAGCGGCCTGCCGAGCTCGCTGACCGAGGCCGGTCCCCGGCTGAGCCGCTCCAGCATGAGCCTTCGCCCTGGATCGGCGAGCGCATGGAAGATGCGGTCCAGGTCCGCCACATCGTTAAGCACGCGCTTGAGTATTCCTGGTCGCCGGCCTATAGTCAAGTTCCTGCTTCAGTATGGGTTTGCTACCTCGGGCGCGGTCACATTCTGGCGGCGCGATCCGTCAGGCGCTATGACACAACGGACAAGGACAATGTGACCGATGGACGAGAACGACTGGCTGGCCGCGCGGTTCGAGGCCAGCAGGCCTCGCCTGCGGGCGGCGGCCTACCGGATGCTCGGCTCGCTGGCCGAAGTCGAGGACGCCGTGCAGGAAGCGTGGATCCACGCCGCGCGCGCGGACGCGGGGGACGTGGCGAACCTGGAGGGGTGGCTGACCACGATCGTCGCGCGGGTGTGCCTGGACATGCTGCGCTCGCGCAAGTCGCGCCGCGAGGAGCCGCTGGACGTAGACCAGGCTGCCGCGGCCGCCGGGCCGGAGCAGGAGGCGGTGCTCGCCGACTCGGTAGGGCTCGCGATGCTCGTGGTGCTCGACACGCTGGCGCCCGCCGAGCGGGTCGCATTCGTGCTGCACGACATGTTCGGCTTGCCGTTCGGCGAGATCAGCGCGGTGACCGGGCGCTCGTCGGCGGCCACGCGCCAGCTGGCCAGCCGGGCCCGGAGACGGGTCAGGGGCACGGCGGCGGTCCCAGGGACGCGCCTGACCCGGCAGCGCGAGGTCGCCGCGGCGTACCTCGCCGCCGCGCGCGGCGGTGACATGAGCGCGCTGCTCTCCATCCTGGACTCCGAGGTGGTGCTGTACGCGGACGCGGGCTCCGTGCCGTCGGGCGTCCCCGCGACCATCCGCGGCGCGGCGGTCGTCGCCCACGGTGCGATGGCTGCCTCCGGCCGGTCCCGCTACGCGGGTCTCGCGCTGATCAACGGGACCCCGGGGATCATCATGGCGCCGGCCGGGCGGCTGGTGCTCGTGCTCGCCTTCACCTTCGGCGAGGAGAAGATCACCCGGATCGACGTGATCACCGATCCCGGCCGGCTCAGCCAACTCGACCTGGCGGTGCTGGCCTGATCACGCGCAGGCCCTGGGAGGCTTCAGAACCGGCCTCCGGGCGTGGAGTGGGCGGACGGGCGAGCCACTGATCGTTCGGCAAAAAAAGTTTTGACGGCTACCAGGCACGATGGTCGGCCGGGGGCGGGTGATGCGGACGGTGTCTGGATTGAAGCCGTCCGAGACGGAACAATACGGGTGTATCCCTCGCCGGTGCTTGGCCGTAGAAGCGGAGCCGAGATGACAGATCGACCCGCAGCGCCCGTTGACGTAGCTAACCAGGAGCCCACCAGGCTGGAGCCCGACGCGATTGGGGTGACGGAGGACACCGTCATCGGGATGGCCGCTTCGGCGCCGGCCGCGTCGGTCGGGCTGACCATCGCGGCGCTCGCCGCGGCCACCGCCTACGGCAGCGGGCCCATCATCATCCTGACCGCGATTCCCATGCTCATCATCGCCAACGCCTACCGCAGGCTGAACATGTGGGAAGCCAAATGCGGCGCCTCCTTCGAGTGGGTCGGCCGGGCGATCAACCCGTACCTGGGGTTCCAGACCGGGTGGCTGATGGTGGCCGCGTACATCCTCGGCACAATCAGCGGGGTCGAGATCCTCGCGCCGACCGTCCTAGCCGCCTTCGGCAACAGCTCGAACAACACCTGGGGGAACATCGGCATCGACACCGCCCTCGGCCTGGTCATGCTGGTCATCGCGGTCATCGGCATCAAGATCACGGCGCGGACCCAGGTCGGCATGGCCCTGATCGAGTACGTGATCCTGATCGGGTTCGGGATCGTCGGGCTGGTGTTCGTGCTGGCTCACCACCACGGCACCTACCACGCGACGAGCGGCTGGCTCAGCCCGGGCGGGGTCGGCGGGCACGGCAGCGCGGTGGCCGGGTTCCTCATCGCGGTGTTCATGTTCACCGGCTGGGACGGCTCCATCTACGTCAACGAGGAGACGACGCGGCGGCGCACCAACCCCGGCAAGGCCGTCCTCATCGCGGTCGCCCTGCTGGCGGTGATCTACACGCTGGCCTCGGTCGGATTGCAGGGCGTGGTGTCGCCGGCCAGGCTGCAGGCCAACTACGCCTCGGCGCTCGTCTACATCGCGCAGGCTATGGGCGGCGGCGGCTGGGCCAAGGTGATGGCGCTGTCCATCGCGCTGTCGGCGATCGCCAGCACTGGCGCGGGCATCGTGATCACGGCCCGGATCGTCTACGGGATGGCCGAACGGCGGGTGCTCCCGTCGTTCCTCGGCTCGGTGGCCCCCCGGTTTTCCACCCCGGCGCCGGCCACCGTGGTGGTCGGGTTCTTCGTCATCGCCATCACCTGGGTCTACCTGCTGGCCACCTCGGTCCAGAACGCGTTCACCTACGTCGTCGACGCGACCGGGCTGCTGTTCTCGGCCTTCTACATCCTCACCGCGCTGGCCACCATCGTGTACTACCGGCGGCGCATCATGGCCCGGCCCGCTGACCTGATCTGGCTGGGCGTGCTTCCGCTGGGCGCCGCGGGCTTCCTCGGCTGGATCATCGTGAAGTCGATGACGACGGAGCCCGCGCCGGAGAACTGGTCGATCCTGGGCATCGTCGGCGTGGGCGTGATCTTGATGTTCGTCGCGCGCTTCGGGCTGCGCTCCCCGTTCTTCTCCATCCGGCGCGAGAGCAGCGACTGAGGGCCAGGGCTGTCGCCGTTACCGGCGCCTGCGGTCGGTGGCGCTGGCCGCGTTCGCGATGATCACGGCGACCGGCGGGATCACTAGCGCCACCACGGAGACGGCGACCGCCGCGGTGGTCGAGTACCGGTCAAGGACCGCCCAGGACAGGACGAACAAGCCGATGCAGGTCGCCATGAGCACGAAGTACAGGCGCTTGTCGCGGCGAGACGGCTGAGGCCCCGGCGAGTCGTTCTGGTCTGGTCCGTTGGCTGCCACGAGTGCCCGTTCGGTCGCGGATAACTGAGCCGACGATGCCCGGCGGCCGGCGGCTCAAAACACGGCTGGGTACCAGGCGGGACTTGACAGCAGCGATCTAGCCTTTTAATGTCTTAGTTTACTAGTACTTTAGAGGGGTGACACATGATCAGCTTCCGCGTTGACAGCCACTCGGTAGTACCGCCTTACCTGCAGATCGTCCAGCAGGTCAGGCAGGCGCTGCGGATGGGCCTGCTCGACGTGGGCGACCAGCTCCCGCCCGTCCGGGAGGTCGTCAGCGCGACGGCGATCAATCCCAACACCGTCCTGAAGGCCTACCGGGACCTGGAGCGCGAAGGCCTGGTCGAAGCGCGTCCCGGGCACGGCACGTTCGTCAAGCGCCGCCCGCCCGGACCGCCGCCCGGCATCCATTCGCGGCTGGCCCGCAGCCTGGCGCAGTGGGTGCACGAAGCCCGCGAAGCCGGGCTCGACGACGAATCAATCGAATCGCTGCTCCGCGTCACGATGCGGGCAGCGCCAACCGAAGAGGAGATCGCATGATGCCCATGCGCAGGGCTCCGGGCCCAGGGGGTCCGGGCCACGAGGTCCCTGGGGGTCCTCTCGGGGCCGCAGAGCCCCGGCCGGCCGCGCGTCCGCCAGGGCCCGCCGCCGTCAAGACCAGCGGGCTTTCGAAGCGGTACGGCAAGGTGACCGCCCTGTCGGACTGCACGATCACCGTGCCTGAGGGCCGGATTTCCGCGCTGATCGGCCCGAACGGAGCGGGCAAGACGACCCTGCTGCGCCTGCTCGCCGGGCTAGCCAAGCCGTCCGCGGGCGAGGTAGCGGCCAACGGCTCCGTGCCGCGCCAGGATCCGGCCTTCCTGGCCGACATCGGCTACCTGGCCCAGGAGATCCCGCTGTACCGCCGGCTGTCCGCCGCGGATCACATCCGCGCGGGCGCGCACCTGAACCCGCGCTGGGACGGGGGGTCGGTGCGGGACCGGCTGACGTCCCTGAGAATCCCGCTCGACCGGGCGGTGGGCAAGCTGTCCGGCGGGCAGCGGGCCCAGGTCGCGCTGGCCCTGACGCTGGCCAAGCGGCCCGCTCTGCTGCTGCTCGACGAGCCCGTCGCCGCGCTCGACCCGCTGGCCAGGCGGAACTTCCTCGCCTTGCTCGCTGACGCGGTAGCGGAGGGCGGCCTGACCGTAGTCCTGTCCTCGCACCTGGTCGCCGACCTGGAGCGGGTCTGCGACCACCTGATCATGCTGGCCGCGTCTCACGTCCAGCTATGCGGCGATATCGAGGACCTGCTGGCCGAGCATCAGGTCCTGACCGGCCCGCGCAAGGACACCACGGCGATCGAGCGGACCCACCAGGTCGTGCAGGTCACCCGCACGCCGCGGCAGACCACCATGCTGGTCCGGCTGGGCGGCCCGCTCATCGATCCGGCGTTCGAGGCCAGCGACGTCGCACTGGAGGAACTCGTCCTGGCCTACATGGGGCAGGACGCCCCGCCGGCCATCGCGCACCTGAACACGGTTGGAGAAGAGAAATGACCTGGCTCACCTGGCGCCAGCACCGCCTTCAGTTTGTCGTGGGCGCCGCGCTGCTGGCCGCGTTCGCTGTCCTAATGGTGATCACCGGCGTGCAGGTGGCGGATCAGTTTCACGCGGCGCAGGCCACGTGCGTCCCCGGCCAGCATTGCGTGCACCCCGGCGGGCTGTTCCTCGGCAACCGCGCGGTCGGCTTCCTCGTCATCTGCACGCTGGGCGCGCCCGCCCTGGTCGGGCTGTTCTGGGGTGCCCCGCTGGTGGCCGCCGAGGCCGAGGCCGGCACCACGCAGTTCGCCTGGATGCAGAGCATCACGCGCAGGCGCTGGCTCGGGGTCAAGATCGGCTGGATGGTGCTGGCCGCGGCGATCTGGGGCGGCGTCATCTCGGCCCTGGTGACCTGGTGGGAAGGGCCGAACAACGCCGAGCAGCTTGACGCCTTCAACCCGGGCCGGTTCGACATCATGGGCACGGTCCCGGTGGCCTACTCGCTGTTCGCGCTGGCGCTCGGCATCGCGGCCGGCGCGCTGATCCGCCGGGTGCTGCCGGCCATGGCCGTCACGCTGGGCGGTTTCATCGCGGTGCGCGCGCTGGTCACGCTGTTGCTGCGCCCGCACTACATGAGCGCGGTCACCGTGTTCTACAAGGTGACCAGCGGCTTCACGCCACCGGGGGCCTTCTGGCAGATCGCGCAGGGCATCATCGGCCCGAACGGGCAGGCGATCGATCAGAACACGATCAGTGGGAACGTCGTCGACGGCATCCCCGTCGGCTACCTCCCGGCTTCCTGTAATGCGCCGGGCCGGGCTGCCTTCACTCCCCCGGCGTCCTGCACGCAGGCCCTGGCCCACTTCCGCGGGTTCCTCACGTACCAGCCCGCCGACCGCTACTGGACGTTCCAGGGCATCGAGACCGGCATCTTCCTGGTCCTCGCGGCCGCGCTCATCGGGCTCACGGCGGTGGTTCTGCTCCGCCGCGACGCATAGCCCGGTAGGCGGGCAGCAGGAGCGGGAAGGCGGCCAGCAGGCTGAGGCCGCACAGGACGCCAGCGACGATATAGGGGGCGCGCAGGCCGGCGGCGTGAGCCACGAAGCCGCCGGCCAGCGCGCCGACCGGCATCAGGCCCCAGCCGAGCATGCGGTAGACGCTGTTGACCCGGCCCAGCAGGTCCGCGGGGACGATCTGCTGGCGCAGGCTGACCGTCACGACGTTCCACATCGCGACGCCGAACCCCTGGCCCGCCAGCAGGGCCGCGGCCACGGCCGGGTCAGGGGCCAGCCCGATGCCGACGAAGACCACGGCGTCGATCGCTCCCCCGACCACCAGCGAGGTCAGGAAGCCCAGGCGGCGGGTCAGCGCCGGGCAGACCAAGCCGCCGATCACGCTGCCGACGGCGGACGCGGCCAGCAGGAACCCGTAGCCGCGGGTGCCGACGTGCAGCGTCTGGGTGGCCAGCAGCACCAGGATGGCCTGGCCCATCTGGTTCGCGAAGTTGTAGACGCCGAGCAGTACCGCGACCACGCGCAGCAGGCGGTGCCTGATGAGCCAGCGCAGGCCCTCTTTGATCTGGGTGCGGATGGTGCCGACGTGCTTGGCCGTCTTCGGGGACCTGGGCAGGGTGGCCACCAGCGCGGCCGAGCCCGCGAAGGACGCGGCATCGAGGCCGAACGGCAGCGCCGCGGCCGCGGCGAACAGCAGGCTGCCGACCGGCGGGCCGACGAACGACTCCCCCACGGTCTGGCTGATCTGCTGGCTGCCGTTGGCCTTCGGCAGGAGTTCGGCCGGGACCAGGGCGGGGAGCATCGCCTGCGCGGCGTTGCTGAAGATGACCTCGGCGCAGCCCAGGCCGAATCCGGCCAGGCCGAGCACCGCGATGTCCGCCTGGTGGAAGACGATTCCCACGGTGACCGCGGCCACGATCACGGCCTGGACGGCCTGGGACCACCACATCAGCTTGACCCGGTCGTAGCGGTCGACGATGGCGCCGGCCGGGAGGGAGAACAGCATCCAGGGCAGGTAGGTGGCGGCGGTGACGACGGAGACCAGCCGCGGGTCCCTGGTGATGGTCACGGCGAGCAGCGGCAGCGCGGCCACGAGGGCGCCGTCGCCGGTGCTGCTGATCGCGTTGGCCCACCACATGGCCCAGTAGTGCCGACCGAGCCTGGGCCTTGGGCCGGACCCGGCGCTCGCTGCGGGCCGTGATACCTGGGTCATGCTGGCCAGAGTGGGCGGTATCGGGTGGCTTGAGCTACGGTTAAGTCCAGGGCTAAATCCTGACGGGTGCCGACATGCTCGTGACGCTGGAACTCGACGTGGCGGACCTCGCGGCGACCAGGTTCGCGATGTCCCCGCTGTTCGAGACGCTCAGGGCCGTTCCGCTGCTCGCGCACCCTGGCCGGTCCTCGCTGAACCTGCCCTGGGTGCGCTGGGCGCGAGCCGAGTTGGAGCGCCGTCCGCTGCGGCTGCCCAGGGTGTGGCCGCTGATCGTGAGCGACCGGCCCTTCTGGCCGGAGTTCTTGTTCCCGGTGCCTGTCGGCAGGTCCGCTGGCATCGGTGAGGAACTGGCCCGCGTCCGCGCGGTGCCGACCGAGGCCGTGCGCTTGAGCCTGCCGAACGTGTTCGGCGATGAGCCTTGGCCTGACAGCGCGACGGACCTGTTCGAGCGGCCGCAGGAGACCCTGGCGGAGATAGCAGCCGAGGTGGCGGAGTGTCATGACCGCCTGATCGCGCCGCACTGGGAGCGGATGCGTGCGGTGTT
This sequence comes from uncultured Actinomycetes bacterium, assembly GCA_963847965.1. Lineage (GTDB taxonomy): Bacteria > Actinomycetota > Actinomycetes > Streptosporangiales > Streptosporangiaceae > Palsa-504. Next base: position 10,296 of record CAWKCG010000062.1, read on the forward strand.
CGATGCCGACATCGCGTACCGTGCCGCGATGCTGGCGGGCGGCGGGGCCCGGTCGCTGTTCGCCGACCTCCATCCCGGCGTGCGCTGGTCCGCAGGCAGGCTATTGCTGTCCGACACGGAAACCGGGCCGGACGCTCAGGTCACGCTGGCGCCGGAGGGCCTGGTGCTGATGCCCAGCGTGTTCGTCTGGCCGGGGTGGTCGGTGAGCAGAGCCAGCAGCACTCAAATCCACCTGCTGTACCCGGCGCGGGGAGCCGCGACGGTGTGGCACGCGGGCCTTGGCGCGGACGAACCGGTCGCCGCGGACCGGGAGGCCCTGGAGTTGCTGCTGGGCGAGCCGCGGGCCAGGCTGCTCGAGGCGCTGTGCTCACCCGCGACGACCACGGCGCTGGCCCGCCGGCTGGGCGTTAGCCCGAGCGCCGTCTCGCAGCACCTCGCCGTCCTGCGCCGCGGCGGCCTCGTGGACCGCCAGCGCAGCGGGCGCACCGTGCTCTACCAGACCTCCGAGCTCGGCCTCGCCCTGCTGGCTGGAGGACGATGACCGGGCCCGGTCACGGGAACCACAGATCGTTCGGGATAAAAAGGGGTCTTCCGAGGAGGATCGACATGGGGGCTCCGGACGGGCCGGTTCGGGCGCGGGCCGACTGGGAACGGCGGATCGGGCGGCGTGGCGTGCCCGGCCGAGACGGCCGCGACGGTGCGGCGGGCGGCCTGCCGCGGCCGTCTGGGCTGCGCGCTGAGCCCGGGCTGGGCCACGTCATGTTGAACTGGGACCAGGTACCCGGAGCGGCCGGGTACCTGGTCTACCAGGCCGGGAGCGCCGACGGGCCGTTCCTGCCGCTGGATCACGGCGGAGGGGACGTGCTCGCGGTCCCGGCCGGGCCGTACGCCGATACGTCGGGCGAAGCGGGCCGGGTCAGGTACTACGCGGTGGCGGCCGTGGCCGACGGGTCGTCCGCCGGGCCGCTGTCGGACGCGGTCGCCGCGGCACCGGGAGGAGCGAAGCGGGGCGCGGCGGCTGTTGTGGCTCCGGTGGTGAGGATCGACGTCGGCGGGTCGGCCGCTGGCGAGCTGGACCGGCCGTGGGAGCCCATGATCGGCTCGGAACACCTGAGCTCCCTGCTGCGCCGGGACCGCACCGGGGGGCGGGTAATCGGCACCGAACTCCGCGAGGCGCTGCGGATCGCGCGCGACGAGCTCGGCGTGCGGGCCGTCCGCGCGCACGGCATCCTGTGCGACGACCTCGGGGTCTACACCGAATCCGGGGGGCGCGCGGTGCACGACTTCGGCGGCGTCGACCGGGTGTACGACTTGCTGCTCGAGGTCGGCCTGCGTCCGGTCGTCGAGCTTTCCCTCATGCCCGCCGCGCTGGCCCGCGACCCGGGCCAGACCGTATTCACCTGGAAGGGGATCATCTCCCCGCCGCGTGACTGGGATCGCTGGGCGGACCTGGTCCGCGCCCTGGCCGCCCACCTGCTCGAGCGGTACGGCGAGGACGAGGTCACGCGCCACTGGTCATTCGAGGTGTGGAACGAGCCGAACCTGGATGTGTTCTGGTCGGGGACGCCCGGGGAGTACTTCCGGCTGTATGACTCCTCCGCGCGCGCGATCAAGGCTGTGCATCCCGGATTGCGGGTCGGCGGGCAGGCTTCGGCGGCGGCGGGCTGGATCTGGGAGTTCCTTGATCACCTGCGTGCCTCCGGTGCGCCGCTCGATTTCCTCTCGACCCACGTCTACGGCAATGGGCCGCTGGACCTGCGGCCGGTGCTGGCCCGCTACGGCCGGGAGGGCACGCCGATCTGGTGGACCGAGTGGGGGCCAACCCCGAGCCACTTCAACCGCGTCGGCGATACCGTGTTCGCCGCGGCGTTCCTGCTCCGCGGCATGGCGTCCGTGCTGGGCCGGGTCGGGGCGCTATCGCACTGGGTCGCCTCCGACCACTTCGAGGAGCTGGGCGCGCCGCCGGAGCTGTTCCACGGGGGGTTCGGGCTGCTGTCCGCGGGAAACCTGCGCAAGCCCCGGTACTGGGCGCTGGCGCTGCTGGCCCGGCTCGGGCCGCACCGCCTGCCGGTCAGCGCCAGCGGTGACGGGGCTAGCGGGCTGGTCGAGGCGCTGGCGGCGCGCCACGACGACGGGCGCATCGGGGTCCTGGTCTGGAACGGCACCCTGGACCAGGGCAAGATCGGCGGGGATGCGGAGCTTGACCGGGAGGTGCGGCTGCGCGTGCGCGGTGTACCCGGATCGTCCTATGCCGTCAGGCACTTCCGCATCGACTCCGACCACTCCAACATCGTGCGCGCCTGGGAACAGATGAGCCGCGGCGCTCCCTGGCCGTCCGAGGAGCAGTGGGCGGCGCTCAGGGAGTTGAACACGCTCGAGGATCTGGTGACGCCGGAGCGGCGCGCCGCTTCTGGGGACGGGCTCCTGGAGTTCGCCTTCAAACTCCCGATGCCGGGCGTCTCCTACCTGGAGCTTGCCGCTTGGTGATCTCAAATCCGGATTCGGTATCGTAGGCCCACTGCGCGGGGTTGAACCGCGGAAGGGTCAATTAGGGAGACATTTTGGATCCATCCCCTGCTGAGCGCTTCCACTTTGAATATGAACATCAGCAACAAGTCTGGGCATTGCAGCAACACCAACAACAAGTCTGGGCATTGCAACAAGCGCAGGCGGCACGCCTAAACGCCACATCTTCCGATCAAATCGCTGGTCGCATCTCTGGAGCGGCCCAAATAGTATCGCAAGAGGGAGCCCACATGTATTACGAGGAACGGACCTTTGACATCGGCGACCTTCAGATCGGCGCCGAGCAGCGGCCGACTTTTAAGCTCCCAGGAGACTTCGGTACGGCATTGAGTTTCGTCGCCACGGTGTCCAACGACGGCTGCGCGAAGTCAGGTTATGGGAGATTCATTTGGATGTCGTTCCAGACAAGCGTCGACGGTGAACATTGGCTCTCAATCCATGCGCCTGGACTGCCGTCTTTCTTCGTCGGAGAATCTGGAGTAGCGGCTAGTACACGTCAACATGGTCCGTTTGGTAATCGTCTGGCGCTCAAGTTCGGCTGCAAATACAGCAACGAGCTCAACGATAGTTGGACCGCCGGCAAATGACCGGGAGTTGCTCCGGCGGGTGCTGATCGAGTTGATGCGCGCGGCCGGGCTGGTGCGTCACATCAGTACGAACATCCACCAGGCGGTCGCGAAGCTGGACGCGACCGGGCAGCCCGCCAGGGGCCTGCCCGGCTATGCCGCCGGGACTATCCGCCGCGCCGACCACATCGACGAGGTTGCCGACGCCGTGCGCAAGGCCCTGGGCTAAAGGCTCGTGGCGGTGGCGGTGACCGGGTGATCGGGAAGATCAGCACCCCGCGCGGGGAGCACATCGACCCGCTGCTGTATTACCTGTTCGGGCTCGGCCGCCACGAAGAACACACCGATCTGCACATCGTCGCGGGCTGGCGTCATCCAGCCAGCCTCGAACCGCCGCTGCGGCCGGACGGAAAGCGGGACTTCACCAAGCTGACCGGGCTGCTGAAGCAGCCGCAGGCCACTCTGGGCGAGCGAGGCTACCCGCGGCCGGTCTGGCACTGCTCGATGCGCGCCGCTCCCGAAGACCGGATGCTGTCCGACGACGAATGGGCCGTCATCGCGCACGAGGTCATGCACCGCACCGGGCTGTCGCCCTACGGCCAGGAAGACGAGGCCGTCCGCTGGATCGCCGTGCGGCACGGTGATGATCACATTCATCTCGTCGCGATGCTGGCCCGCCAGGACGGCGGCAAGCCCAGCCCGTCCTGGGAACGGTACAAGGTTCGCGCCGCCTGCCTGGCCGCCGAGCAGCGGTACGGGCTGCGCTCCACCGCCCCAGCCGACCACCGCGGCCCGCCGTCCGACCCGTGCGGAGAACGAGAAGGCCGCCCGCCGCGGCCTGGACGAAGCACCCAGGATCACACTCAGGCGGCAGGTCACGACTGCTGCGGCGGCAGCGGGCAGCGAGCACGAGTTCTTCGCCCACTTGGACCAGGCCGGGGTGCTGGTGCGCAAGCGGTTCAGCGTCCAGAGCCCGGGTCAGGTCACCGGGTACTCAGTCGCCCTGCCCGGCGACACCGCCAAGGAGGGCGGACCGGTCTGGTACGGCGGCGGGAAACTCGCGGCGGACCTGAGCTGGCCCAAGCTGCGGCAGCGGTGGACCCCAACCCGAACCGCACCCGGCCGACCGCATCTGAACCACACCGCCGAGGAACGCAACGCGATCTGGGACCACGCCACCCGCGCCGCCGCCGACGCGACGGCGCAGATCCGCAACCTGACCTGGACCGACGCCGCCGACGCCGCCTGGGCCACCTCCGACACCTTGCACGTGGCCGCCGCTATGCTCGGCAGCCGCATCCTACGCCAGGCCGCCGACGCCTACGACCGCGCCGCCCGCCCACCCTACGGCCGTATCCCGCCACCGTCCCTGGCTGGGAACCACCTCCGCCAAGCCGCCCGGTTGCTGTCCGCGTTCGCCTGCCTGACCGGCGACCGGTCCATGGCCCCGATCGTGCTTATCACCCGACTGGCAGCGCTCGCCGAAGCTGTAGCCGAACTCCGCGAATCGCAGCACCAGGCCGCCCAGGCCGCCGCAGCCCACGCCGCTGCTGAACAGCTGTACGCCGCCGCACGCCCAGCACCGCCTGCACAGCCGCGCCCGGCCCAGCGCGCTAGCACCGCCGCCCAGCTCGCCGGGCAGTCTTTCCCCCAGTCAGTCCGGCCAGCTACGCCACCAGCGACACCAGGACAGCCCGGTCCGGATCCGGGCAAACCGCCACCAGCGCGGCGACCGCCACCACCAAGGCCACGCGGCCCTATGCGCTGACGATGCGAGAACGCACACACAGTTCATCAGACAGACATGGCTCCAGCGCCCGACGAATGTTACGCGACCCCGGCGGGAGAGCATCTTGCGACACCTGGTGAGCGCCGGTTGCTGCGTGCCCTTCCGCGGTGCGAGGTCGAGCTTACTCACACGGACAGTAATTCGCGGTTCTGACATCGGCGGTGGTGCCAGCATGGGACGGGTGATTCCTGCCGTACCGTTGCTGATTCGGGTCTTCGCCGATCGGCTGCGTGAGGACCAGGGGCGGCAGCTGGGGCGGGCCGTCCTCTTCGCCAGCATTGTCGGGTTCGATGTTGTCGAGCGGCGCAAGGGCGACATCGCGGCGATCAGCGGCGTGCCGGCAGCGCGAATCCAGGAAATCGTGGACACCGGTCGCCAGGCGCTCAACACCGCCTCCCCGATGGTGCGTGAGCAGCATGTCGTGTCGCGCGCTCTGCTGCGCCGATTCCTGGGCCGACGAACCAGGGTGACCGGCTACTTTCCTACAACCTCCAATTCGGCAGAGCCTATTTGCGGGCGCCGGGAGCGGTCGGCAAGCTCGAGAACTTCGTAAAGATCGACAGCCGGGAGACCGAGCAGCTTTGGGGCCTCACCGAGCAGGATCTGCCCGCTGCGATCAAGGCGGCCCGGACGCGCCGGGTCCTCCAGAACCCGAAGCACGTCGCCGTCATCAAGGACGCGATCGCACTCCACTTCGCGCGCAGCCTGGACACCTTGGAGTCGGTAAGCAGAACTGGCAGCAGACGCTTGCCGCCGCACGCGCCGCGTATATAGCTGATAGGTCCGGGATGGAGCAGCTCTTCTACCAGAAGCATGGTTATTACGCGAGCGGTTCAACCGTCGCTGAGGAGATCGCGGATGACCTGCTCAGCACGGCTACGGCTCTGAACCAGAGCGGTGCCTACTTCCGGCTGCGTGTTGTCGACCTCTTCGAGGAGGCGCGCAGGATAGCGGCGGCATCCCGCCTGGAGATCATCTGGTCCCGTCGGCGCCAGTTCCAGTTCCTGCTCGGTGACGTGCCCGCGATCACCGTCGGCGCTGGGGGTGCTGCCCTCGGCATTCCTGGCGGTGTGCCATTCGGCGACGCGACCACGGTCTTCCTTCCCCTCAGTCCATGGCGGCTTGCCGCGCTCCATAGAGCGGACAACTTTGAGGCTGTAGGCGTTAGAGCCGTGCGGCGAGCCAACGCACTCCAGGTCGCCAAGGCGCGCGACTACGTATATATGCACCCCGGTTCTGGGCTGGAAGCGTTTGTGGCCTCGGAGCGACCACCGACTGGCCCGTAATACCATGGGTGGCCTCAAGGTCGTCCGGTATGAGTTTGCCTCACGGCTGTCATTGACAACGGCCAGGCCGGGCTGAGCTGAGAGGATAAATCAGCTGATCGG
>CAWKCG010000063.1:0-7275 GCA_963847965.1 uncultured Actinomycetes bacterium
ACGTACGGGACTGGCTCCAGGTGTTAGTGGTGGTGGACTCCAATGATCTATGACGTAAAACTCGTCCGGGCGGCTTACCCGGCACTGAGCGACGGCTACGGCTACCTGGACGGCGCCGCGGGCGCGCAGGATCCCCGGGGCGGTCATCGAGGCGATCGCGGACGCCTACCGGTCCGGGATCGGCAACGTCGGGGGCACCTTCCCCGGCTGCGCGGGCGCTCCGGCTCCATCGTCGCCGATGTCGCCAGGCCATGGCCGACCTGACCGGTGCTCGCCTCCGGACGGCGTCATCCTCGGCCCGAACATGACCACGCTCACCTACCGGCTCGCGGAAACGCTGTCCCGGCGCTGGGAGCCCGGCGACGAGGTGGTCGTGTCCCGGCTCGACCACGACGCGAACGTCAGGCCCTGGGTGCAGGCCGCCGCGCGCCACGGCGCCACGGTGCGGTGGGCCGAAGTAGACATACCGACGACCGAACTTCCCGCCGCCCAGTACCGCGACCTGCTGTCTGAGCGTACCCGGCTAGTCGCGGTCACCGCGGCCAGCAACGTCGTCGGCACGCGGCCGGACGTGGCGGCCATCGCCGCGGCCGCGCACGCAGTCGGCGCGCTGGTCTACGTCGACGGCGTGCACGCCACCCCGCACGTGCCGGTGGACGTCCGGGCACTCGGCGCCGACTTCTACGCCACCAGCGCCTACAAGTGGTCCGGGCCGCACATCGGCACCGTCGTCGCTGAGCCGACCCTGCTCGAGACCCTGCACCCGGACAAGCTCGCGCCCGCCCCGGCGGCTGTGCCCGGCCGGTTCGAGCGCGGCACCGCGGCCTTCGCCGACCTGGCCGGGGTCACCGCGGCCGTGGAGCATCTCGCCTCCCTTGCGTTCGCCCCAGGTACCGCCACCGGCAGCAGGCGGCAGCGGGTGCTGGCTTCCATGGCCGCCGTCGAGGAGTACGAGACGCGGCTGTTCGCCCGCCTGCTCGGCGGCCTGGGGGCGATGGAGCACGTGACGCTGTACGGCCGGGCTGCCCGGCGCGCTCCGACGGCGTTCTTCACCGTAGCCGGGCACTCGCCCCGGGAGGTCGCCGAACACCTGGCCGACCGCCAGGTCAACGTCTGGAACGGCGACAACTACGCGTGGGAACTGGCCGGGGTGCTCGGGCTGCGGGATTCCGGCGGCGCCGTCCGGGCAGGCCTAGTGCACTACAACGACGAGGCCGACGTCGATCGCCTGCTGGCCGCGGTCGGCGAACTCGCCTGACCCCTTGTCGCCAGATGGCGCCGGCGGCCGTACCCTGAATGTGGTGCTCCCTTAAGATCCAGACGGGACGATGGCGATGACGGTGCTCGGCGGCCTGCTGGCCATGCTGGCCGGGCTGCTGCGCGACCTCGCGCAGCTCACCGCGAGCCCGTCCGGACTTACCGCGCTAGCCGGGGCCGTGCTGGCCGGGGCCGTGTTCGCCGCGGTGTTGGCCCTGCTCACCTCGGTGGCCGGCGTTTCCCGCGCGACCGCCGCTCTCCCGATGGTCCGCCGCGCCTCGGCGCTGCGGGAGAAGTCCAGGCGCGCGGCGTTCTTGCGCCAGCGCGATCCAGACGCGGCAGGACGGTCCAGGCCCAGAGCACCATCGGCGGCCCCGGCGGCCGCCTTCTCCCGCTGATCCGCGGATCTCGCGGCCGCCTCCAGCCCTCATCCGTCGTAGCTGGAAGGCCGTTGTCTCATGTTCAGTCTCCTTGGCGTCCCGGTGGACGCCGCGTACCACCTTGTCTCCGGGTTCACCGGTGTCCTCACGCCCGTTCTTGGCGGTCTGGCCGCCGTGGCCGCGATCATCGCGTTCACGATGGGGGCCCGGCTGCTCCTCATGCCGCTCAGCCTGCGCGCGCTGCGCGGGCAGGCCGTCCAGGCCCGGCTGGCCCCGCAGCTGCAGGCGCTGCGGCAGCGGTACGCCAAGCAGCCGGAGCGGCTGCAGCGCGAGATGTCCGCGCTGTACAAGCGCGAGGGCACCAACCTGTTCGCCGGGATCACGCCGCTGCTGCTCCAGTGGCCGTTCCTGTCGGTCATGTACCTGTTGTTCCGGTCGCCGCAGGTCGGCGGGAAGCCGAACACGCTGCTCTCCCACGATCTGCTCGGCGTGCCGCTGGGCATGCACTGGCTCGGCGGCGCCGGCCCGGCGAGCCTGCAGGGCGCGGTCTTCCTCGGCGTGTTCGCTCTGCTGGCGGCCCTGTGCTGGCTGTCCGCCCGGCTGGGGCGCCTGATGACGGCTCAGGCCGGCGGCGCCCAGGCAACTCCCGCGATGACAGGTGGCTCCGGGCTGCTGGTCAGGGCGCTGCCGTACCTGACCGTGGTCATCGCCGCGTTCGCGCCGCTCGCGGCGGGGATCTACCTGCTCACGTCGCTGGCCTGGTCGCTGGCCGAGCGGGAGTTCTTCCGGCGTTCCGCCCCAGCCCCGGCCGCCAGGAACGGGCGGCAGGGCCCTCAACCAGTTTCTGGGCGGACCAGGCCGACGTCGTAGGCGGCGATGACGAGCTGGGCGCGGTCCCGCGCGGCCAGCTTCATGCGTGACCGGCCCGCCAAGCCAGGCCCGCTCACGACGCGATCAGCGTGCGCAGCAGCCGGACCGGCGGCGAGCCATGCGCCAGCATGCGGTCGTGGACCTGCTGATCGGTCAGGCCGGGCTCGGCCGCCCGCAGGTCATCCGCCAGGTCGGAGATCTCGCAATACCCGACGTAATAGGTGGACAGCTGGGCCGACGTGAGCTGGGCGCGGCGCCACTTGCCTGCCGCCTCGCCTTCCTCCTGGTGCCCGCGGCCCGTCATCAGCGCCATGGCTTCCGCTTCGGTCATGCCGTGCCCGTGGATCCGGGCGTCCAGGATGGCGTTGATGATCGTGCGCAGCTGCATCTTGAGCTGCTGCATCCGGAGCGCTCGCGGATCGCCCTCACCCGGGTACCCAAGCTCTGCCATGATCCGTTCGGTATAGGCTGCCCACCCCTCGGTGAACGACCCTGACCGCAGCGCCGCGCGGATCGCGGTGTCCGAGCCGGTGAACCTTCGTGAGTGCTGCAGCTGCAGGTAGTGACCGGGCATCGCCTCGTGCACCATCAGGTTGTGCACCAGGTGCCGGTTGTACTCACGGTAGAACGAGGCGACCCGCTGGGCAGGCCAGTCCGCCGGCGTCGGCGACACCGCGATGAACGTCGGCAGCGGAGAGGTCTCTAGCGGGCCGGGGGAGTCGCAGTAGGCCACCGCGACCCCGCGGTCGATTTCCGGCATCGCGATCAGCTCCACCGGGTCGTCGTAGAGCGAGACCAGGCGGCGGTCGGTCACGAATGCGGTCTGCGTGGCGAGCGCGTCACGGCAGAACTCCAGGATGGTCGCGTCGTCCGGCACGTCCTCAGCCAGCCGGTCGAGCACCTGCCGGACCACCTCAGGGCCGGGCCTGGCCCCGCCAGCCATCTCGGCGGCCAGCTGAGCCATCTCCTCGCTCACCCGGTCTAGGTCGGCCAGGGCCCGGGCCAGGATCGCGTCCGCGTCCGCCGCCGCGCTCAAGGTGAGCGACAGCTTGCGGGCGAACCGTTCCGGCCCGATCCTCGGATCGGCGAAATCATCGGGACCGGCGAGCTGGACGGAGAGCCAGGCCCGGTGCTCGGCCAGCGCCTCGAGCGCGGCAGGGCGCACCTCAGCCAGCTGCGCGGCGCACTGCGGCGCGGCCTCAAGAGCGGCGTCGATCTCCTTGCTGACCAGCGCGATCGTGCCGTCGAACTGCCCGATCGCGGTCTCCAGGTGGACCCGGGGCATGCGCCCGAGCTGCCGGCGCGCCTCCGCCAGCACGGCGGGAATGGCGGCAAGCCTCCCGGCGACCGAAGCCAGCCGGTCGGGCAGCGGCGCGAAGTCCCTGGCCAGCAGCTGGTAGATCGCCTTGCCCGGGTTGGCCTGCAGCGGGTTCCAGGTATGCTCGCGCAGCTCGTCGAGCTCGAACACCCGCCGCGCCACGCTGTCCGCCATCATCGCGGCGTCCACCCGGTGCTCGGCCGACAGGGCGCCGTGATCGACGGCGGCGAGGCGCGTGGCCCAGCCGTCGAGCGCGCGCCGTTCATCATCCAGGGCCTGCGCCGAAGGATCCGCCAGGCGCGCGTCGAACCGGTGATCGCCGAGACCGGTGGCGATGTCCGGATGCCGTTCGGCCCGGTCGTCCAGGTAATCCCGCGCCATCCCGGCGAACTCAGCATCGGCGCTCATCTTGCCCTCCGTTTCTCCGCGTCTGCCTAACCGTAAACCAGTGGGATGATGGCCGGGTGCGCGTGCTGCTGCCGCTTCCGGACCGGGATTTCGATGTCACCGAGGTCGCGGTGCCGTGGGCGATCCTGCGCGACGCCGGCCACCGGGTCGTCTTCGCCACCGAGAAAGCGGGCACGGTCCCGGCTGCCGAAATACATGGAGCGTTCAGCCTACCTGGCCACCGCGTGGCGGCTCGGCCGCTACTACCGCACTTATCCCGCCTACGTCGAGGACGAGGTGCGGGCCACCCTAGAGGATCCGGACGGCCAGTTTGAGCGCGGGCCGGTCACGCTGTCCCCGCGCGGCACCGCCACCGACGACCGCCCGGCCTTCGTCGTCCACGACCGCAACTACGTATCGGCTCGCTGGCCAGGTGACGCGTACCTGTTCGGCCGCGCATTCCGGGACCTGCTCGAATCTCAGCGGTCCTTATCCCGAACGGACCGGCCTATCCGCCTTGGCCGCCGCCACCTCGCATCGCTTGCCCCGCGCCATTCCCCATGACGGCGGGCCGCTAGGAACCGCCGACGGTGACGGCGGCGGAGGGGTAGCCGGACGCGCCGTTGGGCGGCGGCTGGGCCTGGACTGCGGTCTGGGTATAGCCGGTCTGGTCGGTGGCGCGGGCTTCGAGCAGGTGATTGCCTGGCGTCGCGGGCCACTCCCAGACCCACTGCCGCCACGTGTCGATGTCGGGCACCGCGGCCAGCCGCGCCTGGTGCCACGGGCCACCGTCCACCCTGACCTCCACGGCGGCGATGCCCTTGTGCTGCGCCCACGCTACTCCGGCCACCGCCGTCCGCCCCGGGGCGAGCGACGCGCCGCCGGCGGGCACGTCGATCCTGGACTCGGTCTTGATCGGCGCCTGCTGTGACCAGCCCCGCTGTACCCAGTAGGCGGAGGCCGCCGCGAACGTGGTGACCTCGATGTCGGTCACCCACTTGGTCGCGGATACGTAGCCGTACAGGCCGGGCACCACCATCCGCGCCGGGAAACCGTGCTCGACGGGCAGTGCCTCGCCGTTCATCGCGACGGCGAGCAGCGCGTCCCGGCCGTCCAGTATCACCTCGAGCGGGGTGCCCGAGGTGAACCCGTCGACCGAGGTGCAGAGCAGCTGGCTGGCGCCCGCCAGGGGGCGGGCCTGCCGGATCAGCGCGGCCAGGCTCGCGCCGAGCCATTTGGCGTTGCCCACGTAAGGCCCGCCCACCGGGTCGGACACGCAGGTGAGCGTCACGTAGTCCTCGATGAGCGGGCGCTTCAGCAGCTCGGCGAACGTGATGGTGATCTCGCGTTGCACCATCCCGTGGATCCGCAGTTGCCAGGTTGCCGGATCCACCTGGGGCAGGAGCAGGGCAGTATCGACGCGGTAGAAGCTGTTGTCCGGGGTGATGAACGAGCTGAGGCCGGGGATGTTCAGGTTGCTCCCGGCCGGAAGCGGCGGCGCGGAGACCGCCGGCCGGGGGAACCGCAGGGCGGCCCGCGCCTGGCTGACGTTGCGCCGCGTGATCAGCTCGCGCCCGGCGAGCGTCCCGGCGGCCGCGGCGGCCGCGGCGATCCCGCCGGCGACCAGGAACCGCCGCCGTTCGGGCCAGCGTGGCGGTCCCTGATCGTCGGGATTGGGGAGGTAGGTAAAGGAGTAGGCCGGCGTCTCCGCCGGCGTCTCCGCCGGCGTCTCCGCCGGCGGGTCCGCTGGACGAGGCACGTCCGGCGGCGCGGGAAGGTCCGGCGGTGTCAGGGTCTCCGGCGGGGCCGGGCGAGGCGGGGCCGGGCGCGCCCGGGTTGGAGAGGGGCTGAGCCTGGCCGCGGCCCGGGCCAGCCGGGCCAGCGCGAACGCCCCGGCCAGGGCGCCGGCGAGGGTGGGCACGACGTATTCCGGCGTCGAGTTGGGCCTGGTCAGGGCGGCCGCCAGGCCGATGAAGGCGAAGAGCGCAAGCCCCCACATGCCGAACGTCGCCGGCGGACCGCCACCATCCCGACCACCGCCGCGTACAGGGCGAGTACCACCAGGATGCCGCCGAGCAGAACGGTTTTGTCGTCGGCGCCGAAGGCGGAGATGGCGAAGTCCTTGACTGGCGGTGGCGTGAGATCGATCGCCGCCTGGCCGACGGCGAGCACCGGCGAGCTCTGCGGAACGGTGAGGCCTGCGGCGAGCTGAGCCGCGCCGATCGCGACCGCCGCCGCGAGCACACCAGTCACGGCCCCGGCGAGGGCGTGCGGGGCCCGGGGCGGGGCGTCGGCGAGGGCAGGCGCTGATGTCATGGCGGAATGTCGCGGCTAGGCGCTCCGTCCACGCTACCTGCCCCGGACGTTTCGTTAGTCCCGCGAAGATTGCGCTCTTATTACCGCTCGTTTATTTCCGCTCGTTTATTACCGCTCGTCCTCGAACGTCCAGCGTGTCGGGGATCCGGTGAAGTCTCCGGCCCGCATGCTGAACACGCGGTGCGGCCGGACCCCGATGGTCGCGTTCTGGGCCAGATCGAGGAAGTCCACCCGGTAGTCCGTCCGGTACTTGGCGTTCATCAGGTCGACCACCCGCCGCAGCACCGGCAGCTCGGTTGATATGTGCGCGGTGCCCTCGATGATCACGGGGTCCGAGGCGTCCTCGGTGGTGATGCAGCAGCGGGGGTGGGCGGTCAGGTTACGGACCTTCCGGGAGCCGGTGCTGCTGGTGAACCACAGCGTGCTGTCATCCCACATGCCCCAGACCGGCATGACGTGCGGCCGCCCATCTGGCCAGACCGACACGACCCAGTCACTCAGGCGCGGCCGTCAGTCGCTCCGCTGCCAGGACCAGTGCAGGAGTCCGCTGCCTTCCCGTCGGTCCGGCGATGCCGTACCCCGGCATGTCCGGCGGGCTGACTTGAGGGATCTCCATGGCGCAAGGTCTACCATGCTCTGTTAATCCGGGGGGGCGACCCCCCGAAACCCCCCGCGACCGGGGGGACCCATCCTCCCGGGCCCCCCTTGGACCCCCTTGGGCCTCCCCTTGGACTAACGTTGGGGTTC